>NZ_JBEYSX010000002.1:0-864006 GCF_040642815.1 Nocardia sp. NPDC047648 | reverse complement strand
AGGGTATGCAAACGAATAATTCCCCGACCAGGCAATATGTCGGGGGGATTGAGTGGTCCCAGCTGGGATCGAACCAGCGACCTTCCGCGTGTGAGGCGGACGCTCTCCCGCTGAGCTATGAGACCTGATATCTTTCCGGCGGCTCGGGGTGCCCTCCGGACGAGACGAAACATTAGCACGCGCCACCGGCGGTTCACCAAATCGCCATCCGGACAGGGACGGTTCAGCGGAACCTTCACTCACCTGGCGGCCCTTTCCGCCCAGCCGCGCGCCACCTCTATGCCGTCGCGACCGGTCGCCGGCTCGACGTCCGCACCGCCGGCAGCGACGACCGGAGCCTCCCCTCCCCCATCCACCACACGCGCCACCGGTGTCACACCGTTCAACTTCACGATTTCCGCCGTTCTACCAGCGGATTTGTACCTTTCACCGAGCGTCCGCTAATGTTCTGTCTCGCACCACGGAGGCCGGAAACGAGCCCCGGGGAGGCAGAATGCGGATGTAGCGCAGCTGGTAGCGCATCACCTTGCCAAGGTGAGGGTCGCGGGTTCGAATCCCGTCATCCGCTCGAGAGGTAGGGCCAGGCAACATAACGCCGTCCCCCTTTGCGCGGTGGAGTGGCCGAGTGGTGAGGCAACGGCCTGCAAAGCCGTGCACACGGGTTCGATTCCCGTCTCCACCTCGCGCGATTAGCTCAGCGGGAGAGCGCTTCCCTGACACGGAAGAGGTCACTGGTTCAATCCCAGTATCGCGCACCACCGTCTCACGAGGTCAGGCCCGGTTTCCACCGGGCCTGTTCTCGTTGTGGCTTACCAACGCCACCTTCGCGGTAGTCGGCCGCAGTCGGACACCCCGTCGCGAGGGCTCCACGAGCCGAAAGACGAGTAGTCGGCTACCCGTGAGCAACCATCAACGCCCTGGCACTCTGCTCCCTGATTTCGAGTAGTCGGTTCAGGGAGTTCCGATGCGGTCACCACGAAGTAATCGCTCACCACGCACGCCAGTCGCTCGGCTCGCCGCTACCATCTCGGCACTGGCAATTTCGGTAGCCGTGTTCACGGCTTGCGAGGGCAGCGCCACAGACCCCGCAACACCGCCCGGGTCGGCATCACCTGCCGTGACCACCTCATCTTCACTTTCTACGCCGAGTGCGCCACTACCCGGGTCGCCGATTTCCTCCACGAATTCGGCCTCGGCGTCTCGGTCGGCGGCAACGCCGCCCCAGGCGCCGATACCGGGGGGCAATTCGTTCCCGACCACGGAACAATTCAGAACCCGCGCACCAGGTGGACGACCATCTGGACCGGAAGGCAATATTCGCCCTTCCGCTCCGCCATTGCCGAGTTTCACGAGCCCGCCCCCGCCACCGCCGGGAGCCCCTGGCGGCACCCTGCCACCCCCTCCAGGAGCACCGGGCGGACAAGCGCCCGCTCCCGGCGGCACGCCGACGGGACCGTGAGATGACCGAGCATCCGGGCGCGCCGGCGTCTCCGGCGGTGCTCCAACGATGGGTAGGTGTGATCGGGGCGGTCATCGCGCCGACCACGATCATCACGGCGCTGTGCTACTACTTCGGCTACGTGTACACGCGCAAGAAGCTCGCCTTCTTCGGTGTGGATTGCGACGCTCTCGGCTTCACGACCAGCGACTATGTTGTGGGAAGCGTGGGCGTGCTGTACGCCCCGCTGTTACTGCTGATCGTCGGGTGGTTCGCCGCTGTGTGGGTAGGCGCCTACGCAGGCCGCTTCATCCGGAGCGGCCGGCGACCGCGCCTGATTCGCACCGTCGGCCGCGTCATGCTGGCGCTCGGAGCGATTTTCGTCGTCACCGGCGTCACCGGAGTCGTGGTGCCGTGGCTCACCCCCAGGTGGGCCGTCGTCTCCTGGGCATTCGCGCCCATCACACTGGGCTCGGGCGGTCTTCTGGTCGTGGTCGGCTACTGGGTCCTGTCCACCTCGATGAGCGACACCGGAACACACGAACCGGGACCGACCACACGAGTAAGCCGAACCGTGGCGATCGCGATCAGCCTTCTGGCTCTTTTCGCCGTGATGAACTCCTTCGCCACCCGGCTCGGCGACAACGCCGCTCAAACCGCTGCGCACGATCTCTGGACGAAGGAATCCGTCGTCTCCGTCGTAACGGATGAACGCTTGGACGTGCCGACCAACATGATCGCGGAGACGCTGGTCGAGGCCCAACCCCAACGGCCTCCGAGATTCCGCTACCAGTGTTTCCGCGCCCTCGTCGCACGAGGCGACGTATGGGTACTCGTTCCCGCGAAATGGTCCCGCGACAACGGATTCGCTGTCATCGTTCCCGCCGACTCCTCTCTCGTCAGCGTCTCACGATCGAGTGCCTTCAGAAGGGTCGCCGAGGAGAACCCCCGAATCGACGGCGTGCCATGGCAATGCCCCGAGCGTGCGCCGAACCCCTGAACCAGCCGGCTTACCCGCGCGCCGCTACGCCGCTGCCGGAATGATGCGCCCTCCGAGCGGGTCGCTGCGCGGGGCGCTGGAAGACGGGGCTTCGATCGTTGTGGCGCGATGTTCGCGGGTGGTCGCGGCGGCGGTCCGGTGTCGGTGGGTGGGGATACGCTGTGGCGCACAGTGCCGGAGCGGAGTCAGGGGGTTGTCGCGTGACGATCAGTGCGGAGGTCGCGCAAGGGGCGGCGCCGGACGACGACGATCCCGAATCGCTCGATCTGCGAGATGACATCTCGTTCGAACTCGAAGAGGTCAACGAGGTACTCGGCGAGTTGATCGCTTTGCGCGCCGACCACAAAGCCAAGGACGGCGACCTGCTGACGGCTCGGCTCGGGGTGTGCGGGGAGAAACCGGAGACGCTGGCCCGGATCGGCGCTCGCTACGACCTTTCCCGCGACCGGGTGCGGCAACTGCACACCAAAGCGGTCGGGCAGATGATCCGGATGGCGCAATTGTCCGGCCATCGCGCCGCCGCGGTACTGTCCGCGCGGTATCCGCTCGACGCCAGGGACCGGCAACTGGTGCGCGCGCTCCTGGTGGAGACGTACGCGACCGACACCGACATCGCCGCGACCGAGCTGTCGTACCTGAAGCTGCGGCTGGCCGGGCACGCGGCCGAGGACGCCAAGCGGATCGCCGGGTTCGTCACTCAGCGCATCGCCGCCTGGCAGAAGAAGACCAACCGGCGCCTGGCGAAGCTGCACGATGCCGAGCCGCGAGCGACGAGTCAACTGAATCCTTGGCTGAGCCAGGTCGATTGGCCTCGGGCAGGCGCCGCGGCCGCGGTCCCCACCGTCTCCGCGCGCACCGTGGACAGCGACGACGACGGCCGCGGGCGCTTCTACCTGGACAAGGTCGGTCGCGACGTGCCGTTCGACTCCGGTTTGGAGGCCAGGCTGCTCTGGATCCTCAACGCCAGCGATCTGGTCGAGACTTTTCAGGAGCACCCCGCGGCGGTCGGTTACGACCTCGACGGCGCCCAACGGGTGCACTATCCCAGCATCGTCGCCCGGCTCACCGACGGCCGCACGGTCTTGATCGACGTCGCCGCGCTCGGGCACGTCGGCTTCCACGTCAACCGGGTGAAGGCCGCCGCCGGTCGAGCACACGCGCACGCCAACGGCTGGGGCTGGCTGGTCTGGACCGGCAGCCGCATCGGCGTTCCCGATCTGCGCGCACGCCCCGTCGACGCCACCAGCGAGCGGATGCTGCGCGACCTGGTCGAGCGCGGCACCGTGCACTGGGCCACGCTCCGCGAGGTGCGTGCGAAGACCGGCCTGGAACTGCTGGACTTCCTCGCGCTGGTGCTGCGCCACGAATGGCGGTGGGAACGGGCGCCCTTCCGGCTCAGCGCACCACCATCGCCGCCGCCAGGAACGTGACGATCAGCAGCATCGCGCAGATCGTGATCAGCTGCCAGCGGCCGATGGTCACCTCGAGATTGGCGATCGTGTTGCGCAACGCCTTGTCGAGTCGATCGTGATCGGCGATCGTGCGCTGGGCGGTGGCGAGGGCGTCGGCCTGTTTCTGGGCGGCCAGTTCCGCGCGTTCCAGTCGCGTGGTCAGCTTCAGCAGGTGTTTCTGCCTGTCGCGCAATGATTTGCGAGTCACCGCCAGCGCCGTTCGCTGGTTGACCAGTTCCTGGCGCTGCCGGGCGATGACCATGGCCTGCGTCTTCGTGTGGTATTCCCAGTCGGTCACGGTAGCCCAGCCTCCTGTCCTCTCGTCCCGATAACCCCAGACGTACTCGCCGCGTACCCAGCCGGCGATGAACTCGCGCAGTTCGACCGGCTCCCGCCGCGGCGCCGCCATGGCGTGCTCGGTGTCCAGCACACCGGTGACCGCGCGGTAATCACAGGCGGCGGGCGCGAAGTCGGCGATGCCGAGAGCGTGCAGATACGGCACCCAGTAGCCGGGCGGGCACAGCCACAGCACATCCGTGCAGCCGGCGGCGCGCAGCCGCTCGGTGTGCTCCTGGGCGAGGCCGCGCTCCAGCGGGCCGCTGCGCACCTCGATCGCGTACACCCGGTCGCCCTTGCGCCAGTACACGTCCACCGGCAATGTGCCGATGCGCCGATCCACCTCGGCTTCGTCGGCGCCGTAGGCGAGCAGCCTGCCGCACAACCAGTACTTGAGCCGCCGCATATCCCACTGGGCGGCGGCGCATTCCGGGCACCCGCAGGCGTAACCGGCTTTCGACCCACGCGTACGGCCGGAAGCCTCTCCGATACCCAACTCGGCGAGCATCGCCCGGCGCCCGCAGGCGATCTCCGCCCGCTGCTTCGTTCTCACGCGACCACTCCCCTGCACAAACCACCGCAGGCCCGGCGACCTACGCCATAGATCAAGAGTGCGTCAGACTCGGCTACCTCGCCAGCCCCGTTCACCCCGCGCTCGGGTGTGCCGCGCAGGTGACCGATCAGCGGAATTGGCGTTGTTCTCTGTGGCACAAGGATTTTCATCATGCCACGGGCCCGCACCGGGCAGTCAGGTATCGGCGAATTGACAGTTGCCGCCATCCCGTGACGCGCCGGCCATCCGGCATCCGGGCGCACTCGCTGCCCGCGTAACGCAGCTCACCGCGGCGGTCCGTAGCGCGGAGTCGCGGAGGGCGCGGATCAGGCGGATAATAACCGATCAGATACGTCGGCCGGTTTCCGGACAAACCGGGTCGCCGCGTAATCCGCCTGCAGGGGGGTAATTCCGGGGGCCTAGGCTGCTTCGATCAGGTCATGGATCGGTGCGCCGCCGATACTTCGCGAGCCGCGGATGTCCAACTGGGCGGATAGAATCGTCCGGCCGAGTGCGAGCTGGGCCGATACGGGGAAGTAGGTACTGGATGGAGCACGGTCAGCAGACCGGCGAGTCGATCGGCGCGATGTTGTCGAGTATCGCGTCGGCTCTCCGAGAGGTCAGCGAGAAGCTGGACGCGGTGGCGGCCCGGATCGATGGCGCGCAGACCGTGGTGAGCGAACCGACCGCCGAGGGGCGGTTGGCCAAACTCGAGGCGTGGGCTTTCCGTGCCGCACAGGATATCTCGGGTCTCGACGCCAGGGTGCAGCTCCTGGAATCCGGCGACGACCCGGCTCCGGAGGATCGGACGGCGGCGCAGCGCCCGGCAGGCTCGCTTCCCCGGGCGGCCGCCGGACGGGCGAACGCACGCAAGGCGGAGCACGGCGGCGCCGAACCCGCGGCGCGCAAGAGCGATGCCGGCGAAGCGGCCGTTTCCCGCAACGGCGCGCGACCGCAGAGCACACCCAGGGAGCCGGTGCACGCGGCGGCCGAACCGAATTCCGCCGCGCAGACGGGTTTCACACCACCGCGCGAGCCCACACTCACCGCGCTGGATCCGAACGTCTCCTCCGGCCAGAGCTTCACCGCACCCCGCGAACCGGCGTCGAACTTCACCGCCCCGCCCTCGCGTGAGCCCGCTTTCACCACGCCGGCACCGCGGGAACCCGTGTCGCCTTTCACCCCGCCGGCACCGCGCGATCCGAGTACCGGTCAGCGGGAGACGCGCGAACCGGCCACCTCGACGGCCTCCTACTCCCCCACCGAGAACGCCGCGTACGAGAACATCGTCGCGTCCACTCCGAGCACGCAACACAGCGGATCGGAGAACGGGGCGACACCGGGCACCGGACTCACCGGTGCGCACCGCGCCGGTGAGGACGACCGGACAGCGGTCGAGAACACCCACGTGGACAAGCTGCAAGCCATGCTGGACGAGCTCAAGCGCACGGCCGCGGCCCCGCTGGGACGCTCCGACCTGTTCGACTCGACCTCGAACGGCTACCCCTCCGAGCGCACCGAAGCGCAGCGCAGGCCGGCCGACTACCGGCTCTCCAGCCCGCCGCCGGTGTCCTGAGCCACTCTGACGCGCCGCCGCTTCGGCGGACCCGCCGCGCCCGCCGAACTCAGCAGGATCTCCTGGACGAGATCGCGCAGCCAGCGATGCCCTCCGTCGGCGGTGTTGCGCGGATGCCACGCCATGCCGATCGCGGCCTCCGGCAGCGGCAGCGGTATCTCGAACGCGCCCAATCCCATCGCCGGTAGCGTGGCGGCGCTCAGCATGGCGGGCGCGGAGCAGACCAGGTCGGTGCCGCGCACCGCGAACAGCGCGCTGGTCAGTGTCGGCACGGTGGCGACCACTCGCCGGGTGCGGCCGTGCAGGGCGAGACGGTCGTCGATCGGGCCGTGCGAACGGCCGTTGCGCGAAATGCTCAGATGCGGTGCGGCAGCGTACGCGGCGACGGTGACGCGATCGGTGACCAAAGGATGGTCCGCGGCGGCGACGCCGATCACGCGGTCGGTGAGCACTCTGCGCACGGTGGTCTCCGGGTCGGTGTGGTCGATCACCCCGACTTCGAGATCGACACGTCCGTCGCGCAACGCGGCGGTGCCCTCCAGGGTGTCGGACAGGAAGCGCAGTGTGACGCCCGGCGCCTGGGCGCGTACGGCCGACAGCAGGGGCCCGGCCAGTTCGGTGAGCACCATGTCGCCCGCCTGCACCGCGAACGTCCGGCGCAGCGCCGCGGGGTCGAGGTCGTCGCGCGGTGTCAGCAGGGCGCGTCCCTGCTCGACCAGCGTGCTGACCTCGTAGCGCAATTCCAGTGCCCGTGGTGTCGGCACCAGGTTGCGACCCGCGCGCACGAGCAACGGGTCGCCGAGCACGCCGCGCAATCTGGCCAGCGTCCGGCTCATCGCGGGCGGCGAGGTGTGTAGGCGCTGCGCGGCCAGGGTGACGCTATGGGTGTCCAGCAGTGCGTCGAGGGCCACGAGGAGATTCATGTCCAGCGCTTCCACTCTTGGATTATCGCCAACGCAAACAGCGGGCCCCGGTATTGCGCGGGCGACAAGCGGGGGCGAGTCGCACCCCGGCGGCAACTCCGGACAGTCGTCGACCAAATTGTCCACGATCGAGCACGCCATAACGCCGTCCCTCGTGTTCATGTGCCCGATGACCTCCGGATTTGCACTACGCACGTCAGTGCCGGGCCGCTCGGGCGACGACGTCGGAAACGGCTGTTCGCACCGAACCCCGCAACTCGCCGGACGCCCCGGCACGCTTTCGTCGGACGACGCCCGAGTTCGGCAGTCGATGCAATTGTGCGCACACACCCCTCCGCTCACCGGCGACCGGAGGAGTCGCTGCACGCGGGGCGCCGATCTGTCCTCCGCCTACCCCGTCGCACGATGGAACCGGAACCGGCGCGCCGGATCACTCCGCGCGCCACATACCCCACCACAGGGCGGATCGCCGCCTGGGCAGGGCGGCAACGGAGGCCTAGTGGTTGACCCGGCCGCCGCCGCCCTCGTAGGGAAGCAGTTCCGCCTCGATCGGGGTGGTCGGCGGTGCCACCGGTCCCCGCCCCGGCTTGCGGCGGGTGGCCAGCCCCCGGTAGGACTCCGGCTTGATCCGGCGGAACACCTGCGCCAGCCGCGTGTGCAGGGGCAGACGGAACTTCAGGTCGCCGAGCATCTCGTCGATGTTCTGGATGGAGAACGGGACGACCGCCGTGCCGTGTGCGTGGTGGCCGGGGGTACGTTCCTCCATCCAGCGCAGGCGGGCGTCGATCTGCTCGTCGAGTTTCTCGGCGGGCGGCAGATCGAGCCTGCCGGTGAGCAGCGCGGCGGTCCAGTGCGCGGCGACCTCGGCGTTCAGCGTGCTGATGACCGACGAGTTGTAGCCGGCGAAGGTCAGGTTCGGGACCTCGAGCGGCAGGATCTGGCGGTGCAGGCGGAAGTTGCCGTGCTCGTCGGTGAGCCTGCGCTGGATGTACGGCGTGAGGAAGGGCACGCGCTGCTGGAATCCGGTCGCGCAGATCACGACATCGGCCTGCAGCACCTGCCCGGTGGAGAGCCGGATCCCGGGCGCTGCCTTCGGACCGCCGCCCATCTCGGTGATCGTGGTGTCCCGGTGCACCGTGATGCGTCCGTTGGCCACCTGCTCGTAGAAGCCCTCGCTCACCAGGCCGACGGTGCTGTCGGCGATCTCCTCGAACCGCCCGCCGGGCACCAGGCCGAGTTCGCGCAGGTGGGAGTGCTTGGTGACCAGCTCCTGGATCAGGTCGAAGTTGCTGATTCGCACCGATTCCCCCGGTCCCTCCAGGAACCGATCCATCCAGCGCGGCCGCAGGTAATGGAAGTGCGCCTCACCGAAGCGAGTCAGCATCAGCCGTTCGTAGTCGATCACCCGGGCCAGCTTGCGCGGCATCTTCCACAACAGCCGCCGGGCCACCACCGAGGTGGAGGCCGCGACCTCGCTGACCGCGGTGGCGATGTCGCAGGCGGACTTGCCGTAACCCACCACGACGACCGACTTGCCGCGCACCGACTCCAGATCGGTGAACTCCGAGGAGTGGCACAGGCGCCCGCCCGCCGCGCGGAACCAGTCCGCGCCGCGGTACTCCGGCATCGCCGGGTCGCTGAAGATGCCGTTGGCGATCACCAGGTGGTCGCACGAGGCCCGATGAATTCCACTCTCGTCGCGAATCTCCAGCAACCAGCCGCTGTCCACCGGATCGGCGGCCACCACCTCGGTGCGCAACCGCAGGTGCTCGGTCAGCCCGAAGTGCTCGGCGTAGGCGGCCAGATAGGCCTGCATGTGCGGCCCGTCGAGGACCCGCGGGTAGTCGGCGGGCATGGGGAAGTCGGAGAAGTGATACGTGTCCTTGGAGTTCTGCGTTTGCAGTCCCGGGTATCGCCGGGTCGCGCTCCACACGCCACCGATATCGGGTGCGCGGTCGAAAATCTCGACCGGAAAACCCTCCTGTTTCAGCACTTTCGCGCAGGCGAGACCTGCGATACCCGCACCGACGATCCCGATGCGGCTTCCGCTTGTCATGCGCAGGAGACTACGTCGCCCGCGGCGCGCAGCAAAGTCGGTCGACCGAATCCGCTCCTCAGCGGACTGCGGGCGCACTCGCCGCAACGACGGGAAGCTCGAGCAGCCCGCGGATCAGGATGCTCTCCCGCCACCGCAGGTCCACGTCGTCGTACGCGGGCCGCAGCAGCGGATAGCGCCGCACCAGACTGGTCAGCGCGACGCGGGTCTCGAGCCGTGCCAGACCCGCCCCGAGGCAGTAGTGGATGCCGTGGCCGAAGGCCAGGTGACCGTTCGCGCCGCGATCCGGGTCGAATGCCCCGGGCGCGGTGAAGTGCTGTTCGTCGTGATTGGCCGAGGCCACCGAGACCAGCACCAGCTCCCCTGCCGGGATGACGCTGTCACCCAGCCGCACCGGGGCGGCGGTGTACCGCAGGGTGGCCACATTGACCGGGCCGTTGTAGCGCAACATCTCCTCCACCAGCGGTGCGACGCCCGCCGGGTCCTCGCGCAGGGCCTGATAGCGGGACGGATCGGCCAGAAGTTCCAGCACGCTGTTGCCGATCAGGTTCACCGTGGTCTCGTGACCGGCCACCAGGATCAGGAAGGCCATGGAGATCAGCTCGTCGTGGCTGAGCCGGTCCCCCTCCTCGGTGACGAGCAGCAGTTGCGAGATCAGGTCCTCGCCCGGGCCCTCCGCGCGCCGTCGGGCGATCAGCCCATCGAAGTAGTCGACGATGGCGTCGGTCGCGGTGCGCATGCTGTCCGGGGTGGACATGGGACTGTCCACCACGGCCGTCGACCACTCCCGGAACCGCGCGCGGTCCTCGACGGGCACGCCGAGCAGTTCGCAGATCACGGTGATGGGCAGCGGGAAGGCGTACTCCGCGAGCAGGTCGACGGGCCCTGCGCCCGCGGTGCGATCCATCGCGTCGAGCAAATCCTCCGCGATCGCCACGATCCGTGCCGCGAGGGCCTCCGTTCGCGCGGGTGCGAACGCCGGGGTGACGAGTTTGCGCAGCCGCGAGTGCCGCGGCGGGTCGGCGTTGAGCAGATGGTGGCTCAGGCGCTGGTTGACCGCGGTGACGCCGCTGTCGCCCGAGGCTGATCGCCGTGCGTGGGCGCCCACCGGAGTGCGCGGGTCCTTGCGGACGTCGGGATGGCGCAGCACCTGCTTGGCGGCGTCGTAGTCGACCACCAGCCAGGCGCGAACGCCGGTACGCAAGCGGATCCGGTGCACCGGCCCCTCGGCGCGCAACTGCTGGTAGAAGGCATGCGGGGTGTGAAAGAAGTCCGCGGGCAGCTCTCTCATCCGGTCGGTTCCCCCTCGGTGCGCGAGTGTTGTTGCGGCCCTTCGATAGTGACACCGATCACCGGCGACGGCCAGGACGTGCGCCCGGACGCGCCGTCCGATCACCATGGCCGATCGCCCCGGCCGGGTCGCCGCGCGCCGTCGCCACTGCCCGGCTACCCTGCGCCCATGAGTTCGATCGCGCCCGTCCTGCGGCGCGCCCGGATCGCGAACTCGTTCGCGTTCGGTTCGCAGGGCTTCTTCCTCGCCGTCGTGCTGACCGAATTGCCACAGCAGAAGGAGCATTTCGGCCTTTCGGACGGGGTGATCGCCGTCTCGGTGGTGCTGATCTCGCTGCTGGCGGGCGGCGGCAGCGTGCTGGCGGAGCGGCTGGCGCTGCGCTGGTCCAGCCGCGCGGCGGTGCGGATCGGGCTGCTGCTCGTGGCCGTCACCGGCTCGGCGGCGGCGTTCGCCCCGAACACGGCCCTACTGGTGGCAGCGCTCGGCTGCTACGGGACCGCGGTGGGGATCGTCGACGCGGGCACCAACATGCAGGCGGTGTTCATCCAGCACGGGTACGGGACGTTCATCCTGTCGTCGTTCTACGCCGCGTGGAGCGCCGGAACCATTGCCGGGGCGCTGTTCGTCTCGGGGTGCGAGGCGCTGGAGGTGACGCTGCGGGAATCGCTGCTGGTGGCCGCGGCGATCGTGCTGCTGCTCGGCTGGGCGCTGGGGCCGGGCCTGCTCGGCGCGCGGGACGCGGAGAGCAGTCCCATCGAGACCGCCGCACCCGGACCGGCCGTCGCGTTGCGCGCGTATCTCGCACTCGGGATCGCCGCGGCGTTCGTCTTCGCCGTCGACTTGGCGGTGGGCAACTGGTCGGCCCTGTACCTCACCGACGACCTGCTCGCCGGTTCGGCGACCGCGGCGCTCGCCTTCGCGGCGTACCAGGGGACGTCGCTGGTCGCCAGGGCCGCGGGCGACGGGCTGGTGCGCCGTTTCGGCCCGCGCAAGGTGGTGCGGACCGCGGCGGGCATGGGGGTCTTCGGCCTGGCGCTCGTGGTGGCCGCGCCGAGTCCGGCCGTCGCGATCGCGGGCTTTCTCGTGGCGGGCGCCGGGCTGCCCGTGATCGCGCCGTTGTGCTTCAGCGCGGCCGGGCAACTGGCGACGGGGCGGGAACTCGACGCGCTGATCGCGCGTCTGAACCTGTTCAACTATGCGGGGACCCTGCTGGGCGGCGGCGTGGTCGGTGCGGTCGCGGCGAGTGCCGGGCACCGCGCGGGCTTCGTGATCCCGCTGCTGTTCGCCGTGGCTTTGATCGCCCTGTCCCGCGTCTTCCACTCCCAGCGCGTCGCGAGCGCGCCTACCGCTCCCCGCCCGGAGACGCTGGACCAGCCCACCGAGTCCGGCGCGGGGTAGGCCGTCGTTGCTGATCGGGTGGCCGCCGGTGGGTTCCGCGTGACGCTCAGCGGTGCACGGGACCTTCCAGCGGATGAGCCACGAAGAAATCCCACATGATCTCGTCGGCGCTGATCGACGCGGTGGTGGCGCCGACCAACGGCACGGGCGACACCACGGACGGATTGCCCGGCCACGTGTGGCCGCCCTCGATGATCGAGTAGAACTCGACGGCGGTTCCAGCGGGGCACGGATAGCTCGACAGCGTGACGTCGGAGGCGATCTGCCGCCCGATGGGGTCGGGTCCGCAGCCGTTCCGGCGCGCCCATGCCGCCGCCTGTGCCGGAATGCTCGCCGAGCTCGGCCCGGTGATCCCCGGGCGGCCCGTTCCGTCCGGCCGCACCACCGAACCCGAGCCGTCCGGGGCAGGCAGGAACCGGGCGTTGGGACCCGTGCCGCCGGTGTAGGCGACGATCGGGTCCGCGGTGCCGTGGAAAGCGACCACAGGCACCGGACGCTCGGTGCGGCACCACGCGAAGTCCTGCAGTCCGGCCACCGGCGCGATCGCCGCGATCCGGTCCGAGAGCTGACATGCCAGCGACGAGGTGGTGAAGGCGCCCATCGACAGGCCGGTGACGTAGATCCGGCGGCGGTCGACGCACAGCGACGACTCGATGTGTGACATCAGATCGGACAGGTAGGCGATGTCCCCGCTGCCCTCCCCGAAGTCCCAGCGGGGTAAGCCCGGTTGCTCGAGCTGCGGTGTGATGGTCACGAACCCCTCGGCGGCCCCCAGCGCACTGATACCGCTGCCGACGTGCTCGAGTTCCGCCGGTTCGAGATAGCCGTGCAGGTCGAACACGACGGGCGCCGGTCGCCCCTGCTCGGTGCGGGGAACGTCCTGGATGTAGGTACCGGCCTTGTCGCCCGCGACGAATCTCGGCGTCGATCGCCCCGGCGCCGCCGCGGGCACATCACACCCCGAAGAAGCGACCGGATCAGGTGATGACGCCGATCCGTCGGCCGCCGCCGCACCGGCGCCCGCTGTGAGAGCGGCGGCCGTCACCACCGCGCACGCCACCCGGTACCGCCCGGTCATCCGCCGCCGTTCGCGGGCGGCGTGACTGGGCAGGGCAGCGCTGAAAATAATACTCTTGAGCATGAGAAGTATGTTTACATCTGCGCTCGAGAAGCGACAGTCAAGTCGGCCTCTTCCACTCCTGCCGCACCGATCGCCAAGCCCCCAGGGAGGAGTCCCGGCATGCTCAGCCGCACGACGAGGGCGAACGCGGTGGCCCCGCCGAGGACGATCAGTACGCGACTAGGAAAAAGCGCGATGGCGAGAATCCGTGCCCGGACACCTGGCAGCGTTGCAGAGAGTCTTTCGAGAATATAGCTAACATTTCAAGAAATGACATTCTTATCTGGTCGTGTGCTCTGATGGAGGTATGAGCAACCTCCCAGTCATCGTCGACCGGGCCGGGCTGTGGGACGCGGAAGCGCTCAGCGACGTCGCGGCGGCGACCTTTCCGCTCGCGTGTCCGCCCGAAGCGACGCCCGACGACATCGATGTCTTCGTCGGCGAAGCGCTGTCGGGCGAACGCTTCGGCGAATACCTCAACGACCCGGCCAGGATCGTGCTCAAAGCCGTCGCGGACGACGAGATCGTCGGGTACGCGATGCTGGTCACGGGCGGCCCGGCCGATCCAGCGGTGGTGGAATCGGTCGGGCCGCAACCGATGGTGGAGATCAGCAAGATGTACGTGCTGCCCGGCCACCATGGCACGGGGGTCTCCACCGCGCTGATGAAGGCCGCGCTGGACTGGGCGCGTGCCGAGGGGCATGCCGGCGTCTGGCTCGGCGTCAACCAGGAGAACGCGCGCGCCAGGCGCTTCTACGCCAAGCACGGCTTCGCCGAGGTGGGCACCAGGACATTCACCGTCGGCAACCAGGTGCATCGCGACTACGTACTGCGGCTGGTCTTCTAGTTCCGGCTCAGCGCAGGAAATCCACGAGCGCGGTGTGGAACGCGGGGTTCACCACCGCCATCAGGTGATCGCCTGGCACTACGGCGAGCGCGCCGTTCGGCAGCGCCGCGGCGAGGCGCTCGGGTTCGGCGGCGAACGGGTCGTCGGTGCCCGCCAGCACCAGTGCGGGCACGGTGATGTCCGCCAGAGTCTCGATGGGACGGTCGTCCAGACCCGTCGCCACCGCGTGGATGGCGTCCACGTCGGCCCCCACGGCGTCGGCCAGCACCCGGAACATCTTCGCGGTCGGTGACGCACCCGCGCCGTCGCCGGTCATCGCCGCCTGCAGGTCGGGCAGGTCGATCACGCGGCGGTCGACGCCGCCGCAATCCAGCACACCCGAACCGATGCCGCCGACGGCCAGCCGCCGCACCCGCCGGTCGGTCGCGGCCACCATCAGCGAGATCACTCCGCCCATCGAGTATCCGACCTGCGCGACTTCCTCGAAGCCCAGTTCGTCGTAGAGCGCGCGCACGTCACGCGCCATGGCCTGCCACGAGTACCGCCCCGCCTCGTGCGGCTTGCCGGAACGACCGTGGCCGCGCGCGTCCAGGGAGACCACAGTGTGCCCGGCGGCTCGCAGAGCTCCGACCACGCCGGTGCTCATCCAGTTCGCGTTGGTGTCCGCGACCACCCCGTGCTGCAGGACGACCGGGACGCCCGCACCCTCCCAGACCCGGTAATTGAGTTCCAGGCCGTCCCATGTCTCAAACTTCGCCATGCCGGGATAGTAGTGCACGCCCCGGCCCGGGACCGCCGAAGCGGACGTTCGGCCGAGACGCCGCTCAGCCCAGCAGCCGGGCCCGCAGGGCGGCGATATCGCCGTCGGTGAGCCTCAGTCCGTCCCGGACGTAGGCGTCGAAACCGCCATAGGTCTGGTTGGCCTGGTCGAAGGCGGCATCGAGCCAGGACGCCTGGACACCGTTGAGCGGATCGTCCTGGCTCGCGTTGCGGAACCGGTTGGACAGCAGGTAGTCCTCGGTGACGGTGGCCCGGTCCACCCCGAGCAGGGTGAGCAGCACCGCCGCCGTCCAGCCGGTGCGATCCTTGCCCGCGGTGCAGTGGAACAGCACCGCCCCGTCGGCGCCGATGATGTCGCGCAGCACCGAGGCGAACGCCTCGTTCGCGCCCGGCGCGGTGATGAACGCGCGATACAGCCCATCGCCTCCGGTGAGCGTGGTGGCGATGACCTCCGGTGGAGCCTGGCCGATCACGTCGGCCCAGTGCGCTGTCGCACCGGCGGGCAGCCGATCGGGCCCGATCGCCCGCTCGTAGACCGTGCGCAGGTCGTGGACGGAGCGCACACGGCGATCGCTCAGCGCGGCCAGATCCTCCGGCGTCGCGTTGTTCAGCTGCCCGGTGCGAAACACCAGACCGGTGCGCACGATCCGGCCGCCGGCCGTGCGGTACCCACCGATGTCGCGGGCGTTCTGCACCCCCTGCAGGTGCAGGGAGGGATCGGCGACGACGGCCGCGGGCGGGTCGGCCTGCGCGATGCCTGCTACCGGTCCGAAAGCGACCGCCAGACCGGCTGCCATCGCGACCGGGGCACGGAAACCAGGGGCCATTCGACTGCTCCAATCATCGATTCTCGGGCTCGCACCCGTCGTTCTCGCCGGAGGGTCGAGGTCGGCGTCAGGCCGCGACTTCGAACCGCGACAACGCGAGAAGGCGCGAGATGGCGCGCAGGTACTTCTTGCGGTAACCGCCCTCGAGCATCTCCGCGGAGAAGATCTCGTCGAGTTTCGCACCCGAGACCGTCACCGGGATGCTCGCGTCGTAGAGCCGGTCGGCCAGCACCACGATGCGCAGCGCCACGGCCTGATCGGTGACCGGATGCACGTTCGAGACGAACACCGACGACACTCCGGAGATCAGCGCGCCGTACTTCGACGGATGCAGCGTGCTGAGGTGCTTCAGCAGCGCGTCGAACTCGTCGAGGGTGGCGCCCGGTGTGCTCGCGGCCCGCTCGGCCAGCACCTCCGGCGCGGTGGGCGCCGGTGCGGGCGGCAGGTCGCGGTGGCGGTAGTCCGGCCCGTCGACGCGCACCGCCTCGAAGATGGCGCCGAGCTTCTTGATCTCGCGCAGGAAATCCTGTGCGGCGAACCGTCCTTCGCCGAGCTGACCCGGCAACGTGTTCGACGTGGCGGCGATCGAGACACCGGCGGCGGACAGTTCGGTGAGCAACCGGGATACCAGCATGGTGTCGCCGGGATCGTCGAGTTCGAATTCGTCGATGCACAGCACGCTGTTGCCCGACAGGCGCTCGAGAGCGTTGGCGAAACCGAGCGCGCCGACCAGATTGGTCAGCTCACCGAACGTGCCGAACGACTTGGGCGCGGGCGAGCTGTGGAAGATCGAGGCCAGCAGATGGGTCTTGCCGACACCGAACCCGCCGTCCAGATACAGACCCGCGCCGCTGACCTGCTTCTTCTTACCGAAGAAGCTCTTCTTGCCGGCGGCCTTGCTGATCTTGGCGACCTGACCGGCGAACTCCTCGGCCTTGCCGACCGCGGCCGCCTGGCTCGGTTCCTTCGGGTCGGGGATGTAGGAGGCGAAGCTCACCTCGTCGAACATGGGCGGAGGCACCATCTGGGCGACGAGCTGATCGGCCGGGACCTCCGGGTGCCGATCGACGAGGCGTTCTTGCATGAACGAAGCCTAGAGACGTGGTGTGATCTGGTCTCATGCAGCGTAGCCAGAATGCGATCCAGCTCACAGGACTCGGCCCCGACGACCTCGCGCGGTTGTACGCCTTCCCCACCGCGCTCGACGCGCCTTTGGTCAGGGCAAATTTCGTCTCCAGCATCGACGGCGCCGCGACCAGCGGGAACCTCACCGAAGGACTGGGCACGCCGGCTGACCGGACGGTGTTCATGTTGCTGCGGGAACTGGCCGAGGTGATCGTGGTCGGCGCGGGCACGGCGCGCGCGGAGAACTACGGCGGGGCGCGTACCGACCCGGCGCGCAGGCGCGCGTTCCACCAACGCGGCATCGGGGGCCATCCCGACGGCGCCCCGCCGCCGATCGCGGTGGTCACGGCGAGCGCGGCGCTCGACCCGGGCGCGCGCCTGTTCACCGATACCCAGGTGCCGCCGCTGATCATCACGACCGTCACCGCGCCCGCCGACCACAAACAGCGCTTGGCGGACGCGGGCGCAGAGGTGATCGAAGCGGGTGACATCGCGGTGACGCCGGCCGGCCTGCTGCGGGTACTCACCGAGCGCGGCCTGCTGCGGGTGCTCACCGAGGGCGGCCCGCACCTGTTCGGCGAGCTGCTGGAGGCCGACGTGGTCGACGAACTCTGCCTGACCACCGCACCGCTGCTGGTCGGCGGCGCGGCGCGGCGAATCTCGCTGTCCGCCCACGAGTTCCGCGTCCGCATGACGCGCGCGCACGTGCTGCTGGACGACGACGGCACGATGCTCACCCGGTGGGCCCGTCGATGAAACAACCACCCGAACCTGGCAGGCTGTAGCAATGCGCTGGACTCGGGCCGCCGTGCTTGCCGCCACCCTCTCGATCGTGACCGCCGGTTGCGGCGCGGGACCGTCGGATCGTCCCGGTGTCGCGGTGCAGCGCCCGCCCGTCGCGGGCACCGCGACGACCTCCGCCGCACCCGCGCCGCCGCCGAGCGCCGAGCTGCCCAAGACCGACCTCAGCTGGCGGGAATGTACCCAGCCGACCTTGGATCAGCTCGGGCTGGGTCCCGCCCCCGCTGGGCTGGTGCTCGACTGCGCCGAGTACTCCACCCCGATCGATTCGACCGGCGCGGTGCTGGGCAGCTTCCGCGCCGGCGCGTTGCGGGCCAGGCTGGCGCAGACTCCCGCCGACGCGCCGCCGCTGGTGCTCACCTCCGGTTCGGATCGCTCCTCCTCCGCCACCCTGGCCGGATTGGCCGCGGGCCCGGCCTCCGCGCTGCTGGCCGCCCGCCCGATCGTCGCGGTGGACCGGCGCGGCATCGGCACCTCACAGCCGATCGACTGCCTGCCCGCGGACATCCGCCGCGGCCTGGCCGAGAACGCCCAGTCCGCGGGCGACCCGGTAGCACGGATGACGAAGCTGAGCCAGGACGGCACCATCGCCTGCCGCGACTTCCTGCAGCCCTACGAGGGCGCCTTCGACGCGCCGCACGCCGCCGACGACATCGAACAATTGCGCAGGCAGTGGCAGGTGGAGCACATCGCGCTACTGGGCACGGGCAACGGCGCGAAGGTCGCGCTCAGCTATGCCCGCAAATACGGTGACCATCTCGCCCGGCTGACGCTCGACTCCCCCGAGCCGGTCGGGACCGACGCCGTGACCCGTGCCGAACAAGCCGTGCAGGGCGCCGAGGCGGCGCTGACGGCGTTCGCGCAGCGCTGCGTCGGCGTCGGCTGCTCGCTCGGCGCCGACCCGCGCGCCGCGGTCATAGATTTGGTGAACCGGGCCGGGAGCGGTGGCCTCGGCGACATATCGGCCAACGCCCTGCTCACGGCAGTGTCGGGCTTTCTCGGCAGCCCACGTGCCGACCAGGCCGCTCGGGTCGCCGAGCTGTCCGACGCGCTCGCCGCGGCCGGACGCGGCGACCGGGGCCCGCTGGACGCTTTGATCACCCGGGAAAGCGCGGCCATCGCGAGCGACGGCCAGTTCGTCAACCGATGCACCGACATGCAGCTGCCGCCGACTCCGGACAAGGCCACCGAGCTCGCGGGCACCTGGGCGGGCAAGTATCCCGTCTTCGGCAAAGCGGCGGCCATCGGACTGATGGAGTGCGCCGCCTGGCCGGTGTCGACCGCACCACCGATGCCGGAGAAGCTGGATATCCCGGTACTCGTGCTCGGCGGGGTCGCCGACCCGGTGGTCGGCAACAGTGGTCAGTCGTCGGTGACCGGCGCGCTCGGTTCCGCGGGCGCCCGGCACGCGGCGCTGTCCTGGCAGGGCTTCGGTCATCCGGTGGCCACACACTCGGGCTGCGCGCAGCGGGCGGTGGTCGACTACCTGAAGGACGGCAAACTCCCCGCAGACGGTACCGCCTGCCCGGCCTAGCGCCGCTCGAGCGGCCGATCGAGCGGCGAGTCGGGCAGGTCCGGCCAACCGCCGGTAACCGATCCGGTGTACCGTGCCCCAGTGTTCCTTCGACCGCTCGAGCCCCGGACCGCTCGCACCACCGCCGAGGTGATCAAGTTCGCACTCTGGCCCCTGGCGGTCATGACCGTGCTGAACCGGGTTTTCATCAAGGCTGTCAACGGCTTCATCACCGATGACTACCGGCCGGTCTACCAGGCGTCGCTCGACTTCTTGAACGGGCGTCCGGTGTACACCGCGAACTTCGACTCGGTGGACCCGCATTATCTGTACCCGCCCAGCGGCACCCTGCTGATCGCGCCGATCGCGGCCATCGACTACGAGAAGTCACGCTGGCTGTTCATCGCCCTGAACGCGATCGCGATCCTCATCGCCTGGTACCTGCTGCTGCGGCTGTTCCGCTACACGCTGAACTCGGTCGCCGCGCCCGCGCTGCTGCTGGCGATGTTCACGTCCGAGACCGTGATCAACACACTCGTGTTCACCAACGTCAACGGCTGTGTGCTGCTGGCGGAGCTGATCTTCATCCACCTCCTGCTGAAACGGCGAGACCTGTGGGCGGGCGCCGCGCTCGGATTGAGTATCGCGGTCAAACCGACACTCGCTCCGTTGCTTTTGATCGCGCTCGTGCGCGGGCAGTGGAAGGTGTTCGTCACCGCGCTCGGCGTGCCGCTGGGGTTGACCGCGATCGCCTGGCCGTTGTCGAAGGATCCGGAGAAGTTCCTCACCCGCACCGCGCCCTACATCTTCGAATCGCGCGACTACTTCAACAGCGCGATCGTCGGCAACGGCGAGTACTACGGGCTGCCGCCGTGGCTGACCTGGGGTATGCGCGTTGTGCTCGGTGTGCTCGTGCTGATCTCGCTGTGGCTGCTGTACCGCTACTACCGCGAGGACGAGCTGTTCTTCGTCTGCACCGCCTCCGGCGTGCTGCTGACCGCCTCGTTCCTGCTCAGCTCGCTGGGGCAGATGTACTACTCGATGATGCTGTTCCCGTTCCTGATGACGGTGGTGCTGCGCAACTCGGTGCTGCGCAACTGGCCGGCCTGGCTGGCGATCTTCGGGTTCATGAGCTACGACAAGTGGCTGTCGGACCGCTGGCAGCACATCGGCCGCAACCTGGAGTACCTGCGCATCACCTTCGGCTGGGGTCTGCTGCTCATCGTGGTGTTCTGTGTGCTCGGCGACCGCTATCTGGCCGCGCGGCGGGAAGGCAGGCTGCCGTTCGGCATCGATCCCGCGTGGATGAGGTCCGCGCCGGACCCGCGCGGCGAGGCGCCGCAGCGTCCCGTCCCGGCGGCCGACTCGGCCCCGGCCGCGGAAACCCCCAGGCCACACAACGGCTCGGCGCCGGTGGAGCAGAATCGTATTAGCGTGGAACCATGAGTTCCGAAGCCGAGACGTCCCTGCCCGCGCCGCGCATTCAGCTCACGCCGCAGGAATGGCGAGTGAAGCTGGACCCCGAGGAATACGCGGTGCTCCGCGAGGCCGCCACCGAGCGGCCGTTCGTCGGCGAGTACACCGACACCAAGACCGAGGGCGTCTACGTGTGCCGGGCCTGCGGCGCCGAGTTGTTCCGCAGTACCGAGAAGTTCGACTCGCACTGCGGCTGGCCGTCGTTCTTCGATCCGGCGGCGTCCGACGCGGTGATTCTCCGGTCGGACGACTCGCTCGGCATGCACCGGGTCGAAGTGCTGTGCGCGAACTGCCACAGCCACCTCGGCCACGTGTTCGAGGGCGAGGGGTACAACACGCCCACCGACAAGCGTTACTGCATCAACTCCATCGCCCTGCGACTGCACCCCTCGGACAGCGCAGCGGAGTAACAGCCCGACGCTCACCGGCAGCGTACGGAGTTCCCGCCGCTCGGCGCATGCCCCGAAAACTCTGGGCAAGCGGTCCGGTGCGGCATCAGGGCAGAGCGGCGATCAGTTCCTCGACCTCGACGCGGGGGCCGGTGAAGAACGGGATCTCCTCGCGGACGTGCCGCCGGGCGTCGGTGGCCCGCAGATCGCGCATCAAATCGACGATGCGGTGCAGTTCGGGCGCCTCGAACGCCAGGATCCACTCGTAGTCGCCGAGCGCGAACGAGCTGACGGTGTTGGCCCGCACGTCCGGGTAGTCACGCGCGGCCTTGCCGTGCTCGGCCAGCATCCGGCGGCGTTCGTCGTCGGGCAGCAGATACCACTCGTAGGACCGGACGAACGGGTACACGCAGATGTAGGCGCCCGGCTCCTCGCCGGCCAGGAACGCCGGGATGTGGCTTTTGTTGAACTCGGCGGGACGGTGCAGCGCCGCGTTGCTCCAGACCGGCGCGCTGGCCCGGCCGAGCTCGGTGGTGCGGCGGAAGTCGGCGTAAACGGCCTGCAGGTCCTCGATCCGCTCGGCGTGCGTCCAGATCATGAAATCGGCGTCGGCGCGCATCCCCGCCACGTCGTAGATGCCGCGGACCACCACCTCGCGGTCGGCGAGACCGTCGAAGAACGCCTTGGCCTCCTTGGTCGCGGCGTCCCGGTCCTCGCCCAGCACTCCGGGCTGCACCTGGAAGACCGAGAACATCAGGTAGCGGATGGTGGAGTTGAGAGCTTGATAGTCGAGTCGCGCCATAGCACTATCGTGCCACTCGCTCCGGAGCGCCCGCGTCGCCGGGCGTGAACTGCTCGATGTGCACGCGGGCGTCCGGGATCCCGGCGGCGCGCAGCTGACGCCGGATATCGCACAGGAACATGGGCGGACCGCAGACATAGACGTCGGCGTCGCCGGGCAGGCTCAGTGCCGAGAGATCGACCCTGCCGTGCCGCGCGCCGGGAGCCGGTTCCTCATACCAGATTTCGATATCGGCGTGTTCGAGCCGAGTAGCGAGTTGCCGGAGCCGATGGCGCAGCGGATGGGTCCCCGGTCCACGATCAGCGTGCACGATCAGGGTGCGCCGCCACGGGGCGTGAGCGGCGAGGTATTCCAGGATGCCGATCGTCGGGGTCACGCCGATTCCGCCGGAGATCAGCACCAGGGGCGTCGTCGCGGCGGTATCGACGACGACATCGCCGAACGGGAGAGTGATCTGTAACGGGTCGCCGGGGCGCAGATGCTGGTGCAGCCACGAGGACACCTCGCCCGCTGGGCAGCCGTCGGCCGCCTCGACCCGTTTGACTGCGAACGACAGCGCGCCATCGCGCGGCCGCCCGACCAGGCTGTACTGACGCAATTGGCGCGCGCCGTCGGGAAGGCGCACGCCGACCGAAACGTACTGTCCCGGAACGAAGCCCGGCAGCTCGGTGGCCGGGTCCGCGGACTCGACGGTGAAGACGGCGACACCGGAGGGGTCCTCGTCACGCGCCAGGACGCGCACGTCCCGGAAGACGTCGCCGGAATTCACGCCCGCCTCGGAGTAGAGCCCCTTCTCCTGGTCGATCAGGGTGTCGGCCATCAGCCAGTAGACCCGATCCCAGGCCGCCGCGACCGTCTCGTCGACCACGTCGGCGCCGAGCACTTCCACGATGGCGGCGAACAGGTTGTCGTGCACGATCCCGTACTGCTCCGGAGTCACCCCCAGTGACGCGTGCTTGTGCGCGATCCGCGACAGCATGGTGGCCGGGTGCGGCAGCGCGGGGTCCACCAGATATGTGGCGAAGGTGGCGATGGAGGCGGCCAATGCCCGCTGCTGACTGCCCTGTGCCTGATTGCCCCGGTTGAACGTGTCACGCAGCAGCTGCGGGTGGGCGTCGAACATGGTGCGGTAGAACACCGCCGTGATGCGGTCGATGTTCGCCGCCACGAGCGGCAGGGTCGCGCGGACGACCTCGGCGTGCCGCGGTTCGAGTTCCGGTTCGGCACGGACAACGCTGTCGAGGTTCATGACACTTCCTTCATCTCAGGGGAAACATCCGCCGTCGGTCGGACGAGTAAATGCAGCAATCCGGTGGTCGACGAGGTGACCAATTCCTCTATCGAATAGCGGTCCAGTTCGGCATAGAAAGCTTTCTTCGCGTCACCGAGAATTCGGCGCAACCGGCACGCGCCGAGTAACGGACACGGATTCGGTTCACCGCACTCCACTACGTCGCGGTCGCCTTCCAATTCCCGGATCAGCTCACCGACCGACGCCCCGCGCCCGGCCGCGGTAATGAAGAGCCCGCCGGATCGTCCGCGGTGCGCCTGCACGAGGCCCAGCTCGACCAGCCGGGAGACCGCTTTGGCCACATGCTTTTCCGACGCGCCCACCTGCCGCGCGATGAGCTTGGTGGTCACCCTGGAATTCTTCTCGTCCTCGACCGCCAGCCGCATGATGGTGCGCAAACCGATATCGGTGAAGTGCGAGAGCTGCATGCCGATCACGCTACCGGCGAATTCCCCCGATTCCGCATACCGGCGAAGTGTTCTTAATTACGCCGATTCGTGCGCATTTTCAGCGGGAATTGCCGAGCGGGCCCGGGAAAAGCGGAGAATAACACCGGCGGTATCGCATCGCCCCGGCGCGCACGAGCGGGCGCGACCGGAATCCACTCAGCGTGCGCTGCCCGCACCGACCGTCGCCGCGATCCGCTGCGCGGCGGCCGTGCCGGAGGCGACGCACGCGGGCACCCCGACGCCGTGCAGGTACGCGCCCGCGACCGCCAGCCCGTCGAGCGCCGCGACCTCGGCTTCGACGGCCGCGATGCGGGCCGGGTGGCCGGGCGCGTACTGGGCGAGGCCGCCCGGCCAGCGCCGCACGACAGCCTCGATCGGCTCGATGGCTGCCCCGGTGACGGTAGCCAGGTCCTCGGAGGCGGCCGCGACGAGTTCCGCATCGGGCCACGACAGCGGCGAGTCGTCCCCGAACTTGCCGAACGAGACGCGGACGAGGGCCGTTTCGCGTCGCGCGAGATGCGTCCATTTGCGACTGGACAGCGTGAACGCCTTCGCGCGCAGCGGCTCTCCGGTGGCCACCAGGATGCCGGAGTTCCGCGGCAGCGCGGTCTCGCGGGGCAGCGCCAGCGCGACCACTGCCGACGAGGAGAGCTCGACGCCCGCCAGTTCCGCCGCGGCGGCGGGGGCGACGGTCTTCAGCAGTCGCGCGGTCACCGGCGCAGGGGTAGCGAGCACCACCGCGTCGACGGCGCCGATCGGGTCGACCACCCAACCGCGCAGCCCCCTGGCCAGACGCGTCCCCGGGGTCGCGGTGACAAACCTCGCCTCGGAGCGTTCGGCGAGTGCCTCGAGCAGCACCCGGTACCCGTCGCGGAGGGCGCCGAAGACCGGTGCGCTCGAAGGCGGTGGCAGCGCGGCGCCGACGGCGGCGGTGAGGCTGCTCGCGCCGTTGTCCAGCGCGGCGGCGAGGGTGGGCAGCGCGGCACGGACACCGATGGATCGGGAGCTTCCCGCGTACACGCCACCGAGCAGGGGGTCCACGCTGCGCTCGGCGACTTGCGTGCCGAAGCGGTCGGCGACCAGCTGGTAGACGTCGATATCGGAGCCCGGCTCCCAGCTCAGCGGCCGGTCGGGTTCGGCGGCGATCCGCCGCAGCGTCTCGGCGTCGACCAGATCGCGCATCGACTCGGCGTTCGACGGAACACCCATCAACGTGCCCTCCGGAAGCGGATGGGCGGCTCCGGAGGACCACAGCAGCGGCCGAAGACCGGCAGGCGTCACCAACTGCGACTCGAGCCCGAGTTCCCGCAGCACCGCGGGTACCTCCGGCCGTCGGCCGACGAACGCTTCCGCGCCGAGATCCAATGGCTCTCCGGCCAGTTCACCGGTGTAGAGGATGCCACCGACCCGTTCGGCGCGATCGAGCACGACCACGTCGGCATCCGGCCCGAGCAACGTCCGCAATCGATACGCGGCCACCAGTCCGCTGATCCCACCGCCGACCACCGCGATACGCATGCCTCGACCGTATCGTGTTCCGCCACGGCGACCGTCCGACGGTCGGCCGCCCGATGACCCGGGACACATCGCGTCCACGGCGACAGCAGCCGCGCCGCACGCGGCTACCACCTGGGCCGGACGGAACCGGCCACCGCGAACCCGGAACCCCCCTCGATCGGACGCGCCTCCCCGCTGCGCCTTGCCCTACAGCTCGTGCACGAGTTCCACCAAGGCCGTCAGCACGCCCGGATCGGTCTCCGGGAGCACCCCGTGGCCCAGGTTGAAGATGTGCCCGGTGGCGCCGAGCGTGATCGCCTCGTCCGCTTCGCGCGCGATCCGCCGGGCATGCGCCTCGACGGCGGCGGGGCCCGCGAACAGCACGGCGGGATCGAGGTTGCCCTGCAACGCCTTTCCCGGCCCGACGCGGCGGACGGCCTCGGTCAGCGGCACCCGCCAATCGACACCGACCACGTCGGCGCCCGCCTCGCCCATGGCGCCGAGCAGCTCGCCGGTTCCTACCCCGAAGTGGATGCGCGGCACCCCCGCCTCGGCGATCTCGGCGAACACCCGCTCCGAATGCGGGAGCACGAAATCGCGGTAGTCGGCCAGTGAGAGCGCGCCCGCCCAGGAGTCGAACAACTGCACCGCGTCCACGCCGGCCGCCAACTGGGCTTGCAGGAACGCGATGGTGATGTCGGTGAGCGCGCCGAGCAGCGCGTGCCAGGTCTGCGGGTCGGCGTACATCATCGCCTTGGTGCGCTCGTGGTTCTTGCTCGGACCGCCCTCGACCAGGTAGGAGGCCAGGGTGAACGGCGCGCCCGCGAACCCGATCAGCGGCGTCTCCCCCAGCGCGTCGACCAGCAGCCGCACCCCGTCGGCGACCGCTCCGACCTCCTCGGGGCGCAACCGGGGCAGTGCGCGCACGTCGTCGACCGTCCGCACGGGCGCGGCGACCACCGGGCCCACGCCGGGCACGATGTCCAGATCGATCCCCGCCGCTTTGAGCGGAACGACGATGTCGGAGAACAAGATCGCCGCGTCGACCTGGTGCCTGCGGATCGGCTGAAGGGTGATCTCGCACACCAGCTCGGGATCGAAGCAGGACTCGAGCATCCCGACGCCCGCGCGCACCTCGCGGTACTCGGGCAGCGAGCGTCCGGCCTGGCGCATGAACCACACCGGACGCCTGCTCGGCGTCGCGCCGGTAGCAGCGGCCAGGAACGGGGCATCGGTCAACCGGCGGCGGGTATGAGTGCTCATCACGGCTATCGTATGCGGGCCCGGCAGGAGGGGCGGACGCGGAGGCGGCAGCGATGACAGTGCGGACGCCGCCCGGCCCGTAGCGGCGCGCCTCCGACTGCGCGGGGGACACAAGGTCTACCGTCAGCAGTCGTGACACCGCTCGACTTCCGCGACGGCGCCGCACCGACCGAGGGACCTCATGGCGAGCCAGCTCAATTTCGCGCCGCGGTCGAGGCGATGGGCACCGCAACCGTGCACCCTCGGATCGAGCTCGCGCCCATCCGGCCGCCGCAACGGCTCGCACCGTACTCCTACGCCATCGGCGCCGAGGTCGCCCATCCGGAAACCCCTGTCGTGCCGATCGATTCCGAGGGCGACGCGTTCGGCAGATTGATCCTGCTGCACGATCCGGACGGCGACGACACCTGGCACGGCACCCTCCGCCTGGTCGCCTATATCCAGGCCGACATCGACGCCGCGCTCGCCACCGACCCCCTGCTGCCAGAGGTGGCGTGGAGCTGGCTGGTGGACGCGCTGGAGTCACGGACCGAGCCGTTCACCGCGCTGGGCGGCACGGTGACCTCGACCAGCTCGGTGCGCTACGGAGACATCGCCGGGCCGCCACGCGCCCATCAACTGGAACTACGCGCCTCGTGGACGCCCGTCACCACCGATCTGCGCCCGCACTTGGAGGCGTTCTGCGAGGTGCTGGCCTACGCGGCGGGACTACCTCCGGCCGGGGTCACCCAGCTGCGGGTACCACCCGGCTTGTCCGGCGATCGTTCCTGAGCGCGCCCGCCGGTGCGGCGTGACCTGCGCCGGAATCACCGTCACCCGCTCCACCGGGCACATCGCGCCCGATCCGTCGACACACTTATGCGCCGATAGGACGGCGGCGCCGTATCGTCGGCACGTAGAGTTCAACACCATGTCCGTACCAGACCAATCCGAACCCTCGGCCGCGACGCCGCTGCTCGCGCCGGTGGAGGGCGTGCCACCGGTACTGGACACCGCCGCCGAGATCAGCGCAGCCGCCGCCCGGCTGGTGGCGGGCACCGGCCCGCTCGCCGTGGACGCCGAGCGCGCCTCCGGGTTCCGCTATTCGGCGCGCGCGTATCTGATCCAATTGCGCCGCGCGGGCGCGGGCACGTTCCTCATCGATCCCATCCCGGTCACCGACGCCCTCGGCCCGCTGGCCGACGCGATCAACGGCCTGGAGTGGATACTGCACTCCGCCGACCAGGATCTCCCAGGTCTGGCCGAACTCGGCTTGCGCCCGGCCCGGCTCTTCGACACCGAGTTGGGCGGACGCCTGGCGGGTTTCGAGCGCGTCGGGCTCGCCGCGATGGTGGAACGGCTGCTGGGCCGTGCGCTGCGCAAGGGGCACGGGGCGGCCGACTGGTCCACCCGCCCGCTGCCCGCCGACTGGCTGAACTACGCCGCCCTGGATGTCGAACTGTTGCTGGAACTGCGCGACGCCGTGGCCGATGCTCTCGACGAGCAGGGCAAAATGGATTGGGCGGCACAGGAATTCGAGCACATTCGCACCCTGGACCCGCCCGCGCCGAAGGCCGAGCGCTGGCGGCGCACCTCGGGCATCCACACGCTGCGCCGCACCAGGCAGCTCGCGGTGGTGCGCGAGCTGTGGACCGCCCGGGACGCGCTGGCCCGCGCCCGCGATGTGGCGCCCGCTCGCATCCTGCCGGATGCCGCGATCATCGCCGCGGCCACCGCGGAGCCCAGAAACATCGCCCAGTTGCGCACCCTGCCGGTATTCGGTGGGCCACGGCAGCGCCGGTACTCCCGCGAATGGCTCGCCGCGATCGAGCGCGGCCGCACCTTGCCGGACAGCGACCTGCCCCCGCTCACCCAGCCGTTCGACGGCCCGCCGCCGGTCAACCGCTGGGAGCGCCGTGATCCGGCCGCCGCGGCGCGCCTGACCCGGGCACGAGCCGCCATGGGTGACCTGTCGACCGAGCACTCGATCCCGGTGGAGAACTTGCTCGCGCCGGACCTGGTGCGCCGCCTGTGCTGGGACGGGCTGCCCGACTACGCCGCGGTCGAACCCTCCGCCGTGGACGGATTCCTGAAGTCCGGCGGCGCCCGGCCGTGGCAACGAGAGCTGGCCGTTGCGCGGCTGGCCGCGGCGCTGCCGCCGTCGGACTAACCCCCGCTCGCCACCGGCGTCAGCGAGCGGCGAGCCACCCGCTGATCCGCCGGGCGATATCCGGACCGGTGAGGCCGAGTTCCGCGTGCACTTCGCCGCGTGCGGCGTGATCGAGGAACTGCTGCGGAACACCGAGGTCGCGGGCCGGGATGTCCAGCCCCGAGTTGCGCAGGCGAGCCGACACCGTGGAGCCGATGCCGCCGTGCAGCCCACCGTCCTCCAGCGTGACCACCATCCGGTAGTTCTCCGCGAGCTTCAGCAGGGTGTCGGAGACCGGCAGCACCCAGCGCGGGTCGAGGACGGTGACCGAGATCCCTTCGGAATCGAGCAGGTTCGCCGCTTCCAGGGCCGCACCGGCGAAGGACCCCACCGCGACGAGCAGGACATCGCCGTGCACCGCCTGCACCGAGCCGCCGTCCGGCTCCGCCATCCGCAGCACGTCGATGCCGTCGAGTCGTTCGACCGCCGAGATGTCCTCGGCCACACTGCCTTTCGGGAAACGCAGCGCGGTGGGCCCGTCGTTGACGGCCAGCGCCTCGGCCAGTTCCTCCCGCAGTGTCGCGGCGTCGCGCGGAGCGGCGACCCGGATGCCGGGGATGATGCCGAGGACCGAAAGGTCCCACATGCCGTTGTGGCTGGCGCCGTCGGAGCCGGTGATGCCCGCGCGGTCCAGCACCACGGTGACCGGCTGCTTCAGCAGCGCCACGTCCATCAGCAACTGGTCGAAGGCGCGGTTGAGGAACGTCGAGTAGATCGCAACCACCGGATGCATGCCGCCGAGCGCGAGCCCCGCGGCGGAGGCCATGGCGTGCTGTTCGGCGATGCCGACGTCGAACATCCGGTCGGGGAAGCGCTCGCCGAACGCGGCCAGCCCGGTCGGGCCCGGCATCGCCGCGGTGATGGCGACGATGTCGGCGCGGCGCTCGGCCTGCGCGATCAGCTCCTCGGAGAACACCGAGGTCCAGCCGCGCGCCTTCGGACCGCCGACGGGGACGCCGGTCAGCGGATCAATGGGGTCGCAGGCGTGCATCTGGTCGGCGACATGGTTCTCGGCGGGCGCGTAGCCGCGACCCTTCTGCGTCACCGCGTGCACCACGACGGGGCCGCCGAAGTCCTTGGCCCGGCGCAGCGCGGACTCCAGGGCGACGACATCGTGGCCGTCCACCGGCCCGACGTACTTGAGGCCGAGGTCGCTGAACAGTTCCTGCGGGCTCACCGCGTCCTTGATGCCCGCCTTCACCGCGTGGACCATCGAGTACGCCGATTCCCCCACCCGCGGAATGCTCTTCAGGATGCGCTTGCCCGCGTCGAGCGCGTGCTCGTAGGCGGGCTGGGTGCGCAGCGCGGTCAGCCGTTCGGCCAGGCCGCCGATGGTGGGCGCGTAGGAGCGGCCGTTGTCGTTGACCACGACGACCACCGGGCGGTCCGGCGCGGCGGCGATGTTGTTGAGCGCTTCCCAGCACATGCCGCCGGTGAGCGCGCCGTCGCCGACGACCGCCACCACGTGCCGGTCCTGCCCGCTCAGCGCGAACGCCTTCGCCAGACCGTCGGCGTAGGACAACGCCGCGGAGGCGTGCGAGGACTCCACCCAGTCGTGGGCGCTCTCCGCTCTGCTGGGGTAGCCGGACAGGCCGCCCTGCTTGCGCAGCGAGTCGAACTGATCCTTGCGCCCGGTCAGGATCTTGTGCACGTAGGCCTGGTGCCCGGTGTCGAAGATCAACGGATCGGCCGGTGAGTCGAAGATCCGATGCAGCGCGATGGTGAGTTCGACCACACCGAGGTTCGGGCCGAGGTGCCCGCCGGTCGCGGCGACTTTGCGCACCAGGAACTCGCGGATCTCCTCCGCCAGCTCGCGCACTTGCGGCACGGTCAGCCGGCGCAGATCATCGGGCGTGTCGACCCGGGAAAGCACTCCCACCTGAACTAGCTCCCTCCGGATAGCGCATCTGATCCGATCAGTCTACGGAGCGGCGGCTGATGCTCCCGCACGAGAACGATCACACCAACCGACCTGGCGTCGAAATGTGAGCCTCGACATACGGTACCCGGACGGAGTGACAAGGTGGACCGGGCCGGGCAAGTGGCCGCGCCGGGAAGCGAATCCCGGGTGTGGCGCGGATCGGCGGCGGCGTCCACCCGGAGCGACTCACCCCGGAGCCTCGCGCCGAGCGATGACCGCCGCGGCACCCCTCGAAGCAGGCACGATGGTGCGGTACGCATCGACAGCGAGCGACGAGGAGACGTTGTGGGCAAGAAGACCGATTCGCGCGCGGGCACCGTCACGACCTACGGGCACGGCACCGCCCGCGCCACCCCCGACCTGATGCGGGTGACCATCTCGGTCGAATCGCGGGCGAGCAAGGTCGCGCTCGCCTACAGCCGGGCCGGTGAGCTCGTCGCCGCGGTCGCGCGGTCGCTGCGCTCCGACGGCGTGGACGGCTCGGACATCGCTACCAGCGGACTGTCGGTGCAAACCGAGACCGTGTGGACCGAGGGGCAGGGCAACCGCATCACGGGATACCTCGCGAGCACATCGCTGACGATCGCGTTGCGCGAGATCGGTGAGGACGCCGATCCCGCGCCCGGCACCGTCGTCGCCAACTGCGTCGAGGCGGGCGGTGACGACGTCCGCCTCGGTGGCCTCCTCCTCACCTTCGCCGACCAGGAGGCTCTGCTCACCCGCGCCCGCGACGCCGCATGGGAGAACGCCCTCGCCAAGGCCGAGCAGTACGCGCGGCGCGCGCGGCGAACGCTCGGCAAGGTCGTGGAGATCACCGAGAACACCGCCTCCGCGCCGCCGGTGCCGCGCGCGCAGTCCATGTCGGCTCCGATGGAGGCCTACCGCGCCGCCGCCATCCCGGTCGAGCTGGGCGAGAGCGAGATCTCCGCGGGCATCCGCATCACCTGGCAGTTGGACTGACGGCGGGTCCCGCGGAGTCGCTGGTCACGAACCGTGACCGAGACCGCGCACCAGCAGGCTGACCGTATCCGCTCCGGCGTGCCGATCCTTCGAGATCTCTTGGTATTCCGGCGATTCGGCCCAGGCGCGGAAGGACGGTTCGTCGGGGAAGGACATCAGGACCACCTTCTCGCGGTCGGTGACGCCCTCGATGGTCTGCGGGGACTCGTCGGCGGCCAGCAATGTGCCGGAGTAGCGGAGGAAGACGTCCAGGAAGCGCGCCTGGTAGCGATCGTAGGCGGCGCGATCGGTGAACTTCAGTTGCGCAATTACGTACACGGTCATGGCGGTGACTCTAATTGGCCGGTCCGGCGCCCCGGCTCGGATCCCGCGGCGGCGCGTTCGATTTCGTCGCCGCACGGGTCCCGCCGTGCCTATATTGAGGTCGTCACCGATCGGGAGGTCGCATGTCGTTCGTGCTCATCGACACACCGCGGCCGCATATCGCCCTGGTGACGCTCAATCGGCCCGAGCGGATGAACGCGATGGCGTTCGACGTGATGATTCCACTGCGCGAGGCGCTGGAGCAGGTGCGCGCCGACAACGACGTGCGAGTCGTCGTGCTGACCGGCGCCGGACACGGTTTCTGCTCGGGAGCCGACCTGACCGGCGCTGGAAAGGTGCCGAACATCGACGGGCTGACCGTCACCAGCGTCGCGCGGCGTTCGATGGATCTGCTCAACGACGTGTTGATCACGCTGCGGCGGATGCACCAGCCGGTGATCGCCGCGGTCAACGGCGCGGCCATCGGCGGCGGGCTGTGCCTGGCCGTCGGCGCCGACATCCGGCTCGCCGCCGAGGACGCGTATTTCCGCGCCGCGGGCATCAACAACGGACTGACTTCGGCCGAACTGGGCCTCAGCTATCTCCTGCCCCGCGCGGTCGGCGCGTCGCGCGCGTTCGAGATCATGCTGTCCGGCCGCGACGTCGACGCGACAGAAGCCGAGCGCATCGGTCTGGTCTCGCGCGCGGTTCCGGGCCCCGAACTGCTGGACACGTGCTACGACCTGGCCGAACGCATCATCGGCTACAGCCGGGTCGGCACCGAACTCACCAAGCGCATGCTGTGGAGCGGTATGGAGGCGGCCGGCTTCGAGTCCCACATGCAGCACGAAGGCACGGCTCAGCTCTACGTGCGCCTCACCACCGGCAATTTCGACGAGGCGATGCGCGCGCGCCGGGACCGCAGGCCACCGGTCTACGAGGACTGACGGCTCAGCGCCGCAGCAGCGCCAGGCATTCCACGTGGTGCGTCGCGGGGAAGGCGTCGAAGGCACGCAGATCGGTCAGCCGGTAGCCCGCGGCCTGATACAAGCCGAGGTCGCGGGCGAACGCGGCGGGATCGCAGCCGACGTGGACGATCCGCGCGGGTCCACTGGCGGTGACGGCGCCGATCACCTCTTTGCCCGCGCCTGCGCGCGGCGGGTCGAGCACGACGACATCCGGGGCGGCCCCGCCGACGTGCTCGAACACCCAGCGCTCCACCCGCTGGGCCCGCAGCTCCACCCAGGGCAGATCGCGCAGGGCGGCGGCGCCATCGGCTACGGCGGGCCGGGCGGATTCCACCGCGAGCACCACACCGGTCCGCCCGGCCTGCTCGGCGAGGCGCGCGGCGAAGACCCCCGCGCCGCTGTACAGATCCCAGGCCCGCCCCCCGGGCCCGAGTTCCGACCATTCCGCGATCAGATCCGAATAACGTTGCGCCGCACCGTGATGCGCTTGCCAGAAGCCCGTAGCCGCGACCTCCCAGCGGCGGCCGGCCACATACTCGACGGCGCGTCCGCTGCCCTCGAACACCCACTCGTCGCGCGCCGCGTGGGCCGCCGCGCGTCGCGCGGACGCCGCGCGGCGGTCGTCTCGACGGGTGGAGTCCGCGGCGGTCCATTCTCCGCCGCGCCTGCCCCGGCTGTGCGGCCGATCGCGGCGGCCGCTGGCGCCCCCGCGCCGATCCCGGCCACCTGCCTGCCGACCACTCGCGCCTGGGCCGCGACGATCCGCGCCACGGCTGCCCGGCTCGGTCTCGGGTGGGGCCAACTCGACGACATGCCGGATCCCGTCACCGTCCACCGCGATCACCAAGTCGGCACCGGGCGTCCACTGCCGGGCCGCGATGCCGTCCAACGCCCCCGCGACCGGTTGCGGGCACCGCAGATCCGCGATCACGTCGGTGCTGCGATACCGGTGCACGCCCGCGCGTCCGTTGGCGTCGACCGCGAGCCGCACACGCGTGCGCCACCCGCCGATCGCGTCCCCGGACCCGATCGGCTCCACCAGCACGTCGCGCTCGATCCCGGCCAGCCGCCGCAACTGCTCGGCCACCACCGTGGCCTTCAGCGCGCGCTGGGCGACCGGCGTGGCGAAGGAGAAATCGCAGCAGCCCGCTCCACCCGGACCGGAGACGGGACAGGTGGCCCGCACCCGGTCCGGGGACGCCTCGAGCACCTCGACCGCGTCGGCGCGGCAGAACGAGCCGCCGCGATCCTCGGTGACCCGGACCCGCACCAGTTCACCGGGCAGTCCGTGCCGGACGAACACCACACGTCCCTCGTGCCGTGCGACACAGAAACCGCCGTGCCCCGGCGGCCCGAGCCGCACCTCGAACGTGCCGGTCCGCCGATCGCTCATCCCGAATGCTCCACTGGCGTCATGTCCGGTCCTCGTACCCGCGCCGGAACGCGCCCGGCGCGTTCACCACCCCGGGCGTCTTCAATCGCGCCGACGAGCTCAGCTGCCACGGCACGCTGGTCACCATCACGCCCGGTTCGAACAGCAGCCTGCCCTTCAACCGCAGCGCGCTCTGGTTGTGCAATACCTGCTCCCACCAATGGCCCACGACGTATTCGGGGATGAACACGGTCACCACGTCGCGCGGGGCGTCCTTGCGTACGCGCTTCACATAATCGAGCACCGGCTTGGTGATCTCGCGGTAGGGCGATTCGATCACTTTGAGCGGCACGGTGATATCGCTGTTCTCCCACTCCCGCACCAGCGCCCTGGTGTCGGCCTCGTCGACGTTCACCGTCACCGCCTCCAGCGTGTCGGGGCGGCTGGCGCGCGCGTAGGCCAAGGCGCGGCGGGTCGGCAGATGCAGCCGGGAGACCAGCACGATCGAGTGCGAGCGGCTGGGCAGCACACCGTCCCACTCGTGCTCGTCCAGCTCACGCGCGACCGAATCGTAATGCCTGCGAATCAGCTTCATCACCACGAAGATCGCGACCATGGTGAAGATGGCGATGTAGGCGCCTGCGAAGAACTTGGTGATCAGCACGATCACCAGCACCGCTCCGGTGGCGCTGAGACCGACCGCGTTGATCACCCGCGATCGCTTCATCCGCGCGCGCTGCGCCGGGTCGGTCTCGGTGCGCAACAGACGGGTCCAGTGCCGCAGCATGCCGGTCTGGCTCAGCACGAACGACACGAACACACCGACGATGTACAGCTGGATCAGCTTGGTCACCTCGGCGCCGAAGAGCACCACGAACGCGATGGCCGCGCCGGAGAGGAACAGGATGCCGTTGCTGAACGCCAGCCGATCGCCTCTGGTGTGCAGCTGGCGCGGCAGGTAGCGGTCCTGCGCCAGGATCGAGCCGAGCACGGGGAAGCCGTTGAACGCGGTGTTCGCGGCGAGCACGAGAATCAGCGCCGTCACCGTCGTGATGAAGAAGAAGCCCACCGGGAATCCCTCGAACACCGTCTCGGCGAGCTGGGCGATCAGCGTCTTCTGGTGATAGTCGGACGGCGCGCCGGTCAGGTCGGCGACGTTGTGCGCGTACACGACTCCGATCTTCTGGGCGAGGATGATGATGCCCATCAGCAGCACGATCGCGATCGTCCCCAGTAGCAGCAGAGTGGTGGCGGCATTGCGCGACTTGGGTTTGCGGAACGCGGGCACGCCGTTGCTGATCGCCTCGACACCGGTCAGCGCGGCGCAGCCGGAGGAGAACGCGCGCGCGACGAGGAAGGCGAACGCCAACCCGTAGAGGTGCTCTTGCTCGGCGTTCAATCCGAAGCCCGCCGACTCGGCCCGCAACTCCTCCCCCAGCACGAAGATCCGGAACAGGCCCCAACCGAGCATGACGAACATGCCCGCGATGAACGCGTAGGTCGGAATGGCGAACGTGGTGCCCGATTCCCGCACACCGCGCAGGTTCATCGCGGTGAGCAGGGCGATGGCCACGACGGCGAACAGCACCTTGTGGGTGGCGACGAAGGGAATGGCCGAGCCGATGTTGGACGCGGCCGAGGAGATCGACACCGCGACGGTGAGCACGTAGTCGACCAGCAGCGCGCTGCCCACGGTCAGGCCCGCGGTCGGCCCCAGGTTGGTGGTGGCCACCTCGTAGTCGCCGCCGCCGGACGGGTAGGCGTGCACGTTCTGCCGGTAGCTGGCCACCACCACCGCCATGACGAAGGCGACCGCCAATCCGACCCACGGCGCGTACAGGTACGCCGACACTCCGGCGGCCGACAGCACGAGGAAGATCTCTTCGGGGGCATAGGCCACCGATGACATGGCATCGGAGGCGAACACCGGGAGGGCGATTCGCTTCGGCAGTAGCGTATGGCCCAGCGAGTCGCTACGGAAAGGCCTGCCCAGCAGCACTCGCTTCGCTGCCGTCGTCAACTTGGACACTGGAGCGAGCATAGGCCCCCGCACGGTGGATCGCGCGCGTGGCTCGCAGGTTTGCACGCCGGCTGGAGGGGGAACGTGGCCGGTGGAATCATTCGACGGGTAGCGTTCGACCGAACAGCAAACCAGACCGAACGCCATGGTTCCAGGAACGAGGTTGCACGGTGTACGTAGTGATCATGGGGTGCGGGCGCGTCGGTTCGTCGCTGGCCCAGGCCCTGGTCCGCGTAGGTCACGAAGTCACCGTGATCGACCGGGATTCCAGTGCCTTCCTGCGCCTGGGATCCGATTTCCCGGGTGAGCAGGTGACGGGTGTCGGATTCGATCGAGATGTGCTGATAAAGGCGGGAATCGAGCGGGCGAACGCGTTCGCGGCGGTCTCCTCCGGCGACAACTCGAACATCATCTCCGCCCGGGTCGCCCGGGAGATGTTCGGGGTGGAGCGCGTGGTCGCCCGCATCTACGACGCCAAGCGCGCCGCGGTCTACGAGCGGCTCGGCATCCCGACCATCGCCACGGTCCCGTGGACCACCGACCGCTTCCTGCGCGCGCTCATCGGCGATACCGGCACCACCACCTGGCGCGACCCGACCGGAACGGTCGCCGTGACCCAGCTGACGCTGCACGAGGAGTGGTACGGCCGCACCGTGCGCGACTTGGAGCAGACCGTCGCCGCCAGGGTCGCGTTCATCATCCGGTTCGGCCAGGCACTGCTTCCCGACAGCAAGACCATCATCCAGGCCGACGACATCGTCTACGTGGCCGCCGCATCCGGCGCCGTGGGCGAAGCCGTCGCCTTGGCGACGAAGCCCCCAGCGAGCGAGGACTGAATATGAAAGTGGCCATCGCCGGAGCAGGCGCCGTCGGCCGATCGATCGCCAGGGAGCTGCTGCGCGGCGGCCACCGGGTCATGCTGCTGGAGCGCGAAGTCGAGCACATCGATTCCGCGGCGATCCCGGACGCGGTCTGGGTGCACGCCGACGCGTGCGAACTGGCCCTGCTGGAGCAGGCCGGGCTGGAGACCTACGAGGTGGTCATCGCGGCCACCGGTGACGACAAGGCGAACCTGGTGCACAGCCTGCTGGCCAAGACAGAGTTCGGCGTTCGCCGGGTGGTGGCGCGCGTGAACGACCCGCGCAACGAGTGGCTCTTCGACGGTTCCTGGGGTGTGGACGTCGCGGTGTCCACACCCCGGCTGCTCGCCTCCCTGGTCGAGGAGGCGGTGTCGGTCGGCGATCTGGTGCGCCTGATGACGCTGCGCCAGGGTCAGGCGAATCTGGTCGAGATGACGCTGCCCGCGGACACCGCGCTGGCGGGCAAACCCGTGCGCACGCTCACCCTGCCGCGCGACGCCGCCCTGGTGACCATCCTGCGCGGCGGTCGCGTGATCGTGCCGCAGCCCGACGACGCGCTGGAAGGCGACGACGAGCTGCTGTTCGTGACCTCGGTGGAGGCCGAGGAAGACCTCCGGCTGGAACTCGCCAACCACGGCATCAGGCCATAACTCCCCGAATACGGCCGGACGCGGGTTCGCGGCGAAACACCGCCGGAGGGCTATGCGGCCGGCTTCAGCTGCGCGCGCAGCTTGTTCAGCGCGCGGTGCTGCATCACCCGGACCACGCCCGGGCTGGTGCCGATGGCCTCGGCGGTCTGCGCCGCCGACCAGCCGAGCACGATGCGCATCACCAGCACCTCGCGGTGCGCTGGGGCCAGCACCTTCATGAGTTCTTTTGTGGCGGCCCGCCGTTCGGAGGCCAGCGCCCACTCCTCCGGCCCGGCGGCGGAGGACGCGTAGTCCGGCACATCGGCCATCGGGTAGGCGGGGTGCTGCTGCGAGCGGCGGAACGCGTCGGCGACCTTGTTGGCCGAGATGCCGTAGACGAAGGCCAGGAACGACTTGCCCTGGTCGCGGTAGCGCGGGATGGCGTTGACGGTGGCCAGCAGGATCTCCTGCACCACGTCGTCGGCGGTGACCTGCAGGTGAGCCGTATTGCCCAGGCGCGCGCCGCAGTAGCGCCGCACCAGCGGATGCACGATCCGGATGATCTCCGCGACCGCCCGGCGATCGCCCGCCGCCGCAGGCCCGATCAGCTTGTCCAGCTCGGCCGATACCCGCCGGCTCTCCGAGAGAGCGGGGTGGTGGTTCTTGGGCAGCGCCGCGGTGTTGTGCTCGGTAGCCACGTCCGAGTCCTTTCTTGCCGATCAGTGCGTGTTTTTCGGTACGCATTGATCGTCTGAGAAACCCGGAGGGGCGACCAGGCACCCCAGGGTGGGGAAGCACCCACCTCCGCGGTGGGACTTATCCCACCCCTGTGCATTTCGCCTGGCGGCGGCGCAGGGTTAACAGCTCAGGCCGGTCCGGCCGCGACCACCGACTTGGTGGGCAGGTGGCCGGCCCGCCGCACCGCCCAGACGGTGACGCCCAGCGCCACCGCGGTCAGCGGCCAGCCCATCGCGATGCGGGCGAAGGCGAGCCAGCCGGTGCGGTCGGTGTCGTAGAGCTGCGACTGCACCAGGTAGCGGGCCCCGAACACCACGATCCAGGTAGCGGTGGCCAGGTCGTAGAGCCGCACCGAGCGCGGATCGGACCGCCAGTCGGAGCCGTGCCCGTTCAGCACGCCCCAGATCACGCCGACCAACGGCCGACGGACCAGGATGGACGCGAGGAACACCCCGGCGTACACGAGGCTGGTGTAGATGCCGAAGAGGAAGAAGCCCTTGGCCTCGCCCATCCGGTAGGCGATGAAGGCGCAGATGCCGACGCCGAAGAAGCCGGAGATGGCGGGCTGGATGGGATCGTGCCGCACCAGGCGCCAGACGAGGATGGCGGCGGCCACGCCGAGAGCCGCCCAGATGGCGGCGGTCAGCCCGGCGAGGCTGTTCACGGGAACGAACACGACAACCGGAAGCGTCGAGTAGATCAGGCCGCTGAAGCCGCCGAGTTGTTCGAGGAGGGTCTGTTCGGCACGTTCCTCGTCACGATCGGGCACATTCAGCCCGGTGCGGTCGTCCGATCCTGCGTTGTCGTCGCTCAATGGCATACGTCAGCTGTTCCCGCGCAATTCGTAGTAGGGGTTGAAGATCACTTTGCGGCCGTCACGGTCGCCGACCCGGCCACGGACGAGGATGCGCCGCCCCGGCTCGATGCCGGGAATGCGCCTGCGCCCGATCCAGACCAGTGTGATCGCGTCGGTGCCGTCGAAGAACTCGGCCTGGACGCTGGCGCCCGCCGACTTGGGACATGCTTCGACACTGCGAAGCCTACCGAGCATGGTGGCCTCGTCACCGCGCCGACACTCCGACGCGCGCGACGCGCCCGAGGCCTCGGAGGTCTCGGCCAATTCTTCGGCGTCCAGCTGATCGAGGTCCTGGGTCAGCCTGCGGCCCAGACGTCGAAAATACCCTGAGGCTGCGGATGACATTGTGCACGCTCTCCTGCATAGAGCAGATGGCGTGGGTCGCACACCATCGTGAGGGATCCGATCCGCACGACCCGCTGCGGCCGTACAACGCCACTGTAGATGGGCGGGGCCACCCCCGCTACGCTCGGACCGATGTTCGACTCCCCACACCCCGCTCGCGTCGTGGCGCTGCCCGGCACCGGATCCGACGCCGATTTCGCCCGGCGCGCATTCGGGCCCGCCTGCGCCGCACGCGGCTGGGATTTCGGCGCGGTGGAACCGGACCCCCGCCGGGTGGTGGCGAGCTGCCTTGCCGCACTGGAGGCGGCGTCCGGCTCCGGCCCGGTGCTGGTCGCGGGCATCTCGCTGGGTGCGGCGATCGCACTGGAATGGGCCGCCGAGCACCCGGATCGCGTCGTGGGAGTCGTGGCGGCGCTGCCCGCTTGGACCGGACCCGATACCGCCGCCTGCCCGGCAGCACTGAGCGCGGCGGCCACCGCCGCACAGCTGCGCACCGACGGTCTGGCCGCGGTGACCGACCGGATGCGCGCGAGCAGTCCGCGGTGGCTGGCCGACGCGCTGACCCAGTCGTGGCGGGCGCAGTGGCCGGATCTTCCGCGGGCGCTGGAAGAGGCCGCCGACTACAAGTGGCCCGCCGCCGAGTTGCTTGCCACGTTCGAGCCGCCGCTCGCGGTGGTCACCGCGGTCGACGACCCGGTGCATCCGCACGCCGTCGCCGAGGAGTGGGCGGCGCTGGCCCCGCGCTCGCGGCTGCACCGGATCACCCTGGACGAACTCGGCGCCGACCCCGCGATCCTGGGACAAGCGGGTATCGGCGCCTTCTGGTGAGTTCGCCGGCTCAGTTCAGGCCGAGCTGCTGCATGGCCGACCCGTCCGCGCCGCGACGCGGACCCTGCGGCATCCGCGGCACCGCGGGCTGCGCGCCGGTCTGCGCCGCCACCTGCGCGGCCATCGCCTGCTGCTGGGCTTCCACCTGCTGTTGATGGGCCGCGGCCAGCTGCTCGGCCAGCTGCTGGGGCAGCACCACCGGCAGCGGCTCCCGTACCGGCAGCGGGTCCTCGCCACGCCGCACGACCGTCTCGCTCAGGATGGCCCGCGCCGCCTTGACCAGCGGAGTGCCGTCGTTCGCCGCCCCCGAGGGGCCCGCCGCGACCAGCCGCACCATCCAGCGATAGCCGTCCACACCGATGAAACGCAGGTCCGCGCCTTCGGTCAGCGCCAGCAATTCCCGGCCCCACGGTCCGTTCTCGACCGACACCCGGGCGCCGTCCTTGCGCAGCGAGTCGGCCAGATCCGCGGCGACCAGCCGCCACTGGCCCGTGGTCTTCGGCGCGGCGTAGGCCGCGACGGTGATCCGGCCGTGCTCGGTGGCCAGGTGCACCGCTTGCGGTTGCCCCTCCGGCGTCATCTCGACCTGCAACTGACCGCCCGGCGGGACCGGCAACAGCACCGACCCGAGATCCAGCCGCTGCTCGGACACCTCGTCCAGCAGTTCGGCGACCTCGTCGTAGTCGTACGGGCCCGGCCGGCCGTGCGGCCGTTCGGCGTTCAGATCCACGCCCTCGTAGGAGCGCTCGTCGGTGGGGGCGTCGTCGTAGAACTCGTCGTCGTACTCGTCGGCGTAGGCGGACTCGTAGTCGGCGTAGTCGTCCGCCTCGTCGTACCGGTCGTCCGCGGCCCGGCTCGCGTTCTTTCTCTTCCCGAACATTCCCGTCATGCCTCCTTGCCGGTCGTCCGGCCCGCCCCGTTCGTCGGTGCGGTCAGGCTCGCGTGACCACCGCTGGAGCCGTACCCGCCCGCCCCCCTGGTCGTCTCGTCGAGCGTGTCGACCTCCACGAAATCCACCAGTTCCACTCGCTGCACCAGCAGTTGCGCGATCCGGTCGCCGCGACGCAACTCGATCGGCGTGCGCGGGTCGTGATTGATCAGGCACACCTTGATCTCGCCCCGGTACCCCGCGTCGACCGTGCCCGGGGTGTTCACCACCGACAGCCCGGTCTTGGCCGCCAGACCCGAGCGCGGATGGATCAGGCCGACCGTGCCGACCGGTAGCGCGACGGCGACACCGGTGCCGACCAGCACCCGCTCCCCCGGCTCCAGGATGACGTCTTGCGTGGTGCACAGATCCACGCCCGCGTCGCCCGCATGGGCGCGCGTGGGCACGGGGATGCCGGGGTCCAGCCGCAGCAAGGGTATGGGTGAAAGTGCGCTCACGTTGGACGAGCCTACGCGTAGGCTGTTTGCCCTCGTGACTTAGTGTTGACTCGTGTCGGACCAGCCCAATCCCATGACCATGGACGAGAAAAAGCAGCCCGCGCAGCGCTACCGGGAGCGCCTGTGGGTGCCGCTGTGGTGGTGGCCGGTGGCGTTCGCCGTCACCGGATTGCTCGCGGCGGAGATCCACATGGGCGCGCCGGGTCTGCGGGCGTGGCTGCCCTATGCGCTGTTGTTCCCGGTGCCGGTCTGGGTGCTGCTGTGGCTGAGCCGGCACCGCGTCGAAGTGGCGCCGGACGCGAACGGCACACCGGAGCTGCGCGCCGATCGCGCACATCTACCGGTGAACTTCGTTGCCCGCGCGGCCGCCGTCGCCCCCACCGCGAAAAGCGCGGCGCTGGGTCGCCAGCTCGACCCCGCCGCTTATGTCCAGCATCGCCCCTGGATCGGGCCGATGGTGTTGCTCGTGCTCGACGACCCGGACGATCCGACGCCGTACTGGCTGGTCAGTACGCGGCGGCCCGAACGGGTCCTTGCCGCGCTCGGTCTACCGAGCGCGGGCTGACACTCTGCTCGATCTCGTCGAGATCAGGCGGCGCAATCCATGCAGATCATCTGGCCGCCCTTCTCACTGGCCAGCCTGCTCCGGTGATGAACCAGGAAACAGCTGGAACAGGTGAACTCGTCGGCCTGCTTCGGGATCACCCGAACCGTCAGCACTTCCTCGGACAGGTCGGCGCCGGGAAGCTCGAACGACTCCGCGGTATCGGATTCGTCGATATCCACGACGGCGGACTGTGCCTCGTTACGACGAGCCTTCAGCTCCTCCAGCGAATCCTCCGACACGTCGTCGGTTTCGGTGCGCCTCGGTGCGTCATAGTCGGTTGCCATGTCGTCTTCCCCTCGTCCTAACTCCGTATATCCCGGACCGGTCCGCTCACACCCGATTCCTGCCGGAATCGGCGCGACCGGTACCGCCCCGCCGGTGGTGCACGTCACACGTACACCGGTCTCCTATCAGGGCGGATCGTGTCGATCCACTCCCGATAGCGCTGGGTAAACGCAGGACATGCCCTTCTTGTTCCCGCGACCGACCACTGATTTCCGCACCGGCGATTCGATCTGGGCCGCCAGACAATAGCGGACCCCGGAGGAAAAGTCGCAATCAAAACACAGCCGAGTCGAAAATGAGGGCCAATCGACACCATCTGGGGAACGCACCGAGACCTTGCGCCGGGTGGCCGTCAGATTTTCGTAGAGTGTGCTGGTGGTTTCACTGATCACCGAAGGTACCTCGACGGATCCGCACGGGCGGCCGTTCCTGCGTCGCCGCCCCCAGCCCTGGCTCATCATGCTCGGCGTTCTCGCTCTGATCTGCGGGATCGTCTGGGTCAAAGCCCTCACGACGCACGACGCCGACCACACCGCGATGGCGTGCAACTCGCCCAGCCCCGCGTCGGATCCCGGTGCGCCGCAACCGGCTCCGCTCGGCCAGCGGGTCGGCGCAGGCCGCCTGCAGGACGTGGAACCAGCCCCGCTGGCGGCGAGCAAGGTGCGCGTGCTCAACGCGAACAACCAGCGCGGCCAAGCCGCGCACGTCGCCGCCCAGCTCGGCGACCTCGGCTTCGCGAGCGCACCCGGAACGCAATACGGCAACGATTCGATATACGTAAACGGCGACCTGGAATGCACCGGGCAGGTCCGCTTCGGCGTCAACGGCCGTCCGGCCGCCGCCGCCGTGCAGTTGGTCGCGCCGTGTGCCGAGCTGATCGAGGATCAGCGCGGCGACGACACCGTGGATCTGGTGCTCGGCTCCCTGTTCCGGGACATCCGGCCCAGCAACGACGCGGAGGAGGTGCTGCGTTCGCTCAAGAACCCGGCACCGGGCAACTCCACATCCATCGATGTCAAGTTGCTCGACGCCGCGCGGCAGGCCCGCTGCTGATCAGCGGTCCGGAATCGGCTCGGTAGCACCCACCCGGGCCAGCAGTTCGCCCAATTCCTCGGCGATGCCGGGCGCGGCGGCCACCACCAGGTCGCCGTCGATGCCCGGCGCCGTCGCGGGCGGAAGCGTCAGCCGCGCGCCCGCCTCCGCGGCGATCAACGCGCCCGCGCCCCAGTCCCAGGCGTTCAACCCGTGCTCGTAATAGGCGTCCACCCGGCCCGCGGCGACATGACACAGATCCAGCGCCGCCGCGCCGAACCGGCGGATATCGCGCACGTGCGGCAGCACCTGCGCGACCAGCTCGGCCTGCCTGGTCCTGCGCTGCCTGCCGTAGGCGAATCCGGTGGCCACCAACGACATCGCGACCGATTCGACGGGCGTACAACTCAGGTGCTCCACCACGCCGTCGGCGTCGACCCGCAGCGCACCGAGCCCGAGGCCGGCGCTGTAGGTGGCCGCCCGCGCGACGTCCACCACGGCGCCCGCGACCGGCCGCCCGCCACGCAACGCGGCCACCGACACGGCGTAGCCGGGGACGCCGTAGAGGAAGTTGACGGTGCCGTCGATCGGATCCACCACCCAGTGGACGGTGTCCGCGCTCGCGTCGTCGAGGCTGCCGCCGCCCTCCTCGCCGAGGATCGGGTCGCCGGGGCGCTGTTCGGCGAGCAGTTTTCGGATCAGATCTTCGGTCTCGGTGTCCACGATGGTCACCGGGTCGGTCTCGTGGCTCTTGGACTGCACGGCCCCTTCGGCGTGCGCGCCCGCGGGCCCGAACACCTCGGGGCGGCGGGCACGGACATGGGCGGCGGCCGTCTCGGCGATGTCGACCGCGACGCGACGCAGGTCGGCTTCGTCGCCACGCGCGACGATCGAGACGAAGGAGTCGGGGGCGTAGTCGGACACTGGCGATGAGGTTTCCGGCACGCCCTCCATCGCATCACACATCCTCGCCGAACGCCCAGCCCCGTGGTCCCATTACTCTTGTCGTGCACGACACAGCGCCGTCGTCGGGCATCCCATTCGCAGCGCCCGCAGTGGGCGTCGTGGGCCCCGTGCAGCGCTGTCATCACACCGGCCAGCACAGGGAACGAGGGGTTAGTCATGTCCGCTCGGGGGCACGCATTCGGCATCGACATCGGCGGCAGCGGTGTCAAAGGCGCCGCGGTCGATCTGGCCACCGGCGAGTTGGTCCACGAGCGGATCAAGATCGCGACGCCGCACCCCGCGACACCGGGCGCCGTGGCGGAGGCGGTGGCCGAACTGGTCGCCGAGGCCGAGTGGACCGGGCCGGTCGGCCTCACGCTGCCCGCGGTGGTGACCGGCGGAGTAGCGCGCACCGCGGCGAACATCGACAAATCCTGGATCGGGACCGACGCGCGGGCGCTGTTCTCCACCGCGCTCGGCGGCCGTCCGGTCACCGTGCTCAACGACGCGGACGCGGCGGGCATGGCCGAGGACCGCTATGGCGCGGCAAGCGATTTCGCCGGTCTGGTGCTGCTGCTGACCTTCGGCACCGGCATCGGTTCCGCGTTGCTCTACCACGGCACGCTGGTGCCCAACACCGAGCTCGGCCACCTGGAGGTCCAGGGCATGGAGAGCGAGCACCGCGCGGCGGCCTCGATCAAGGAACGCGACGGCCTGAGCTACGAGCAGTGGGCAGCGCAGGTCAGCCTGGTGCTGACCACGCTGGAGGACCTGTTCTTCCCCGTCGTCTTCGTCGCGGGCGGGGGCATCAGCCGCGACGCCGAGCAGTGGATCCCGCTGCTCACCAATCGGACACCCGTCATCCCGGCCCGCCTGCGCAACACCGCGGGCATCGTCGGCGCCGCCATGGCGATCGCGGGAGGAGTGGCACCGTGAGGCGCGCGGGTACGGCGAGGATGCCGCCACCGGCATCGTGCCGTAGGTACCCTGGTTAGATCGTTACAATGGAACGTGCCCGGCTGAGCCGGAGAAACCCCGACCGGCCATCCGCCGGTGAAACCCGACAGATCGCTCCGCCGGAACACTACTCTGGCGTGACGCCGCACGAGACCGTCACGAAAGGGCGTACGTGGTAGCCACGAATACCCGTCAGACCGCCGACTCGGCCGATGCCGACTCCGCAGATGTAAACGCAGCACGGCCGGTCCGTAAGGCTGCCGCGAAGAAGGCTCCGGCGAAAAAGGCCGCCGCCAAGAAGGCGCCTGCCAAGAAGGCCGCGAAGGCGGCCAAGGCTCCGGCGAAGAAGGCCACCACCAAGAAGGCGGGCCCGGACGGCGAGCCCGGCACCGACGAGGCGATCGAGGACGAGTCGCTCGATCTCGACGATCTCGGCGATCTGGAAGTCTCCGAAGAGGACCTCACCGAGGGCGACGATCTGGTCGACGTGGCCGAGGAGGCGGAGACCGAGGAAGCCGAGGAACCGACGCCCGCGGACAAGGCCTCCGGCGACTTCGTCTGGGACGAGGAGGAGTCCGAGGCGCTGCGGCAGGCCCGCAAGGACGCCGAACTCACCGCCTCGGCCGACTCGGTCCGCGCGTACCTCAAACAGATCGGCAAGGTCGCGCTGCTCAACGCCGAGGAGGAGGTCGAACTCGCCAAGCGGATCGAGGCGGGCCTCTACGCCGCGGAGAAGGTGCGCGAGTTCGCCGAGCAGGGCGAGAAGCTGCCGGTCGCGATGCGCCGCGACTACAACTGGATCGTCCGCGACGGCAACCGGGCCAAGAACCACCTGCTCGAGGCCAACCTGCGCCTGGTCGTCTCGCTGGCCAAGCGCTACACCGGCCGCGGCATGGCGTTCCTCGACCTGATCCAGGAGGGCAACCTGGGTCTGATCCGCGCGGTGGAGAAGTTCGACTACACCAAGGGCTACAAGTTCTCCACGTACGCCACCTGGTGGATCCGGCAGGCCATCACCCGCGCCATGGCCGACCAGGCCCGCACCATCCGCATCCCGGTGCACATGGTGGAGGTCATCAACAAGCTCGGCCGTATCCAGCGTGAGCTGCTCCAGGATCTCGGCCGCGAGCCGACGCCGGAGGAACTGGCCAAGGAAATGGACATCACGCCGGAGAAGGTGCTGGAGATCCAGCAGTACGCGCGTGAACCCATCTCGCTGGACCAGACCATCGGCGACGAGGGCGACAGCCAGCTCGGCGACTTCATCGAGGACTCCGAGGCCGTCGTCGCCGTGGACGCGGTGAGCTTCACGCTGCTGCAGGACCAGCTCCAGTCGGTGCTGGAGACGCTGTCGGAGCGCGAGGCGGGCGTTGTCCGGCTGCGCTTCGGGCTCACCGACGGCCAGCCCCGCACCCTCGACGAGATCGGCCAGGTCTACGGGGTCACCCGTGAACGCATCCGCCAGATCGAGTCCAAGACCATGAGCAAGCTGCGCCACCCCAGCCGCTCCCAGGTCCTGCGCGACTACCTCGACTAGGTCGCATCGCCTCGACGCCCGTATTCGTCGCGCCGCTCGATTCCTCCAGCGGCCGACGGATGCGGGCGTCGCGCTTCGGCTGACCCGGGTCGCTCGTGTGCGCGCTCGATCGGATTCCGGATCCTCGCTATGGCCCGTAAACCGATCGTGGGGCGACGTCCGCCGAGTTCTGTACTCGACCATCGCTCGTGCCGTGACGCAGCGCACACGGGCCCTCACGGCAGGCATACGCCCGGCGCGGCAGACTTGCGGGGTGGTTGCCCCGCCCTCGACTTCGCCCGTACCGCGGTCGCCGTGGACGCAGACCGCCGACCTGCGCGCCGAACTGCGTGACACCTGGGTATGGCTGCGCCGTCCCGAATCGCCGCGCCGGCTGCTGCCCGCGATGCGGGGGCATCTGGGCGCCGCGCCCGCGAGCACCGCGTACGCGTTCACCCTGTTCGTCACATGGTGGACGTTGCGCGGGGTCGGGGACTCGGTGGAGCGCAGGCTGATCTTCTCGGCCTCGACCAACCTGTACAACATGCGGCACAACCCGGTTCAGGTGCTGGTCGCCTCGGCGTTCTGGACCGAAGGCGGTTTCCCCTGGACCACCATCGCCGGTTTCCTGGTCGTCATGGCCTATGCCGAGCGCTGGCTGGGCACCGGGCGCTGGATTCTGCTGTTCGCGACCGGCCACATCGGGGCGACGCTGCTGACCGTCACCGGCATCGCCCATGCCATCGACCGCGGCGTCATTCCCTTGCGGGTGGCCGTCGCCGCGGATGTCGGCACCAGCTACGGGTTCTCGGCCGTGCTCGCGGCGCTGGCGTTCCGGTTCCGTGGCAGGGTGCGAGCGGTGTGGGCCGGGACGATCCTCGTGGCGCTCGGCGCGGCCCTGTGGGTGGAACCGACCTTCACCGACTACGGCCATCTGTGCGCCGCCGTGATCGGGCTCGCGGTCGGCGCGACCGCCAGCCTGTTCTGGCACCGGCTGGAACGGACGGTCGCGCGCAAGGCCCGCGGGGCGCGGAGCTGATCAGGACACCGAAGGCTCGGGACGGCCGCGGTGGCGCAGCAGCCCGACCATCGGCTCGACCACACGCGCCGCGATCGGACCCAGCACCGCCATCAGCAGGACGTAGGTCGAGGCGAGCGCGGTGAGCCGGCCGTCCATCGCGCCCGCGCTCACGGCCAGTCCCGCGATGACGATGGAGAATTCCCCCCGGGCGACCAGGGCCGCGCCCGCGCGTGCACGGCCGAGGTGCCGGATGCCCTCCCGCGCCGCTGCCCACCACCCGGTCGCCACCTTCGTCACGACACTGATCACGGCGAGCACGATTGCCCACCCCAATACCGGGGGAATCGATCGGAGGTCGGTGCTCAAGCCGAACGCCACGAAGAAGATGGCCGCGAACAGGTCGCGTAGCGGTTCGAGCATTTTCACCGCCGCGCGCGCGGTCGAGCCGGAGATCGCGATGCCGAGCAGGAACGCTCCGACTGCCGCCGACACGCTCAGCGCCGAGGAGGCGCCCGCCACCAGCAGCGCCGCGCCGAGCAGGGTGAGCAGGAAGACCTCCCGATCGGCGCTGTCCACGATCGCCGACACGTACCGCCCGTAGCGCAGGGCCACCACGAGGACCAGCGTGATGGTGACCAGCGCCACCGCCAGCGCGCGCAGCCCGCTGACCCAGCTCAGCCCGGCCAGCACCGTGGTGAGGATCGGCAGGTAGACCGCCATCGCCAAGTCCTCGAACACGAGGATGGACAGGATGACCGGTGTCTCCCGGTTGCCGAGGCGCCCGAGGTCGTCGAGGACTTTCGCCACGATGCCCGAGGACGAGATGTAGGTGACCCCCGCCATCGTGATCGCGCCGTTGAGGCCCCAGCCCAGCATCAGCGCCACTACCGCACCGGGGGACGCGTTGACCACGATGTCCATCAGACCGGCCGGCCAGGAACGGCGCAGCCCGGTCACCAACTCCACGGCCGTGTACTCCAGGCCGAGCAGCAACAGCAGCAGCACCACGCCGATCTCGCCCGCGACGTGGCCGAAGTCGTAGGCGGCCCGGAGTTCGACGAGACCGCCCTGGCCGAAGGCGAGACCGCCGAGCAGGTACAGCGGGATGGGCGACATACCGACTCGGCCTGCGACACGCCCTAGCATGCCGAGAACGAAAAGAACCCCTCCGAGCTCGATCAGGGCGAGCGCGGTGTCCGTCACGGCTCAGCCGTGCGTCAAGATCTTCGCGGCGGCATCCAAGCCCTCCGGCGTGCCGACGACCACGAGCAGATCGCCCGCGGTGAAGGTGAAATCGGGACCGGGCGAGGGATGCAGCTGCCCGGCCCGCATGACGGCGACGATGGATACCTTCGTGCGGGTGCGCATCTCGGTCTCGCCGAGGGTGCGGCCGTCGTACGGGGAGTTGTCCCCGATCGGCAGCTGGCGCGTGGTGATCCCGGGCAGGTCCCGGTGGTCGTCGTTGAGTTTGGCAACGAGTTGCGGCGCGCCGAGCAGGTTGGCCAGGACCGCCGCTTCATCGGTGGTCAGCGGGATCTGGGCGGCACAGGCGTCGGGGTCCTCGAGTTTGGAGACGATCAGGTCGATATCACCGTCGCGGTGGGCGACCACGCCGATTCGGCGACCGGAGCGCACTTCGAAGTCCTTGCGGACACCGATGCCGGGTAGTGCGGTGACGTCGACGTTCACACTCTCCAGACTAACCGGATCACCCGGCCCGCGGCCCGATCGGTCATCACTTCGGCCGATGGCGCGTCGCGGGCGCTGTGCTGTGATGGAGGCGTGCGGCGTTGGTCGGAGGTGCCGGAGCGGACGCGGGATGCGCTGGGCGCGGTGATCGCGTTCGCCGGGGGCGCGGCGTTGTACCTCACCGGCCTGTCCACGATGACCGAGCGGGGCGAGCAGGTGTCGTCGTGGGTGCGTTTCGGCGTGCTCGCCGCGCTGTGCCTGGCGACCTTCGCCCGGCGCCGGACGCCGGTCGCGGCCATGCTTGGTGGGCTCTTGCCCCTGGCGGTGGACATCCGGCTCGGCGCCACGGTGTCGGTGTGGATCATCTACGCCGACCTGATCTACGCGGCCGTGCTCTACGGCGGGCGCCGGGCGTCACGGATCACGGCCCTGTCCTGGTCGGTGCTCTGCGGCACGGTCGTGGTGTCGGCCCTCGCGCTGACCGGCGACCTACGCGCGGTCGGGTTTGCGTTGGTAGGGGCGTTCAGCTTTGTCGCGACGCCGATCTGGTGGGCGAGTTCGGTGCGCACGCACAAGGAGATTGCGCACGCCGAGCGCAGCCGGGCCCAGGCGCTCACCCTGGTCGCCGAACTCGACCGCCGTGCGGCCATCGCCGACGAGCGCACCACGATGGCGCGCGACCTGCACGACGTGATCGCCGGGCATCTGTCGGCCATCGCGCTGCACTCGGAGGCGGCGCTCGGGGTGCTCGCTCGCCGCGACGCCGACCCCGTGGTGACCGGAATCATGCGATCCATCCGTTCCGACAGCGTCAGCGCGCTGGAGGAGATGCGCACCATGATCGGGTTGCTGCGCAGCGACGACACCGCGACGGAGGTCGCCGCACCCCGCACCCTCGCCCAGTTGCCGATCCTGGTGGACGCCGCACGCGCGGCGGGGATCTCGGTGCGAGTGCGCGAAGCGCTGGACGGCGCGTCGCTGCCCGGCGCGGTCGACCAGACCGCCTATCGCATCGTGCAGGAGGCGTTGACCAACGCTATGAAACACGCACCGGGACAGGAGGTCCGCATCGACGTGCGGGCCGAAGGCGAGATGCTGCGGATATCCGTCCGCAACCGGACCGTATCGGCGCGGCCGCACCCGGCGGCCACCACCATGCGCCGCGGTCTGCCGAACATGCGCGAGCGAGCCGGAGCGCTCGGCGGAAGCTTATGCGCCGGAACGGATTCCGGCCATTGGGAAGTCGTGGCCCGATTGCCGCTCGGCTCCGCCGGTGCCGCATGACGATTCGGGTGGTGATCGCCGACGACCACGCCGCGATCCGCGCAGGCCTGCGGATGATCCTGGACGTCGAGGACGACATCGAGGTGGTCGGCGAGGCGGCCGACGGGGACGTCGCGGTGGCACAGGCCAAAGCGCTACGGCCGCAGGTGGTGCTGATGGACGTGCGGATGCCCGGGATGGACGGGATCGCCGCCACCGAGCGGATCACCGCCGACGGCCTGGCGAAGGTGCTCATCCTGACGACATTCGATGTGGAGGAGTACGTCTTTCGCACACTGCGCGCTGGCGCCTCGGGATTCGTGCTGAAATCCGCGTCGGGGCGGGCGCTGGTCGAGGCGGTGCGCGCGGTGGCGGCGGGTGACGGCGTGCTGGCTCAGGAAGTGACGCGAGCGGTGATCTCGGCATTCGCCTCATCGAATCAGGCTGCCGCGCAACCGGCTCCCGCCGGGCTCGACGAACTCACCGACCGGGAACGCGAAGTGCTCGATTGTCTCGGCGACGGCCTGTCCAACGCGCAGATCGCAGGTCGGCTGTTCATCGGCGAAACGACGGTCAAGACGCATGTCTCCCGGGTGCTGACGAAACTGGGTGTGCGGTCGCGGGTTCGAGCCGCGATCGTGGCGCGCGAGATCCGCCAGCGATAGTCACTCCGCTCGCGGGGCGAATGTCCCGTCCGCCTCGGGCAGGTACTCCTCGACGCCCGTGACCGCTGCCACCGGCAGAGGCCCGTACAGGTGCGGGAAGAGCATCGCTTCCGGATCGGTCGGCACGCCCGGCTCCCATTCGATCGGCGACCCGACCCGACCGGGATCGATACGCAACAACACCAGATCGCGCCGTCCTCGGAACAACCGGTTTGCGGGCAGGTGGACCTGCTGCGGAGACGAGAGGTGGATGAATCCCGCTTCGGCGAGCGAGGGCGCACGGTACTCCCCCGTTTGCCGAGCGGAAAGCCATTCCTCCGAAGTGCATAGGTGAACAAGCGTGTGAGTGTCATAGGTCACGGGTAATCTCCCGGTAGACAACTGGATCGGTCGATCGAGGGTGTGACGCAGGGCACATCGGCGACAGGACCTGTGGCGTTCGCCCGTAGCGAAATCCCTGGTCGTGTTATCGAAAACACACTGCTTCATACGCGGGAACAAAGTCCCCCGTCCCGAACGTCTGACAGAGTAGTCATACCCCTGCTGGGAAGTAGCGGTAGCGAGCTCGTGGTGAGTGACCACGGGCCCCACACCAGGTGAACGGTCGTCGGGACCGGGAGCCAGGACGGAGGAGTCATGCCAGGAACCCTGACAAGCACCCCACTGACCGCGGTCGATCGTTGCGACCGCTGCGGGGCGGCTGCCCGAGTGCGTGCCGTACTGCCCGCAGGTGGAGAGTTGCTCTTCTGCCAGCACCACGCGAACGAACACATGGATCGGCTGCGTGAGCTGGACGCCGTGATCGACACGGAGTCCGCTCCCGCACTCTGATCTGCTCCTCGCGTCCTGACACAACAGCATCGGACAACAGAACACCGTTTCCACCGGCAGCGGGCGACCCACAGGTCGCCCGCTGCCGGCGTGTCCGGGCGGCGATCAGTCGCCGGACACTCCGGCGAGGATGCCGTCCAACAGCCTGGCCAGGCCGTATTCGAACGCGCCGTCCGGGTCGGCGGGCGCCTGGTACAGCTCGCCGACCGTCGCCCCGACGCGCGACGAGAGCGGGAACCGGCTCGGCGGCATGACCTCGGCCAGCAGCGGCCCGTGCACCTCCCACCACTCCGCGTCGCTCATCCGCCCGGTCTCGCGGGCAGCGGCCACCGCCATGCGCGCGTTCCCGGCGGCGAACTCCGACAGGACGGCGATCACCCGGTCCATCACCACGTCCGGCATGCCGAGCCCCTCGATCGCGGCGAGTTGCCGCTCGTAGCGGCGCATCCGTCCCGGCCCGAGCACGAGCCGCCATGGCGGCACCTCGAGCAGCCACGGGTGCGCCACGAACTCCGCACGGATCCGGCGCGCCACCGCGGCCAAGCGCTCACGCGGCGGCAGATCCGCAGGTATCGGCGGGTCCTCGTCGGCCACCGCGTCGACCATGAGGACCGCCAGGGCGTCCTTGCTCGGCACGTACGTGTACAAACTCATCGGCCGCAGCCCCAACTCGGCGGCGACCGTGCGCATGGACACCTTCTCGTAGCCCTCCCGGTCGGCGAGCGCGACCGCCGCCGCGACCACCGCGTCGACGGTGACCGTCTGCTTCGGACCGCGCCCCACCGGACGCGGTGGGAGTTCGTGCCGCCAGAGCAGGCCCATCAGCTGCCTCGCCCGCTCGGGTGCGATGTCGTCGTTCACCTACTCCTCGGAACAAACTCGGTACGGTGTACGTTGTTCACTTTACTCCGTACGCCATACGTTGATTCAAGGGGTGCGTCCTGCCCAGCACACATGCCACTTACCTACCGGATCGGCACATGTTCGCACTCTGGACCTGGGCGGGACACGCCGCGGGTCCGGCCCCGGCGGGTCGGGGTGATCGCGAGACCCTCGCGCTGGCCGTCCCGGCCGCCGCGGGCGGAACGTTGGAAGTCACCGACGTCGACGCCGTCTTGGTGGACCCCGTGACCTTCGCCGACTCGACGCTCGAGCACTCCGGAGAGTCCGTCTCGGCCTGGCAGCGCATCGTGCGCTCCGCACTGGCCGGGGAGCCGCCCGGCACGGATACCGACGCGCTGCCCATCGCCGCGCACGCCGTCCCCGACGCGTCCGGCACGGCGATCGTCTCCGCGCACCGCGCGCAGCGCGTTCTGCACGACACCGAGTCCGTCGCCGCGGACCTGCGGGGGACGCTGAAAGCGCGCCTGCGCCCCTACCAGGCACGCGGAATCGGCTGGCTACGCGAGACCGTGGCCGCGCACGGCGGCGCGGTGCTCGCCGACGAGATGGGACTCGGCAAGACCGTGCAGGCCATCGGCTTCCTGCTCGATCGGGCCGCGAGCGGTCCACAGCTGGTGGTGTGCCCGACCTCGCTGGTCGGCAACTGGGCACACGAGATCGGCCGTTTCGCGCCGGGTCTGCGGGTGGCCGTCTGGCGCGGCGGCGCCCTCGACGCCGACCCCGCCACCGTTGTCGTCGCCGGCTATCCGACCTTGCGGCTGCACGGACGCCTGCTGACGCAGCGCGCCTGGGCGACGGCCGTCTTCGACGAGGCGCAGGCGCTGAAGAATCCTCGCACCCAGGTCGCGAAGGCCGCGCGCGCGATCGACGCGACCGCGACCGTCGCGCTGACCGGCACGCCGGTCGAGAACCACCTCGAGGAGCTGTGGGCCCTGCTGCACCTGGTGGCGCCCCGGCTGTTCGGGCACCGGACGCAGTTCCGGCGGCGTTTCGTGCGGCCGATCCACGAGGGTTCGGCCGCCGCCGCGGCGCGTCTGCGCGACGCCATCGAACCCGTGGTGCTGGCCCGCACGAAAAGCCAGGTCGCCGCGGCGCTGCCCGCGAAGATCCACAGCGACCTGCTCTGCGACCTCACCGACGAACAGGAGCGGCTCTACGACCAACTGCTCGACAAAGCCGTCGAGGACGGATTCGGCGCGGGCATCGAGCGCCACGGTCGCGTGCTCGCTGCGCTGACCGCCCTCAAGCAGGTGTGCAACCATCCCGGGCTGATCACCGGCGAACTCCACGAACTCGCCGGCCGCTCCGGAAAACTCGACCTGTGCACCGACATCGTCGCCACCACTCTCGAAACCGGCAGTCCCACCCTGATCTTCACGCAGTACCGCCAGACCGGTGAGCTGCTGGTGCGGCACCTCGCCGAACAGTTCGGAGTGCGGGCGCCGTTCTTCCACGGCGGGCTCTCCCAGGCCGAGCGCGCCGAAATCGTCACGCGGTTCCAAGCCGCGGACGGACCGCCGGTGCTGGTGCTCAGTCTGCGGGCGGCGGGCACCGGGCTCACGCTGACCCGCGCCGCCGACGTCGTCCACTTCGATCGCTGGTGGAACCCCGCGGTGGAGGCTCAGGCCTCCGACCGGGTCCACCGGATCGGCCAGACCCGCACGGTCACCGTCACCACGCTCACCTCGGCCACCACCGTGGAGGAGCACATCGCGGGCATGCACGACCGCAAGGCCGCGCTGCGCGACCTGGGCGACGCGGCGGGCATCGCGGCCCTTGCCGCCCTGGACGACGACCGACTGATCGAGCTGCTGCGGCGCAAGAGGGAGAGTTGATGGCGGACAACGAGTTCGGCTACACGGCGTGGGGCATGGACTGGGTGCGGCTGGCCGAGCCGCTGCGCCAGACCCGGCCGGACCCGCTGCTGCCCCGCGCGCGCAGCATCGCCCGCAACAACGGCGTGCGAGCCACCGTCGATGGCCGGGTGGTGCGGGCCACGATCCATCGCGGCGGCGAGGCGTCGCTGACCCACGTGGAGGTGGCGCCGCTGTCCCGGCAGACGATCACCGCGATAGCCGCGATCGCGCCGGACCCGACCCTCCTGACCGACGACACGCACCGCGCGATCGGCGCGGCCGGTATCGCGCTCGGGCCACAGCTCGCGGGCACCGACTGCTCGTGCACGGCACGCAAGGCCCGGTGCGTCCACGTCCTGGCCGTCTACTACGAGATGGCGCGTCTAGTGGACGAGGATCCGCGCCTCGCCTTGGCGATCCAGGATTATTTCGCTGCCGCGCCGATGGATTCGGACGAGCCCGCACCGCAGGCGCGGTGGACGCCGATCAGTGCGCTGGATCCGCGGCGATTCTTCACAACGACGACCGGCTGAACGGCCGGGCGACAGCCGACGCGTCCCTGCCGACGGGGTGCGGGCCACCGGCAAGAGCGAACATAGCCGTAAGCCGGCGTGGTCGGAGCAACGCAGACCAGCCAACCGGCTCGCCTCGATTCCGGTTTTCCTCCGATCCCGGACCGGAGCCCGTCCGGCTGGTCCGCACCCCGACCTTCCCGCCGGGCACAAGCCGCTCCGGGCTCGGACCTCACTCCGGCCGTCTGGCCCGGAAGCGGAAACTCGAAGCGCCGGTGTCGATCCGCACATCGGTGAAACCGATCCGGCGCAGCCGGTCGGCTGCGGTCTCCGGCGGCACGGGCACACAGGTGTCGCCGAGGTGCATGAGCCGGAACAGCCGGCCGTCGAGTCCGTCGCTGCCCGCGAACACCCCGCCCGGGCGCAGGACCCGCAGGGCTTCGGCGAACAGCGCGTCCTGCCTGCCGGGTGCCGGCACGTGGTGCAGCATGGTGAAGCAGACCACGGAGTCGAATCGCCCCGGCGGCAAGGGCATGTCGGCGCCGTCGCCGTCGATCACCGTCATCGCCTCGCCGTGCCGCTCGCGTAGCCGGGTCGCCAGCGCCGGATCGATTTCGACACCGGTGAGCGCCGATGTCCGGGTCAGCAAGGCGGAGACGTTGGCGCCGTAGCCGGGACCGATCTCCACGGTGTCGGAGCCCAGGTCGAGGCCGGACAGCGCCCACGGCACGATGCGCGTCGCGCTGGTCTTCTCCCACATCGACGAGCGGCACAGCAATCGGTGAAATGTGTTCATCGCCATGCCTGTGACGCTAGGAACGGATCGCGCCGGGCACGACAAGCTACGGTGACAAGTTGTGTCGCAGAACGGCCACGCGGTAGTCCATCCCGCTCCGGCGGGCGCGACCGCCATGGTGTTCGGGGTCGGGGTGCTACCCGCCAGGCACTGGTTCGAGTGGCACGAGCATCCGCAACACCAGATCGCCTGGGCTTCGCGCGGCGTCCTCGCGGTCGAGGTGGACGACAACCGCTGGGTGCTACCGCCGACCAGGGCCCTGTGGATCCCCGCGGGCGTCGCGCACCGAACCGGCACCGCCGACGGCGCCGCGATGCGCGGCATCTTCCTCGACCCCGGCCGCTGTCCGGTCGAGTTCGCTGCGCCGACCATGTTGCGCGTGACCCGACTGCTGCACGAACTGTTCGACCTGCTCACCATGAGCGACACCGCCCGGGAGCAGCGAGCGCGGGCCGAGGCGGTCGTGTTCGATCTGCTCGAGCCCGTCCCGGTGATCCCGATCGGTGCGCGATGGCCCAGCGATCCCCGGGCACGGCAGGTGGCCGACGCGCTCATCGCCGATCCCGCCGACCCGCGCACGCTCGCCGAGTTCGCCGTCCACGTCGCCGCCAGCCCGCGCACGCTGGCCCGGTTGTTCGTGTCGCAGACCGGTCTCGGCTTCGGCCAGTGGCGCACGCAGGCCAGACTGGTTGCTTCGCTGCCGCTGCTCGCCGCGGGCCTGCCGGTCGCCCGGATCGCGGGCCGGGTCGGCTACGGGACCCCGAGCGCTTACGTCGCGGCATTCCGGCGGGCGGTCGGAATCCCGCCGGGACGGTATTTCTCCGGCTGATCAGGCGTTGGTGCCGCTGTCCACGGTGAGGAACGCCCCGGTCACGCTGCGACCGGACGGCCCGGCCAGGTAGGCCACCGCGGCCGCGACATCGTCGGCGGCGCCGAAGCGGCCCAGCGCGGTGAGGTCACGCTGCCGCTGCGCGTGCGCGCCGTCGCCCGGGTTCATGTCGGTGTCGGTGGAGCCCGGCTGGACGAGGTTCACCGTGATCGCGCGCGGGCCCAGTTCGCGCGCCAGCGCCTTGGTGAAGCCGCTGAGTGCCGACTTGCTGAGGTTGTAGAGCGTCAAACCGTCGAACGGCGCGTGATCGGTGAGGTTGGTGCCGATGCTGATGATCCGGCCGCCGTCGGTCATGTGCGCGACCGCGGCCTGCGCACCGACGAACGCGGCACGGGCGTGCACGCCGAGCGCGTTGTCGATTTCCGACAGGGTGAATTCCTCGAACGGCTTCGCCGGGAAGATCCCCGCGTTGTTGACCAGGATGTCCAGCCCGCCGAGTTCGGCCGCGGCGCGGTCCACCGCCGCGCGGACGGCCGTGGCATCGGCGCTGTCGGCCTGGATAGCGACGGCTCGGCGGCCGAGCGCCTGCAGATCGCCGACCACCGTCTTCGCCTGGCCTTCGGCGTGCTGGTAGGTCAGCGCCACGTCCGCGCCCGCCGCGGCGAGGCGGCGCGCGATCGCCGCCCCTATCCCGCGACTGCCCCCGGTGACCAGCGCGACTTTGCCCGTGAGGTCTGGCATCGGTACTCCTCCAATTTCTGTGTCGATCAATACACAAATAGCCAAGCGCATCGTCCACGCGGGTGTCAAGGGGTATATTTAACGATCGACACAGAAAGGCTGGCATGGCTGAACGGGGACGACCGCGCGCCTTCGATCGCGCCGAGGCGCTGCGCTGTGCCATGGAAGTGTTCTGGGAGCACGGCTATGAGGGCGCCTCGATGAGCGACCTCACCACCGCGATGGGGATCAACTCCCCCAGCCTGTACGCCGCGTTCGGGAGCAAGGAGGAACTTTTCCGCGCGGCCGTGGAGCTCTACGGGCACACCGACGGCGGCTACACCGCCCGCGCGTTGCGGGAGGAGCCGACCGCGCGGGCGGCTGTCGAGGCGATGCTGCGGGACAACGCGCGGGCTTATACCGAGGAGAACAAACCGCACGGGTGCATGGTGGTGCTGGCGGGATCCACCTACACCACCCGCAACACCGGCATCCGCGATTTCCTTGTCGACAAGCGCCGCGAGACCATCGAAGACCTCCGGCGGCGGCTCGATCGCGGCCTCGCCGAGGGCGACCTACCGGAAGGCACCGATACCGCGGCACTGGCCGGTTTCTACACCACGGTCCTCTACGGCCTGTCCATCCAGGCACGCGACGGCGCGTCGGCGGCGGAACTCACCGCCTCCATCGACTGCGCCATGACCGCCTGGCCCGCCGGCTGACGCGGGCTACTTCCGGCGCAGCGCGGCGATGCGCTCACCGAGTTGCTCGGCGGAGGCCAGCGCGGTCGGCGGCCCACCGCACTCGCGGCGCAACTCGCCGTGGATCACCCCGTGCGGTTTCCCGGTGCGATGGTGGTGCATCGCCACCAAGCTGTTGAGTTCACGTCGCAGCTCGCCCAGCCGATCGGCCGTGGCCACCCGCTCCGCGGCTCCGGCCACCTGCGCGCCGGGATCGGGGACAGGTGCGGGCACACTGCGCTCGGAAACCTGTTTGGCCTGTCGCTCGCGCAGCAAGGCGCGCATCTGCTCGGCGTCCAGCAGGCCCGGAATCCCCAGGTAATCGGCCTCCTCGTCGCTACCTGCGAAAGTCGCGGTACCGAAGGAGGACCCGTCGTAGATCACCTGGTCGAGTTCGGCGTCGGCGGCCAGCGCGACGAAGGACTTCTCCTGCTCGCCCGGCTCATCCTGCTGCTTGTTCGCCTCGATCAGCAGCTCGTCGTCGAGGCCGTTCTTCTCCCGGTGCGGCTTGCCGATGACGTGGTCGCGCTGCAACTCCAGCTGCGCGGCCAGATCCAGCAACACCGGCACCGACGGCAGGAACACGGTCGCGGTCTCACCGGGCTTGCGGGCCCGCACGAACCGCCCGATCGCCTGCGCGAAGTACAACGGGGTGGAGGCGCTGGTCGCGTACACCCCGACGGCCAGGCGCGGGACGTCGACGCCCTCGGACACCATGCGAACCGCGACCATCCAGGGCTGGGTGCTCTTGCCGAACTCCGCGATGCGGTTGGAGGAGGCCGGGTCGTCGGAGAGCACCAGCGCGGGCTTCTCACCCGAGATGTGCTCGAGCAGTTCGGCGTAGTCGCGGGCACGGTCCTGGTCGGTGGCGATCACCAGGCCGCCCGCGTCGGGCATACCGGAGGCGCGCTTCTGGCGCAGCCGGATGTCGGCGGCGCGCAGCACGGCGGAGATCCAGTCGCCCGCCGGGTCCAGCGCGGTCCGCCAGGCGCGGGCGGTCTGTTCGGCGTTCAGCGGCTCGCCGAGACGCGCGGAATACTCCTCGCCCGCGCTGTCGCGCCAGTGCGCCTCGCCGGAATAGGCCAGGAAGACCACCGGCCGCACCACGCCGTCGGCGAGGGCCTCGGCGTAGCCGTAGGTGTGGTCGGCACGCGACTTCGGGAACCCGGACTCGTCGGGTTCGTAGACGACGAACGGGATCTGGCTGTCGTCGCTGCGGAACGGTGTACCGGTCAGCGCGAGGCGGCGGGTGGCGTCGCCGAACGCCTCGGCGGTCGCGTCGCCCCAGCTCTTGGCGTCTCCGGCGTGGTGGATCTCGTCGAGAACGACGAGGGTCCTGCGGTTTTCGGTGCGCACGCGGTGGCGGAACGGATGCGCGGCGACCTGCGCGTACGTGACGACGACGCCGTGATAGTCACCCGAGGTGCCGCCGGTGGAGTTGGAGAACCGCGAGTCCAACGCGATTCCGGCGCGCGCGGCGGACTGCGCCCACTGATGCTTGAGGTGCTCGGTCGGCGCCACCACGGTGATCTGGTCCACGGTGCGGTCGGCCAGCAGCTCGGCGGCCACCCGCAGCGCGAAGGTGGTCTTGCCCGCGCCCGGGGTGGCCACGGCGAGGAAGTCCCGCGGCCCGGTGGCCAGATACTTCGTCAGCGCCCGTCGCTGCCAGGCGCGCAGCGAGCCGCCGACGACAGTACCGGCCGCTGTCGACTCGCCCGGCGTCTCCGCTTCTCCCGCCACAGCGGCACCCGACCCAGTCACGCAGACGACCCTAGCGGCCCGCCACGGTGTGTCGCCAAACCGACGCGGCGGGCGCGACGGGCATCACACGGCCACCAGCCAGGACGCCGGCAGTTCACCCGATGCGCATCGACACGTCCCGCGCACAGTCCGATGCCGATCGCCGAAGTGCGCGATGCTGTAAGCACGATGACCGAGCACCGCGCCCTCCCGGGCGATCCGCCGCGGACCGACGCACCGTCGCCCCGCGCCGCCGCCGTGCGCACGCCCACCTGGACCGACCGCGCCGGCGCGCGGGCGGCGGTGGTGAGCAGGGGCGCTGCCGCGCTGATCATGCGGGTGGCCCGGAAGGCCTGGGCGGATTCCATCTTCGCCAAATCGGCCGCGGCGGCGTTCTGGCAGACGCTCTCCCTGGCGCCGCTGTTGCTCGGGGTTCTCGGCAGCCTCGGTTACGTCGGCGGCTGGTTCGGCCCGGACACGGTGCAGATCGTCGAGACCAAGATCATCGCGTTCAGCCAGGATCTGTTCAGCGCGAATGTGGTCTCCGACCTCATCGAGCCAACGGTGCAGGACGTCCTCGGGCGCGGGCGCGGCGCGGTGGTGTCGGTCGGCTTCGTGCTGTCGCTGTGGGCCGGGTCGTCGGCGATGGCGACCTTCGTCGACTCGATCGTGGAGGCGCACGACCAGCAGGACGCGCGGCACCCGGTGTGGCAGCGCATCTTCGCCCTGTTGCTGTATGTGCTGTTCCTGGTGGCGTCGGTGTTCATCCTGCCCCTGGTGGCGCTGGGGCCGACGCTGATCGGACGGGTGCTGCCCACCGCGTGGCGGGCGACCGGACTGGGACTGCTGGATTTCTTCTACTACCCGGGCGTCGGCCTGCTGCTGATCGTCGGACTGACCACGCTGTACAAGCTGGCGCTGCACACCTCGCTGCCCTGGCACCGGCTCTTCGGCGGGGCCCTGGTGGCCGGGGTCTTCTTCATGGCGGCCAGCGACGTGCTGCGCCGCTACCTGTCCTGGGTCACCCGTACCGGCGTCACCTACGGTGCGCTGGCCACGCCGATCGCGTTCTTGCTGTTCACGTTCTTCCTGGGCTTCGCGGTGATCCTGGGCGCGGAGTTCAACGCGGCGGTACAGGAGTTCTGGCCCGCCCGGGCGACGCGCATGGAGCAGGTGAAGGAGTGGATCGCCAGCCAGGTGCGCGGAGAGGGCGGACCCGATGAAGACACGACAGACACGACAGACCGGACCGAGGCCGCCGCAACCCCGGACGAGGCCGGGCCCGACGGCTCGCACGTCATGTTCGGTCTACGCGGAGCGGGGTCCTCGTCCGGCGAGTTGTAGTTCTCACTCGCCCTTGCGTAGGCCGTCGTAGACCTTCTTGCACTCCGGGCACACCGCAGAGCCGGGCTTGGGCGAGCGGGTCACCGGGAAGACCTCTCCGCACAGCGCGACCACGTGGGTGCCCATGACGGCGCTCTCGGCGATCCTGTCCTTCTTCACATAGTGGAAGAACTTCGGGGTGTCGTCGCCCGTCGTCTCGTCGGTCGTCGTATCCGGGCGAACCATGGTGTCGGTGCTCACGCATTCCATGATGCCGCATCGCGCGGTACCGGGCCGAGCACGGTGCCGCATCAGCGGTGACCACATTCTCGGAGCGGAGGCCGATCGCGGGATCGCATCGGATGCGCCCCGAGCAGAAGACGACCGTATGTGCGCGGATCGAGCGCGAGTGGAAGACTCGGGGTATGCAGCAGAACGGCGATTCCTCATCCGCCGACGGCCGCGACCGCGAAGAGCACCCCGACGTGACGATGCCGACGCAGCCCCGCCGTTCCCCCGGATACTTCCCAGGCAATGACGACAAACACCCGGTACTGATCACCGAGGCGGCGCCCTCGCTCGACGACCAGCACCGGGCCAGGGTGCGCCGGTACACGATCATCATGGCGTTCCGCATACCGTGCCTGGTTCTCGCCGCGATCGCCTACAGCACGTTCGGCAATCCGCTGCTGTCCATCCTGATCATCGTCGCGTCGATCCCGCTGCCCTGGATCGCGGTTCTGATCGCCAACGATCGCCCACCCCGCCGCAAGGACGAGCCCAGTCGCTGGGACCGTCCCCGCACCGCCATCGAGTCGCGTCCGCACAACGCCATCGACGGCTGAGTTCTCCGCGGCACCCCCTCACCGCGCGCCGAACGTCCCGCCGGGGGCCGCCCGGCGGATGACCGCCGACATCACCGCGGCGGCCCCGCACAAACCGCCCGCGAGATACCAGGCGAGGTCGTAGCTGCCCTGGAGGTCGCGGATGACACCGGCACCGGTGGCCGCCACCGCCGAGCCGATCTGGTGGGCGGCGAAAACCCAGCCGAACGCGACCGGACCATCGGCGCCGAACAGTTCGCGGCACAGTACGACCGTCGGCGGCACCGTGGCCACCCAGTCCAGGCCGTAGAAGATGATGAACACCCACAGGCTCGGCTGGGTGTCCGGACCGAGCAGCGAGGGCAGGATCAGCAGCGACAGACCGCGCAGCGTGTAGTAGCCGATCAACAGATACCGCGGATCCATCCGGTCGGTCAGCCAGCCCGAGGCGATGGTGCCTGCCACGTCGAAGATGCCGACCACGGCCAGCAGGCTCGCGGCGGTGGTCGGTGGCATGCCGTGGTCGTGGGCGGCGGTGACGAAATGGGTACCGACCAACCCGTTGGTCGACGCGCCACAGACGGCGAACCCGCCCGCGAGCAACCAGAAGCCGGGACGGCGGGCGATGGTGGCGAGCACCGTGAGCGCCCGCGACGCGCCACCGGCGGCGGGTACCCGAAGGCCCACCGCGCTGTCCGGCTCGGCGCCGTAGGCTCGCACCCCCAGGTCACTCGGATAGTCCCGGATGAACAGCAGCACCAGCGGCGCCACGGCCAGTGCCGCGGCCGCGACGATCAGCGACGGCACCCGCCAGCCGTGCGCGTGGGCCAGCGCCGAAACCAGCGGAAGGAAGACCAGCTGTCCGGTCGCGCCCGCGGCGGTGAGCACCCCGGTGACCAGACCGCGCTGACGCACGAACCAGCGGCCGGTGATCGTCGCGACGAACGGCATCGACATCGACCCCACACCCACCCCGACCAGCAGTCCCCAGGTCAGCACCAGGTGCCACGGCCGGGACATGAACACCGTCAGCCCGCTGCCCGCGGCGACCAGCAGCAGCGCGCAGGCCACCACCCTGCGGATGCCGAAACGGTCCATCAGCGCGGCGGCGAACGGTGAGATCAGGCCGTAGAGCAGTAGATTCAGCGAAACGGCGGTCCCGATGGTTGCGTGTGACCAGCCGAACTCCTCGTGCAGCGGGTCCATCAGCACGCCGGGCACCGACCGGAACCCGGCCGCCCCCAGCAGCGCGATGAAACCGACACCTGCGACCAGCCATGCCGGATGCAAGCGCCGGCGCGGCGCGGTGTCGAGAGAAATCGTGGGCGGCGTCCGCAGTTCGGTCACCCGATGAGCCTGCCGGAATCATGTTCACGCATCGAGTGGCGGAAATGCCACATACCATCAAATTCGTGCCATTCGCGGGGGCGCCGGTATCTTCTCGACAAGGCGCGCACGCCTACCTAGGGTCGCATGGGACCTCGCGCACCACGATCACCGTTGTCGCGGGCGACAAGACAGGAGTGCACATGATTCGGTGGATCTGGGTCTTCCTGGACCGCCCGACGCAGCGTTTCGACGACTGCGCGAAGTTCTGGTCCACGGTCACCGGCACCGAACTCTCCCCTCGGCGCGGTGCGAACGACGAGTTCCTCACCTTGTTGCCCGACCCCGCGCTGTTCGCCGCGGCGAGCGTCAAGATGCAAGCGGTGACCGGCCTCGGCGGTGTGCACCTCGATTTGGACGTCGACCACATCCCCTCCGCCGTCCGCACCGCCCTCGACCTCGGGGCGGAGCTGGTCGCCAACCATCCGGACTACGCCGTGCTGCGCTCCCCCGGCGGCCAGACGTTCTGCCTGACGCCCAGCGGCCGCGCGAGGAGCACGCCCGCACCCGCCGTCCGGGCCCCGGACGGCACGTTCTCGCGCCTCGACCAGGTGTGCCTCGACATCGGCCCGCTCGACCACGAGGTGGAGACCCGCTTCTGGAAGCTGCTGACCGGGTGGGCTTTCCAGCCCGGCAGGCGGCCGGAATTCGCCCGCCTGCGCTCCGAGGAACAGCAGTTACCCGTGCACCTGCTGTTGCAGCGCCTCGGTGAGAACCGCCCGACCAGCGCGCATGTCGACCTGGCCGCGAGCGACATCGAAGCCACCGCCGCGTGGCACGAGTCGCTCGGCGCGACCGTGGTGGAGCGTCATGAGCACTGGATCGTCCTGAGCGATCCGGCCGACGCGCTGTACTGCGTCACCGGACGCGATCCCAGCGGAGTCTGATCGGCCTCGGCACAGCGGCACAGCGGCACAGCGGCACAGCGGAACAGCGACACAGCGGCACAGCGACACAGCGGCACAGCGGCACAGCGGCACAGCGGCACAGCGGCACAGCGGCACAGCGGCACAGCGGCACAGCGGCACAGCGGCACAGCGGCACAGCGGCACGGACGACAATCCCACAGGCCCGTCGCGGGGACGTCCACCACGTCGAGGTCCGGCGGACACGGTGGGCGCTCGATCCGCGCCCGGTGGTCGCGGTGGCAGAGTACCGGTGTGTCTACGAACCGATCGACGACCACCGGATCGCTGCTCACCGCGCTGTGCCCGGACCTGCGGACCGCGCTGACCAGGGTGGGCTACGACGCCGACACCCTGCTCGAGGTACTCGGCGACGCGCACGCCGCACTGGGCCGGTCGGAGCCGGTGCCGGTGCGCCGCGCGGCACGCCGGGCCGGAGAGCTGGGCACACTGATCCGCCTTCTGCTGCTCGGCGACGCGCTGCCCGAACGGGAGGTGGCCGGCGCGCTCGCGCCCGTGGCGATCGACCGCGCGGTCGCCGCGGGCCTGCTCGACCGCGACGGCGACCAGGTGCGGGCGGCGCTGGACCTGCGGCCGCTGGACGCGGGCGCGGGCACCCGATGGGTCCTGTCCGACCTCGACGATTCGATGCACCGGCGCACCCTGACCGAGGAGCACGTCCTCGGCGTCGGCCACGCCTCCCTCTCGCTGCTGCGCGCCACGCCCACCCGGCCGGTCGGCACGGTGCTCGATCTCGGCACCGGCTGCGGCGTACAGGCGGTGCACGCCGCGTCCTACGCGCGGCGCGTGACCGCCACCGATGTCAATCCCCGGGCGCTGTGGCTGGCCGAGGCCACCGCGGCGCTCAACGAGCTGGACATCGAACTGATGGAGGGTTCCTGGTTCGAACCGGTGCGGGGCAGGCGCTTCGACCAGGTGGTGGCCAATCCGCCCTTCGTGGTGGGTCCCGGGCGCGTCGAGCACACCTATCGCGATTCCGGCCTCGCGCTCGACGGCGCGAGCGAATTGGTGATCGCGCAGGCCGCCGACCTGCTTGCCCCCGGTGGCACCGCCGCGATGCTCGCCGCGTGGGTCCATCTCGAGAACGAGGACTGGCGCGGGCGGGTCTCCTCCTGGTTGCCCGCGCACGGCGTGGACGCCTGGGTGGTGCAACGTGACATCGCCGATCCCGCGCTGTATGTGGGCACCTGGTTGCGGGACGCGGGAGCGGATCCGCGTGATCCGGCCGCGCAGGCTCGCGCGGAGCGCTGGCTGGACGCTTTCGAGGCCGCCGACGTCGAGGGCATCGGGTTCGGTTTCGTCTACCTGCGCAGCATCGACGGGCCGACCGAACTGCTCGCCGAGGATCTCACCCACGGCTTCGACGATCCGCTCGGCGAGGAGGCCGTCCGGTATTTCGAGCGCTCGGCCTGGCTGCGTGCGGTCGCGGGTGACGAAAGTCTCGCCTGGTCTTCGCGTTTCGCCGTGGACCCGGCCACGGCGCTGGAACGGGTGTATCTGCGGGGCGCCGAGGGCTGGGCGCCGGAGGTGGCGCGCCTGCACCGCGGCGACGGGCCCCGCTGGCAGCACGAAGTGGATGAGGCCACGATCGCACTGCTGGCGGGAATGCACGCCGAGGGCCTGCCGTTGTACGAGCTGATCGAGCTGCTGGCGCTCGCGCACGGATCCGAGCAGGTGAGCGCCGAGTTCGCGGCCGACGCGTTGTCCGTGGTCACCGGATTGGTACGGCACGGGTTGATCAGGCCCGTGTGATCACACGGCGACCGCGCGCCGGTCGGTGCGAGTCCTGGCGGGAGATTGTCCCCGCGCTGCGGTGCTTCTCAGGAACTTCTCAGACGAGAGGGGCGAAAACCGCTGCTCAGAGCGGTTTATGCCAGCCGTAACGGGGAACTTTCTTTCTGTCGGGTCCGTTTATCGGAGTGAGACACCACCGACAGGAGGCAAGTCATGACAAGCCCCGCCACCACTCGTGTGCGCATCAGCGATTCGGACCTCGACGCTCAGAGCCCTGCCGCCGACCTGGTACGCGTGTACCTGAACGGGATCGGCCGCACCGCGCTGCTCACCGCTGCCGACGAGGTCGAGCTGGCCAAGCGCATCGAGGCGGGCCTCTACGCGCAAAACCTGCTGGAAACCGGCAAGCGACTGTCGGCGACCCGCAAGCGTGATCTCGCGATCATCGTGCGCGACGGTCAGGCCGCCCGGTCTCATCTGCTGGAAGCCAACCTGCGCCTTGTTGTCTCGCTCGCCAAGCGGTACACCGGCCGCGGCATGCCGCTGCTCGACCTGATCCAGGAGGGCAACCTCGGGTTGATCCGTGCCATGGAGAAGTTCGACTATGCCAAGGGCTTCAAATTCTCCACCTACGCCACCTGGTGGATCCGGCAGGCCATCACCCGCGGTATGGCCGACCAGAGCCGCACCATCCGCCTGCCCGTCCACCTCGTCGAGCAGGTGAACAAGCTGGCCAGGATCAAGCGTGAACTGCATCAGCAACTGGGGCGCGAGGCCACCGACGAGGAACTGGCCCGCGAATCCGGCATCCCGGTCGACAAGATCTCCGATCTGCTCGACCACAGCCGTGACCCGGTGAGCCTGGACATGCCGGTCGGCAACGACGAAGAGGCCCCGCTGGGCGATTTCATCGAGGATTCCGAGGCCACCTCGGCCGAGTCGGCGGTCATCGCAGGCCTGCTGCACCACGATGTGCGCAGCGTGCTCGCCACCTTGGACGAGCGCGAACAGCAGGTCATCCGGCTGCGATTCGGCCTGGACGACGGCCAGCCGCGCACGCTGGACCAGATCGGCAAGCTCTTCGGCCTCTCCCGCGAGCGGGTGCGCCAGATCGAGCGTGAAGTCATGGCGAAGCTGCGCAAGGGCGAGCGGGCCGATCGGCTCCGCGCCTACGCCAGCTGATCATCCCCGGCGCCGGCTGCGTCGAGACAGCGCCGGCGTTCGGCTCGGTGACCCGTTCGCGCCGTGGTCACCTCTCCGCGCCGACCGGTAAGCGCGCGTGCCCGTTCCCTCCGGGTGTCGCGCGAGCCGGTCGGCGGTGTCGTACTTCTCCCACGCCGGTCCGGTGAGCTCAGCTCTGATCCACCGCGATGTCGTACTTCACGGTGTCACCGTCGACCGAGGTCACCGTCAGCATCACACCGAGGGTGTCCCCGCCCGCGGTCAGCGTGCAGCGCATGGTCGTTCCTTCCTTGCCGGTGAGATCGCCGGGGCAGTCGATGGCGTCGGGTTCCTGCCCGACCTTCTCGGTGAGCGAATCCTTCACCGACCTCTCCAGATCGGCCTCTTGGACTTTCGGCGTACCGATGCTGACCGAACACGCGGTCAGCGCCGTCACGAGCAACGACAACAGGGCAAGGCTGCGAATCTTCATGGCGAACCGGGCCTTTCTCAGGACGAATGTGGCATCCCCAAATCGCGGTGCGAGGGATCGTCCGTTATCGGACACCCCGCTGGTGACTTGTGTGAGCCGACGTCTCAGCCGCGCCACTTCCCGGGGACAGCTCACCCGGGGTGGCTCGTCCTGCTCAGCCGAGCCGGCGCGGACCGGTATCGAAACGACTCGGCTCCGGGCCGATACGGCCGCGCGCGTAGAGGATCTCCGCCGAGGTCGGTGAGGCCAGCACCGGGTCGAAAGACAGTTCCCGCATCTCCGGCAGGTCGTCGAACAAGGCCGAAATGCGCTGGGCCAACTCGGCCAACGCCGCTTTGTCCACCCGCGGGCTCGCGGGAGTGCCCGACAGCAGAGGTGCGGCCCGCGGCGCGTCGATCAGCGCCGTGGCCTCGTCGGCGGTCAACGGCAGCGCCCGATAGGCGCGGTCGCCGAGCAATTCGATGATCAGGCCGGACAGGCCGAACTCGATCACCGAGCCGAACGAGGGATCGTCCTGCACGCGCAGAATGCAGCCGACTCCCTTCGTGGCCATCTTCTGGATGTGCAGTACGGGATCCCCGCACAACTCCGCCAGATCCGCGTATCCCTGCCGCACCGCTTCCGGTCGCCACAGATCGAGCCGGACACCCGTGAGATCCGGCCTGCGCCGCCACAATTCACCGGTCGCCTTGGCCGCCACCGGATAGCCGAGTTCCTCGGCGGCCGCCACCGCCTCCTCGGCGCTGCGTACCTCACGGAATTGCACAACCGAAATGCCGTAGCAGGCCAGCAGTTCCACCGTCTCCAGATCGGTGAGCCGCCGACCGCCCGAACCGGCCATCCAGTCGGCCACCAATCGGCGCGCACGGTCGGTGTCGATGCCCTGCGGCCGCACCACCGGCGACACGGGCCTGGTCCGCCACTCGGCGTATCGCCGCACCCGCGCCAGGGCACGCGCGGCGCGTTCGGGATCGGGATACGACGGGATCGACCCGTGCGCCGCCGTCGCGCCCGGACCGCGCACGGCGAGCAAGTTCGGAATTCCTTGCTCGGCGACGAACGTCGTGAGAATCGGTTTGCCCGACTCGGGTACCGCGGCCGTCGCCGCCCGGATCGCGTCGGCGAAACCGGCGGTCGGCAGCGGCACCGGGGGCGCGAAAACCGCTATTACGGAGTCCGTCTCATCCGACCGCAGGGCCGCGACCAGTGCGTCCAGGTACGCGCCCGGCGTCGCCTGCGGGCCGAGGTTGACCGGCTCGCCGACCTGCAGGCCCTCACCCCGTGCCGCGTCGACGGCCAGCCAGTTGAGCGCCGTGCTGTTGCCGACGACCGCCAGACGCGAACCGCGCGGCAACGGCTGATAGCCCAGCAGCGCGGCGCAGTCGAACAGTTCGGAGATCGAGTCGACCTGGACGATGCCCGCTTGCGCGAACAGATCCCGCACGATCGAACGGTCCATATCCCCTGCGGGCTGCGCGACCGAGCGGCCGCTGCTCACGGCGACGATCGGTTTGGTGCGGGCCACGCGGCGCGCGATCCGGGAGAACTTGCGCGGATTGCCGAAGCTCTCCAGATACAGCAGCACCACATCGGTGGCCGGGTCGCTGTCCCAGTACTGCAGTAGGTCGTTGCCCGAGACGTCGGCGCGGTTGCCCGCCGACACGAACGTCGACAAGCCGAGATTGCGCGCCGCCGCCTCACCCAGGATGGCCGCGCCCAAGGGCCCCGACTGGCAGAAGAATCCGATCCGCCCGCGCCCGGGCAACACCGTGGCGAGGGTCGCGTTCATGCCGATCGCCGGGTCGGTGTTCGCGATGCCGAGGGCGCTCGGCCCGACCACGCGCATGCCGTGACCGCGGGCCGCGGCCACGAGTTCGCGTTCGGCTGCCAGACCCCCTTCGCCGGTCTCGGCGAAACCGGCGGTCAGCACCACCAGACCCTTGACCCCCTTGGCCATGCAGTCGTCGAGCACCGATCCGATCGCGGCGGGCGGCACGGCGACTACGGCGAGATCGACCTCGTCGGGGATTTCCCGGACCGTGGCGTATGCCCGCACCCCGCGCACCGATCTACGGTTCGGGTTCACCGGGAACACCGGTCCTTGGAATACACCCGACAGCAGATTCGCCAGCACCGCACCGCCGACTCGCCCAGGCGCGGGAGTTGCCCCGATCACGGCGACCGACCGCGGTGCGAGCAGATTGCCCACGCTGCGCGCCTCCGAAGCGCGTTCGCGCGAATCGCGTACCGAGAGCAGCGCTTCGCTGGGGTCGATGGCGAACTCGAGGTGCAGGACCGATCCGTCCCTGCTGCGCTCGACCTGATAGCCCGCGTCGCGGAAAACCGTCACCATCACGGTGTTCTCGGCTAGCACCTCGGCGACGAAGGTCTCGATCTTGTTCTCGGCGGCGGCACCCGCCAGATGCTCCAGCAGGATCGAGCCCAAACCGCGTCCCTGATGCCCGTCGGCGACCACGAACGCGACTTCCGCCGCCCGCGGCCCGTCGCGCTCCAGCAGTTCGTAGCGGCCCACCGCGACGATCGCCTCGCCCAACTCGAGAACCAGCCCGACCCGGTCGTGGTAGTCGACATGCGTGGTGCGGTACAGGTCTTTCGGCGAGATCCGCGGGTAGGGGCCGAAATACCGCAGGTACCTGGTGCGATCCGACAGTGCGCCGTGGAACTCCTGCAGCCGCTCGGCGTCGCCGGGAGTGATCGGGCGCAGTCGGACGACGCCGCCGTCGGAGGCCAGCACGTCGGCGAACCAGTGCTGCGGCGGCGGGGGCGGGGTGGCGGGAGTGTCCGAGGTATCGGGGAAATCAGTCACGAGGGTCCTCCGGGTCCAGACCTAGCAACCCGAAAGTCGCTCGGCGGGTGGCCAGCACGGCCATGTCGACGGCACGTTGGGCACGGTCGGCCCGCGCGTCACCGGTCTCACCGGTGCCGCCGGGGCCGTCCCACGGACGGTAGGCGACGTCGCCGCCGTCGCCCATGGTGCGCGGCGGCTCCACCCGCGGCGCCGCCACGCGGATCGAGTCGACCCAGTTCTGCGGAATCGGCGTCGCCGGGTCGACGGTGCGGTCCAACGCGGTGGCCAGCAAGTGGGTCCACGCCCGCGGCACCACCCGGACCAGGCCGTATCCACCACCGCCGACGGCCAGCCATCGTCCTTCGGCATACCGGTCGGCGAGTTCGCGCATGGCGCGGAAGGCCGCGCTCTGCCCGTCGACGGTGAGTTCCAAGTCGGCCAGCGGGTCTTCGCGATGGGTATCCACCCCGCACTGGCTGACCACGATCTGCGGACCGAACGCCGCTACCGCGCCGGGAACCACCGCGTGGAAACCGCGCAGCCACTGCGCATCCCGCGTGCCGGGCAACAGCGGCAGGTTGATCGAGGTGCCTTCCGCCGCACCCGCGCCGGTCTCCTCCGGCCAACCGGTGTTGGGCCACAAGGTGGCCGGATGCTGGTGCAGCGAGATGGTCAGCACCCGGGGGTCGGCGTAGAAGGCCCGCTGCACGCCGTCGCCGTGGTGCACGTCCACGTCGATGTAGGCGATCCGGTCGAAACCGTGATCCAGCAGCCAGGAGATGGCCACCGCCGGGTCGTTGTACACGCAGAAGCCGGCCGCCGAGTCGGGCATCGCGTGATGCATGCCACCGCCGATGCTCACCGCCCGTTTGGTGCGGCCCTCAGCGATCTCCCTGGCCGCGGCCAGAGTGCCGCCGACGATCGTGGACGCGGCCTCGTGCATCCGCGGAAACACCGGATTATCCGGGGAACCGAGCCCGTAGGGCGGCGCGGCCGGCGAACCGACCGGCGGCACGGCGCGTTCGACCGCGTCGAGGTAGTCGGGCGTGTGGATCCGCAGCAGATCCGGACGCCCGGCGGCCGCAGGCTCGAGCAGCTCGACACCCTCGAGCAATCCGAGACTTCCGGCCAGCGCCATGGTGAACTTCAGGCGCGCCGGCTGCATCGGATGCTCCGGAGTCCAGGTGTAATCCAGGAACCGCTCGCTCCAGACGACGGTTCCGGACCGGCTCGTCCCGGGCGAGGTCGGCGCCTTAGGTTCGCCGCGCGGTGCAGTGGCCATGATCGCAACGCTAGCGGGAAGCAAGGAACCCCGCGAAACGTTCCTATGCAGTACAAATACAAGAAAGACGCTCATGGCCGCCTGCCGTGCGCCGATCGGGTTGCCACAATGCCGCCGGAATGTCGTGCGCGGCGTGGAGCGACACGATCCGGCACACGGGGGTGCCGTCGTGCGTGGGTAGAATTCGTGCCGACGAAGGGGTAACAGGTGAAGGATCTGGTCGACACCACGGAGATGTATCTCCGTACCATCTACGACCTCGAGGAGGAGGGCGTGGTGCCCCTGCGCGCCCGGATCGCCGAGCGCCTCGAACAGAGTGGTCCCACCGTGAGCCAGACCGTCGCGCGGATGGAACGCGACGGTTTGCTGCTCGTCGCCGGAGACCGTCATCTCGAGCTGACCGACAAGGGGCGCAGCATGGCCGTCGCGGTCATGCGCAAGCACCGGCTGGCCGAACGGCTGCTGGTCGACATCATCGGCCTCGACTGGCAGAACGTGCACGCGGAGGCCTGTCGCTGGGAGCACGTGATGAGCGAAGACGTCGAGCGCCGCCTGGTCGAGGTGCTCAACCACCCCACCACCTCCCCGTACGGCAACCCCATTCCCGGTCTGGACGAGCTGGGCATCATTCCGCCCGCCTCCGCCGACGAGACACTGCTGCGCCTGTCCGATCTGCCGCACGGCCAGTTGCACGCCGTCGTCGTGCGCAGGCTCGCCGAGCACATCCAGACCGACCCGGAGGTCATCGGCCGGCTGCGCGAGGCGGGCGTGGTCCCCGACGCGCGCGTCACGGTGGAGACGAAACAGGGGTCGGTGATCATCACCGTGCCCGGCCACGACGGCTTCGAACTGCCCGACGAGATGGCGCACGCCGTCCAGGTGAAACTGGCCTGAAACGTGAAACTTCTCGTCACAGGTGGCGCGGGCTACGTCGGCGGCGTTTGCGCCCAGGTCCTGCTGGAAGCCGGCCACGACGTGGTCGTGGTCGATGATCTGTCCACCGGCAATGCCGACGGCGTCCCTTCCGCTGCCAGGTTCGTCGAGGATGACGTCGCGGCCGCCGCGCCTCGGCTGCTGGCCGCCGAACCCTTCGACGGAGTCCTGCATTTCGCGGCGCAGTCGCTGGTCGGCGAGTCGGTGCAGCAGCCGGAGAAATACTGGCACGGCAATGTGGTGAAGACGTTCGAACTGCTGGAGGCGATGCGGCGCGCGGGAACGCCGCGGCTGGTCTTCTCCTCCACCGCGGCGGTCTACGGGGAACCGGAGCAGGTCCCGATCACCGAGGACGCTCCGACCCGCCCGACCAATCCGTACGGCGCGTCGAAGCTGGCCATCGACCACGCCATCACCTCCTACGCGGTCGCGCACGGGCTGGCGGCGACCAGCCTGCGATACTTCAATGTGGCCGGCGCCTACGGTGGCCTCGGCGAGAACCGGGTGGTGGAAACGCATCTCATCCCTCTGGTGTTGCAGGTGGCGGCGGGGCATCGCAAGGCGATCTCGGTCTTCGGCACCGATTGGCCCACCCCCGACGGCACCGCGGTCCGCGATTACATCCACATCCGCGACCTCGCTCAGGCCCACCTGCTGGCTTTGGCGACCGCCGAAGCGGGCACCCATCGGATCTACAACCTCGGCAGCGGCACCGGATTCTCCGTTCGCGAGGTGATCTCGGCCTGCGAGCGCGTCACCGGCCTGCCGATCACCGCGCAGGACGCGCCCCGCCGCCCGGGCGACCCGGCGACGCTCATCGCGTCCAGCGAACGTGCCATCACCGAACTCGGCTGGCGTCCCGAACACAACGATCTCGACGAGATCGTCACCGACGCCTGGGCTTTCCTCCAGTCGCTCGGCCCCCGCGCGCACAGCGCGAAATAGCCGCTCCCCCAACGCCCGGGCCGGGCCTGCGCCGGCTCGGGCGGTCACGATCGTGCCACCGTGCCGGAGCCCGGGCCGCTGTGACGCCGCGCATGCGGACGAGCACCGCGCACCGCGGAGTCGTCGGAACATTTCGGCACCCGGCTCGCCGGACTAGGCATAGCGGACTCGTCGACCACAAGTGGGACAACGGGTTTCACGATGTCGGCGCCCCCAGGTCGACACCGAGACCGGCGGCGGTTCGGTAGCCACTGTGCGCGAGCCTGCGCAACTGTTCCGGGCGCATGCCCAGGCGCAGCGAGGTATCGAGCAGCATCGCCATCGGGTGTCCGGGGTCCGCCTCCAACGCGGCCTCCAACGCGATGCCCGCCAACGGCCCGTCGCCACGGACGTAGGCGCTGTAGCCGAGCAGAGCTGCGGCCTCGGCGCGATCGGCGCCGGACAGCGCGCGGGTCAGCGCGGCCCACACCGCCTCGGCGGCGTCGGCGTTGTCACCGACGGCCAAGGCGAACATCGAATCCCGCACCGCCTTATCGCGCAGGGCTGCCGCTATTCTCGCGAGTTCGGGCGCCATCAGCGCGGCGCCCGAGGCGGTGTTGGCGATCTGCCACAGCACATGGTCGAGCGCTTGCCTGCTGTATCCGATCGGATCGCCGCGACGCGCGGCCCGCGCATAGCGTTCACGGGCGCGTGCGAGCGCGTCAGGTAGATGCGCGGCCACCTCGGCATGGGCAAGCGGATCCCGCGCGACCAGTGCGGTGAGTTCGGAACGCGAACCGCGGATCGGCCTGCCGTCCAGCACGTGGGTCAGCGTCACCAGCGAGGCCGCCGGATCCCGGAGCACCCCGTGCCGCTGCGGCCCCGCCAACGTCCACCAGCGCTGCCCGGCGGCGATCGCACGCACCGCCCACACTCCGCCGAGCGAGATGTCGCACGCCGCCAACCTCCTGCCGAGCGAGCCGACCAGCACATCGAATCGTCCGGTCGCGCAGCCCGGCCGGTCGGCGCCCGCCCCAGGTTCCACGGCGCGTTCGTCCACCACGACGGCCAGGACCTCGGCCGCCTCGTCGTGCGCGCAGATCCGCGCGACCGCCGCCGCCAATGTCGCGCCCCGCACCCGCCGCCCGCTGGGCGAGTCCAGATCGAACCGCACCACCGCGTCGACTATCGCACCGCCCGCCGTCCCGTGCCGAAGGACGAGCACGACCACCGACCGTTCCGGCGTGAAGCCCAGCATGGCGGGCACACCGGCGATCAACTCCGCCGGGTCGTCCACGCACACAACGTGATCGGGCGTATCCCGGAACGGCGGAGGTTCATCACGGCAGCGGGCATCGCCCGCCGCGCCACCGGGGTTCCATGCGCTTGTCCCGCTCTGCGCGGTACGCGAATAGGAATGCGGCGCAACCATGGCGGCGGGCGAGACGCACATCTCGGCCTCGGAAGAAACGCCGGAAGGCGACGAACGGTGGCTGCCGGTTCCCGGCCGGAAGGTGTCGTCCTCGACCGTACAGCCGGCATCGACCGGTTCGGGAGCGGGAAACGGGGTCGCGGAATTGGTCATGGTTCGACCATGCGGCCCGGCTGTCCCCGGCCCGCGCCGCCGACCTGGCGATTCCGCCGCCCTGGGGATTTCGTTTCACACTGTGCACGAGTCGACCGGCACGACGGACGTATCGCAATTCGTGTCGGTGGCGCCTGCTACGGTGCCGGCTCTGGCCGCTATCTCTCGCGCACTTTGCGCACTGCGGTGGCGAACAGCGCGTTCAATGCCGCGGTATCCGGTTCGTCATCGGCGAACGACATATACGTCACCGAGACACGCACATCCCCGGTCTGCGCGACGTGGGTGCGCATGGACTGGATCAGCCGGGTGCCTCCCGCTTCGGGCCGCACGGTCCGGCGCAGCGACAGGGCGTCGTCGGCGTCGATCGGCGGCGGCGAAGCCTGCTCGGTCGTCACCGTTGTGGCGGCGCCCGCTCGCTGCACCCGCACCGATCCGCACTGCTCCAGCCGGGCGCGCAATGCCGTCAACGGTTCGCCGGTGCGCGTCAATTCGACGGTCAGCGTGGCACGCGTGGCATCGTCGGTGCCGACCGCCATGGCGGTGTGCTCGGGGCCGAAGTCCTGATCCGGCGGTGCACAGCGGCTGGGCTGGACATTCGCACCGCGGCCCATGCCGTCCAGATCGCCCGCCGCCTGGGCCACGGCTTCCTGCGGCAGTACCACCGCCGTATAGGGCGGGGGGAACTGGTTCGCATCCGGCAACAGCGTGGGTAGTTCGGCGCTCACGTGCCGGGTCACCGTGGCGGGCACCGACGAGACCGGGCGCCCCGGTACCGTCGACCCGCATCCTGCGAGCAGCACCGCGCAGACGACGGGCGCCACCCAGCCCGGCCGCATGCGCCTCGAATCCGCCACGGTCACACCCCCACTGTGCCAAACTCCTGGTGTCCAGCCGGCGATGCCACGCCGCCGGGCCGGGAATGCGCGAGCCACCGATGCTGTTGCCTCGGAGTACGGGTCGGTGTCCGGCCGTGCGCGGTGACCGCCACGACATGGGGGACAATGGACAGCGGTCCCCGGTCCGGACGACTGCTCGTCTCGCACCACCAGCAAGGGTGGCGAACGATCGGGCAGGCAACCACACTGGCGCGTGAGGTACGCGTCCGGGCCGCAGGAGCCGCGCAGGAAGGAGTACGCGATGGACTACGAGTCGCGAATGTACGAACTGGAGTTCCCCGCTCCGCAGCTGTCGTCCGCCGACGGCGCGGGCCCGGTCCTGGTGCACGGGCTGGAGGGTTTCACCGACGCCGGGCACGCGGTACGGCTGGCGACCACCCACCTGCGCGAGAGCCTCGAAAGCGAACTGGTCGCGTCGTTCGACGTGGACGAGCTGCTGGATTATCGGTCGCGCCGTCCGCTCATGACGTTCAAGACCGATCATTTCTCCGATTACGCCGAGCCGGAACTCAATCTCTGGGCTCTGCGGGACACCGCGGGTACCCCGTTCCTGTTGCTCGCGGGCTTGGAGCCGGACCTACGCTGGGAGAAGTTCACCACCGCGGTGCGACTGCTCGCCGAACAGCTCGGCGTGCGCCGCAGCATCGGTCTCAGCGCCATCCCGATGGCCATTCCGCACACCCGCCCACTCGGCGTGACCGCGCATTCCTCCGATCGCGACCTGATCTCCGACCACCAGCGGTGGCCCGGCGAGTTGCAGGTGCCGGGCAGCGCGTCATCGCTGCTGGAATTCCGGATGGCGCAGCACGGGCACGAGTCGGTCGGCTTCTCCGTGCACGTGCCGCACTACCTGGCGCAGACCGCCTACCCGGAGGCCGCGCAGACGCTGCTGGAGAACGTCGCCGACAACGCGGGCCTGGAGTTCCCGCTGGCCGCGCTGGGCGAGGCCGCCGCCCGGGTGCGTGAACAGGTCAACGAGCACATCGCGGGCAACGCCGAGGTGGAGACCGTCGTACACGCCCTGGAGCGGCAGTACGACAGCTTCGTCACCGCGCAGGAGCGGCAGTCGAGCCTGCTGGTCGGCGACGGCGAGTTGCCGAGCGGCGACGAACTGGGCGCCGAGTTCGAGCGGTTCCTCGCCGAGCAGAGCCGCGACAAGGGCGAGGACGAGGGCGAGCAGGACTGAGCCGCGCGGCGACCGGCTCCCTGTCGCCCCTGCACGGCCGCTCGCCGGCGAGGCCGTAGGGTGGTCGGAGTGGATCTGACCGAACTGCTCGACATCCCGGGGACCGACGCCGACGCGCTCTACGAGTCGTTCGGAATGTGGGCCGCCGAGCAGGGCACCCCGCTCTACCCGGCGCAGGACGAGGCGCTGCTCGAGCTGGCATCCGGATCCAACGTCATCCTCGCCACCCCAACCGGTTCCGGGAAATCGCTCGTCGCGGTCGGCGCACATCTCTTCGCCCTCACCCAGGGGCTGCGCACCTACTACACCGCCCCGATCAAGGCGCTGGTGAGCGAGAAATTCTTCGCTCTCTGCGAGGTGTTCGGCGCCGAACGCGTCGGCATGGTCACCGGCGACGCCGCGGTGAATCCGGAGGCACCGATCATCTGCGCGACCGCGGAGATCCTGGCGAACCTGGCGCTGCGCGAGGGCGCGGACGCCGCCGTCGGCCAAGTCGTGATGGACGAGTTCCACTTCTATTCCGACCCCGACCGGGGGTGGGCCTGGCAGGTTCCGTTGCTGGAACTGCCCCGCGCCCAGTTCCTGCTCATGTCGGCCACGCTCGGCGAGGTCGACTTCTTCGCCCGCGACCTGGAGCGCCGGACCGGCCGCTCCACCGCGATCGTCGCTGGTACCGAGCGCCCGGTGCCGCTGAGCTTCTCCTACGCCCGCACCCCGATCACCGAGACCCTCGAGGAACTGGTCACCACCCACCAGGCCCCGGTGTACGTCGTGCACTTCACCCAGGCCGCCGCGCTGGAGCGCGCGCAGGCGCTGACCAGCGTGAATTTCGCGACGCGCGCCGAGAAGGACGCGATCGCCGGCGCGCTGGGCGAGTTCCGGTTCGCCGCGGGCTTCGGCAAGACCCTGTCGCGGCTGATCCGGCACGGCATCGGCGTGCATCACGCGGGCATGCTGCCGAAGTACCGCCGCCTGGTGGAACGTCTGGCCCAGGACGGTCTGCTGAAGGTGGTGTGCGGTACCGACACCCTCGGCGTCGGCATCAACGTGCCCATCCGCACCGTGCTGCTCACCGGGCTGACCAAGTTCGACGGCGTGCGCACCCGCAGGCTCAAGGCGCGGGAGTTCCATCAGATCGCAGGCCGTGCGGGCCGGGCCGGTTACGACACCATGGGCACCGTGGTCGTGCAGGCTCCAGAACACGAGGTGGAGAACACCCGGTTGCTGGCCAAGGCGGGCGACGATCCCAAGAAACAGCGCAAGGTGCAGCGACGCAAACCGCCGGAAGGCTTCGTGTCCTGGAGCGAGGAGACCTTCGACCGGTTGGTGGCCGCGCAGCCCGAGCCGATGGTGTCGCGTTTCACGGTGACCAACGCCATGCTGCTGAACGTGATCGCCAGGCCGGGCAACTGCTTCACCGCCATGCGTCACCTGCTCGAGGACAACCACGAGCCGCGACCCGCCCAGCGCAGGCACATCCTGCGCGCCATCCGGCTGTATCGCGCGCTGCGCGACGCCGGGGTGGTGCAGCAACTGCCGGAACCGGACGCCCACGGCCGCCGCGCCCGCCTGACCGTCGACCTGCAGCGCGATTTCGCCCTCGACCAGCCGCTGTCGCCGTTCGCGCTGGCCGCGCTGGACCTGCTGGACAAACAGTCTCCGAGTTATACCCTCGACGTGGTGTCGCTCATCGAATCCACCTTGGAGGATCCGCGCCAGCTGCTGATGGCCCAGCAGCACAAGGCTCGCGGCGAGGCCATCGCGGAGATGAAGGCCGACGGCATCGACTACGACGAGCGGATGGAACTGCTCGAAGAGGTGACCTGGCCCAAACCGCTGGCCGAGCTGATCGAACCGGCGTACGAGACCTATCGCGCGGGCCACCCGTGGGTGTCGGAATTCGCGCCCGCACCCAAGTCGGTGGTGCGCGACATGATCGAACGCGCCATGACCTTCGCGGAGCTGATCTCCTTCTACGAGCTGGCCCGCTCCGAGGGCGTGGTGCTGCGCTACCTCGCCGACGCCTACCGCGCGCTGCGGCGGACGGTGCCCGAGTCGGCGCGCACCGAGGAACTCGACGACATCACCGAATGGCTCGGAGAACTTGTGCGCCAAGTGGATTCGAGCCTGCTCGACGAGTGGGAGCAGCTGACCAACCCGGGTGCGGAGACCGACGCCGACCAGCTCGCCTTCGGCGCGGAAACGGTGCGCCCGATCACCGCCAACGAGCGCGCCTTCCGGGTCATGGTCCGTAACGCGATGTTCCGCCGCGTCGAACTGGCCGCACTGCGACGCTGGGACGAACTGGCCGAACTGAGCCCCGGACCGGACTGGGCCGAGGCGCTCGCGGACTACTACGCGGAGTACGAGCGGATCGGCACGGGCCCCGACGCCCGAGGTCCGCAACTGTTCCAGGTGGAACGAAGACCGGGATTCTGGCAGGTGCGCCAGGTGCTCGACGACCCGGCCGGCGAGCACGGCTGGTCGTTCGACGCGGTGGTCGATCTCGCCGAGTCCGACGCCGCGGGCGAAGTCGTCTTCGACGACGTCACCGTGTCCGCCGGCTGAGCCCGCATCACCCATCGGTCCCATGTCCACGCAGGTCAGCAGCTCCGTCGCGCCAGGAGGACGGAGGTGCGCGACCATGTGGCGAACCCAGGTTTCGACGGATTCGTTTCTGGGTACGGGCCGCTGATACTCTCTCCCCCGCTGCCCAAGCGAAAGATCAACTATGCCCGAATCGCCCTACCTTGTCATCCATCCCGAGCGTGTCCGCCAGAATTACCGCGCGCTCGATGCCGCCCTGTCCGCGGACACGGGCGCCACGACGAGGATCCGTTTCGCCGTGAAGGCGAGCCCGGTGCCGGCGATCGTGCGCCTGCTCGACGAGGAGGGCGCGGAATTCGATGTCGCCAGTATCGGCGAAATCGACCTCTGCCTCGGGCTGGGGGTGGCGCCGCAGCGGTTGTGCTACGGCAACCCGATCAAGAAAGCCGCGCACATCGCCCGTGCATACGCCCTGGGGGTGCGGCGCTTCGCTTTCGACACCGAGGACGACCTGCTGCGCATAGCCGACCACGCGCCCGGCTCCGAGGTGGAGTGCCGGTTCCTCGCCTCGGCGCCGGAGTCGCGCACCCCGTTCGGCACGAAGTTCGGTTGCAGCCCGGGTGAGGCGTTGCGGCTGCTGGTCCGGGCCCGCGACCTCGGGCTCGTGGTCGCGGGGCCGTACTTCCACGTCGGCTCCCAGCAACTGGACCCCGCCGCTTGGCGGATCGGCATCGAGCAGGCGGGCCGGATCGCCGAGGCGCTGGCCGACAAGGACATCGCGGTCGGTTCGGTGAACATCGGCGGCGGGTTGCCGATTTCCTACGCCGACCCCGCGCCCGGGCTGGGCGAGATTGCCGCTGTGGTCAAGCACGCCGCAGCCGAATTCCTTTCCGGGGATACCGGATTGGTCGTCGAACCGGGCCGGGCACTGGTCGGTTCGGCGGGCACGATTCACGCCGAAGTCGTCGGCGTCCGCACCGCGCCGGACGGACGGCGCTGGGTGTATCTCGACATCGGCCGCTACAACGGAATGGCCGAGACGGAGAACGAGTACATCGCCTACCGGTTCGTCACCGACCGGGACGGCGACCCCGTCGACGAGGCGGTGGTGGCCGGTCCGACCTGCGACGGCGACGATGTACTGTATCAACGCACGCGAGTCCTCCTACCGACCACGTTGCGAGCCGGTGATCGCGTTCGAATCCTCGACACCGGTGCCTATACCGCGAGCTATTCGTCGGTGTCATTCAATGGTTTTCCGCCCTTGACCGTTCATGTCTCGGGCGCTGAGCGAGAGTGAGTTTGCCCATGACGGCGGAATTCACCGGTTGGCATGTGCTGGCCGAGTTCGGTGGTGTCGACGCAGACCTCTGCGACGATCTCGAACGACTCGAATCGGCGTTGCGTGAGTCTCTGATCGCGGCGGGCGTCACCATCTGCGATGTCGTACACAAGAAGTTCGAACCGCAGGGGGTGACCGTCCTCGCGCTGTTGTCGGAGTCCCACGCCTCGATTCACACTTATCCGGAGTCCGGCGAGATCTTCGTCGACGTGTTCACCTGCGGCAGCATCGGCGCCGGCGCGTCGAAAGCGGTCGAGCTACTGCGGGACGCGTTGGCTCCCAAGGATGTTCGCATGCAGGTCATCCGCAGGGGACACGGCAGCCAGCGGATCGAGGAACCGGTGGGCGCGGGCCTGACCCGCATCTGGGACCTGCACGAGGTGATCGTCGACACCCACACCCCGTTCCAGCACATGGTCATCGCGCGGACCGAGCAAGGCATCAGCCTGTTCTCCGACGACGACCGGCAGTCCACCGAGTTCTCCCAGCTCACCTATCACGAGGCGATGATGGTCCCCGCCTTCGTGCTGGCCGAGAAGCTGGACAAAGTGCTGATCATCGGCTCCGGCGAGGGTGTCGCCAGTCAGATGTCGGTCGCCGCGGGCGCCACCCTCGTCGACCACGTCGACATCGACCAGCTCGAGGTGGAGCTGTGCGCCCGGCATCTGCCCTACGGCTACTCCAGCGACGAGCTGGCCGCCGCCGTCGAGGGCGATGGACCGATCAAGGTGCATTACGCCGACGGCTGGGACTTCCTGGCCACGGCCGCGCAGGCGGGCACCCGCTACGACGTCATCGTGATCGACCTGCCGGACGAGCGCGTCGAGGACGCGCAGCACAATCGGCTCTACGAAGCGGAGTTCCTGTCCCGATGTCGTGCGCTGCTCGCGCCCGGCGGGGTGCTGTGCGCCCAGGCCGGCTGCGCGACCATGTGGCGCAACGAGACGCTGAAGCGGTCCTGGGAGCGTTTCCACGAGCAGTTCGGCACCGTCGTGCACTACGGCAGCGACGAGCACGAGTGGTCGTTCCTGTTCGGGCTGGTGGACACGGTCGAGGATCCGGTCGGCGGGATGACCGATCGTCTGGAACGGTTGCCCTACCGGCCCGAGACGATCGACGCGCGGGCGCTGGTGCGCGGCGCGATCGAACCGCACGCGCTGCGGGTCTAGGCCGAGGCACCCGGATGCGCCGGTCCCGATCGGGCCGGCGCATTCGGCGTTCGGTAGCGAAGACGGCACCGCGGCTCCCCTCCATCGAGCTGTAGAGGCCGCATCGAGATCTCGGCGGGCAGAGGGGAACGTAACGTTCCGGTGCGACTTCCTCGTGACGAGTTGTCCGGCAGGGAATCCCGGTTCAGGAGCGCTGTTGCTCGCGCCACCGCTCGACGTCGACCCCGCCGACACCCCAATTCGACAGGGCGACTTCGTCGATCACGACGTAGGTGCTCGCGGGCGCCTTGCCGAGCACGTCGTACAGCAGATCGGTGACGCCCTCGATCAGCCGCGCCTTCTGTTCGCGGGTCACGCCTTCGTCGGTGATCTTGATGTTCACGTACGGCATTTCAGGCCGCCCTTCCAGCGATGAACCCGCCGTCGACGGGGAGGATGTGTCCGGTCGTGAATTCCGCGTCGGCGAGATACAGCACCGCGGCCGTCGTTTCGGCGACTTCCCCTATGCGGTTGAGCAGTGCGAGCCCAGCGGAGGCCGGTTCGTCGCCGTCGCCGAACAACGGCGTGCGGATGATGCCGGGGGCGACCGCGTTGACCCGGATGCCGTCGGCGGCGAGTTCGGCGGCCAGGCTGGTGGTGAGCGCGTGCACGCCGCCCTTGCTGACCAGGGCCGCCGTGGCGGGCAGCCCGGCGAGGGCATGGTCGATCAGCACGGTGCCGATATTGACGATGCTGCCGCCTCTCGCTTGCCTCAGGAATCGCCGCACCACGGCCTGCGTGGTGAAGTAGGTGCCTTTGAGGTTTCCGTTCAGATAGCCGTCCAGGTCTGCCTCGGTGACCTCGACAAACGGTTTGGCTCCGAACATGCCCGCGTTGTTGACCAGCACGTCCACGCCGCCGAACCGCTCGACGGCGACGCCGACCAAGGTCGCTCCGGTAGCGGCCGCGCCGATATCGCCCGCCACCGTGGCCACTCGCTCCGGCGCGCCGAGTGCGGCGGCCACCTCCGTCAGCTTCGCCTCGTCTCGCCCGTTGAGCACGACATTGTCGCCGCGTTCCACGAATGCCCGTGCGATATCGCGGCCGATCCCACTGGAGGAACCGGTCACGATGGCCGTCTTCGCCATCGCGTGTCCTTTCTTATATACGACCGGTCGTCTTCGAATAGGTAACCGAAGAGGCCGGATGAATGTGACGTTCCGATCAGGGCAGGAAGTAGTCGCCGAGCAGGCGATCCAGGCACTTGCGCAGCGGGGCGAGGGTGCGATCGATCTTCATCCTGATCACCGCCCCCTCCCAGGATTCGAGCAGCAGATCCGCCAGTTCGCCCGCCTCGATGTCGGCGCGGATCATGCCCAGGCGCTGCCCCTGCGCGAGTTGCTCGGCGATACGGTCGCGCCACGCGGTCCATGCCCTCGACAGCGATTCCCGCAGCAGCTCACTGCCTTCCAGTTCGCCGCCCAGATTCGCGATGAGGCAGCCGCCGGTGAAATCGGACGCGACGAAGTCGTCCATCAGCCGCCCGAAGAACGCCCGCAAACCGCTCACCGGGTCCGGCGCGCCGGCGAACGCCTCGGTCAGGTTGCGTTGGACACAGCGGGAGTGGTGCTCGATGATTGCGCGCCCGAAACTCTCCTTGCTGTCGAAGTAGTTGTAGAACGAACCCTTCGGCACCCCGACCCGGTCGAGGATCTGTTTGATCCCGGTGCCGTGATAGCCGCTGGTCAGAAAACCCGCGGCACCCTCTTCGACCAGAAGCCGCCGAGTGTCTTCGCTGCGCCGCGGTCGTGCCATGCGTTGAATATACGACCGGTCGTCTTGGAATGGCAAGAGGCGGCGACGCGGGCCTCACGCCGAAGGCCCCGACCATCCCGGCCCGGCCGGATCCGGGAAACTCGCCGGATCTCGGCGCCACCGCGCGGAGCGAGCGGCAAAATGCGCGAGATGCTCGGCGGCGAACCGCTCCCGCTGCCAGTCCGCCGCGTCCGCGGCCACCGTCCAGACATAGGTCCACACCGGAACATCCCGGTGCTCGACGCGCACTCGGCGCAGGTCGTACTCGTCGTCCTCGAACGCGTCGAGGATCGTCCACTCCGCCGCCGTCAGACCGCTCAGCACCGCACCACGGGTGCGGCCGAGCGGGGCGGCGACCAGTCCCGGGTAGATCCGCCGCGGCAGCGCGGCGGCGCGCCAACCGGTCAGCTCGGCCGGTTCGCTCGGCGGGACTCGCCCGAGCAGCGTCTCCAGCACTTCGGGAAACTGCAGCGTGCCGTAGACGAACAGCGCGTCATCCCGCCCGGACAGGAGGCCCAGCCGCCCGTCGCCCCACGCCGCCGATGCCACCTCGCGCCTCCTCTCACCCTGGCTCGACGCGCTCTCCCGTGCTGCGCGGCTACATCGGCCGCTGAGCGCGGACGATGGCGGCCAGATATTCGTAATCATCGGCCCGAGCAGTGGAAGTACGGAAGACCAGGCCGATGGTACGGCCGGGGGCGGGGGCGCCGAAGTGCGCGACATCCAATGTGCCGCGCGCGGTTTCCGTCGCGACGGCCATCTGCGGGATCAGCGTCACGCCGAGTCCACCGGCGACGCACTGCACCACCGTGGACAGGGACGCGGCCCGGGTGTCACCGACCGCGGCCGGGTGCACATCGGCCGAGCGGCAGGCCTCCAATGTCTGATCGCGCAGGCAGTGCCCCTCGTCCAGCAGCAGCAGCGGCTGGGCGTCCAGCACCGCCGCCGCGAGATCGGTGCGCCCGGCCAGCTCGTGACCGCGCGGCGTGACCAGCACGAATTCCTCGGTGTAGAGCGGGATCTCGACCAGGCCGGGCATCTCGGTGGGCACCGCCAGCAGCGCGACGTCCAGCACGCCGGTACGCAGGCCGTCCAGCAACCGGGCGGTCTGGTCCTCGACGATCTGCGGCCGCAGCTCGGGTAGCCGCTTGCGCAGTTCCGGCAGCAACCCGGGCAGCACATAGGGGGCGACCGTCGGGATGATGCCCATCCGCAGGGTGCCGCCGAGTCCGTCGCCGGTGGCCGAGGCGACGAAGCGGTCGGCGGCCTCCAGCGTCGCCATCGCCTTGGGCAGCAAGCGCATCCCCGCGGCGGTCACCAGCACGCGGCGGGTGCTCCGTTCGATCAGCTGGAGCCCGAGCCCGTGTTCCAGAGCGGCGAGCGCCTGCGATAACGTGGGCTGACTCACACCGAGCCGCGCGGCCGCGGTGCCGAAATGGCGGTATTCCGCGATCGCCACGAACGCACGCAGCTGTGACAGGGTGGGCTGATAAGTCTGATCAGTCACGCCTATCAGTGTAGTGCGACTGATCACCTTTACCTTTTACGCACCCTTGGGCAAGATCGCCGGTGAGCTTTTCCACCGGCGGTGTGAGTGCCGGTCCGAGGCGGTGGCTCGTGGAACCGCAACGGCCCCGCAATACCGCAGAACACAGTTGGCAACCAACCTGACGAGGAGACGAGCATGGCCCTGCTGACCATCGGCGACCAATTCCCGGCATACAACCTCACCGCGGTCATCGGCGGTGATCTGTCGAAGGTCGACGCTCAGCAGCCTGACGACTACTTCACCCGGATCACCAGCGACGACCACGCGGGCAAGTGGCGGATCGTCTTCTTCTGGCCCAAGGACTTCACCTTCGTGTGCCCGACCGAGATCGCCGCGTTCGGCAAGCTCAACGACGAATTCGAGGACCGGGACGCGCAGGTGCTCGGCGCCTCGGTGGACAACGAGTTCGTGCACTTCCAGTGGCGCGCTCAGCACGAGGATCTCAAGACCCTCCCCTTCCCCATGCTCTCGGACCTCAAGCGTGAACTGGCCACCGCCACCGGCGTGCTCAACGCCGACGGCGTCGCCGACCGCGCCACCTTCATCATCGACCCGAACAACGAGATCCAGTTCGTCTCCGTCACAGCGGGTTCCGTGGGCCGCAACGTCGACGAGGTGCTGCGCGTGCTGGACGCTCTGCAGTCCGACGAGCTGTGCGCCTGCAACTGGAAGAAGGGCGATCCGACCATCAACGCCGGTGAACTTCTGGCCGCCAGCGTCTGAAATACCCTTTCGCACCCGGGATTTCGGGTGCGCCCCACATCATCGAGAAACGACCCGGTCCCCGCACGGGGCCGCATCGAGTAGAGGAATCGCCGAATGAGCATTGAGAACCTGAAGAACTCCCTCCCCGAGTACGCCAAGGACCTCAAGCTCAACTTGTCATCCCTCGCGCGCACCACCGTGCTGAACGAGCAGCAGCTGTGGGGCACCTTGCTGGCGTCGGCGGCCGCGACCCGGTCGACGACCACGCTGCGCGAGATCGCCGAGGAAGCCGCCGACGTGCTGTCGGCGGAGGCGTACAACGCCGCACTCGGCGCCGCCTCGATCATGGGCATGAACAACGTGTTCTACCGGGGCAAGGCGTTCCTCGGCGGCCGCTACGACGACCTGCGGGCGGGACTGCGCATGCAGATCATCGGTGCGCCGGGCGTCGACAAGGCCGACTTCGAACTCTGGTCGTTCGCGGTCTCCTCGATCAACGGCTGCGCGCACTGCCTCGAGGCGCACGAGCACACCCTGCGCGAAGCGGGCGTCTCGCGCGAGGTGATCTTCGAATCGCTGCGCGCCGCCGCCATCGTGGCCGGTGTCGGCCAGGCGGTGCAATCGACCGAGGCGCTCAGCACGGCCGCGATCTGATTTCGCTCGAAAAGAGGCCCCTGTCCTGCGACGGGGGCCTCTTTCGCGTTCCCCATGTGGTCCGGCCGACAGCCCCCGGCAGGGGCACACGGGTAGGCTCGTCGAGCATGAGCACACAGGTTGATGTGGTGCGAGTGTTCACCGACGCGGCCGGGCGCTTCGGCAACGAGCTGGGTATCGCGCGGGCGGCCGACGTGGCCGCGCCCGATCGGCAGGCGCTGGCGGCCAAAGCCGGCTACAGCGAGACCGTGGTGGTCGAGGAGCCGGTCGACGGCACGGTCGCGGTGCGGATCTACACCCCCACGGTGGAGCTCCCGTTCGCCGGACACCCCTCGGTGGGGACCGCGTGGTGGTTCGCCTCCCAGGGCATCCCCGTGCGGACCCTGGCTGTGCCCGCGGGCCCGGTGGCGGTGGAACTCACCGAGGGATTGACCTGGATCACCGCTCGCGGCGAATGGGCTCCCCCGTTCACCTTCCATCAGCTGGAGGACGCCGAGGTGCTGGCCACCCTGCGCCCGGAGGAGTTTCCCGGCGGCCCGCACTACCTGTGGGCGTGGACCGACGAACATCGCGCCGTCCTGCGCTCGCGTATGTTCGCGCCGACCATGGGGATCTCCGAGGACGAGGCGACCGGAGCGGCGGCCGTCGCGTTGACGGCTCTGCTGCGCAAAGGCCTGATCATCACCCAGGGCAAGGGCTCGCAGTTGTTCACCCGGTGGGACTCCGACGGGTGGGTGCACCTGGGCGGGCGAGTCGTCGGCGATCAACCGGTGGAGATCTAGACCCCGCTCAGGGCAGCGTCACGCCCACGATCGGATCGCCGCTCGGTACGTCGGAACCACCGTCGGGTTCGACGCTCACCGCGAGGACCTCGCCGGAGCGGAAACCGGTGACGAACGGCCGATCGGTCGAGGGCAGGTCGCTCAGCACCCCGGCCGAGCGGGCTTGCCCGTCGGAGCCGACCAACCACATCTGATACACCCGGCCCGAAGGCGGCGGCGCGACCCGGTCGAACACGACGACCGCGCGCCCGAGTTCGGGCGAGGCGTCCACGACGAGCACACCGCCACCGGCGAACGAGCCGTTAACCGTCCGCACACCCGGGTGCACCTGCGCCTGGTCGGCAGCGGCCGGATCGGACGGCGAGCTGATGAACTGCGCGGTCAGCACGCTCGCACCGAACAGCAGGCTCGCGACGGCCGCGATCGGCACCGCCCAGCGCAGCGGCCGCCGCCGCCACGCCGAGAGGCGCGTGACGGCGGGCCCGGGGGGCTCGTCGGGCAGCGCTGCCAGGATGCGCCGTTCCAGCTCCGGCGGCGGCGCGAACTCGTCGAGCACGGCGAGCCGCCCCATGACGTCGCGCACCTGCCAGACGGTGTCGGAGAATGCCCGCCGCACGTCCGGGTCCGCGGCCGCGAGGCGGGCATCGATATGCCTGCGTTCGATATCGGCGACCGCGTCCAGCGCGCACGGGTAGGCGAGGTCGATGAGGTCGGCGTCCGACCGTGGCGAGGCGTCAACCATCGGTGCGTTCCCCGGACAAACACTTCTCCAATCTCTTCAGCCCGTCGCGGATGCGGGTCTTGATCGTGGGCAACGGCACCGAGAGGTGATCGGCGACCTCCCGATAGGTCCACCCGCTGTAATACGCCAGCGCGATCGCCTCACGCTGGGTGGGGGTCAGGTTCTGCAGGCAGCCTGCCACCTGTTGCTCTTCGATGCGCTGGGTGACCGATTCCGCGACGACGTCGTGGTCGCGGCCCAGCTGCTCGTACGCGTAGACCAGGTCCCGGCTGGTAGCCGAACTCTCCGCGCGGACCCGATCCACCGCCCGGCGATGGGCGAGCATCATCAGCCAGCCGACCGGACTGGCCAGCGAGGCGTCGTAGCGGTCGGCCATCGACCACACCTGGAGGTAGACCTCCTGGGTCACCTCCTCGGCGGTGGCGTGACTGCGCAGGATCCGCACGGTCAGACCGAACACCCGCGGGCTGGTGAGCTGATAGAACTCGGTGAACGCGGCACGATCGCCGGTGCCGGTGGCGGCGAGCAACGCCGCGAGCTCACGGTTCGCGCGGGTGGCCTGGGATCGGTCGTAGCCGGTCGGCAGCGGGCACGCGAGCGCCGGGCCATCGGAAGCCTCTCTCGCGCGTGCCGCGGCGCCCGATCGGTGGGGTGAAGCAGAACCGTGTTCGTTGCTCATGGCCGAATCCCGTGCCTGCATGCACAGGGGTTCGGTATGCGGGCGGACCCGGATTGGTCGCGGTCACCGAATGATCACGGCCACCAGCATGTAAGCGGTGCCCGCGTCCATCACCACGTGCGGCACCGCCGCCCACGGTTTCGCGGGCCCGGTGAGGGCGGCGACGCAACCGCCGGAACGCGCGAGCAACCTCAGCGGGCCCGACGGCCGCGCATGCGCCCAGCCGGTGCAGGCGGCCACCGCGACCAGGAGCGCGTCGAGGAGGAACAGCGCGGCAAGACCGAGCGCGGGCCCGACGGCCGGGCCGCCGACGTGGCCGGAGGCGGTGTGACCGGACATCGCGTAGAGCATCGCCGCGGCGGCGGCGACGTGGTAGCCGAGCGGGACCAAGCGGTCGATCGGCAGCGCCCGCCCCTGGGTGGCGTGTTCGGCGGCGCGCAGCATCAACAGTCCGGCGAAGACCACGGCCATCGCCGTCAGCACGCCGCGCAACGCGTGCGGGCTCGCGCCCGAAGGGAACACGAGCATGCCGAGCATGACCAGGCACATCACCAGATGGGCCGCGTCGGACTCGGAATGCCCGGTCGCGGCATCCCGGGCGGAGGAAGAATCCGGCAACGCGTCGACGGGATCGGCGGACGGCCCCGCAGGCGCCGTCACCCGTGACAGCACGATCACCGCGGCGACCACGAACGCCGCCACCGCCGCCCACCGCAACGCGGCATACTCCTGCACGAACTCCGCCACACCCCACCACCTCTCAGCACGGCGACCACAGTCGTCGCCCTCCCATGCTCGCATCCCGAAGTGGTGGAGGTGCCCCTTTTCGATTCGCCCACATCGCTGATCGGCCGACGCTGCGGCAATCGACCAGCATTTCCGCACCGAGAGCGATACTTTCGGCAGCGACCGGCCGAGACAGCATGTGCCGCAGTCCGTTACGGCGACGAGATGAGGCGATCACTTCGAGGCACGGCCCGGTGAACGTTCCTGAGGAGGCTCGCATGCACCACGTCCGGGGGCAGCGCGAGCGTGCCCGGCCACCCGCGATGATGGACTCATGTACGACCAGACCGATCAGTGCGCTACCACGATCGAGAGCGATGGTTTGCGCATCGTCGTCGACGACCTGACCGGCCCGGCGATCGCGGCGCTACTCACCGAGCATCTCGCCGACATGGCCGCCCACTCGCCGATCGAGAGCGTGCACGCGTTGGACATCACGGCACTGCGTCATCCGGATATCACGTTCTGGACCGGGTGGGATGGTGCGGCCCTGGCCGGGTGCGCCGCGCTGAAGCACCTCGACGACGGCCACGCCGAGATCAAGTCCATGCGCACCGCGTCGACCCATCGAGGTCGCGGCATCGCTTCCACCTTGCTGCGCCATGTCATCGCCGAGGCCACCGCGCGCCGCTACCGGCGTCTCAGCCTCGAAACAGGCGCGCAGGACTTCTTCCGGCCCGCCCGCCGCCTGTACGCCGCCCACGGCTTCGGCTACTGCTCGCCGTTCGGCGACTACCGTCCCGATCCGAACAGCGTCTTCCTGACCCGCGTGCTCTGAGATCGGGGCCGATCAGGCTCCGATCACCGGCGCGGGTGAATCACACATCGTTCAACGCGCGGGTGAATCCGTCGACGAGTTCGGCGATCTGGTCGTCGGTCATGATGAAGGCCGGGGAGATCTGCATGGCTCCCTGACCCGCCGCGCGACTGGAGATCCCGTGCGCGCGCAGCGTCTTCACCAGCGGCAACCCTTCGGCGGGGTCGGCGAGCTGGATGGCCGCGACGGCGCCGAACCCGCTGCGTACCTCAGCGACCCTGGGATGTCCGGCGAGCACCGACAGCTGCTCGTGCAGGCTCGCCTCCACGCGCAGGGCGGCCTCGAGCAGGCCTTCGCGCTCGATGATGTCGAGATTCGCCAGCGCGGCGGCCGCCGCGCCCGCGTGGCCGCCGTAGGTGTAGCCGTGCCGCCACCAGACGCCGCCGCCGAAGAACGGCTCCGCCACGCGCGGGGCGGCGAAGACCGCGCCCATCGGGAGATAGCCGGAGGTCAGTCCCTTCGCGGTGGTCATCAGGTCGGGTTCGAGCCCGAGCCGGGACGAGGCGAACCACGCTCCGCCGATGCGGCCGAAACCGGTCACCACCTCGTCGGCGACGAACAGGATGTTGTAGTCGCGGCAGATGCGCCGGACTTCGGCGAGGTAGCCCGCAGGCGGCGGATATACACCGCCCGCGCCGATGACCGGTTCGCAGAAGAACGCGGCGATCCGTTCGGCGCCGACCTCCTCGATCAGCGCGAGCAGGGCTTTCGCGTCGTCCCACTCGACAGTCCGCGCGGCGGGCATCAGTTCGCCGTAGCCCTCCCGATTGCCGGGCAGACCCGCGAGCGCCGTACCCGCCACATGCATGCCGTGATAGGCCATTCGCCGCCCGACCACGATCGTCTTGCCCGGCTGCCCGAGTTCGTGCCAGTAGCGGCGGGCGAGTTTGGTCGCGGTGTCGACGGAGTCGGAACCGCCCGAGGTGAAGAAGATCTTGCTGCCCGGCACCGGGGCGAGGCCGGCGAGCCGCTCGGCGAGTTCCTGGGTGGCGGGCTCGGTGATGTCGCCGAAATTGGAGTAGTGCGCGATCGTGCGCAGTTGGGCGGCCACCGCGTCGGCGATCTCGCCGCGCCCGTGGCCCACGTTGGCGAACCACAGGCCCGCGGTCGCGTCGAGGTACCGATTGCCCGCCCGGTCGAAGACGTGGACGCCGTCTCCGCGAGCGACCACGAACGCTCCGTCCCGCTCGACGGCGCCCATGTCGGCGAAGCCATGCCATAGCGCGTTCATGTCTCCACCTTTACCGGTTCCCGGGTCGTGGTCCACTCCCGGCCGCCAAGGCGCCGTGCAGCGCAACACGGCGCTGATCCGGGACACCGCGTCGACCGTGACGAGCGGCCACCGGCGATGGCGGGCCCGCATCCTCGGTCCTCGTCCGGTCCAACGTATCGGCGCAGGTCATCGGCCGGAACGGGGCTTCGGTTTCCACTCGGCTACCGGCCGAGGTGGCTGGTGGAAAAATCCGCTGGCGCATTTCGCTAGGCTGGTCGATGCAATGACCAGGACAGCCGCCACCGACTCCCGCGAACTTCGCACCCGCTTGGCAAATCTCTCCCTTCGCGACGAACACCGGTTGCGGCGCAGGCTCGACAAAGCGCGCGGCGGCGACATGGGCGAGGTGGAAGCCGAGATCGCGGCCGCCGAACTGCGGGTCGAAGCGCGGCGCGCGGCGGTGCCGGAGATCCGCTATCCGGAGCAGCTGCCGGTCACCGCCCGCCGCGAGGACATCGCCGCCGCCATCGCCGAGCACCAGGTGGTGATCGTCGCGGGCGAGACCGGCTCCGGCAAGACCACTCAGATCCCGAAGATCTGCCTCGAACTCGGCCGCGGCATCCGCGGCACGATCGGGCACACCCAGCCCCGCAGGCTCGCCGCGCGCACCGTCGCCGAGCGGATCGCCGAGGAGCTGGGCACCGAACTCGGCGACGTCGTCGGCTACACGGTGCGGTTCACCGACCACGCCTCCGAGCACACGCTGGTCAAGCTGATGACCGACGGCATCCTGCTCGCCGAGATCCAGCGCGACCGGCTGCTGCGCCGCTACGACACGATCATCATCGACGAGGCGCACGAGCGCAGCCTCAATATCGACTTCCTGCTCGGCTACCTGAAGCAACTGCTGCCGCGCAGGCCCGACCTCAAGGTGATCATCACCTCGGCGACCATCGATCCCGAGCTGTTCGCCCGGCATTTCGCGGACGAGCAAGGCACTCCCGCACCGATCGTCGAAGTCTCCGGACGCTCGTATCCGGTGGAGATCCGCTACCGGCCGCTCTCGCTGGAACTTCCGGGCGCCGCCGGAGACGAAGACGACGAGGACACCCGCATCGTCGACCGGGACCCGGTGGACGCGATCGGCGACGCGGTGACGGAGTTGTTCGCCGCGGGTGACGGCGACGTGCTGGTGTTCTTGTCCGGTGAACGCGAGATCCGCGACACCGCGGACGCGCTGCGGGATCTGAAGCTGCCGCGCACCGAGATCCTCCCGCTGTACGCCCGGCTGTCGGCCGCCGAACAGCACCGCGTGTTCGCCTCGCACACCGGGCGCCGGGTGGTGCTGGCGACGAATGTCGCGGAGACCTCGCTCACGGTGCCGGGCATCCGGTACGTCGTCGACCCGGGCACGGCGCGGATCTCGCGCTATTCCATGCGGACCAAAGTGCAGCGGTTGCCGATCGAACCGGTGTCGCAGGCATCGGCGCGGCAGCGCTCCGGGCGTTGCGGTCGCGTCGCCGACGGCATCTGCATCCGGCTGTATTCGGAGGACGACTTCGAATCCCGGCCCGTCTTCACCGATCCGGAGATCCTGCGCACCAACCTGGCCGCGGTCATCCTGCAGATGACCGCGCTCGGCCTCGGCGACATCGAGAACTTCCCGTTCGTGGAGCCACCGGACCGCCGCGCCATCCGCGACGGCATCGCCCTGCTCGAAGAGCTCGGCGCCCTCGCGCGCCGGGACGGAAAGTCCCGTACGGACGGCGACGGCGCGACCGCCCTGACGCTGACCCCGATCGGCCGCGACATGGCGCAACTGCCGGTCGATCCCCGCATGGCGCGGATGCTGGTGGAGGCGCAACACACCGGTTGCCTGGCCGACGTGCTGGTCATCGTCGCGGCGCTGTCGATCCAGGATGTCCGGGAACGACCCGCCGAGCAGCAGCAGGCAGCCGACACCAAACACGCGCGATTCACGGTCGAGGGTTCCGATTTCCTGGCCTACCTGCGGCTGTGGGACTACCTCGGCGGGCAGCGCAAGTCGTTGTCGTCCAATCAGTTCCGGCGGCTGTGCCGGGAGGAGTTCCTGCACTACCTGCGGATCCGGGAGTGGCAGGACCTGCACGGGCAGCTGCGCACGATCACCAAGGGCCTCGGATGGTCGGCGCGGGCCCAGGACTCGGCGAGCCCGGCGGAACCGGGCCGAACCGAAGCGGCCGCGCCGGACGGCAAGCAGGGCAACCGATCACGCCGCAACCGGTCCACGCGCGGTGGCGACCGTGGCCGGGGCGCCACCGCGGCGACCGTCGCGGACAACGACGGACTCCCCTGGGATTCCACCGCCATCCACCAAGCGCTGCTGGCGGGCATGCTGTCGCACATCGGCGTCAGGGAAGCGGAATCCCGGGAATTCCTCGGCGCGCGCAACGCCAAGTTCATGATCTTCCCCGGCTCGTCGCTGGCGAAGAAGCCGCCCCGCTGGGTGATGGCCGCCGAACTGGTCGAGACCTCACGGCTGTGGGGCCGGATGGCCGCGAAGATCGAGCCCGAATGGGCCGAGCGGCTCGCGGGCGACCTCGTCAAACGCGTCTACTCCGAGCCGCACTGGTCGGCCAAGCGGGGCGCGGCGCGCGCCTACGAACGCGTCACCCTGTACGGAATTCCGCTGGTCACCGGCAGGCCGGTGGACTACGGCCGGATCGACCCGGAGTTGTCGCGGGAGTTGTTCATCCGGCACGCCCTGGGGCAGGGCGAGTGGCAGACCCGCCACGAGTTCTTCCACCGCAATCGCGCGCTGCTCGACGACGTAGCCGACCTGGAGCATCGTGCCCGCCGCCGGGACATCCTGGTCGACGACGAGGTGCTGTTCGCGTTCTACGACGAACGCCTGCCCGCCGACATCGTCTCGGTGCGTCATTTCGACAGCTGGTGGCGCACCGCACGCCGGGCAGACCCGGAGCTGCTGGATTTCTCCACCTCCACCGTGGTCAACGAAGGCGCGGCCGCACTGGACCCGGCGGCTTTCCCGGACTCCTGGCGCCAAGGCGAACTCGCTTTCCCGCTGTCCTACCAGTTCGAGCCGGGCAACGAGGAGGACGGCGTCACCGTGCGGATCCCGGTGGAACAGCTCGCCCACGTCCGCGCCGTCGGCTTCGATTGGCTGGTGCCGGGCATGCGCGACGAACTGGCCGCCGCTCTGATCAAGACGCTGCCGAAGACCTTGCGGCGCAGCGTCGTCCCCGCACCCGATTTCGCGGCCGCCGCCCTGGCGGCGCTGACCCCGCGGGCGGAGCCGCTGCGGGCCGGGCTGGCGCGCGAGCTGTCCCGGCTGGGTTCGGTGTCGATCGCCCCCACCGACTTCGAGGTCTCCGCACTGCCCGACCACCTGCGCATGACTTTCGCGGCCATCGGCGACGACGGCACCGTGCTCGCCCGGGACAAGAGTCTCGCCGCGCTGAAAACGCGCCTGGCCGAGCAAGTTTCCGCCTCCGTCGCCCGGGCCACCGCGGGAGCCGAACGCCCGCCTGCCACGGTGTGGACCTCCGAATCGCTCGGCACCCTCGCGCCGACGGTGCGGCGCGAGGTGGCGGGGCAGACCGTCACCGGATACCCGGCGCTCGTCGCCGAGAGCGACGGCGTGGCGGTCCGGGTGCTCAGCTCCCCCGCGGAGCAGGCCGCCGCCATGCGCCTCGGCACCAGAGCGCTGCTGCTGCGCACGCTGCCCGCTTCGGCCCGTAGCTCCACCGCGGGCCTGTCGCCCGCGGATCGCCTTGCCCTGAGCCAGAATCCGTACGGCTCGCTGGAGGCGCTGCTCGACGACTGCCGCGCGGCCGCCGCCGACGAACTGCTCGTGGCCGCCGGCGGGCCGGTGCACGACCCGGCGGAATTCGACGCGCTCGTCGCGCGGATCCGTCCGGATTTCGCCGCCACCGTCGCTCGTTACGTGCGCTTGGTCGTGCCGGTGCTCGCAGGCGCCCACCAGGTTTCGGTGGCGCTGGCGCGAACGACCGAGCGCGACATCGCCGAAGACGTCCGCCATCAGCTCGACAACCTGGTGTTCCGCGGCTTCGTGTCCGAAACGAGCGCGGCCAGGCTGCGTGAACTGCCGCGCTACCTTCAGGCGGCGGTGGCGCGACTGGAGGCGTTGCCCGGCTCGGCCGTTCGCGATCGGCAAGGCATGGCCGAACTCGATCGGGTGCTCGCCGCCTATGACCGCTTGGTCGCGTCGCTCCCGCAGAGCCGCAGGCACGCGCCCGCGGTCACCGAGATCTGGTGGATGATAGAGGAATTCCGCGTCAGCTTGTTCGCGCAGAAGCTCGGTACCCCGTTTCCGGTGTCGGCCAAGCGGATCGAGAAGGCGATCGCCGCGGTGCGGCGCTGACTCAGTCGGCGGCCGACAGCGCTTCGGCGCGCGCCTGGCGCATCTCCCGGATCTCGCGTTCGAAGTCCTCGGCCGAGGTGAACGACCGGTAGACCGAAGCGAACCGCAGGTAGGCCACCTCGTCGAGATCGCGCAGCGGGCCCAGGATGGCCAGCCCCACCTCGTGACTGGGCACCTCGGGAGATCCCTTGGCGCGCACCGCGTCCTCCACTTGCTGCGCCAGCAGGTTCAGCGCGTCGTCGTCGACTTCACGACCTTGGCAGGCCCGGCGCACACCCCGGATGACCTTTTCGCGACTGAACGGCTCGGTGACGCCGCTCCGCTTGACCACCGACAGGATGGCGGTCTCCACGGTGGTGAACCGCCGCCCACACTGCGGGCAGGCGCGACGCCGGCGGATGGCCGCGCCTTCGTCGGCCTCGCGCGAGTCCACCACCCGGGAGTCGGGGTGTCGGCAGTACGGGCAATGCATCCGAGAAATCCTTCGTCGATGCGCGTGCTCGCGTCCGGACCGGGCACCGATCGGGGCGATCGGTCCGGCGAGCCCGTGTACAGAGGTCTATACCCCGGCACCAGACATTCCTCGTGCGACACGCGGAATACCTGCATAACACTTCGAGGATACCCGTCCGGGTTCCCGATTTGCCGCACTCTCCCCCGCTGCCGGACGCGGCTTCCTCATCCGGCGATCTGCCAGTGCGCGGTCAGGTCGGCGAGGAGGTCCGGCAATCGGGCGGCGAGGCGGCCACGGGCCAGTTTGCCCCAGAACGCCTCGCCGAGGACGGCACCGGCCACGGCGGGGTCGGTCTCCATATCGATATGGCGGGGCACCAGGTCACCGGTGATGTAGTGCCAGCGCGTCTCACGATCGGCCCAGTTGAAGTCGGGCAACGGCACGCGGAGCGCGAGGCTGCGGCCACCTACCTCGGCGCCGACCACTGTGGGGGCGAATACGCCGGGCGCGCGGACACCCGGCACTCCGGGTTTGCCCGCGATGGTGCTGACATAGGTGAGCACGCGGCCGATCGGCGCCCGGCCCGCCGACGTCTCGTCCCACTGGTCGGCGACGACGTGGTTCTGTTCCCGATCGGTCATCCGGATCAGCGCGTCGATGTATCCGTCCCTGGTGCCCGAGGCGATCGACTGCCACGCGGTGTGGATGTCGTCGTCGAGCACACCCGCCGCGTACATCTCATCGATCCCACGCATGCCCAGCGCGACGTAGGCTTCGTGCATCGGCACCAGATCCGTGAAGATGTGCTTCTGCATGATCATCAGGCGGGTCTGATACCAGGCGACGTCCGCGGCGCTCAGGCGGGAGCCCTCGGTGGCTAGCAGCCGGATGTCCTCCGGCAGCGCCCGCGTCAATTCCGGCGGGGTCGCGCGCAGCAGATCGGCGACCGCGTCGCCGAGCCGATGGATGCCGGGCGCGTCCAGGACCACGCCCACATCCCCCATGTCGAAGAATCCGGAGGCGAACGAACCGCCCGCGATGCCGGCCAGCCCCGCCCAGTAGAACTCCGGGTGGCTCGTGGCCAGCCGCAGGTAGTTGACATAGACCTGGTTGAACGTGCGTTCATTCGCACGCGGGCCCTGCCCGGGATCCCAGGCCGCCAGATCGATATCGGCGTTCCCGGTGGCGATCACCAGCCAGTACTGGTGCAGCAGTGTCGCGTAGCGGCGCGGCGCCACACCGTCGGCCCGTGCCTGCCGCAACGCCTCGGCGAGATCCGATTCGTTCAGTGGCAGAGCGGGATCGAGTCCGCCCGCCCCCGCACCGGCACCGTTGACGGAGGGCAGGTCCAGATAGGCCGCGTACGCGGGTTCCGCCCGGGCGATCGAGGCTGCGCCGAGTCCGAGGACCAGACAGAGGGACAAGGCGACCGCGCGGAGTAAGAGGCGAACCGAGCGGCCTGCGCTGAGGAGTGTCATGTGCTGAAAGATCCCGACATCGTTCGGGCGGTGTCGCCCGGATCACGTTTTCAGCACGGTAGCAACACGTTCTAGTTTGTCGATCAACAAATCCGGCCGCCCAAGGTGGCCGAATTCCCTTCCGCTCAGCGCGAAATGCCGCCCACGGGCGCACCCGGGCCGTCCACCACCGCCGGTACCGGCCGACCGGCATCACCGCCCCACTCGCCCGCCCGCACATGCGCCAAGGCGATCAACCCCGCCACCACCAAGGCGGTGACCAGCGCGGTGACGGCGAGGACGGCGAACCCGATCTGCGCTTGCTCGACCCGGCGCATCGGGTGTTCACCATGACGGCGCCGCCGTGCGAGCGGTCGCGAATTCCGGTCGTAGGCGACCGCTCCGGCGCGGGGACGCGCCCCGGGCGGGCGCCGATCGGCCACGGAGCGGTGCGCGGGTGTCAGCGCGCGGGCACGCGCGCCGTCACACAGCAACCGCCGGGCGGTCTCGTAGCCGAGATCGTCCCGATCGGGATCGGCGGGGCGCTCGGGTTGCGCGACCGCCGAGCCGAGGGAAGGGGTGACATCGCTGATCGCAGTGCTCATCGGACAAACCTCCGTGGTAGGTGCTCCGTCGGCGTTCGAGCTGTTCGAACACGTGTTCAGTCGCTATTCGCTCATGTGTTCGAAGAACTGGTGTTCGATTTCTACCACGCGTCGCCGACAAAGTCAGCAGGAACACCCGACATGCGTCGAACAGATGTTTGATCCAGCGGCGCGACCGGACTAGATTCGAAGAACCGAAGACACGACAGGCCATGAGGACACATGCCGGGGACCGACCGGCCTGGCACAGCAGGAAAGGGCGGTTGCGGTGAGGCAGACGGACGACACGGGTGACGAGACCGAGAGCGGCGCCGACGCGGCGGGTAGCGGAGCGGATCTCACCGTGCGTCAGCGCAAAGTGCTGGAGGTGATCCGCTCCTCGGTGAGCGAGCGCGGCTACCCTCCGAGCATCCGGGAGATCGGTGACGCCGTCGGCCTCACGTCCACCTCGTCGGTCGCCCATCAGCTGCGCGCCCTGGAGCGCAAGGGCTACCTGCGCCGCGATCCGAACCGGCCACGCGCCGTGGACGTCCGGGGCCTGGACGAGGTGGTGCGGTCGGTGACCAGCCTGCCGGCCGCGGCGGTCGACGACGGTGAGATCACCGTCGACGTCGACCGCCCCGTTCCCACGTTCGTCCCGGTGCTCGGTCGCATCGCCGCCGGTGGCCCGATCCTGGCCGAGCAGGCCGTGGAGGACGTCTTCCCGCTGCCGCGCGAGCTGGTCGGCGACGGTTCCCTGTTCCTGCTGAAGGTGGTCGGCCAGTCCATGATCGACGCGGCGATCTGCGACGGCGACTGGGTGGTCGTGCGACAGCAGAACGTCGCCGACAACGGCGACATCGTCGCGGCGATGATCGACGGGGAGGCCACGGTGAAGACCTTCAAGCGCACCGGCAAGGACGTCTGGCTGATGCCGCACAACCCCGTCTTCGAGCCGATTCCCGGTAACGACGCCCAGATTCTCGGCAAGGTCGTCACGGTCATCCGCAAGATCTGACGGTTTCGTAGGAACGACGAACGCCGGCTGTGCGCTGATGCGCGCCGTCGGCGTTCCCGCGAACGGCACAGGGCGCGGCACTCACAGCTGATTGCCAGCTGATGCGCAGGCGCATCACCAGGACACTTGCGAAGCTCCAGCGGTGACAACGATCCCCGCCGCGGCCGCCGTGCCCGATGCGCATCCGATTGCCACCCGCGCCGGATCGGCCGGCTTACCGCCCGCGCGAGGGTGGGAGCGCGCGGGGCTGTCCCTCCTGCTGATCGGGACCGCGGTCGCGTATCTGTGGCACATCACGGTCAACGGGATGGGCAACGACTTCTATGCCGCGGCAGCCTGGTCCGGTGCACGGAACTGGAAGGCGGTGCTGTTCGGTTCCCTCGATCCGGGCAACTTCATCACGGTGGACAAACCGCCGGTGTCGCAATGGGTGATGGGCGTATCGGGGCAGCTGTTCGGATTCGGCAGTGCGAGCATGCTGGCGCCACAGGCGCTGATGGCCGTGGCCGCGGTGGCATTGCTGTACGCGATGGTCACCGAGGCGACCGCCAACCGGGCCGCCGGTCTGCTGGCCGGAGCCGTCCTGGCGGCAACGCCGGTGGTGGCGTTGATGTTTCGATTCAACAATCCGGACGCCGTGATGGTGCTGCTGATGACCGCGGGCGCGTACTGCACGCTCCGGGCGGCGCGGAAGGCGAGCGCGCGCTGGCTGATGCTGGCGGGCGTCGCGCTCGGATTCGCGTTTCTGGCGAAGATGCTCGAAGGGCTCATGGTGCTGCCCGCCTTGGCGCTCACCTATCTGATCGTCGCGCCGGTTTCGGCGCGAAAACGCCTGCTGCACTTGTCCGCCGCCGCGGCGGCGCTGGTCGTCTCCTCGGGCTGGTATGTCTTGCTGACCGTCCTGTGGCCCGCCACCGCGCGGCCCTACCTGGCGGGCTCGACGAACAACACCTTCATGGATCTGGTGCTGGGCTACAACGGGTTCGCTCGTTTCCTGGGGCACAATCACCGCGGTGGTAACCGGTTCGCGCTGCCGCCCGGATACGAGATGCCACCGGCCGCCGGTCATACCGGTGGCGGGTTCGCCGGATCGACCGGACCGAGTCCGGTTCGCCTGTTCAGCGGCGAGATCGGATTCGAGATCTCCTGGCTGCTTCCGGCTGCCCTGCTCGCCTTCGTCTTGGTGCTCGTCTCCCGTGGGCGGGCGCCTCGCACCGACCCGATCCGCGCGGCCGCATTGGCTTTCGGGTTGTGGCTGATCGTCGACGGCATCGCGTTCACCGTGATGCGCGGCGGCATGCATGCCTACTACACGCTGGCGATCGGTCCCGCCGTGGCCGGGATGTTCGCGATCGGGGTGGCCGAGACGTGGCGGCGGCGGTCCGCGGCGTTCGGCCGACTCGGCGCCGCCGCACTGGTGCTCACGTCGGGTCTGTGGGCGTTCGTCCTGCTCGACCGCAACCCCGAGTGGCTGCCGCCCCTGCGGTGGACGCTCGCGGTGGTCTCGGCGGCGGCGGCGCTGGCACTGGTCGCCGCCGCGTTCCCCGGCGGGGCGCGGCGGGTGCGGGCCGGAGCCGTCTCGCTGCTCGTCGTCTCGGGTGTGCTCGCAGGCATCGGCGGATCGACGGCGTACGCCGCGGCCACCCTGCCGCAGGCCCATACCGGGGGCAGCCCGACCGTCGGTCCCGCCGAGCCCGCGGCTCCGGATCCGGGGAACGACGTGCGCCGCGAGGTCACCTCGTTCGTGAACGGAGAGGTCGAACCTCGACTTTCCGCGCTGTTGCGTGACACCTCCACAACCTGGTCGGCCGCCGTGGACCGCTCCTCGGTCGCCGCGTCGCTCGAGCTCGCCAGCCACACCCCGGTCGTCGCCATCGGCGGTTTCACCTCCGACGACCCGGTACCCACCCTCGACGAATTCCAGACCATGGTCCGCACTCATCAGGTGACGTACTACCTCGCGCAAGAGGTGCGGCTGCCCGATTCGTGGCGTGTGCCCGGCCGGGCCGAGGCGCCCGCCGGGCCGGGCTCGGACAACGGATGGTGGCGCCCGGCCGGGCACCAAGACATCGCCGAGTGGGTGTCTGCGCACTACACCGCGGTACACATCGGCAATGTCGCCGTCTACGATCTCACCGCGCCGACCTGCGCCGATGTACCCGGAAGAGCCTGCGCGAAATGAGCGGACCAGTGACACCGCCGTGCACCTTCGGTGATGCGCGTTCCGGTGCGGCCGAGGATCGGAGCCGGGTACGACGGGGTGTCAGCTCGTGCCAACGCCGAGTGCGGTCAGCAGCACCAGCACGACGGTGAGCACGGCCAGCACGCCGTGGCCCGCGACGATGGCGACGGGAAAATGCCCTTCGGGAGGTTCCGCCGTACCCGCCGAACGGGCACGGTAGGTGGGCAGCCAGCGCAGCAGCATCGCGAATCCGAGCAGCGCGACGGGGATCAGCAGTACGAACGCGACCCACGCCAGTGCGTCCGTGTCGAGGACGAGGTAGAGGATCCAGCAGATCAGTCCGGCCACGGCGAGCGTGAAGTGACCGAACACGACCGGCACGGGCAGCTGGGTGGAACTCGGCTGCCGCGTCCCGCCCCGGGCGATCCATGTGCCGAGCATGAAGAACCCGCCGCCCGCGGTGAGCAGCCAGGAAACCAGTGCGGCGATGCCCATGGTGTGCCTCCTGAGGGGTGCGAAGGGATTCAGTGGGTGAAGCCGCCGGCTTGGGTGGTTTCGTCGGCGACCCGCACGCCATAGCGATAAGCCAGCTTGCCGCCGAGATACCCGGAAAACGCCAGCGTCACCAGGCTCGCCGCCGACAGCGCCAGCGGCCCGGCCGGGACCGCGACCGCGAGGTCCGCACCCCGCCGCCACACGAAACCCAGCGCGTAGGCGACGGTCACGAGCAAGTTGAGCGTCATGTGCAGCAAGCCGGTACGGAAGGCGGGCGTGCCGGTCGGGATCGCGAGCAGATCGAGGAACCCGATCGTCGCGGCGGTCAAGGCGCCCAGCACGCCGATCGCGATCAACCAGGACGATCCCTCGACCAGGAAGTCCGGATCGTCGACGAGGCGGGACGCGATGTCGAATACGAAACTGGCGACCCAGGCGCCGATCGGGACGGTGACGAGTATCGGATGGAACGGATGCCCGTACGGACCGGCCAGCACCGCACTCACCGGCCGCTTTCCCTGCCGTGGATCGCCGCTCATCGCATACCTCCGCCGAGGTCGATCAGGTCGATGACGAAAGTAGTCTTACCCGCCACGCGGGACATTCACACCGCGCATCGGGTCGACCATAATCGACCCCGGGGTCGATTCTCGGCCGTCGAATACTCGGCGCGTAACGCGCTCGGTTGGTCGCACCGGTTCGGTGACCGAACACTCGCACGCCACACCGCGACATCATTCGACTTTCCGTCTGCGGAACGGCTACTACATCATCGGCATCATTGGCAACATCGGCATCTGCATGCCGGGGAACATGCGATTCCACCAGTCGCGCGCCATCCCCATCAGCTGATCCATCACGGTGGTTCACCTCCCTTCAGCAGGACTCGAGAAGCAGGTCAGCTCATCGGACTCGAAGGTGAGGAAACGCGGTCACACGCCGTGATAATCACCGGGAAACAATTCTGGGTAGCGTTGAATTTTCCGCCCGGGCGACCATTGGCGAATCCACGCGGCACTCCTCGCGGTCGAGATCGACGGCTGTGTACATTCTACTCCGAGCACGGTTGCCGAAAAACGTCGTCGCGCCTTACGAATTCACTGTCGAGGGCTGCGCATTTCCACCGATCGGATCTTTGCGTCCGAATGGAAACATCGCCATAGGCCTCGGACGACGACGGTGACCTTGTGGGGCGATGAAGCCCGCCGCCACGAATTCGGCGTTCGCGCTCGGCGGCGCGGCACGGAGTTCGTCAGCTCGCCGGGCTCCGCCGCGCGGCCAGCCGCCGATTGGTGACCTCCAGCTGACGCACCGTGCCCGCCTCCAGAGCCCGCACCCCGGCGGCGTCCAGTCGCCCGCACAGCCGCCCCCAATGCACCGCGACCCGCTCCCCCGCCGCCACGTCCGGCAGCGCCGCGTACCCGTCCACCCGGATCGGCACGGACTCGGACGTCTCCGCCGACAGCGTGAGGCGTTCTCCATCCCAACGGAGCCTGCGGCAGCGCAGCGAGACCTCGCCGCCGCTGCGGTCGAGGACCGTTCCCCAGGTGATTCGGCAGCTGTCGAGGACATGCAGGGGATGTGCGTTGCCGTGCCGGAGCAGCCGCGACCACGGGTAGACACCGAAGACGTGGAAACAATGGTTGGCCGCGGCCTCCTCGGCCAACCGCGGGGTCAGATGCGTCCAGTACCCGCCCGCGACCGGGCCGAGCAGACTCAGCAGTTCCGCGGTGAACTCACCGGGGTCCAGGCTCGCACCGATTCCACCGCCCAGCCAATAGGATTCCACGAGCCTGCGGTCCAGCGGATCGGCGATGCCGGTCATCCGGGCCATCACCCGCAGGTAGGGCCACGCGCCGGTGAACCGGCGCGCCACCGCGCGCACCTGTTCTTCCGAGCCGTCCCGCAACGCGGCCGCGTCGGGCGGCCCGCAGTAGCCGAGCCGGTTGGGCGCGTAGGCGTACCGGGCGAACATCTCCGCGCCGCCGCCCGTCATCGGCGGGGCCTTCCACCGGCACGCTCGACGGACCAGCGCTCTTCGAGCCTGCCGAGTCGCCACACCGCCACCGCCACCGCCCAGGTGAGCACGAACAGTCCGGCGATCAGCAAGCCCATGGCGCCGAGATCCAGCCCGCCGACCCAGGCCACCGGACCGTCGGCGATGCCGAATTCGTCGGCCAGCACCGAGATCATCTCCTGCGCGCCGATCAGCAGGGCCACCACGACCGACAGGCCCGTGACGACGATGTTGTAGTAGACGCTGCGCAGCGGCCCCGCGAACGCCCACCCGTACGCGTAGTTCATGAACGCGCCGTCCAGCGCGTCGAACAGCGTCATTCCCGCCGAGAACAACACCGGTAGCACCAGGATCGCGTACCACGGCAGGGCGGTCGCCGCCGCGCCGCCCGCGATCACCAGCAGGCTCACCTCGGTGACGGTGTCGAAGCCGAGGCCGAACAGCAGTCCGACCGGGTACATCTGCCACGGCGCGCGCACCGTTCGGGTCAGCGGGCCGATCACCCGCTGCAAGGCGCCGCGGTCGTCCAACTGCTGCCGCAACGCGGCCTCGTCGTACGTCCCGCGACGCATGCCGCGGAACACCCGCCAGATCCCGATCAAGGAGACCAGGTTCAACAGGCCGATGGCGAGCAGGAAGGTTCCCGACACACCGGTTCCGAACACCCCGGTCCAGCGGTGCAGCCCGGACTTTTCGTCCCGCAGGTTTCCCGCCAGCGCCTTGACGCCGAACGCCAGTAGCGCGACCAGGACGAAGACGATGGTGGAGTGGCCGAGGGAGAACCAGAACCCCACCGACAGCGGCTTGCGCCCGTCGGCGACCAGCTTGCGGGTGGTGTTGTCGATGGCGGCGATGTGGTCGGCGTCGAAGGCGTGCCGCATCCCGAGCGTGTACGCGGTGACGCCGAGACCGACGCCGAACACCGCACCGTCCACGACGTACCCGCCGGGGACCACGACCAGCAGCAGTGCCGACCACCCGAGGACGTGCAGGGTGACGACGACCGCCGCCATCCCCGCGACGCCGCGCCGCTGCCGTCCGTCCAGTGGTCGGGGCGCCGCCGAGGGGCTATCGGCGATCCGAACGATGATCCACACCTCGCCTTCTGGCTCCGGACCGTTGCGTCCGCCGTCAGCAGATCCGCGGCAATTGCTCGCCCGCGGGCAGGTCCACCACCCGGGTCCCGCCGAGCGCGGTGCGGGCGACCACCATGCCGGGATGTTCGGCGACGCACCGGCCGATCACCGCGGCCTGCGCGCCCAGCGGGTGCTCCCGCATCGCCGCGAGTACGCGATCGGCGTCCTCGGGCGCGACGAACGCCAGCAGCTTGCCCTCGTTGGCCACGTACATCGGGTCCAGGCCGAGCAGCCCGCACGCGTCGCGCACGCCGTCGGGCACCGGCAGCTGCCGCTCGTCCAGGGATACGCCGACCCCCGCGGCGCGGGCGATCTCGTTGAGCGAGGCCGCGACGCCGCCGCGGGTGGGGTCGCGCAGCACGTGCACGTCGGCGCCGGTGGCCAGCATCGCCGCGACCAAGCCGTGCAGCGGCGCGGTGTCGCTGAGCACGGTGGTGCCGAATTCCAGTCCTTCGCGGCAGCTGAGCACCGCGACACCGTGCACGCCGATGTCACCGCTGACCAGCACGACGTCGCCCGGCCGCGCGCGCTGCGGCCGGATGTCGACCTCGGGGGCCACCACGCCGATTCCCGCGGTGTTGAGGTAGATCCCGTCTCCGTGTCCGGCGTCCACGACCTTGGTGTCGCCGGTGACCAGCTGGACTTCCGCCGCCAGCGCGGCGGTGCCGACCGCCTGCGCGATGCGCGCGATGTCGGCCAGCGCGGTGCCCTCCTCCAGGATGAACGCGGTGGACAGCACCATCGGGCGCGCACCGGACATGGCCAGATCGTTCACCGTGCCGTTGACCGCGAGCTCACCGATCGTGCCGCCGGGGAACACGATCGGTTTCACCACGAACGAGTCGGTGGAGAAGGCCAGTCGCGCGCCGTCGAGCGTGACCACCGCGGAGTCGCCGAGGTCGGCGTGCGCGGCCGAGCCGAACGCGGGCAGGAACAGATGCTCGATCAGTTCGCCGGACATCGCTCCGCCGCCGCCGTGGCCCATCACGATGTTCGGCGCGTCCCGCAGCGGCATCGGGCAGACCCAGCCCTCCACGTCGATCGCCACGGGGGCGGCGCCGTTCTCACGCATGGGCCACCTCCGCGGGCAGATCGAGCCGCCGGTACAGGTAGTAGGCGGCGCACGCGCCTTCGGAGGACACCATCGTGGCGCCCAGCGGGTTACGCGGCGTGCACTGCTTGCCGAAGGCGGCGCACTCGTTGGGTTTGATCAACCCTTGCAGCACCTCACCGGAACGGCAGATGGTCGATTCGGCGGTGTGCAGGTCGCCCACGGCGAAGCGGTGTTCGGCGTCGAACTCGCGATAGCGATCCGACAGCCGCCAGCCGCTGCGCGGGATCACGCCGATGCCCCGCCAGGCTCGGTCGGTGACCTCGAAGACGTCCTGCAGCATGGCCTTCGCCGCGGGATTGCCCGCCGCGGACACCGCGCGCGGGTAGGCGTTCTCCAGTTCGTGCCTGCCCGACTCCAGTTGCAGCACGGTGCGGCGGATGCCCTCCAGGATGTCCAGCGGCTCGAACCCGGTGACCACCATCGGCACCTTGTAATGCTCTGCCAGCGGCGGATACTCGTCGGTGCCCATCACGGTGCAGACGTGCCCGGCGGCGAGGAACCCCTGCACCCGGCAGGTCGGCGACTCCATGATCGCGGCGATGGCAGGCGGGACCAGCACGTGCGATACCAGCAGCGAGAAGTTCCGGATGCCCAAGCGCTTCGCCTGGTACACCGTCATCGCGTTGGCCGGAGCGGTGGTCTCGAAGCCGATGCCGAAGAACACGACTTCCCGGTCGGGATTCTCCTTGGCGAGGTTCAGCGCGTCCAGCGGCGAGTACACCACCCGGACGTCACCGCCTTCGCTCTTGACCCGGAACAGGTCCTTGGCGCTGCCGGGCACGCGCAGCATGTCGCCGAACGAGCAGAAGATCACGCCCGGCTGCGCGGCGATCTCCAGTGCCTTGTCGATCACCTCGAGTGGGGTGACGCAGACCGGGCAGCCGGGGCCGTGGATCATCTCGATCTGGTCGGGCAGCAGTTGGTCGATGCCGTGGCGGATGATCGAATGGGTCTGTCCGCCACAGACTTCCATGATCGCCCAGCGGCGGCTGGTCGCGGTGCGGATCCGATCGAGCAGGCGCTGGGCCAGCTCGGGATTGCTGAATTCGTCCAGGTATTTCATGACCGGGCCTCCGGTTCCTCGCGTGATGGCTCGGCGGCTGGATTGTCCATGCCCGCCTGCTTCGCGGCGATGGCGAAACCGTCGCCGAATTCCTCGTTCAGTACGCCGAGGTGCTCGAACTCGGCCAGGGTCCGCAACGCGGACTCCTCGTCCAGTCGCTGGATCGCGAAACCGACGTGGACCACGACGTAGTCACCGATCGCCGCGTCCGGGATGTATTGCAGGCACACATCCTTGTGCACGCCGCCGAAGTCGACGACCGACATCAGCGTGCCGTCCCGCTCGTGCAGGCTGAGCACTTTGCCTGGTACCGCAAGACACATCGTTGCTCTCCTTCGCTCATCCCTCGCTGCACGCGAGGAGTTGCCCGAACGCGAGGCCGCCGTCGTTGGGCGGCAGTCGGTGGTGGGTGATCACGGTGAAGCCGTTGTCGCGCAGCAGCGCACACGATCGCGCGAGCAGCAGGGCGTTCTGGAAAACGCCGCCGGACAGGGCGACGACCGTCGCCGGGGCGGCGTAGCGAGCCGCGAGCTCGAGCACCAGCCGGGCGACGGCGGCGTGGAACCGGGCGCCCACCACCCGCGCGGGTGCGCCCGCGCGCACGTCGGCGACCACATCCGCGAGCACCGGTGCGGGATCGATCAGGGCGGGATCACCATCGAGCAGGGGGAACCGGTATGCGGTGGCGCCTTCGGCGCCCGCCCGGGACAACCCTTCCAGCTCGATGGCCGCCTGCGCTTCGTAGTCGACGACGTGCCGCACGCCGCACAGCGAGGACACCGCGTCGAACAGCCGGCCCATGCTCGACGTGGGAGCGCAGCCCCAACCGGTCCGGAACTGGTGGGCCAGCACCGAACGCTCGGCGGGCGGACATGCCGCGACCGCCGGAATATCCTCGGTCCACTCGATCCCGGCCGACCGCAGATGCGCCAGCGCCATGCGGTAGGGCCTGCGCACCGCGAGATCGCCGCCTGCCAGCGGCACGTATTTCAGATGGGCCAGGCGGCGATAGCCCTTGTAACCCGCGAGCAGCACCTCACCGCCCCACACCGCCGCGTCCGGTCCGTATCCGGTGCCATCGAAGGCGATGCCGACCACCTGGTCGCTCGCGCCGAGTCCGTGCTCACCCATGACGGCGGCGATGTGCGCGTGGTGGTGCTGGACGGTGTACACAGCTCGCTCACCCGCGTGCCTGCGCGCCCACGCGGTGGAGCGGTAGCCGGGATGCGCGTCGGCGACCAGTTGGGTGGGCCGCACCCCGGTGAGTTCCGCGAGGTGGCGCTGGGCCGCGTCGAAGGAGCGCAGCGTCGCCAGATCGTCCATGTCGCCGATGTGCTGGCTCAGCCAGGCGTATCGGCCGTCGGCCACCGCGCAGGTGTTCTTGAGGTCGGCGCCGACGGCGAGCGTCGGCGGCAGCGGAACCGGTAGCAGCAGCGGCAGCGGCGCATAGCCGCGCGAGCGCCGGACGGGCAGTTCCCGGCCGTCGAGCGAACGCACCACCGAGTCGTCACAGGGCACCAGGATGCGCCGATTGTGCGTCAGCCAGCCGTCGGCCAGCCCGGCCAGCCGGGTGCGGGCGTCCTCGTCCTGGTAGCAGATCGGCTCGCCGCCGAGGTTGCCGGAGGTCATCACCAGCGCCTGCGGACCGGGCGGGTCGCCGGGCAGACCGAACAGCAACAGATGCAGCGGGGTGTAGGCGAGCATGACGCCCAGGTCCGGGTTGCCGGGCGCCACCGAGGGAGCCGGGATAGGTGGGCACGCCCGCGCCACGCCCACCGACGCGATGTCTTCACCCGGCTGAGCGGTGCGGATCGAATCGGCTGCGAACGAGCGGAATTCACCGGCCGCGGACCGGCGAGTGAGCAGCACTATCGGGCGAGCCGGGCTGGTCAGCAGCGCCGCGGCGGCGTCGTCGACGGCGACGATGGCCCTTGCCGTCGCGAGATCCGGCACCATCACGGCGAACGGCTTGTCCCCGCGGCGTTTGCGCCTGCGCAACTGCGCCACGGCCGTCTCGTCGGTCGCGTCGCAGGCCAGGTGGTATCCGCCGATGCCTTTGACTGCCAGGATGCCGCCCGCGCGCAGCAGCTGCCGCGCGGCCGTCAGCGGCGCACCGGCTCCCGGTCCGGTGTACGCGAGCGTGGGACCGCAGTCGGGGCAGGCGATCGGCTGCGCGTGGAAGCGGCGGTCGGCGGGATCGGCGTATTCCCGCGCGCACCGGGCGCACATGGCGAAGTCGGCCATCGATGTCCGCTCGCGGTCGTAGGGCAGACTCGCGATGATGGTGAAACGCGGACCACAATTGGTGCAGTTGACGAACGGATGGCGATAGCGGCGGTTCCCGGGGTCGCGCAACTCGCGTTCGCAGTCCGCGCAGATCGCGACATCGGGAGAGGCCAGCGTGCGGCCACCGCCGTCGCGGGTGGTACCCGCGATGTGGAAGCCGGTGCCGCCACGCACCGGGATGTCGGCCTGCTCGACCGCCTCGACCACCGCCAGCGGCGGCGGGCGCAGCCGCAGCCGCTCGGCGAACCGGTCCAGATCCGGCGGGGCTCCCTCGATTTCGATGACGACGCCACTGCTGTCGTTGCCGACGCTGCCGGACAGCGACAGCTCGGCGGCGGTGGTGTAGACGAACGGGCGGAACCCGACACCTTGGACCACACCCCGCACGAGCAGGCGACGTCGCAGCCGCTGGGTGGTCATGGCAGGTCTCCGCGTTGCAGCAGGCGCAATCCGTCCAGCGCCGCCGTGGCCCCGGCCTCGTCGGTCTTCTCCACCGCGAAGCCCATGTGGATGATCACCCAGTCACCCGGCCGGGCCGGATCCTCGTCGAGCAGGCCGATGTTCACCTTCCGCTGCTCGCCGGACACCTCGACCAGCGCGATCTGGCCGTGGTAGCCGTCGGGGATCGCCAGCACGCGTCCCGGGATGCCCAGACACATCGTCAGTCCTCCTGTCGCGCTGTGGCCCGCCGCAGCGGCTCGGAACCATCGGGTGCGCCGGTGGACAGCAACTCGGCGAGCACACCGCCCACGGCCACCACCGCCTCGTCCACCGCCGCGGCGACCGGCTCGGACAGGCCGATGCCCTCCGCCACGCAGGCGACCTGGCAGCCGATCACCACGGTGGGTGGGAGCGCACCGCCCAGGGCGCGCACTCCGGCGAAGACCGCGTCCGGGTTCATCGCGTGCGCGTCGAGATGCGCGGCGCCGGTGTCCTCCGGTGCGGCGGCGAACACCTCGATCCGGCCGGGTGCGCCGCGATCGGGCAGCGCGTCGATCAGCACCAGCGCGGCCCAGGGGTCCAGCAGGTCGTAGGCGAGGTGCATGCCCCGGATGCCGTAGTCCACCGCGCGCACGCCCGGGTCGGGGTGGGGCGGCAGCCGCCGCACCACCTCGGGTCCGAATCCGTCGTCGCCGAGGAAGATGTTGCCGATCCCGGCGATCAGCACCGCGCCCGTGGATTCACCCCTCTTCCTCGGTCGGCGTTGTCGCGCCGCCCACCCGCGCGTCGTCGACCTTTCCGGTCGCCGTCTCGGAGGGGGCGTTGGCGGTCTCCTTGCGCTCGTCGTAGGGAGGCGCCGCCGATTCGGTGCCGGGCGGGGCTTGCGAGGTGAACTCGGTGCCCTTCTTGGCGTCGTCGGAGTGCGCGGAGGTCATCTCCTCGTGGTCGATGTGCCCCGGCTCCCGATCCGCGGGCCCTCCGGCCGCGACGTCGGCGCCGGTGTCGCGCGAACCAGGCGCGCCCCGTGCCGATTGCGGCTCTTCGCGATGCTCAGCCATGATGCTCCTTTCCGGTCGGCCGCTACATGTGCCGGATCTTGAGGTATCGCCGCAGATCCGGGATCGAGCGCACGCCGAGATACACTCCCGCAGCCACCAGCACGGCGACGACGGTTGTCGACACCACTCCCACGGTTTCCATAGCGGACTTCCTTTCACTTCTCGGTGCCGTCGAGCGGCTCCACTTCGTCGGGGGCGAAATACAGGTAGCGGCCGTACCATTCGTGCAACTCGGCCGCCGGGTCGTCGTCCAGCACGACCCCGACGTGCGCCTGCCCGTCCACGTCCTCGTGGACCGAGACGACCCGGGCGCACCGGCCGTCGAAGAACAGATCCTGGGCGTCGGCCCGCCGCGACGGACGCAGCCGGACCCTGCTGCCCTTGCGCACGAGCACGCCCGCGACCGGCACCGCGTCGAGGTCGGGGCGTACGGCCTGGTCGGCCGACGGGTCCCACCAATCGAGGCCCTCGGGGATCTCCGGGATCAGTCCCGGCCCCTCGGCGTGCGGGTCGCGCAGCACCCCGTGCAGCTGCCGCATCGCGTCGGGTGACATGGCTTCGCAGCGGTCGATGATCTCCGCCGCGCGCGGATCGGTGGCCCGCGCCCGCGCCTTCTCCGCGTCGGTCATCGTGAGGATCCGCAGCGTGAGGATCTCGTCGATCTCGGTGGAGTCGAACAGCGCGCCTTCGCTCTGCTCCGCGATCTCCGGGTGGTCGTAGAGGATGATCGGCGAGATCAGCAGCATGCTGTAGTCGCCGGGCGGCCCCGCGAGCACCGGGAAGCAGCGGTACCGATCGCAGCGGGCGGCCGCGGCCACCGCGTCCGGCGGCGGTTCCAGCAGCGAGACGAACTCTCCGCCGGTGATCTCCGCGATGACGTGCGCGCCGATCAGCGAGCGGGCGATGGCGTCGCGCTGGTCGGTCGCGGGTTCGCCCACATTGCGCAGGATGACGGTAAGCCGCGCGAAGCCGTCGTCCCGGTCGGCCGCGAGTTCCAGCTCGCCTGCCAGCGGCAGCCGGGTACGCACGAGCGTGCCTCGCCCGGGGGCGGCGGTCGTGGCGATCTCCTCGGTGTCGCGGCCGCCCGGGATGTCCAGTGCCCGCACGAGGCGGCCCGGCGGGACCGGACCGATGACGACCTCCCGCTCGACCGCCTCGTCCCAGGACAGCCACGACCGCTCGCCGTCGGACCACTCGGCGACGGACGCGCCGTCGGCGTCCATCACTTGGCGGCGCTGGAGCTGGAGGAACCGGACGGTCAGGGTGATCTCCGGATGTTCGCCGGGGGCGACCAGGCACTGCGCCGACAGCGTCTGCTCCTCCCCGACCCCTGCGGCGGCGGCTCCGCGCGGACCCAGCACGCCGAACTGCCATCGCGACTGGTTCTTGCGCGCGTCGGCCCGGTAGGGGTAGAGCAAGTAGCCCTCGTAGAGCACCGCGTCGGCAACGGCACGAGCGCGGGCGCGGGCGTCGGCGGTCGTCACGGCGTCTCCTCGGTGCTGGTCAGCAGGCGGGTCACCGCGTCGTCGAAACCGGGCAGGCCGTGGCCGGACTTGTAGGCGGCCAGCGCACGGAGGGTGTCGTTGTGCAGCCGCACCCACCCCGAATTCGGGAAGTACGCGGCCATCAGGTTCTGCCACACCGCCACGGGCATCTCGAACTTGTCCTCGCGATCCCACGGGATCTGCTGGATGGCGAATCCGGTACTGCCCCGGATGAAAACGGTGCCGCTGAACAGGAAAAGCAGCGGAACCACACCGTCGCGCAACGCGTGCAGGTACTTCGAACCGGTCACCTCGAAGTCGTAGGTGCACGGCATCGGCAGATCCACTTCGGCGCCGCCGGTGAAACCCGGAATCATGGTGGCGCAGTGCATCCAGAGAAACGAACGCTGGGTCTCGTGCCAGCGTTCGCGCGGACCGAACAGATCGACCAGGCCCGCGGCCTCCTCGTCGGAGTAGCCGCGGCGGAAGGGCTCGATGCGCACCTGCGCGCGCAGGGCGATGGCGTGCACGGGTTCCTCCGCGAGCGCGGCGATGCCGACGCGCGCGGATAGGATCGGCGCGACGGCGTACGGCTCGGGTTTCATCTCGAGCACGGCGAACGTCGTCGAGTACACCGGGCTCATGCCGCACCCCCGGCTCTCGCGCGCGCCGACGCCTCGGCGAAGAACTGTTCCAGATACCGGTGCACGTCCTGACCGCCGTCGAAGCCGTGCCACAGCAGCCGCATCCGGCCGACGAACTCGTAGCAGGCGTCGATCGGCAGCAGCAGGCAGGCCGCCTGCTCGGTGCGGCGGTCGGGCACCCGGATGAGCAGCGCTTCCACGTCGGCAGCGAGCACATCCAGCTCGGGATGCCGGTGCAGGATCGCGTTCCATTGCTCCAGCGGCAGTTCCGATTCCGTCGCGCCCGCGGGCCCGGGATAGAACGCCACCGTCCGCTCCAGCGCGGAATTGCGGAAGAAGAACGCCAGGTTCACCGGGATCTCCAGCGCGTCCCACTCCGCCCGGCTGATCGTGAAATCGGGGAACGCGAGATACCGATCCGGCACCGCTCGATAGCGCAGCGCCGCGTTCTGGTCGACGAACAGCAGATAGCAGCCGCGGCACACGCACATCAGCTGCCTGCCCTCGACGTTCACCACGTGCTGGTGCTGCTCGGCGATCGGCTCCGCGCACATCTCGCACCGTTCGCCGGGCCGGGGAGCGGGCCCGCGGTCGGCGGCGATTCGCTGGAGCGCGCGAAACGGTGTGCTCACCCGTGCACCCCCACCGGCACCGCCACCGACAGTTCGCCGGATCGCACGAGCACGGGAAGCGGTTCGAGATGCCCGTCGCCGTCGACCCGGGCCCCCGCGTGCACCACGTCGTAGTGCGCCCGGCAGGTGGGGCACCGCAGCACCGCGTCACCGGCCGGGAATCCCACGCGCCGTTCCAGCACCGCGCCCGCGAGGGAGCCGTCGCAGCCGGGACAGTGGTCCCGGTAGGCGTACAGTTCCTCGCCGACCCGGCAGGCCAGCACGATCAGCCCGGCGACGTCGAAGCCGCCCACCTCGCCCGCGCTCAACTCGGCCAGTTCGGGCACCGCGACCCAGTTGCCGGACCGTGCGCCGTCCGCGCGCACGCGGGAGAACAGCGAGTCGGCGGAGATCACCCCCGCCGACTCCGTCTGCGCGGCCACCACTTCGATGGACTCGATTTCCGGCGCCGCCGCCCGCACCGCGTCCTCGACGGCCAGTTCGAGCGTCACCGACGAGGACGGACAGCTCTTGCAGCTACCCGCCAGTTCCAAGCGGACCACCCCGTCGACGATGTCGACCAGGTGGACGTCACCGCCGTGCGAACCGAGGTAGGGGCGCACGCTGTCCAGCGCGGTGCGCACCCGGGTGGACACATCGTGCGGATGCAACCCGTGCACCAGCAGCAGGCTGGCGACCAGATCGTCACGGGCCAACCGCTCGACCGCGTCCGCGTCGAGCAGCGCGACCGCGCGGGTCAGCCCCGCGCCGTAGAGTCCGACCAGTTCGCGCACCAGTTGCTCGGCGCGCTCGCGGGCGAGCGCGCCGCCCGCCGAACTCGCCTCGAGCAAGGTCTCGATGCGATCGCCGGCTTCCCGCCACCGGGTCTCACCGAATGTCGCGTCGTCCTGGTCGTCCGGGCGATCCTCCACCGTCACCTCCGGTCGTTTCGCCCGACGCGGACTCACTCGGGGGTGAGCGTCTGCGTCGGTGAGTGCAGTTTCTCCAGCGACTTTCCGTTGCCGAGGTACATGTGCACGCCGCACGGCAGGCACGGATCGAAACTGCGCACCGTGCGCATGACGTCGATGCCCTTGAAGTGCTCGCGATCGTTCTCCTCGAAGATCGGCTGGCCCTGCACCGCGTCCTCGTAGGGGCCGGGCGTGCCGTAGCTGTCGCGCGGGCTGGCATTCCACGGCGTCGGCGGATACGGGTGGTAGTTGGCGATCTTGCCGTCCCGGATCACCATGTGATGCGACAGCACGCCGCGCACCGCCTCGGTGAAGCCGCAGCCGATGCCTTCCTCGGGGACCTCGAACTTCTCCCAGGTCTTGGTGTGGCCGGCCCGGATCTCCGCCATCGCCTTCTCCGCGAAGTGCAGCGCGCAGGCCGCCGCGTACGCCTGGAAATAGGTGCGCGCGCGGTTGCGCTCGAGAGTGTTGCTGCCGTGCACCGGGATCTTCCACTCCAGCGTGACCGGGCCTTTGAGCGCGGTCTTCGGCAGGTTGATCTGCACGCTGTTCCCGGTCGACTTCACATACCCGATGTCGATGAGGTTGGCCAGCGCCGTAGACCACAGCCGGGCCAGCGGGCCGCCTCCGGTGTCCAGCGAGAGGTGGTCGGTGCCGTCGAACCAGCGTGGCGACATCACCCAGCTGTACTTCTCGTCCAGGTCTCGCTTCTGCGGCCGGGGATTGGTGTGCTGGTTCCAGGGATGGCGCCGGTCCACCGGGTTGCCCAGCGGATCGGTCTGCACGAACATCTCCTGATCGGTCCAGTCCTCGTAGTACGAACTGCCCAGCAGGATCCGCAGGCCGAGGTTGATGTCGACCAGGGAGGTGGTCAGCAGTTTGCCGTCGACCACGACGCCGGGGGTGACGAACATCTTGCGGCCCCAGTCGGCCATGTCCTTGTACTCGAAATTGCAGAACTCCGGGTCCTGGAACGAGCCCCAGCAACCCAGCAGCGTGCGCCGCAGACCGACTTTCTCGTAGCCGGGCAGCGCCTCGTAGAAGAAGTCGAACAGGTCGTCGTGCATCGGCACGACCTTCTTCATGAACTCCACATAGCGCATCAGCCGGGACAGGTAATCGGTCATCAATTGGATCGTCGCGACCGTGCCGGGTCCACCGGGATACAGCGTGGACGGGTGGACGTGCCTGCCTTCCATCAGGCAGAACATCTCCCTGGTGATCCGGCTGACCTGTAGCGCCTCCCGGTAGAACTCACCGGTGAACGGGTTGAGCGCCCGCATGATGTCGGCGATCGTGCGATACCCGTGGTCGCCCGCGTGCGGCGCCTCGGTGTTCTCCGCCCTGGCCAGCACGCCCGGGTTGGTCTCGGAGACCATCTTCTCGCAGTAGTCCACGCCGACCAGGTTCTCCTGGAAGATGTTGTGGTCGAACATGTACTCGGCGGCTTCGCCCAGGTTCACCACCCACTCGCCGAGGTGCGGCGGGCGCACGCCGTAGGCCATGTTCTGGCAGTAGCACGAACAGGTGGCGTGATTGTCACCGCAGATGCCGCAGATGCGGCTGGTGATGAAGTGCGCGTCGCGCGGGTCCTTGCCCTTCATGAAGATCGAATAGCCGCGGAAGATGGACGAGGTGCTGTGGCACTCGACCACTTCCCGGTTCTCGAAGTCGATTTTGGTGTAGATGCCGAGGCTGCCGACGATGCGGGTGATCGGGTCCCACGCCATCTCGACGAGACGGTCCGGCTCGATCGTCCGGTGCGACGGCTCCGGGATGATCTGTGTCATCAGAGATCCTCCTACCAAGTGCGGGTCGCGCCGGTCTCCAGCTTCCGGCCCCGGTGCCGCCAGTGCGGCTCCTTGTCGACGGTGCGTCCGGTGATGTGACGGAGGCTGCGGATCACCGATCCGTAGAGCCCCGATGCGCTGGACGAGAGCTTCCCGCCCGGTGGTTCGTCCATGAACGGCATGAACTTGTCCGGGAAGCCCGGCATGGTGCAGCCGATGCAGATGCCGCCGACGTTCGGGCAGCCACCCAGGCCGTTGATCCAGCCGCGCTTGGGGACGTTGCACTTGACCACGGGCCCCCAGCAGCCGAGCTTCACAATGCATTTCGGCGAGCCGTACTCGGTGGCGAACTCACCCTGCTCGTAGTAGCCCGCCCGGTCGCAGCCCTCGTGCACGGTCGCCCCGAACAGCCACTTGGGCCGCAACGCCTCGTCGAGCGGGATCATCGGCGCCTGTCCGGTCGCCATGTAGAGCAGATAGGTGAGCGTCTCCGACATGTTGTCCGGCTGGATCGGGCAGCCCGGCACGCACACGATCGGAATGCCCGCCTTGCTCTTCCAGTCCCAGCCGAGGTAATCCGGCACGCCCATCGCGCCGGTCGGGTTGCCCGCCATCGCGTGGATGCCGCCGTAGGTCGCGCAGGTGCCCGCCGCCACGATGGCCGTGGCCTTCGGCGCGAGACGATCCAGCCATTCGCTGGTCGTCATGGGCTGTCCGGTGGCGGGATTGTTGCCGAACCCGCACCAGTAGCCCTCTTCCTTGAGTTGCTCGTTCGGGATCGAGCCCTCGACCACCAGAACGAACGGCTCGAGTTCCCCGCGGTCGGCCTTGAAGAACCACTCCAGGAAATCATCGGCGCCGCCGTTCGGGCCGCACTCGAAGTCGATGAGCGGCCAGTGCACGGCGATCTTGGGCAGACCGGGCAGGGCGCCGAGAGCGATTTCTTCGATGCTCGGCTGCGTGGCCGCCGTCAAGGCGACCGAGTCACCGTCACAACTGAGTCCGGCGTTGATCCAGAGAACGTGGATCAGCGTTTCTTCGGCTCGTACTGCTTCCTGAGTGGGCATATCTCGCCACCTTCCGCAGCGGACCACCGGGGGCCGAATCTCGCCTTTCTCGAAGAAGGGGTCACCCGTCGATGTGATCCTGATCACTTCACCTTAAGCGCGCCCGGCGGCTTCCTCAAGAGCCGCCGAACCGGCCGCGCGACGCCGCTCGGCCAGCCAGTCATACCAGGTAGACAGGCCTGCACCGCTGCTCACGGACAGCGGAAGGACCTCGACGCCGGGATGTATCGAATGGATGTACTCCCGGCATCGGTCCAGATCGAAATCGACATACGGCAGCAGATCGGTCTTGTTCACCAAGACCAGGCCTGCCGCCTGGAACATGTGCGGATACTTCAGCGGTTTGTCGGTCCCCTCGGTCACCGAGATGACGACCACCTTCTCCCGCTCCCCCAGGTCGAACAGCGCCGGGCAGACCAGATTGCCGACGTTCTCGACGAACAGCAGCGTGCCGGGCGCCGGGTCGAGCTTCTCCAGCGCGCGATACATCATCTCGGCGTCCAGGTGACATCCCGCGCCGGTGTTGACCTGCACGACCCGGCACCCCGTGGCCTGGATCCGTTCGGCGTCGAGCAATGTCGCCTGGTCGCCCTCGATCACCGCGATCGGCGTCCGGCCGGACTCGCGGATGGTGCGTTCCAGCAGACTGGTCTTACCCGCGCCCGGCGAGCTGGTCATGTTGAGGGCGACGATGTCGCGCTCGGCCAGCCAGGCCCGGTTGCGCTGCGCCAGTTCGTCGTTCTTGGCCAGCACCTTCAGTTCCAGGCTGACGGTCTCGGTGGCGGGCACGTGGACGTGGTCGGCGTCCGGGCCGTGCGTGTGCTCATGGGGATGGGGGTGCTCATGGGCGTGGTCGTGCGCCTCGGAGTGCTGGTGGTCGTGCGGGACGCGAATCAGCGCGGCGGCGTCGTCGCCGCAACCGCAGGTTGCGCACATGCCTCACTCACCTCCATGGATCGGATACGCAGCTCGCGCCCGGCGCGAATCTCGACATCGGCGCTGCCGCAGGGACACAGCAGGATCGGGTCCGGCAGCCGGAACTCGGCTCCGCAGGTCCGGCACGCCCCTACCCCGGGGATCTCCACCAGGACCAGCTGCGCGCCCTCGGCTACCGTCGCCTCGGCGGCGACTTCGAAACAGAACCGCATGGCATCGGGCACGACGGCGCACAGCGCGCCGACCTCGACGGTGACGGAATGCACCCGCCGGCCCGCCGCGTGCTCGCAGACGGCGTCGATGACGCTCTGCGTGATGGCCATCTCGTGCATCGCGACCTCGATTCCTCGAGCGGACAACCTTGAGGCTACTCCCGGGCAAACGCGGTGCGGACCCAATCCACGATGCTCGGCGAACGCATCTGCATGGCCTCGAGCACGACGCCGACCGGGGGCATGCCATCGGTGAAGCCACGGCCGGGATCCCCCTCCGGATCCCCGCCGCCCGGCAGCAAACACCTCGTGCTTACCCGAGCACCGACCCGTCACACCTCGCGCCGCCGAGGAAGGTCAGTCATTGTCGACCGCGCTGTGGACCGCGCCGCTGCTCGCATCGATCGTCACGTCGTAGCGCACGCCCGCGGGCGTGATGAGCTCCACCTCCCAGACCGCGGTGCCGCGCTCGGAGTCGAACTCGGTGGACCGGACCTGCCCGCCTGGCACGGCGCGCACCGCCTTGTCGATCGCCTGCTGCCCGCTGATCCCGGTGTCGGCCACCAGCGACCAGTTCCCCGCGGACGAGCGGAAGGCGACGGTGTGATCGTCCGGCCCGCCGGTGGCGACAGCGGCCAGGGCCGCGCTGAGACCGACGACGACGCCCGCGACGGCCATGCCGACGAGGAGCCAGCGAAGACCGGCGTAGGCACGGCGGAAAACGGTTGTCATGCGAAACCTCCTGCGGGAGTGCTGATTCGAATGCGACTACGGTGACGCACGGAACTGAAGGCGAGCTGAAGCCACCTGAAGACGGTTTCAGGATCGGTCTGCCACTCTTGGTGGATGCGTCTGCTGATCGTGGAGGACGAGAAACGTCTGGCTCTCACACTGGCAAAAGGCTTGTCGGCCGAGGGATTTGCCGTGGATGTGGTGCACGACGGCGCCGAGGGGCTGCACCTGGCGACCACCACCGACTACGACCTGATCATCCTCGACATCATGCTGCCCGGCATGAACGGTTACCGGGTCTGCGCCGCGCTGCGCGCCGGGGGCCACGAGACACCGGTGCTCATGCTGACCGCGAAGGACGGCGAATACGACGAGGCCGAGGGGCTGGACACCGGTGCCGACGACTACCTCAGCAAGCCGTTCTCCTACCTCGTGCTGCTGGCCCGCATTCGCGCCCTGTTGCGCCGCCGAACCCGCGGTGGCGCACGGGTACTGCGCGTCGGCGACCTGATCGTGGACCCGGGCACCCGGACCTGCCGCCGCGGCTCGCAGGACGTGACGCTCACCGCCAAGGAGTTCGCCGTGCTCGAGCACCTGGCCGTCCGCGCGGGGGAGGTGGTGTCGAAAGCCGATATCCTGCACCACGTCTGGGATTTCGCCTACGACGGTGATCCGAACATCGTCGAGGTCTACATCAGCACGTTGCGCCGCAAGATCGACGCGCCGTTCGGGCGCCGGACGATCACCACCGTCCGCGGCGCCGGATACCGGCTGGCAGCCGACCGTGCCTGAGCGGAGCGGGCGTGCGTGGTGGCGATCGGTCCGCACCCGCACCACGGTCGCGGCGACGGCGGTCGTCGCGGTGGCGCTGACGGCCGCCGGGCTCACGGTGCTGGCGGTGCTGCGGCACAACCTGGTGCACAGCGCCGAATTGCAGGCGGAGACCACCGCGCGCGACGTGGCGACCCAGCTCGCCTCGGGCGCCGACCTCGCGCGATTGTCGCTTCCGGACGCCGAAGATCGACCGGTGCAGATCGTTTCGATCGACCGCCGCGTCCTCGCGGCCGCTGACGAACTCGCGGGGAAACCCCCGATGGCCGACTTCGGGCCCCTCGCGAAGGCCTCCGAGGACCGAGACGACGAGGACGAGGACGAGGAGGACGACGCAGATGACGAGGACGAGGGGGAATCGGACGACGACGAAAGCCCCTCCCCGAGCGCGGACCCCACAACGGCCGACGCGGAATTCGGCGACGTACGGCTGACGGTGGACACCGAGGACGGCCCGCACCCGTTCCGGGTCGCCGCCCTCGCGGTGACCGCACCCGGGGGACAGCCCGCCACCGTCTACGCGGGCTCCTCGCTGGAGACCGCCGACAGCGCGGTGGCGGACGCGCGGCAAGCGATGCTGATCGGCCTGCCGCCGCTGCTCGCCCTGGTCGCCCTGGTGACCTGGCTGGTCACCAGGCGCGCCCTGCGCCCGGTGGAGGCGATCCGCAGGCAGCTGGCCGAGATCATGGACGGCGATCTGTCCCGGCGCGTGCCCGAACCGGGCTCCCGCGACGAGATCGGCAGGCTGGCGACCACCACCAACGCCACGCTCGCCGCCCTGGAGGAATCCGGGGAGCGCCAGCGCCGGTTCATCGCCGACGCCGCCCACGAATTGCGCAGCCCCATCGCCAGCCTGCGCACCCAGCTCGAGGTCGCCCAGGCGCACCCCGACCTGCTGGAACTGGACGGCCTGATCGGCGACACCATCCGGCTGGAACACCTCGCGGCCGACCTGTTGCTCCTGGCCCGGCTCGACGCGGGCGAGCAACCGCGTGCGGATCGCGTGGACCTGACAGTGCTGGTTCGCGACGAACTGGAGCACCGTGCGGGCGACCGGGTGGCCGTGGAGATCGCGACACCGGAGGACGCGGTCGCGGTCACCGGCAGCCGTACCCAGCTCGCGCGCGTCCTGGGCAACCTCGTCGACAACGCCCAGCGGCATGCCGCGAGCATCGTGCGGGTAGCCGTGCAGCGCAGCGCCGACGGGCGGGCGACATTGTCGGTCGGCGACGACGGCCCGGGTGTGCCGCCCGCCGATCGCGAGCGCATCTTCCAGCGGTTCGTCCGCTTGGACGACGCGCGCAGCCGCGACGAAGGCGGCGCGGGTCTGGGCCTGGCCATCGTCCGCGATGTCGTGGAGCGCCACGGGGGCACCATCCGGGTCACCGACGGCACGGCCGGCGGCGCCTGCTTCGTCGTAACCCTGCCCACTCGCGTCTGACTACCGCACCGTTGTCGGCGGCGATATCGACCGGGGATTCGCTCAATCCCCGAGTGCGCTGCGCAAACGTTCGATGACGATCCTGCGGGCGGCCCGTCCTTCTGGGGTCGGCGTCAGTGGATAGACATGCGGCAGCCCCTGCCCGGCGTGGTAGTCCACCGTGACTCCGGCGCGACGTGCCGCGTCCACCAGCAGGCGCGTGTCCGGGTGCAGGATGTCGTCGGTGCCGCAGAAGACCGTCAGCGGACCGAGCCCGCGCAGGTCGGCGGCGAGCGGGCTGACCCTCGGGTCGGCGATCTCGAGGTCGCCCCGCCAGTGCTCGATGAGCACCCGAGTCCCCGCGACGCCCAGCCACGGGTCGCGGGGCTGCACGACCGGTATCTCCGGATTACTCAGCGAGAGATCGAGGGCGGGTGCGATGAGCACGGTGCCCGGCAACCGCACGCGATGCTCGTCCCGCAACACCACCGCGGCCGACAGCGCGATCTGCCCACCGGCGGAATCCCCTGCCAGACAGACGTTCTCGTAGGTTTCCCGGTTCGCGAGCACCAGCTCGACGAAGCCTTGGACGACTTGCGCGGCCGTCCCGAACGGAATCAGCGGGTAGATCGCGACAGTCACGGCCGCACCGGTTTCCGCGGCGACGGCCGCGCACAGTGCCCAATGCTGCGGTGCGATCTCGTGCACCCAGCCGCCACCGTGGGCGTACACGACATTCCCCCGGGGCCGCTGCCCGCGCGGAGTCAGCGTGTAGACCGGCCAGCCGCCGCGACGGTCCACCGTGATCGCCACATCCGCGCGCAGCCGGCGCGGCGGACCGTAGCGCCGGGGCCGCAGGCTCAGATCGCGAACACGCTCCCGCGCCGCGCCGGCGTCGACGAATACCCGGTTGGCGCGCGTCGCCCTCAAATACCCGCGCACGACCTGGTTGGCCAGACTCGGCATCGCATCTCCTCCGCTTCGGGTGATGGACGGACGTCGAGTCCGTCGGCACCTCGGGAGGCGATTGTGCCCCAGGCGATGCCCGGGCCGACGGCGGACGGCGACCCGAGCGGAAACCCGCGCGCTGTCAGGAGAGTTTCAGGCTCCGCCCGATGATCTCCTTCATGATCTCGGTGGTGCCACCGTAGATGGTCTGGATGCGAGCGTCCATGTAGGCCTTCGCGATCGGGTATTCCTTCATGTAGCCGTATCCACCGTGCAGTTGCAGGCAGCGGTTGATCAGGTCGAGCTGCTCCTCGGTGCTCCACCACTTGGCCATCGCCGCGTCCTCGGCGGTCAGCTTGCCCTCGTTGAGCAGTTCGATGAACTTGTCCACCATCAGGCGCACGGCGGTGGTCTTGGTGGCCAGTTCGGCGAGCACGAAGCGGGTGTTCTGCAGCGCGCCGATCGGCTTGCCGAACGCCTTGCGGTCGCGGACGTACTGGACGGTCATGTCCAGGCAGGACTCCATGGCCGCCGCCGCCATGACGGCGATCGACAGCCGCTCCTGCGGCAGGTTCTGCATGAGGTGGATGAAGCCCATCCCCTCGGTGCCGAGCAGGTTCTTGCCGGGCACGCGCACGTCGGTGAAGCTCAGCTCGGCGGTGTCCTGGGCCTTGAGGCCGAGCTTGTCCAGGTTGCGGCCGCGTTCGAAGCCGGGCATGCCGCGCTCGACCACGAACAGGCTGAAGCCCATCGCGCCCTTCTCCGGGTCGGTCTGCGCCACCACGATCACGATGTCGGAGTTGATGCCGTTGGTGATGAAGGTCTTGGCGCCGTTGAGGATCCAGTCGTCCCCGTCGCGCACCGCGCGGGTCTTGATGCCCTGCAGATCCGAACCGGTGCCCGGTTCGGTCATCGCGATCGCGGTGATGATCTCGCCCGCGCAGAAACCGGGCAACCAGCGCTGCTTCTGCTCCTCGTTGGCCAGCTCGAGCAGGTAAGGCGCGATCACATCGTTGTGCAGCGAGAAGCCGAGACCGGAGTACTGGCCGCGTACCGACTCCTCCGAGACGATGGCGTTGTAGCGGAAATCCTTCACCCCGCCGCCGCCGTACTGCTCCGGCATGGCCATGCCGAGAAAGCCCTGCTTGCCCGCCTCGAGCCAGACCTCCCGGTCGACGATGCCCTGCTCCTCCCACTTCGCGTGATTCGGCGCGACGTGCTGATCGAGAAACTTGCGGAACGACTCCCGGAACAGTTCGTGTTCGGGTTCGAACAGTGTGCGTTCCACGCCAACCTCCTAGTGACCACACCGGCCGGTCCACACCGACCAGTCGTTGCCCCATACCGTACCCGGAAGGAGAATCTCTGTTCACTTCTGGGGCCAGAACCATGGTCTCACCAGGAGCAGCGGCGCGGGACCGGATCAGTAGGCGAGATTCCCCGCAAACGATCGGGAACTCGGGAGCGGCGGGGGGACGACAACGCCGGGCATCGCTTGATTCCACCCCGATTCTTCGGCGAGGTCGGCCGATCGCCGGTCCGGTGGCCACTACCGGGCAGCTCGAGCCTGTCCGCTACCGGTCCTTTCCGCTGGTAGTGCCAGAACCCGCGCCGGTGGGCGGCGAACGCTCGAGCCAGCCCACCCATGCGGAAGACCTACGTGGGTGGGCGCTCTGACGCGCAACCGGTTCACCACGGCCACCCAGCCTTCACCGCCGCCTTCTGCGCCATGCGACCCGCGCGACAACTGGTGCATCAGGGAGGCGCGGACCACCCACTCCGGCGCCATCACGCGGCGCAATCACATCCAGGTGCGTCCGACGGGCCGACCTGCCGATCGAACTCGCTGCACTTATGGCTTCGGCGCCGCGAACCGGTCGTACCGACCGGACTCGGAGTGCATCCGACGTCGACTTCGTCCCCGCTCGGCGGCGACTACACCGGAGCGACCCCGTACCCCCGCTCGGTCCGATCGGTAGTCACCGGATCGAGAGCCGGGGTAGGCCGGACAGGAGAACCGTCAGAGGTTCAGCCAACCCCGCACACGACCCACCAGGGTGCGGCCTTGGTCCCGCGCCCGTTCGGCGAAGAGGAAGTTCATCTCCTCCTCCAGCGCCTTGCGCACCACATCGCGGAATTCGACCGCGGCGGCGTGCATGTCGCCCGCGTCGCGCCAGGGCGCCGGGTCGATGGGCGCGCCCGCGGAGAAATAGAAGCGCTCCGGCCGCGGGATCACGGTGGGACCGACTCCGCGGATGAGCGGCGGGGTGAGGTCGCGGCTGAGGCCGAGCGCTTCCACGGTCCAGCGCAGCGGGCGCAGGATCGGATGGTCGCCGTCCACCACGATGTCGTAGGCGTCGTCGACGCCGATCATCGCGACCGGGACGATGGGCGCGCCCGCTTCGATGGCCATGCGCGCGAAGCCGCTGCGGCCCTCCCACTTCAGCAGGTACTTCTCGTTCTTGCGGCGCACCGCCTCCCGGCCGCCGCCGGGGAACACCATCACGGCCTCACCGCGCCGCAGCAGGGCCAGGCAGTTGGACCGAGTCCCGCGCACCGCGCCGTAGTGGTGCAGCAGGTGACGTACGCCGGGCACATTGATCAGCACGTTCTCGGCGAGACCGCGGATCAGGCGGCCGCGGCGGCGCAGCACCTCGGGCAGCAGCATCGGCGCGTCGATGCCGCCCAGCAAGTTGTGGTTACCGACCAGCAGCACGGGGCCATCGGCGGGGATGTTTTCCAAGCCGTAGAAACGCGGACTGGTCCACGCGCGCAGCGGCGCGAGCAGGGTGTCGATCACCCGCAGATCGGTGTCGGTCAGCGCGACCGACAGCGGCGCACCGTCGGTGAGCGCCGGATCGGCGCTGCTCGCGGCGCCGGAGCGCCGGGTGCGGGAATCGGAGCGGGCGTCCGACATGAACCCTCCTGGTGTCGATTCGATGACGATAGCGCAACGAAATCGACTGCGTCGCACCGGATGTGCGCGTCATACCGCGACACGCCCATTTGGTCGAGCGACCAGCTCGTTCCTCCGTCCCGGCAAGCCCGTCGCGAACTCGCAAGTCATCGCCCCGCCGGGGCATCCATACCGAGGCACTCTCCCCCGCAGGAAGCCATATGGCAGCCAGGCTACCTCCGGCGGCCTACAGCGCCGGCAAGGCGGGAGTCAGCGGATCGACCCGCGCACAACTGCGGCCGGAGCGCCCCGGGCCGACGTGTGCACACATGACGAGGCACGGGAGACCACCGGCGGCGCCCCCACCACCGCCCGCTGACGCTGGACCGAGTCGCCACTCAGAGTGGCTTACTCGCCGGACTCCCCCGTGCCCGCGTGCGCGTACTCCGACAGGGCGGCCGCCAGGGCGTGCGGGACGCGCGCGTGAACGCGGGTCCCGCCTTCCTCATGGCGGGAGTCGAAGATGCGGCCGTCGGCATGGATGCGGGCGAGCAGGTCGCCGCGCGTGTACGGCAGCAGCACGCTGATCTCCACGTCCAGCCCGCCGAGCATTTCGGCGAGCCGCTCGCGCAGCGCGTCGATGCCGCGACCGGTGTGCGCGGACACGAACGACGCGTCCGGCAGCAGCGCGCGCAGGTTGGTGAGCTCGGTCGGCCCCATCGCGTCGGTCTTGTTCACCACCAGCAGTTCCGGCGGGGCGGGCGTGCCGGATTCCTTGATCACGTCCGTGATCACCTCGCGGACGGCCTTGATCTGCTCGGCCGGCAGTGCGTCGGAACCGTCCACCACGTGCAGCAGCAGATCGGCGCCGGTCACCTCCTCCAAGGTGGAACGGAACGCCTCGACCAGTTGCGTGGGCAGGTGCCGCACGAAGCCGACGGTGTCGGTGAAGACGACCTCGCGCCCGTCGTCCAGCTCCGCCCGGCGGGTGGTCGGGTCGAGGGTGGCGAACAGCGCGTCCTGGACCAGCAGGCCCGCGCCGGTGAGCTTGTTCATCAGGCTCGACTTGCCCGCGTTGGTGTAGCCGACGATCGCGACGGACGGGATGCCGCTGGAGTTGCGGCGCGCCCGCATCGTGTCGCGCGCGGTCTTCATCTCCCGGATCTCCCGGCGCAGCTTGGCCATGCGCTCGCGGATCCGACGACGGTCTGTTTCGATCTTGGTCTCACCGGGACCACGCAGACCCACGCCGCCGTTGCTGCCCGCGCGGCCACCGGCCTGCCGGGACATCGACTCGCCCCAACCGCGCAACCTGGGCAGCATGTACTCCATCTGGGCCAGCGAGACCTGCGCCTTGCCCTCCCGGGAGGTGGCGTGCTGGGCGAAGATGTCCAGGATCAACGCGGTCCGGTCGACCACCTTGACCTTGACCACCTTCTCCAGGGCGGTCAGCTGCGCCGGAGTGAGCTCGCCGTCGCAGATGACGGTGTCGGCGCCGGTCTCCAGCACGACCGAGCGCAACTCCTCGGCCTTGCCGGAGCCGATGTAGGTGGCCGGATCCGGCCGGTCGCGGCGCTGGATCAGCGCTTCGAGCACCTCGGAACCCGCGGTCTCGGCGAGCGCCGCCAGTTCGGCCATGCTCGCCTCGGCCTGCGCGGCGGTACCCGCGGTCCAGACACCGACCAGCACGACGCGCTCCAAGCGCAGCTGCCGGTACTCGACCTCGGTGATGTCGGCGAGCTCGGTGGACAGGCCCGCTACACGCCGCAGCGAGCTGCGGTCCTCCAGTTGCAGCTCGCCCACGGTGGGATCGGCCGACCAGCCGGACCGGCGCATTCGCGCGGCGTGCTCGGCGACCACGTCGCCGGTCACCGCGTCGTCGCCGGTCACGGCGTCGTCGGCCGCCTCGGCAGCGCGATCGTTCGCGTCCGCCGGAGTGAATTCATACGTCTCTGATTTCCTCATACACCATCCATGCTGCCACGACATCACCGCAGCACGCACGCGGTTATCGGCGGGCGGCGCTCACAGCCCGTCCCACCACGATCCGGCGAGGCGGCCCGCGGCCACCAGAACCGACGGCCCGCGCAGCCATGCCGAGCCGCGCTCCAGCCCGACGGTCAGCTCACCGCCGGGCACCCGAACCGTCACCCGGCCGGTGTCCGCGGCGATCCGGAAGCCGTCGGCGGCCAGCGCCGCGGCGGCCGCGGCGACGGTTCCCGTTCCGCAGGAACGGGTTTCGCCCACACCGCGCTCGTAGACCCGCATGTCGACCGAACCGTCGGCGTCCAGCGCGGTGACGATCTCGACGTTGACCCCGTGCGGGAAGAGGTCCGGATCGAAGCCGGGCGCCACGGTCAGGTCGAGCTTCCCGAGCGCGTCCGCGGACATCCCCGGATCGACGCAGGCCAGATGCGGATTGCCGACGTCGATGCCGATGCCGGGCAGCGCCCAGCCCGCGAGGGTCGCGGTGGACGCGCCGAGTTCGCGCACCGGCCCCATACCGACGGTGACATCGCCGGTGACCGAGTTCCCGGCATGCACCGTCACCGGGCGCGCGCCCGCACGGCTGCCGACGACGAAACTGTCGCGGGTCTCCAGTCCCGACACGTTCAGGTAGTGGGCGAACACGCGCACGCCGTTGCCGCACATCTCGGCGATCGAACCGTCGGCGTTGCGGTAGTCCATGAACCAATCGTCGGCGCCGATGCCGTCCGGGATCTCCGCGAGTACCCCGGCGTCCAGCAGCGCACCGGCGCGCGCGACCCGCAGCACGCCGTCAGCGCCGAGGCCGCGGCGGCGATCGCAGAGCGCGCCGACCCGCGCGGCCGTCAGCGCCAGGTCGGCACCCTGGTCCGGCAGCACCACGAAATCGTTCTGGGTGCCGTGGCCCTTGGTGAACTCGATATCCGGCACGTGCGATGTCTCCCTATCTCGTCGTCACTTGGCAAACGTCCGGCGCTGCCGGGAAATTTCGTAGAGCGCCACCGCGGCCGCCGAGGGCGCCCCCAGCGAGCTGGCCGTGCCGCCCATCGGGATGTACACCATGTCGTCGCAGGCCGATTGCCAAGCGGCGCTCATCCCGCTGGTCTCGTTGCCGACGACCAGGATGGTCGCGTCGGTGAAGTCGTAGTCGTAGGCGGCGTGCGCGGCGTGCTCGTCGGTGCCCACGATGCGGGTCGGAATGCCGCGGCGCACCTGCCGGTTGCGGAACTCCAGCACCTGCGGGGGCCCGGCGGCGCGGATCACCGGCACGGCGAACAGCGAACCGGTCGAGGCTCGTACGGCCTGCGGGTCGTACTGGTCGGCGCCGTGCCCGGTGACGATGACGCCGCAGGCCCCGAACGCGTCGGCCGAGCGGATCAGGGTGCCGAGATTGCCCGGCGAGTTGGGCCGGTCGAACACCACGACCACCGGCGCGTCCTCCCCGGGCTCACCCGGCTCGAAGGTTTCCAGCTCGGGCTGCCGCGACTCCGCGACCGCCACCAGTTCCGGTATCCCCCCGGACTTCTCGCCGAGTTCGGCCATCAGCTCGGGCACCAGGCCGACCTGCGGCACGCTGCTGGTGTCCAGCACTTCGCGCGCCCAGCCCGACAGCTCCGGGCCGCCGAGGCGGTACAACAACGTCTCCAGCGGCCAGTCGTTGGCCACGGCCTGCGTGATCGGACGCACCCCCTGCACCAGGAAACGACCATCGCGATGACGCTTGGTGCGATTGTTGAGATATGCCTGCCACACCTGGACGGAGGCGTTGCGCGTGCTCACACGTCGGGTCACTGCGGAGTCCGTTCTTTCTCTTCGAGCAGGGCCAGCGCCCTCGCGGCCGGTTCCGGCGCGGCGCCGTCCACCCACCGCACCCGAGGATCGCGCCGGAACCAGGAGCGTTGCCTGCGCACGTAGCGCCGGGTACCGATCAGGGTGCGTTCCTGAGCGTGGTTCAGGTCGTATTCGTTGTCCAGATAGGCCAGGACTTGTGCGTAGCCGATGGCGCGCCGAGCCGTGACGCCCTCGCGCAGGCCGTGCTCGATGAGGCCGCGCACCTCCTCGACCAGCCCGCCCTCGAACATCGCCGCGGTGCGCCGCTCGATGCGCTCGTCCAAGGCCGCGGTCTCCCGGTCCACACCGATGATGACGGTGCCCCAGCGCGGCGGCCCGATGGTCGGCGCCGAGGCGGCGAACGGCCGTCCGGTGAGTTCGACGACCTCGAGCGCACGCACCATGCGGCGGCCGTCGGTGGGCAGGATGGTGGCCGCGGCCACCGGATCGGCTTCGCGCAGCGCCGCGTGCACGGCCGCGACACCACGCTCGGCGAGCACCGCCTCCCAGCGCGCCCGGACGGCCGGATCGGTGGCCGGGAACTCCCACTCGTCCAGCAGCGCCTGGACGTACATCATCGAACCGCCCACGATGACGGGCACCCGGCCACGCCCCATGATCGCGACGACATCCGCGCTGGCCGCCGCCTGATAGGCGGCCACGGACGCGGTATCCGTCACGTCGAGCACGTCGAGCTGGTGATGTGGAATGCCCCGGCGCTGCGCGAGCGGCAGCTTCGCGGTGCCGATGTCCATGCCGCGGTAGAGCTGCATGGCGTCGATGTTCACGATCTCGCCACCGAGCCGTTCGGCCAGATCGAGGGCGAGATCGGATTTACCGGTGGCGGTGGGACCGACCACCGCGATCGGAGCGATGCCGGAATCGGTCACGGCGCCTCGCCTTGCGCGGGCCGCCAGATGCTCACGTGGTAACCGACCCCGAAGGGGGCATCGCAGTACCGCGTCTCGACCAGCGGGTCGGTCAGGAACAGCCCGGCCAGCACCTGGTAGGCGGCGCGTCCCGAGAGGCTCAGTTCGGCGCACAGGCCGGGATCGAGTGCCCGCAGCGCGGCGCGATCCCCCGTGCTCAGGGCGTGGTCCAGCCGGTCCTGCACCGGCCGGGCCCGTTCGTCGAGGTAACCGGGCGCCTTGGTGGACAGCGTCGCGGCGCCGTCCGCGACGACCAGCACACCGCGCGGCGCGGCATCGCCGTCCAGATCGGCGCGCAGCTTCGCCCCGGCCTCGCGGCAGTGCTCCGCCGTCGCGTCGGCGGGGACGATGCGCGCCTCGGCGGTTGCGCCCGGGGCGACCTGCCCGCGTAGCCATCCCCCGATCAGCACGGCCAACGGCAGGCCGGCATCGGCCCGCTGCGCCGCGGCGACCGCCGCGCCGGAGAGCCCGACGCGCACGTCCGCGCCGAATCCACGGAACGTGCCTGCGGTCTCCGGACCGAACGTGCTCTCACCTGCGCCGACGCCGAGCACCGTCCAGCGCTGCGCCACGGCGGCGAAGGCGCGTACGGTGTCGAGCACGGCGGACCGCAGCACCGCGCGCGGGTCCGGATCGCCCGCTCCCACCGCGTCCGCCACGCCGCCGCACAGCTCGGGGACCAGCACGGGTGGCGACGGAACGAGAGCGGCGACGGAGAACACGTCGTAACCGTAGTCGTTGCCGGGACCACCGGTACCGCCCGGCTTCGAGTGTCTCTGCCGGAAATACCGCCGGGATTGATAGTGTTCGAGGAGCTACAACCCAGGTCATCAGGGGTTGGAAACCCCCGGGATTCCTCCTCGGGAAGGCATGGGTCGATGGTCACAAGGGCTCGGACCGGGTTGAATGGGATGAGCTAGGGCGTAACCAGGCAGCCGTGACGCGCGGCAGGGACGAGGAAACATGACCGACAGCAACGGAACCGCGAAAGCCGGCCCCGGCAAGATGCCCCGTTCTTCCGGTGCCCCGAAACCGGGCCGCTCGATTCCACCGCCCAAGCCGCACGCGGTCAAACCCGCCCCGGGCCCCGCCCAGCAGCATCCCCATCCCGTCGTGGTCCCCACCGTCTCCGATCCGAGCCTGTGGGGCCGGGTCGACGAGGACGGCACCGCCTGGGTGAAGACTCCCGAGGGCGAACGCCAGGTCGGCTCGTGGCAGGCCGGTGACGCCACGGAGGGTCTGGCCCACTTCGGCCGCCGGTTCGACGACCTGGCCACCGAGGTCGCCCTGCTGGAGGCGCGGCTGGCCGCGGGTGCGGACGCGCGCAAGACGAAGGCCGCCGCCGTGGCGCTGGCCGAATCGCTGCCGACCGCCGCGGTGATCGGCGACATCGAGGGGCTGGGCCGGCGCTTGCAGGCCATCGCCGAGCACTCCGAAGAAGCCGCCGCGCACGCCAAGGAAGAGAAGGAACGCGCCCGGCACGAGCACACCGAGCGCAAGGAGGCGCTGGCCGCCGAGGCGGAGAAGATCGCCGCCGAGTCCACCCAGTGGAAGGCCGCGGGCGATCGGCTGCGCGAGATCCTCGACGAGTGGAAGTCCATCCGGGGGGTGGACCGCAAGGTGGACGACGCGTTGTGGAAGCGCTACTCCAAGGCCCGTGAGGCGTTCAACCGCCGCCGCGGCGCGCATTTCGCCGAACTGGATCGCGAACGCGCCGCCGCGAAGTCACGCAAGGAAGAACTGTGCGTGCAGGCCGAGGAGCTGTCCGGCTCCACCGAATGGGTGGCCACCGCGGGCGTCTTCCGCGATCTGCTCGCCGAGTGGAAGGCCGCCGGGCGCGCGCCACGCGAGGCCGACGAGGCGCTGTGGCGGCGCTTCAAGAGCGCGCAGGATGTCTTCTTCGCCGCCCGCAACGCCGCCGTCTCCGAGCGCGACGCCGAGTTCGAACAGCACGCGACCGCCAAAGAGGAACTGCTGAGCGCCTACGCCTTCATCGATCCGTCCGCCGATCTGGAAGCGGCCCGCAGCGCGCTGCGCGAGCTCCAGGAGAAGTGGGACGCCATCGGCAAGGTTCCGCGCGAGCGCATGCAGGAGCTGGAAGGCAAGCTGCGGGCGATCGAGAAGCGCGTGCGCGACGCCGTGGACGCGCAGTGGCGGCGCACCGACCCCGAGGCGATGGCCCGCGCCGCCCAGTTCCGCGAACGCGTGGCGCAGTTCGAGGAGCAGGCGGCGAAAGCGCAGGCCGCGGGCAACGCGCGCGACGCGGAGAAGGCGCTGGAACAGGCCAAGCAGTGGCGGGAGTGGGCCGAGGCCGCCGAAGGCGCCGTCAGCAACCGCTGAGTTCGCTCGATCGACGATTGCGGCCCTTCCCATCGGGAAGGGCCGCTCGTGCGTGCGATCAGGTCAGGAGTCGCCCATGAGGCGCCGCCGGTCGCGTTCCTCCGCGGCCGCGGCGGCGTTGCGACGCTGCTCCTCGGCGGCCAGGTGCAGCGTGGTGCGGCTCCACACCACGCGGACCCAGTGGAAGGTGAGCACGACGGTCACGATGGCGCCCAGGATCAGCCCGATGCCGGGGCCCGCGCCGATGTAGTTGCCCACGCCGGGGGTCTGGCGGTGCCAGATCGAGAGCACACCGAACACGCTTGCCACGGCACTGCCCGCGACGGCGATCCAGGCCAGCACCCAGCGGCGGGTCATCAGCGCCAGCATCGAGAACCCGATGCCGAAGACCACGAGGAACCAGACGAAGACCCGCGAGGGAAGCCCGATGTGCTCGGTCCGCGCGACGTCGGTGTTCAACAGCACGTCGAAGCCGCGCGCGGCGCCCGCGTGCGACAGGACCAGCGAGGCCAGCAGCAGGAACACCGCACCCGCCACGACCATGGCGCGGATGCCGGGATCGATCTCACCGGCGATCTTGCGCTCGACGGCGTCGAGATCGTCGCGGAACTGTTCGAAATCGCCGGTGCTCTCGACCGAGCTCACTGAGTCCTCGTTTCGTTCGTCTGCGTCGCGGCTGCCGGGCCGGTGCCGCGCCGCGGACGCGTCGTCACCGGACGGGGGAACCGCCCCGTCGCGATCGCGGGTGGCGTCGTCGTCCGGGCCGGTGGTCATGCGCCGCAGCCGGTCGAGCAACCCGCGGCCGCGGGTTCCGGGGTGGGCGCGCCGATGCGGGGCAGCCCGAGCCCCACTCCGATCGGCGCGGTCTTCGGCGTGACGCCGCGTTCGTGCGCGTCACCGGCGCGCGTGCGGCGGTGCGTCTTGATCGCGGCATCGGCGACGAGGTGGTGCGGCGCCGCGGCGGTGATGTCGACCGTGACCAGGTCGCCGGGGCGAATCGGCTCGGCGGTGCCGCCCGGCCGGAAGTGCACCAGCCTGCCGTCGCGGGCGCGGCCGCTCATGCGCGCGGTCGCGGCGTTCTTCTTGCCCGCGCCCTCGGCCACGAGCAACTCCACCTCGGTGCCGATCAGTTGCCGGTTGGCGGCCAAGGAGATCTCCTCCTGCAGCGCGATGAGGCGGTCGTAGCGCTCCTGCACTACGGCCTTGGGCAGCTGGTCGGGCATGTCCGCCGCGGGGGTACCGGGCCGCTTGGAGTACTGGAAGGTGTAGGCGCTGGTGAAACGCGCCTGCCGCACGACATCGAGGGTCTCCTGGAAATCCTCTTCGGTCTCGCCGGGGAAGCCCACGATGATGTCGGTGGTGATCGCGGCGTGCGGCATCGCGGCGCGAACCTTGTCGATGATCCCGAGGTAGCGGGCCTTGCGGTAGGAGCGGCGCATCGCCTTGAGCACCCGATCCGAGCCGGACTGCAGCGGCATGTGCAGCTGTGGGCAGATGTTGGGGGTCTCGGCCATGGCCTCGATCACGTCGTCGGTGAACTCGGCCGGGTGCGGTGAGGTGAAGCGGACCCGCTCCAGGCCGTCGATGTGCCCGCACGCGCGCAGCAGCTTGGCGAACGCGCCGCGGTCGCGCGGCTCGCTCGGGTCGGCGAACGACGCGCCGTAGGAGTTCACGTTCTGGCCGAGCAGCGTCACCTCGAGCACGCCTTGGTCCACCAGCGCCTGCACCTCGGCGAGCACGTCACCGGGGCGGCGGTCGACCTCCTTGCCGCGCAGGGCGGGCACGATGCAGAAGGTGCAGGTGTTGTTGCAGCCGACCGAGATGGAAACCCAGCCCGCGTAGGCGGATTCGCGCTTGGCGGGCAGCGAGGACGGGAACGCCTCCAGCGACTCCAGGATCTCCACCTGGGCTTCCCGGTTGTGCCGGGCCCGCTCCAGCAGCACCGGCAGCGAACCGATGTTGTGGGTGCCGAAGACCACGTCCACCCACGGAGCCTTGCGCACGACGACGTCGCGATCCTTCTGCGCCAGGCAGCCGCCGACGGCGATCTGCATGCCCGGACGGCTCGCCTTGGTCGGCGCCAGGTGACCGAGCGTGCCGTAGAGCTTGTTGTCGGCGTTCTCGCGCACCGCGCAGGTGTTGAAGACGACGAGGTCGGCCGTCGCGCCGGGCGCGGCCTTCACATATCCCGCGTCCTCCAGCAAACCCGACAAGCGTTCGGAATCGTGCACGTTCATCTGGCAGCCGAAGGTGCGGACCTCGTAACTGCGTGCTGTGCCCTCGGGGGGAGCCGACAGTGCCTTTCCGATCGAATCCACCCATCCAGGGTACGGGGCGGCCTCCGGCGGTTTTCGCGCGCATCGGCGCTGGCTCCGGGCGTCTGCCGCCGACGCCGCAGGGACTGTGAGGTTACGCGCACATGTCGAATCGGCGCGGCGAGACGGTGTGTCGCGGAAAGCCGGGCAAATCCCCGATTTTTGCCTAAGGTCATGACCATGACCGACGACGCCGCCGCTCCCGGCACGACCGGGGACGCCTCTGCCGGGGACGTCAGCGCCGCCACCAGCGCGCCGCCGATGATCTTGATGCGCAATGTGGACAAGCACTTCGGCGACCTGCACGTACTCAAGGACATCACCCTGGAGGTCCCGAAAGGGCAGGTCGTCATCGTTCTGGGCCCGTCGGGCTCTGGTAAATCGACGCTGTGCCGCACCATCAACCGGCTGGAACCGATCGACTCCGGGGACATCGCCATCGATGGTGTCGCACTGCCCGCCGAGGGCCGCGCGCTGGCCGCCCTGCGCGCCGACGTAGGCATGGTCTTCCAGTCGTTCAACCTGTTCGCGCACAAGACGATCGTCGAGAACGTCATGCTCGCGCCGGTCAAGGTCCGCAAGGTGAAGAAGGACGACGCCCGCGCCCGCGCGATGCAACTGCTCGACCGGGTCGGCATCGCCGATCAGGCCGACAAGTACCCCGCGCAGCTGTCCGGCGGGCAGCAGCAACGCGTCGCCATCGCCCGGGCGCTGGCGATGAACCCGAAGGTGATGCTGTTCGACGAGCCGACCTCCGCGCTGGACCCGGAGATGGTCAACGAAGTGCTCGAGGTGATGGTGTCGCTGGCCAAGGAGGGGATGACGATGCTGGTCGTCACCCATGAGATGGGCTTCGCGCGCCGCGCCGGGAACCGGGTGCTCTTCATGGCCGACGGCCGGGTGGTGGAGGACGCGCCGCCGGAGGCGTTCTTCACCGCCCCGAAGTCGGAGCGGGCCAAAGACTTCCTGGGCAAGATTTTGAGCCACTGATCTGCCGGACAGCGGCCAGCACCCACGGAGAGGGAGAAGGAACTCGATGAGGATCAATCGCGCTCTGCGCATCGGCGTCGGAGCGATCGCCCTGACACTCGCCGCCGCCACAGCCACCGCGTGCGGCGGCGGCGACGACAAGTCCGCCCTGGACAACGCCAAGGACGGCAAACTCACCATCGGCATCAAGTTCGATCAGCCCGGTCTGGGCCTGCGGAACAAGGACGGGTCCTACAGCGGCTTCGATATCGAGGTGGCGAAGTACGTCGCGGGGAAACTGGGCGTGCAACCGGACCAGATCACGTTCAAGGAGGCGCCGTCGCCGCAGCGTGAGACGCTGATCGAGAACGGGCAGGTCGACTACATCGTCGCCACCTACTCGATCAACGACAAGCGCAAGGACAAGGTCGACTTCGCCGGTCCGTACTACACCGCAGGGCAATCGCTGCTGGTGCGGGCCGACAACGCCGACATCAACGGCCCGGACAACCTCAAGGGCAAGAAGGTCTGCTCGGTGAAGGGCTCCACGCCGGCCCAGAACATCGAGAAGAACTTCCCCGACACCCAACTGCAGACGAACGACACCTACTCGCTCTGCCTCGAGGGCCTGCGCGCCGGCTCCTGGGACGCGGTGACCACCGACGACATCATCCTGGCCGGTTACGCCGCGCAGAGCAGCGGCGCGTTCAAGGTGGTCGGCAAGCCGTTCACCACGGAGAACTACGGCATCGGGTTGAAGAAGGGCGACAAGGAACTGCGGGACAAGATCAACGACGCCATCGAGGCGATGATCGCCGACGGCTCCTGGAAGAAGGCCTTCGATTCGACCGTCGGCGCGTCCGGCTACCAGGCCCCGCAGCCGCCGACCGTGAATCGGTACTGACCTCACCGCATACGGAGGGGTGGCCCTGGCCCCGGCCCGGCGCGGGCCACCCGCCGCACTTCCCTGACCATCGAGACCTGATCGGAGGGACGCGTCCGCCGTGTTCGACCTGATCTCGAGGTATGACGACCAAATCCTCGAAGCCTTCTGGGTGACAATCCAACTGACCGTGCTCTCCGCGGTCGGCGCGCTGATCCTGGGCACTGTCGTCGCGGGCTTGCGCGTGTCTCCCGTGCCCGTCGCCCGCTGGGTCGGCACGGCCTACGTCACCATCTTCCGCAACACCCCGCTCACGCTCATCATCGTGTTCATGTCGCTGGGTCTCTACACCACGATGGGCTGGCGCCTCGCAGGTGAGGGGCCGGACTCTCTGGCGCGGAACAACTTCCGCTTCGCGGTCGTCGGCTTGAGCATCTACACCGCCGCCTTCGTCTGCGAGTCGCTGCGCGCGGGCATCAACACCGTACCGATGGGCCAGTCCGAGGCGGGGCGCTCGCTCGGCCTCGGCTTCCTGCAGAACCTGCGGCTGGTCGTGCTGCCGCAGGCATTCCGCTCGGTCATCGCCCCCCTGGGCAGCGTTCTGATCGCGCTGACCAAGAACTCCACCATCGCCTCGGCCATCGGTGTCGCCGAAGCGGCGACGTTGATGGCGGAGATGACCGAGACCGAAGCCGCGGTGCTGGCGATCGGCGCGATCTTCGCGCTCGGCTTCGTGATCCTGACCCTGCCGACCGGCCTGTTCTTCGGCTGGCTGGCCAAGAAGTACGAGGTGGCTCGATGAGCGTCAGCGAGGCGCGGGTATGAGCGCGGGCGCTTCGGTCCTGTTCGACGCGCCGGGCCCGAAGGCGAGACTGCGCAACAACCTCTACTCGGTGCTGGTACTGGCCGTGGTGGCCGCGGCAGGCTGGCTGCTCTACCGCGGTTTCGCCGACAAGGGGCAGTTCACCGCGGAGAAGTGGAAGCCGTTCCTGGAGGCCGAGGTCTGGTCGACCTATCTGCTGCCCGGTCTGCGCGGCACGATCGTGGCCGCGCTGCTGTCCATCGTGTTCGCGTTGATCCTCGGCATGATCTTCGGCGTCCTGCGGCTGTCGGATCATCGCGTCGTGCGCTGGGTCGCGGGGGCGATCGTCGAGGTGGCGCGTGCCATCCCGGTGCTGATTCTGATGATCTTCCTGTTCGCCGTGTACTCCGAGTACGACGTGTTCAAGTCCGATGATCTCGCGCTCGCCGCGGTGGTCACCGCCTTGACCGTCTACAACGGCTCGGTCATCGCGGAGATCGTGCGAGCGGGCATCCGCTCGCTGCCGAAAGGACAGACCGAGGCGGCGGTCGCGCTCGGCATGCGCAAGAGCCAGCTGATGCGATTGATCCTGCTGCCGCAGGCGGTCACGGCGATGCTGCCCGCGCTGATCTCGCAGATGGTGGTCGCGCTGAAGGACTCGGCGCTGGGCTACCAGATCACCTACGTCGAAGTGGTGCGCTCGGGCCAGCAACTCGGCGCGGCCGAACAGAACACGATTCCGGCGCTGATCATCATCGCGATCATCATGATCGCCCTCAACAGCGCGTTGACGCTCGTTGCCACCAGGCTGGAACGACGGCTGCGGGCACGCAAACGTGGCAAGGGCGGCGGCGCCGTCGTCGCCGCGGACTCGATCATCACCGACGCGGCACCCGGCGTCGACATCGGCAAGAAGCCCTGAGCCGACCGGCGGAGTCGTTGCCGCGCAAGCGAACCGGCTACTGCGCGGCGATACCGGGCGGCACCGGTGGAGGCGCCGGGGTGTTGTGCTCGAGCTGAGCGCAACACTCGTGCACTCGGCGGCGTCCCGCCAATCTCGTAGGCATACGCCGATCCCCGGTATTCGACCGGTGGGACGGTCATCAGTGCTTCGTACCTGCGGGAGTTGATGATCGATGACCAGCCGTACCTCCGACCTACTGTTCGACGAGTCGTTCTCCTTCCCTGGCGAACTGCGCCGCGCCGGCCCCGCGCGGGTCGGCGTCTTTCTCCGGCACGCGGCCGGGGGGATGCTCGGCGCGGTCGGGGTGACCGGGATCGCCACATCCTCGGAGGACGAACGCGCCGCCGAGGCGGGTATCGAGGCCGCCGGTCCATCCGCCGACAGCGGAGCGGGGTAGACCGGCGATGCCGCAGCCGAAACCTACGCAGCGATGCACCTCCGCGGCGGCGGTACGAAGGGTGCTGACCTCGACCGCCGCGGGCCGCGCCCCGATCGGCTGTCCGAGCAGCGACAATCAGCGCAGTGATCGAAAACGCCGCAGCCGCCCCAGATTCCGCTAACCGCGGAGCGCGGCACCGAGCCGCATCTACCATCTGTATCCCGCGTATCCGACCGGCGTGGAACGCAGTTGTGAGCGGGATACGGCTTCGCGCAATGGTGCCGAGCGGCTGTCTTATCGAGTCGGTGAAGCGCGGCGCGCCATTACCGCGAGCGGCGACCAGGAGCCGGCAGCTCAGTCGACGGGCTCGTCGAGGTCGCCCTCGACCCCTCGATCGGCCAATTCGGCTTTGACCACCCGATAGGCCGTGGCCTGGCTGTATCCGCGCCGGGCGAGCATGCCGACGAGACGACGAATCATCTTGTCCCGGTCCAGGTCTCGCGGCAAGGAGCGCAATTTGCGGCGGACCAGCTCACCGGCCCGTGTCTCCTCGTCGTCGGTGGTGATGGCGTCGAGGGCGGCGGCGGCATCCGACTGCGCGACACCCTTGCGCCGGAGTTCCTGAGCGAGCGCCTGCTTGCCTTTACCGGAGAAGGCGTGGCGGGAGTGCACCCATTGCTCGGCGAAAGCGGCATCATCGATGAGGCCCACTTCGGTGAGGCGATCGAGCGCCTGTTCGCTCACCTCGGGCGAATACCCCTTGGCGGCGAGGCGCTGGGCCAGTTCGGCACGACTGCGGGCGCGGACGGCGAGCAAGCGGAGACACGCCTCCTTCGCCTGCTCGACCGTCCCGCCCTCGGATCCGGCCGCCACCGGATCCGCCGATCGGCCCTCGGGCCGGTCGGAGTCGGTCGAGGATGAGCCGGCACGCCCCCGCATGCCGTGGTGACCGCGACGGGACCCAGCCGGACGCGCCCGCTGCGGATCGGACGCGTCCGGCCGAGTTCCCATGGTGTCCGGCGCAACCGAACCACCTTCGGTACTCCGGACGAGTTCGGAATCCTGTCCGCGCGGCCGGCCACCGCTCGGCGAGCCGGAGGCGGACAGGAGTTCTTCCAGCCGACGCCGCATGTTCTGCACGACGTCGGCCCCCGGGTCGGCCGAAGACGCCCCGGGTGAGCGGCGGCGGTTCGTCGGCTCAGAAATCGGCGGGCACCTCCGCGGCCGCGTCGGCCGTCACGTCGGCGCCGATGCCGAGCTTCTCCTTGATCTTCTTCTCGATCTCGTCGCGGACGTCGATGTTCTCCAGCAGGAACTTGCGGGCGTTCTCCTTGCCCTGACCGAGCTGATCGCCCTCGTAGGTGTACCAGGAGCCGGACTTGCGGATGAAGCCCTGCTCGACGCCCATGTCGATGAGCGAGCCCTCCTTGGAGATGCCGTGCCCGTAGAGGATGTCGAACTCGGCCTGCTTGAACGGCGGGGAGACCTTGTTCTTCACGACCTTCACGCGGGTGCGGTTGCCCACCGCGTCGCTACCGTCCTTGAGCGTCTCGATGCGGCGCACATCCAGGCGCACCGACGCGTAGAACTTCAGCGCCTTACCGCCGGTGGTGGTCTCCGGCGAGCCGAACATCACGCCGATCTTCTCGCGCAGCTGGTTGATGAAGATCGCGGTGGTGCCGGAATTGTTCAGCGCGCTGGTCATCTTGCGCAGCGCCTGGCTCATCAGACGCGCCTGCAGACCGACGTGGCTGTCGCCCATCTCGCCCTCGATCTCGGCGCGCGGCACCAACGCGGCCACCGAGTCGATGACGATGATGTCGATGGCGCCGGAGCGCACCAGCATGTCGGCGATCTCCAGCGCCTGCTCACCGGTGTCGGGCTGGGAGACCAGCAGCGCGTCGGTGTCGACGCCCAGCTTGCGGGCGTAGTCCGGATCGAGCGCGTGCTCGGCGTCGATGAACGCCGCCACCCCGCCCGCCGCCTGCGCGTTGGCCACCGCGTGCAACGCCACGGTGGTCTTACCCGAGGATTCCGGACCGTAGATCTCGACGACGCGGCCGCGCGGCAGGCCGCCGATGCCCAGCGCCACGTCGAGCGCGATGGAGCCGGTGGGGATCACCGAGATGGGCTGGCGCGCCTCCTCGCCCAGGCGCATGACGGCGCCCTTGCCGAAGCTCTTCTCCACCTGGGCCAGCGCGAGTTCGAGCGCCTTGTCCCGGTCGTACGCCTGTGGTGCCATGTCCTGATCCCCTTTTCGACGGGTGAGTCTCGTTCTGTGGTTGGCGCCTACAGTAGAGCCCGGCACCGACAAGTTCTGGCGACCAGACTAGACGAACAGGTGTTCGAGTCAAGTGACGCGCCCGGCACCCTCCGCACCGCCGGCGCCGTCCTCGGCAAACGCCGTGCGATCAGGGCATCAGCGCGATCCGGTCGGTGTCCAGCAGCGTCTGCGCCTGCTTGAGTACGCGCAGCGACGGCGTCACCTCGAGGCCGGTGATCCCGTCCAGCGCGCCGAGCCGCCCGGTCACGTACCGGTAGAGGTCCGCGGTGTCGCGGCAGATGATCGAGGCGAACATATTGGACGGCCCGGTGGTGGCGGCGACGAAGACGATCTCCGGATGGGTCGCCATCGCGTGCCCCACCGCGTCCAGATCGGCGGGACGCACGCGCAGCCACAGCGCGCCGCGTACCCCGTAGCCCATCCGCTCGATCGCGAAATCGACGTCGAAGTACAGCACTCCCGCCGCCGTCAGCTCGGCCATCCGCCGCGCGACCCGCGGCGCGGTCCACCCGGTTTCGGCGGCGAGTCGGGCGTACGGAGCGCGCCCGTCCCGGCCGAGCAGCGCGAGCATCGCCTCGTCGGCCGCGGACAAATCCACCGGCGTCTCCGGCCCCGCGTCCGCGGGCCGGGGCCGGGCGGCGCCGAGCTCGTCGAGCTGGGCGGCGGTCAGCAGGTGCCGATGGCGCGGCCACTCCTCGTCGAGCGGAAAACGGTGGATGACCTCGTGCGCGGTCAGTTCCAGCACTTGCGGGGCGCGCGGCAGGATGTGCAGCAGCAGCGCGTCGCGCCGCTGGATCGAACGCGGCCTGCCCACACAGGTCACCTCGGAACCGGTGGACAGCAGTGTCACCCAGCTCAGGTCCGGGAACCGCGCCAGCGCTTCGGCCAGCCGCAGCGCTTTGTCCGGCGTCGATCTCAGGCGCAGCACCCAGCGCGCTTGTCCGAGCGGCACCGCGTTCACCTGCCCGGACACGTGCAGGATGCCGCGCTGACGCAGCGCGCGATAGCGCCGCGCCACCGTCTGCTCGGAGACCCCGAGGATGCCGCCGAGCCGGGCGAACGGGATCCGGGCATCGTGCACCAGCGCCTGCATGATCTGTTTGTCCAGGACATCCAATTCGGAGGATTCCGTCGAGGTTTCGTCGAACACTGGAAGAATCTAACGTCCGCGCCCGGGTGGCTAGGGGTATCTCTCCGAATACCGCACGCTTGGCGTCGAAATCATTCGAATCCGCCGTGGAGGCTCCCGTGAGGAAATGGCTCCCCTTGTTCGCCGCGTGCCTCGGCACGCTGATGCTGCTGATCGACGTCACCATCGTGAACGTCGCCCTGCCCGACATCGCCGCCGATCTGGACACCGGATTGTCCGGCTTGCAGTGGGTGGTGGACGGCTATGCCTTGGCATTGGCGGCATTGCTCCTGGTGCTGGGCTCGCTCGCCGACCGGGCCGGTGCGAAGCGCGCGTACCTGGCCGGACTGGTCGTCTTCGCGGTCGCGTCGCTCGGCTGCGGCGTCGCCGGCTCCGCGGCGGTCCTCGTCGCGGCGCGGGCGCTGCAAGGTGTCGGCGGCGCGGCCATGTTCGCCACCACGCTGTCGCTGCTGCACGCCACCTACACCGGCCGCGACCGCGGCGTCGCCTTCGGCGTCTGGGGCGCGGTGTCCGGAGCGGCGGCGGGAATCGGCGTGGTGCTCGGCGGGGTCCTCACCGAGGCGCTGTCGTGGCGTTGGATCTTCTTCGTCAACCTGCCCATCGCCGTGCTGGCGATCGGCCTGACCGCCACGGTGTTCCCACCCTCCCCGCGGCGGATCGACCGAGTGGTGGATGTGCGGGGCATGCTGTCGTTCGCGACCGCCGCGACGGCGGTCACCTACGGCGTCATCCGCGGTGGCGAGCACGGCTGGACCGACACGGCCGCGGTGATCGCGTTCGCCGTCGGCGCCGCGGCGGCGCTGGTCTTCGGTTTCGTCGAGGCGCGCGGTGCCGCCCCGATGTTCCCCCTGGCGCTGCTGCGCAACCGCGACTTCGCCGCGACCCTGTTCGGCGCGTCCGGGCAGACGTTCGCCGCGTTCGCGAGCAGCCCCCTGATCTCGCTGTGGCTGCAGCAGCAACTGCACATGTCACCACTGCACGCGGGCCTGGCGATGCTTCCGATGGCCGCCACCGCGTTCGTGGTGGCGGGCGCGTTCGGCCGGCTGCTGCACGATGTCGCACCGAAGTGGACCATCGGAGCGGGGTTGGTAGTGGTCGGCCTGGGTGCCTGGCTGCTCATGCTCGTCGGCCCCGAGTCCTCCTGGCTCGCCTTGATCCCCGGCTTCGTGGTGATCGGCCTCGGGATCGGCGTCAACGCGCCCGCCCTGGTGTCGGTCGGCATGGCGGCCGTCGCCCCGGAGCAGGCCGGCACGGCCGCGGGGGCGGTGAACACCGCGCGGCAACTGGGCTTGGCCCTCGGCGTCGCGGTACTCGGCACCGTGTTCCGCGGTGTGGCGACCGCCGAGCAGCCGATGACGTTGTCGCGCTTCGTCGCCGGGCTCGACGCGGCGTTCGGCGTCGCGGCCGCGGTGGGCGTCGGATTCGGGCTGGTCGCCTTCGCCCTGTTCCACCGGCAGCGCGCGGACGCCGAGCCATCCGAGGCCCAGCGGCAGGCCGTCGCCGCCTGACCACGAACCGAGACGACGAGACGGCGGCGGCGCGTGGGCGCCGCCGTCTCCTGTGCCCGCGTGGTCCGGAGGGCTTCCTCAGTGCTGGGGCAGCACCGTCTCGTCGCCCGGATCGCGCGGCCCGAAGATGCGCCGCTCGGATTCCTCGATGCGGACGTCGTTGATGCTGGCCTCCCGCCGGGACATCAGCCCGTCCGGCGCGAACTCCCACTGCTCGTTACCGTAGCTGCGGAACCACCGGCCGGACTCGTCGTGCCATTCGTACTGGAAGCGCACCGCGATGCGGTTGCCTTCGAAGGCCCACAGATCCTTGCGCAGCGCGTAGCCGTTCTCGATGGACCACTTCCTGGTGAGGAACTCCACGATGGCGGCGCGGCCGGTGAAGAATTCCGCACGATTGCGCCACACCGAGTCCTCGGTGTAAGCGGCGGCGACCCGCTCCGGATCACGGGTGTTCCAGGCGTTCTCGGCGGCCCGCACTTTGGCTTTCGCTGATTCCGCGTCGAACGGTGGCAGGGGAGGTCGCATGGGACGGCTCCTTTCTCATGAGGTTCAGGGGTTGACGGGCGACAGTTCGGCAGGTCCCCACCGCAGTGCTCCCCCGGGCCGCTCGAGTACCTCCTCGACGGTGAAGTCGAGGGAGCACTGTGCGCCTGCCGCGAAAGTCTCGGAGGACCAGATCAACTCGGCGGTGCCGGTGAGTTGCAATGTGGCGCCCGTGGACCAATCGGGGATCAGGATCCCGCACCGGGGGTTGACCTCGATGTTGCCGAGCGTCATGAACATCGAATTGCCCCGGTAATCCGGCCAGCGCAGCCGCGTGGGCGAAAGCACTTGGAGGAAACCCGGATTCCCGCCACGATGCGAGGCGTCGGCGTTGCCGTCGGTGTCCGCGGTCGCGACGAAGAACGTGTCGGCCACCGCTATCGCGGCCCGTTGGTCGGCATCGAGTTCGGCACTGTGACGCACCGCCAGCGCCTCGGCAGCGGGCGTATAGCTCTCGACCTCACGCCGGGAGATGTACTTGGGACAGTTCGAGTACACCTGGTCGGTGACGATGCGCAGGCCCGCGCCCTCCGGCGTCGATCTGCCGTTGACCCGCATCCGCCTGCGCCGCTGCGGTTGCAGGGCGATCATGCCGACGCCACAGCGATGAGTCAACGCTTCGTGCAACGGATCGGTGGCCGCGGGCCGGACGCCGACCGATATCGTCCGGTCGTCCACCGCCCGGACGAAACCCGGCTGCCCGACCAGCTCGCTCGCCCACAGCCTGCCCGCCGTGTCGGCGGCGGCGAGCACGACCATCCGCTGTTCGGCCAGGAATCCCGCGGCAACCGCGGGGATATCGGGACGGATCATGCGGCCGACCCGTTCGGCGATGTCCGCCTGAGCCATCCGGCGCTGGACGGCGACCTCTCCGCGATGAAACGGCTCAGCCACGATGCTCCCTTCGCTACGCGGACGACCGGATCAGAAGAAGCCGCAGGTCGGGGCGGCGCCGCTGGGCGCGGGCGCGGATTCCGCGCCGCTGGGCGCGTAGACCTCCAGGCGAATGCCGTCGGGATCGGTGAAGAAAATCCCGCCCGAGGCGACGCCCTCGCCGTGCGCCACCACCCCGTCGTGCGCGAAGGCCACCGACAGCTCACGCAACACCCGCTCCACCGCGCGCACTTGGTCGATGCTGTCGACCTGGAAGGAAAGGTGATGCAGGCCGGGCGTTTCGGTGGAGAAAGCGCCATCGCTCTGTTCCCACAGCGTGACGACCAGCTTGCCGTCCGCCCCGAGGAAGGCCCAGCGACGCTGGTCGTCGGCGCTCGCGGCGAGCTGCTCGAAGCCGAGGGCCCGGCGATAGAAGTCCACCGAACGATCCAGATCGGAAACGTTCAGGCCGATGTGCCCGGTGGCGAGCTGAGGTGCGGCGACCGCGGTCATAAGTTCCTCCTCGGAATGATTAACTGCTCATTACGGTTTTGACAGTTAGAACATACTGCCCGACACCACTTGCGTCAACCACTGAAAATGGTTTGACCAGTTAGACAGGAGGTGGCCGCCTTGGACCGCGACGCGCACTCGATACCCTCGGGCATGCCCGATCCACGCCCCCACCTCGGTGAACCCCTGGCGCTCGATCTGCTGAACACGAGATGGATCGAGCACGAACCACAGGACCTGCTCACCGAGGTCGCCGGCCTACGCACTTGGCTGACGACCGCCGGCCTCACCGATCGCGCGACCGCCGACGAGGCCACCTTGCACGCCGTACTGGCCGCGCGCACAGCCATCTACGACGTGGTGGTGCACGCCTCCCCCGCGGGGCTCAACGACGTGCTGGCACACGGCCGCATCCGCCGCGCACTCACCGAGACCGGACCCGCCGACCTGGCGGACGTGCCGGAACAAGCCTGGCTGCCCGCCTGGCTGGCCGCCGACAACCTGCTGGAACTGCTGCGCGCCGCGCCCGACCGGATCCGTCAGTGCGCGCACCCGGAGTGCGTGCTGTTCTTCTACGACACCTCGAAGAACGGAACCCGCCGCTGGCACTCCATGGCCACCTGCGGCAACCGCACCAAAGCGGCTCGCCACTACGCGCGCAAAGGGTGAAGCTCAGAACAATTCGTCGAGCAGGCGGTAGTACCCCAAGCGGCTCTCGTCCGGCTCGGCCAACCCGTAGGCCGCGAAGAAGGCCGTCACTTCCGCGTCGCCGAAGTCCGCGCGCAGATCGCGGACGGCCAGTGCCAGATCGCGGTAACGGTCGGCCACGCCGAGTGCGCCCACGTCGAGCAGGATCTCGTTCTCCAGCATGTTCGGCGGGGTGAAATCACCGTGCGCCACCACCAGGTCCTCCCCCGTCGGCCGCTGCCGGAGCAACCGGGTGAGCACGTCCGCCGGGGTGATTCCGCGGTTGTCCTCGTCGAAATCCTCCGCGTCCACGAGCCCTTCGACGACGTTGCGGCGCGCCTGTGCCAGAACGACGTCGAGGCGGCCGTCGAACGGGCACTCGGTCACCGGAATGCTGTGCAGCCGTCGCAGTAGCCCGCCCAGCACGGCGCCGATCGGCGCCGCGGGCGTGCTGCCGGAGTTCGCTCGCGCCGCCAGGCTGGGCGCGCCCGCGTCCGTGAGCACCAGGACGTCGTCTTCGAACGCCGCGACCTCCGGTACGGCGATCCCGTGCTCGCGCAACCAGGTGAGCCGCTCGTACTCGGCGACCGCCTTCGGTCCGCGTTTGAGCCAGTAGGCGCCGTCGACCGACACCACCCCACCGCTGAGGCCCTCGTGTTCGTCCGACCAGCTCGACGCCTCGCCGAACAGCGCCGCGACGGTGGGCGGCAACGGGATCGGCAGCTCGCCCAGCGTGTCCAGCGCGGCGCGGGTGGCCTCGATCTCCTCGGGATCGCCTTCGGCGACGCGCAGCCGCATCGCCTCGGTCAGCAGCGCGCGCGCCTCGGTCAGGTGATTGCGCTCGGCGAGCGCCTTGCCCAAGTGCTGCACGGCGAAGGAGAGCACTTCCGGAGCGGCCGCTCGCGCGTGCGCCACGGCGCGGCGGTACAACGTCTCGGCGGTGCCGACGTCGCCGCGGTAGCGGTAGACGTCACCCAGGTTGATCCAGACACTGATCCTGCGCCGCTCGGTGTCCACCAGTTCCAGCGCGCGATCGAGGTGATCGAGCGCCTCGTCGTAGCGGCCGAGCAACATCAGCTCGATGCCGGTCTGCCGGTAGCCGGCGAAGTCGTCGGGGCGGGCCTGCGCCACCCGGGCGGCCAGGCGCTGCGGGTCGTGCGGGATCATCCGCTGCCGCTCGTCGAACCGGTACAGCGGCTCGTCCCGCTCCACCTGCCCCGGGGCGCTCACCAGCGCGCCCTTGGCACGTCGAATTCGGCGCACAGGGCGCGCCATACGTCGCGGGGGTCGATCCCCGCCTCGATGGCGTCGGCGCCGGTGCGCCCGCCCAGCTTGGGGATCACATGGTCGGCCAGCAGGGCGTCGCCCCGGGCCACACCGAACTCGGTGTGCAACAGTTCCTGGAACTCGGTCAACCGCACCGTCCCGAACTTACTCCCATTCCGCGCGTCGCCAGGTCAGTGGCACACCCGGCACCCGCGTCGATCAGTAGTGCACGGCGTGGCGGACCTGGTGGCACAGGCCGACGGGATCCGGGAACTCGGTCGTGGCCGCGGCTTGCCGGGCCGCCGCGGTGTAGCCGGGGTCGGCGAGGACTTCCTGAACCGCGGCGCGGACGGCATCGGACGACAGCGGCCGGACGACGATCGAACTGCCCTGCCGCGCAGCCCGATTGGCCAGCTCCCACTGGTCGCCGCCGCCGGGAACGGTGACGATCGGGACACCCGCGGACAGTGTCTTGGCGAGCAGGCCGTGACCGCCGCCGCCCACGACGACGGACGCGTGGGTCAGCAGTTCGTCTTGCCGCCCCAGCCCCGCCGTGGCCCACGACGGCAGGTCGGCGGGCGGCGCGTCCAGCATCGAAATCGCCACGCGGACACCGGTTCCCTCCAGAGCCTCGAGCACGGTCTCCGCCATGCCCGCCACGCCGGTGTGCGCGGTCGATGGGGCGACCATGACCAGCGGTCCGTCACCGGGCGGAAGGTCCAGAATCGTGTCGGTGGGCTCCCACAGCAGCGGGCCGATCACGTGGGTGGATTCCGGCCAGTCGGGGCGCGGCACCTCGAGTGCGGGCAGGGTGGCGATCAGGCGAGCAGCGGGACCGGGGTCGGCGGCCGGGAGACCGACGCTCTCGCGGGCCCGCTCGCGCTGGCGGAGCCCGTTCCGGAGGGCACGCGCGGTCATGCCGCGCAGTACACCGTCGCGCATCCGCCCGCGCAGACCCGCGCCGGGGGCGAGCCCGCTTCCGATGGGCGGCAAACCCTTCGACGGCAGATACAGCGGATGCGGGGACAGTTCCACCCACGGGACGCCGAGCCGCTCCGCGGCCATCCCGCCGCCCGCGGTCAGCACGTCGGAGATCACCAGTTCGGGCAGCATGGCGCTCAGTTCGGGCAGGATCTCGGTGGAGATGTGCGCGGCCCGCTCGTGGATGCGCTGCCCCGCGTCGGCGTCGTCGTCCACCGGCCGGGGCGCCAGGCCCTTGAGTCTGCGCACACCGATGCCCGCGGCGAGGGCGGCGTCGAACCAGCGCGGACCGGTGAACAAGACAGGCTCGTCACCGGCCGCCAAGAACCGCAGGCACAACGCGATAGCGGGGAACGCGTGACCGGGATCGGGCCCTGCGACGACGGCTACTCGCATTCGCCTAGCCTGCCACACCCGCGTACGAGCCGATCACACCCGCGTCGCGGCGGCGCGGAGTCGAAGGCGCCGCCGCCTCTCCCGCTACAGCTTGCTCACCGTCGAGTTGTCCGAGCCCGACACCGCCTTGTACAGCAGGTACAGCCCGAACACGATGGCGCTGATCACCAAGATGGGGAACAGGCCCTTGATCAGCGCGCCGATGACCGCCAGCGCGATCCAGACGACCGCGACGATACCGATGATCTTCCACAACATTTCGATGCCTTCCGAAGTCCGTTTACGCTTCGAGCATGGCATCCGAATGAGGGTGAATCACCAGGTGAGGCGGGATATGGGGGTGGAAATCAGGGTTCCTCCGGACGCGGGTCGCTCGCCTGTGGCGTGCCGATCGGGGTTTTCTCCAGGCCTGTGGCGCGGGCGAACGGAAACGGGACCCGGCCACGCGGTCGGCGCGCCGGGTCCCACCCGCCAGATCAGCCCCGTCGGCGCTCGGCGTCCGGGAGGTCTCCGGTCAGGGGGTCGTCGTGCGCCATGCCGTCCGGTTCCCGCATACCGAGATCTGCCGTGTCGACGGCGTAGGAGTCGATCATCGGGTCGCGTCCCACACGAGCCCGTTCGCCCGCGGGCGGCATCCGCAGCGTCTCCTCCTCGCTTCCCGGATAGGTCCGCATCCGGGCCGGGGCGGCGTCTCCCGGTTGTCCGGCGCGCTCCTGCGGCGGGCGAGTCATCTCGGGGCGGGCTCGCCGCGGCTGCGGCACCGGCTGCCTGCCGTAGACGTCCCAGGCGGCCTGCTCCGGGTCGATCTGGTAATGATCGAACAGTTCCTGCTCGGCCTGCGGGCTGATCTGCCCGTTGTGGTCGAGCTGGGGCGAGGCCTTCACCGCGTCCTTGCCGACCCGCACCTGCAACGTGGCCGACTCGGGGCGGTGCTCGGCCCCGGCCAGCGGGACCAGGGCGTCGGCACTGAACAGGCCGGTGGACACCGCGATCCAGGTGGGTGACCCGGAATTGTTGTCGACGTAGACCCGCTTGACCTTGCCGATCTTCTCGCCTTCGGGACCGTACACCGAGCTTCCGATGAGCGTTTCCAGCATTTCAGTCATGGGTTCCTCCGCAGTTCGGCCGTGCGACGGGCAGCCCGGCAGAACGCGGCCGACCACCGCACGTGCTGAGAAAAGGGGTTCAATCGCTTGTGGGTCGATCGGTGACGTCGGGGCCTGCGACGCGCTGCGCTCTGCGCGACAGCCGCACCGGGTCCTCGGCGGTCTCACACGACAGATACCGGCTGACATCCAGCCGCTGCGTGTCCTGGTCGAGCAGCGATCGACGGTAGGAAACATCAAGCATGACGTGCTCCTGCCCAGTAGTGCATGTTCCCGGCCCCAGACGAAGCCGGAAGAGATCAGCTACAGGGTGGCAACTACCCCGGCGTGGCACGATCAAACAGGAAAAGCCGCAATTCGCCGACCAGTCGCGACCGATAGGGCTAGATAGCAATCAAGCAGCTATCTAGCTGATCACTGCAGCCCGCGCCGGGCGGTATCGGAAGCGGAAGCCCCCTTGAGCAGCATCAGCGCCGAGGGCCCGCTGGTGAACCGGAAGTCCTTGCCGCGGTGGTCCACCTCGCCGTCGGTAGCCAAGGAGACCGGCTGCTCGGCCACCCGCACCTCCACGCGGGAGACCCGGCGGTGCCGGTAGGTGGGCGAATACTCCAGCGTGCCGGTGAACGTCGCGAAGACCAGCCGCAGCCGCGAGAAGGGGACGTCGGCGCGCAGGTAGCGGACGTCGAGGGTGCCGCCGTGCAGCTCAGGGCGCGACATCGGGATCTGGTCGGCGGGGTGGTAGGTGCCGTTGCCGACGAACAGCATCCACAGCGCGGCGCGGGCGCCGTCGATGGTGACGTGCAGCGGCTGAGCCCGGAACAACACGCGCACCATGGCCATTCCCGCGGCCGGCCATTTACCGATCCGGCGCTCCCAGCGCTCGCGGACGCGCACGAAGTCGGGATAACCGCCGAGACTGGCGGTGTTGACGAAGACGCGCCGCTCGGCGTCGTCGAAGCACACCTCGGCCACGTCCACACGAACCGCTTCGCCCGTTTCCAGCCCGGCGAGGGTCACTTCGGCGTCCTCGACTCCGGCATCCCTCGCGAAGTGGTTGAGCGTGCCGCCCGCGAAGACCGCCAGCGGCAACCGGTGGCGCACCGCGTACTCCGCGACCGCGGACACCGTCCCGTCTCCGCCCACGACGCCGAGCGCGACGATGTCGTCGCGCCGCAGCAGTTCGCCTGCCCGCGCCTCGACATCCTCGTCGCCGCCGAGCTCGAGCACCTCGGCGGCGGGCAGCCGGTCACGCAGGGCGGCGAGCGCGTCGTCGCCGCCGCCCGATCCCGCGTGCGGATTGCCGATCAGCAGCAGCCCGGCGCCGCCCGGCAGCGGATCCACGTGCTCGACCCGCCCCAGGGTGGCGGGCCCGTCGTCGCGCACCGCCCACCACCGCCGGGTGCCCAGCGCGACCGCGCCGCCGAACAGCGCGCCCGCGACCACGTCGGACGGCCAGTGCACGCCGATGTGCACGCGCGAATAGCCGACTGCGGCGGCGACCGGGGCCACCGCGGCGGCCGCCACGGGAGATTCCAGCGCCAAGCCCGTCGCGAAGGCGGCCGCGGAAGCCGAATGCCCGGACGGGAACGACGACGAGACCGGCGGTGTGACCAGCCTGCGCACGAACGGGACGGACTCGTCCGGCGGACGGCGGCGCGGAAACAGCGGCTTGGCCACGCCGTTGGCCACGCCGCTGGCGATGCTCAGCGCGAGCAGCCCGCGCACCGCGCCGCGCCGGGTCGAGCGATCCCCGGCCACGAACAGGACCGCCCCGAGCGCGATCCACAAGCGATTCTTGTCAGCGGAGGTGCTCAACGCCTTCAGCACCCGGTCCGCCGGGGTCGGCCGCACGCGCGCACTGCGGCCGACCAGCCAGCGATCCAGGCTGCTCGTCAGTCCGACCACCCCACCGTCGCGCCCGCGAGTCGAGAGAAACCGCATCGCCGCAGCCTACCGACCGCGTGGGCGCCGCGTCGGGGCTACCGCTGCGCCCGCGGCCGCGCGCCCAGGTGTTGGCGGACGCTGTCGGCGCTGTCACAAACCGGCTAGTACGCCATTTCAGTGCACGGATGTACTCTGATCTCGAACGCACAGTGGCGTTGCGCGACAACAGGGAAGGGATGATCGAATGACGCAGACACCCCAATCAGCACACAGTCATGCACCGAATCTCGGGTAACGGCCGGGACTCGATGGAAAACACGAACGAGCTGGCGCAGGAACTCGCGGCCGCGGCACGGCGGCACGGTTCGGCGATCGCGGGGATCGTCGGATCGGCCGCCCGTAAGGCGTCCTGGGAGGTACTCGATCTCATGGCCGAGAGCCGGGAACTGATGGGCGCGGCGTTTCGCGCCCGGGCCGAGGAACTCCGCCGCCGGGACCGGCAGAACTGAAACGGGTGCGATCAGATCGGTGGCCGCGGCGACGCGGGCACCGATTTGTCGGCCACCTCGATGAGGGCCTGGGCCCACCCGTCCAGCCGGTCGGAGGCGTGGCGCAGATCCGCGACAATGGTGTCGAAGTGGTGGCGCACCACGGTGTTCTCCGGAACCGCGAGAATCCGGCCCGCCGCGGCGACGACCTGCTCGTACTCCGCGACGCCCGCGTCCAGCCTGGCCGCGGTCAGCCGCAGGTTCTCGGTGAGTGCCACCGCCGCGGGCGAATTCGCGCTTCCCATGGCGCCGAGGCCCTGTTCCATCGCCGTGATGTCGGCGGCCAGCGCGTGCAGCGCCGCCGCGCCCGAGCCGGCCGTCTCGAGCATGTCGGCCAGTTCGTCGGTGGGCAGCCGATGCGAGCGAGCGATGTGAACGCCCATCCCGTGCAAGGCCTTCTCCGCGCGCACCAGACGCGCGATCGACGGGCGCGCGATCGACCACAACGGAGGCTGCTTGCGCGGAATGAACGCCGCCTGCGGCAGCGGTGCGCCCCGCAGCCGCAGATAGCGGCGCGTGCTCAGCGCCGCACCGGTGACCAGCGCGACCGCGCCGCCGCCGACCATGACCACGGCCCACACCGGCGCGGAAACGACCACGAGGCCAACGGTTCCCGCCGTGGTGAGGCCGGACACGGTGCCCAGCTGGAAGCTGCGCCTGCGAGCCCTGCGGCGGCGGCGCAGCTCACGCTCCCGCGGATCGGCCCAGCGCCGCACGGCGACGAGCGCGTTCTCACCGACTTCGCGAAGACTGTCCGGCAGGCTGCCCGGCTGTGGCGCGAGCGCGGCTTGTGCCCGGATCATCGCCGACCCGCGCAGGCGCCGCGCGTCGAGCTGCCGCTCGCGAAATACACTGCCGCTCATACCTTCTCTCCCACCGGTTGCACACATCGGACAGGCCGAGACCCGACTCGGCCGACGGCCGGCCGGTCGGGTCCCCGCGCCTTGTCTTCCAGTGAACCAGCCCCCACCGACACGCGTTGGCCGAACGCCCGGTCGCGGCGGTTACTGCTGCGCGGCCTGCCCCTTGTTCATCTGCGGTTGTGCCGAATTCGCCTGCGCCGGATTGATGGCGGGCTGGGCGCCACCGGCCGGCAGCTGGTCGCCGCGCATGGACGCGCGGATCTGCTCCAGCTTGCTGTGCCCGGCCATCTGGATGCTGGCCTGCTGCACCTCGAGCATCCGGCCCTGCACCGAGTTCTGCGCGAGTTCGGCGGCACCCAGCGCGTTGGCGTAGCGGCGCTCGATCTTCTCGCGGACCGCGTCCAGGCTCGGCGTGCTGCCCGGCGCCGACAGCGTCGAATCCATCTGCTGCAGCGAGGCGGAGACCTGCTCCTGCATCTTCGCCTGTTCCAGCTGGCTGAGCAGCTTGGTGCGCTCGGCGACCTTCTGCTGCAGCAGCATCGCGTTCTGCTCCACGGCCTTCTTGGCCTGGGCCGCCGCCTGTAGCGACTGGTCGTGCAGCACCTTCAGGTCCTCGACGGACTGCTCGGCGGTGACCAGCTGCGCGGCGAACGCCTCGGCGGCGTTGGTGTACTGGATCGCCTTCTCGGTGTCGCCCGCCGCCGTGGCCTGATCGGCCAGCAGGACGGCCTGGCGCGCGTTGGCGTTGAGCTTCTCGACTTCGTCCAGTTGCCGGTTCAGCTTCATCTCCAGCTGACGCTGGTTGCCGATGACCGACGCGGCCTGCTGGGAGAGGGCCTGGTGCTGCCGCTGGGCTTCCTCGATAGCCTGCTGAATCTGGACCTTCGGATCCGCGTGCTCCTCGATCTTCGAATCGAAGAGGGCCATCAGGTATTTCCAGGCCTTGACGAACGGACTAGCCATCGATTGATCCCGCCTCCATCTGACATGCCGCGCTCCGGCGCGACTCCAGTGCGCGACCGTCACGCACCCGATATGTGCCTATCCTCCATCATGCGGCACCCGGGCCGGGCGAACCCGGCCCGATCGACGCCTAGGGAGAATCTATCCGCTTTCCGCGGCGGCCCGCAGTGTTGCCGCCGTGGCCACGTCTCGTAGTGCGTCACACGCCCTTCACCAGGACCAGCATGTCCGACCGCGGAGCGGGGATGACGATCCGCGTGTCCTCCGCCAGCGGCAGCGGCCGCGCGGCCGCGTCGGCCGCCGACATGCTCGCCGTCGCCGGAGCGGGCGCGGATTCGTCCTGCGCCGCGGGCTCGGCCGCGGTCCGCTCCGACTCGACGGCGGCCGCGGCCGCCGCGTCGTCCGCGGGCGCACCGGCCGCCGGTCCGTCGGCCCCCGCCATGAGCGTGCTCACATCCCACAGCACCCGTGACAGCGGGACGTCCAGCGCTTCGCAGATGGCGGCCAGCAGTTCGCTGGAGGCCTCCTTGCGACCGCGCTCGACTTCGGAGAGATAGCCCAAGCTGACCCGCGCCGAGGTCGACACCTCGCGCAAGGTCCGATTCTGGGCGAGACGCGCACGCCGCAGACTGTCCCCGATGGCCTCTCGCAGCAGCGTCATCTCGTTCTCCTTCGCTCCCGGTCGCCGGGCCGACAGATTCTCGACCCCACGCATGCCGTTCTTTCTGGCACAACGTCGGAGCCGGGGCGGTTGGTTCCCGTCCAGGACACCTCAGCCGCTCCGCCCGACGCGGTCGGCCGGGCCCGAGCCCGCCTCCCGCACACACCGCAGCAATTCCGACACCGCCGTGCGCGTCGCACCGATTCTGATCGTCCACCGGTCGCCGGGGAGTTTCAACCGCATCACTTCGGTATGCCCGGGACCGGCCAGTCCGAGGAAGACCGTGCCGACCGGATGCCCGTCCTGCGAATCGGGGCCCGCGACGCCGGTCAGGCCGACCCCCCAGTCCGCGCCGCAGCGCGTGCGGGCGCCGACGGCCAACTGTTCGGCGGTGCTCGCCGCCACCGGCCCCTCGGTCGCGAGGACCTCCGCGTCGACACCGGCGAGGCTGTGCTTGAGGTCCGTGGCGTACACCACCAGACCGCCGCGCAGCACCGCGCTGGCGCCGGGCACCCCGGCGATGGTCGCCGCGAGCAGGCCCGCGGTCAGGGATTCGGCGGTGGCCACGGTTTGCCGCACGGTCACCAGCGCACGCACGAGATCGATGGCGGGCACGTCGGCGATCAGCGGATCGCTCATACGCCGCGCGTCCGCCCCGGGCCGCCCGCGAACCACACCCGGGCCGCCTGACCGACGTAGTCCAGTCCGGTGCCGACGGTCAGCGCGACCGCCAGGTACATCAGCGGCATGCCGATCCCGGCCGACCAGCCCGACAGCGGCAACAGCACCATGGCGATCGCCAGGGACTGGACCAGCGTCTTGAGCTTGCCGCCGCGGCCGGCCGGGATCACGCCGCGCCGCACCACGATCAAACGCAGCAGTGTGACGCCGATCTCACGTCCGCAGATCACCAGGGTGATCCACCAGGCCAGATCACCGAGCAGGGACAGCCCGATCACCGCGGACCCGATCAGCGCCTTGTCCGCGATGGGATCGGCCAGTTTGCCGAAATCGGTCACCAGGCCGTATTTGCGGGCCAATTGCCCGTCGAATCGGTCGGTGATCGCGGCGAGGCCGAACAGCGCCGCGGCGGCGATTCGCCAGCCGGTCTGGTGGCCATCCCCGACGAACAGCGCCGCGACGAACAGCGGCACGATCGCGATGCGCAGCATGGTGAGCACGTTCGCGATGTTCAGCAGCGGCGGCCCGGTCTCGGCCTGCGCGGGTGCGAAGCCGGGACGGAGCGGGGCGGGCGCGCTCCAGGGGCGGTCCGTCTCGTCGGGTTGTACGCTCATGCCTTCGCCTCACCGGCGACAGGCTCGGTCACGGCCGCCTCGTCATCACGGCGCGCCACCCGGCGCGACGCGATGAGCTGAACGAGTTGATCCGCGGCACACGTTCAGAGTATCGGTAGCCGGGCCGACTACTGTGCACCCCATGACCTCTCGGGGACCATTAGGTGGTTCGACCAGCGACGCGTATCCGGGCGCGGCTTCTGCCGCGCAGAGCTCCCTCCCGGTCGTCCGACGCGCGCGAACCTCCGATGTGCCCGAGATCAAGCGCCTCATCGACGTCTACGCGGGCCGGATCCTGCTGGAGAAGAACCTGGTCACCCTCTACGAGGCGGTGCAGGAGTTCTGGGTCGCCGAATTGGACGGCCGCGTGGTCGGCTGCGGCGCGCTGCACGTGTTGTGGGCCGACCTCGGGGAGGTGCGCACGGTCGCGGTGCACCCCGACGTCAAGGGCTCCGGTGTGGGCAAGCTCATCGTGCAGCGACTGGTCGCGGTGGCCCGCGAACTCGAGTTGCAGCGGCTGTTCGTGCTGACCTTCGAGGTGGAGTTCTTCGGCAGGCACGGCTTCGTCGAGATCGACGGCACCCCGGTCACCGCCGAGGTGTACGCCGAGATGTGCCGCTCCTACGACACCGGCGTGGCCGAGTTCCTCGATCTGAGCTATGTGAAGCCGAACACTCTCGGCAATACTCGGATGCTGCTGACGCTCTGAGTCCGTCCCCACAGGAAAGCGATACCCGTGCCGATCTACGCCGTCCACTACGTCTACTCCGAATCCACCATCGCGGGCCGGGACGCGCACCGTCCCGAGCACCGGGCCTGGCTGGCCGGCCTGCTCGAGTCGGGCGCCCTGCTCAGCAGCGGTCCGTACCCGGACGGGTCCGGAGCGCTGCTGATCTTCCGCTCGGAGGACTCGGGGCAACTGAAGGACCTGCTCGCCCGGGATCCGTTCGCCAGGGAGAACCTGATCGACGACGTCCGCGCCGTGGAGTGGGCTCCGGTCTTCGGCGCCTTCGCCTCCTGACCGGCTAACGGTCGGCGCGCACGCGCGTCCGCAGCAGGCTGGCGACCGTCGCGACCACCAGGATCCCCAGGATGACGCCCAGCGAGACGGGCGTGGAGATCTCCGGGACCGCGACGTGCTCGCCGCCGTTGACAAACGGCAGCGTGTTCTCGTGCAGGGCGTGCAGCATCAGCTTCACGCCGATGAACGCGAGGATCGCGGCCAGTCCGTAGGACAGGTAGACCAGCCGGTCGAGCAGCCCGCCGATCAGGAAGTACAGCTGTCGCAAGCCCATGAGCGCGAACGCGTTCGCGGTGAAGACGAGGTAGGGCTGCTCGGTCAGGCCGTAGATCGCCGGGATCGAGTCCAGCGCGAAGAGCAGATCGGTGAATCCGATCGCCAGCAACGCCAGCAACAGCGGCGTGACCGCCCGGCGTCCGTCGATCCTGGTCACCAGCTTGTCGCCGTCGTATTCGTCGGTGGTCGGCAGCACGCGCTTGGCCAGCGCGACGATCCGGCTGTCGCGTTTCTCCTCGACCTCGACCTCGTGGCCGCTTTCGCGCAGCAGCTTGACCGCCGTGTAGACGAGGAAGAGTCCGAACAGGTAGAAGACCCAGCTGAACGCGCTGATCGCGGCCGCGCCGACGGCGATGAACGCACCGCGCATGGCCAGGGCGAGCACGATGCCGATCAGCAGAACCTTCTGCTGGTAGATCCGCGGCACGGCGAAGGTGGACATGATGATCAGGAACACGAACAGGTTGTCCACCGAGAGCGCCTTCTCGGTGACGAAGCCCGCGTAGTACTCCCCCGCGTAGGTGGAGCCCCACTGCCAGGCGACCACGCCGCCGAACAGCAGCGCCAGCCCGATGTAGACCGCGGACCAGAATCCGGATTCGCGGAACGACGGCTCGTGCGGCGTACGGACGTGGGCGAAGAAGTCGAAGACGAACAATCCGAGGATCACCACGACGGTGATGGCCCATTCGAGTGCGGTTACGTGCATGCGGCATGCCGATCGGTAGCGAAGATCATGATGTCCATAATGCCCGCTTTGTCCGATAAGGCTCGGTAGCGGGGTGATTGCCGCCCATAATTCCACATGTGTTCAGCCGAGGGTTTCGCGCCGCAGTCCTCCAGCGTGACCGACGAACCGCAGCCTGAACCGCGCGGACCGGGACGAACGCGCGCCCGCACACGCGGGATTTGCCGACCAGACCATGTATCGCGTCACAACGGGACCCGCCCGTCTTCGGCGTCGTGGCGCACTTCGATCTGCGCCCCGCGTCGGCGACATCGCCGGACTGCGCGGTGGACACCTGCGATGCCACATGGGCAGCGACACGCTCTCGCTTGCGCGGGTTCGTCGCCCCGACGATCCGTGTTGCCCAGCCTGATTCCAGCGGCCCGGGCGGCGAACGACGGCCGACCCGGCATCCGGAGAGACCCCCGTCGAGCTATACCCTTCAGGCCCGGGAGAACTGAACCAGGTAGGGTCGTCGGCGAAGCAAAATCGGTTCGCGCCAGCGGCATCCGATGTTAGTTTCTGAGCGGCGAAGATCAGACCACAGGAAGGCGAGACGATGACCGGGACGGTGCGGCGGCAGGAGTTGCCGAGCGGTGCCCGCGAGTCGTATGCCCGCGCCGTGCTATCGGCCTTATCTGCGTGGCGGATGAGCGCGCGGAGCCGCCCCTGAACGTGTCTTTCGCAGACCCGTACGAAGGGGTCACTCCGCGGCCGACCGCCGAGGAGTGGCCCCTTTTTTTTCCGACCCATCCCTCGTAGCCCAATCGGTAGAGGCGCCGGACCTAGATTCCGGGAGATGCGAGTTCGAATCTCGCCGAGGGAACCAGCCGGATCACTCCGGCGGCTCCGCATCGCCGTCGTCCCCGCCGCCGCGGATCGACCACAGCAACCCTTCCAGCTCATCGGGTTTCACGAGCACATCACGCGCCTTGGAACCCTCGCTCGGACCGACCACGCCGCGGGTCTCCATGAGGTCCATCAGCCGCCCCGCCTTGGCGAAACCGACGCGCAGCTTGCGCTGCAGCATGGAGGTGGACCCGAACTGCGAAGTGACCACGAGTTCCACCGCCTGCAGGAAGACGTCGAGATCGTCGCCGATGTCGGGGTCGACGTCCTTCTTCTCCCCGGCCTTCGCAGCGGTCACGCCCTCTTGGTATTCCGGCTCGGCCTGGTTCTTGGTGAACTCGACGACGGCGTGGATCTCCTCGTCGCTGATGAACGCACCCTGCAACCGAGTGGGCTTGCCCGCGCCCATCGGCAGGAACAGGCCGTCACCCATGCCGATCAGCTTCTCCGCACCCGGCTGGTCGAGGATGACGCGGGAATCGGTCAGCGACGAGGTGGCGAAGGCCAGCCGGGAGGGCACGTTGGTCTTGATCAGACCCGTCACCACGTCCACCGACGGCCGCTGCGTGGCCAGCACGAGGTGAATGCCCGCCGCACGGGCCTTCTGGGTGATGCGGACGATGGCGTCCTCCACGTCGCGCGGAGCGGTCATCATCAGATCGGCCAGCTCGTCGACGATGGCCAGAATGTACGGGTAGGGCCGGTACACCCGCTCGCTACCCAGCGGCGCGGTGATCGCTCCCGACTTCACCTTCTTGTTGAAGTCGTCGATGTGGCGCACCTTGTTGGCCTGCATGTCCTGGTAGCGCTGCTCCATCTCCTCCACCAGCCAGGCCAGCGCGGCCGCGGCCTTCTTCGGCTGGGTGATGATCGGCGTGATCAAGTGCGGGATGCCCTCGTAGGGCGTCAGTTCCACCATCTTCGGGTCGATCAGGATCATGCGGACCTCGTCGGGCGTCGCCCGCTGCAGCAGCGACACCAGCATCGAGTTCACGAAGCTCGACTTACCCGAACCGGTGGAGCCCGCGACCAGCAGGTGCGGCATCTTGGCCAGGTTCGCCGAGACGAACTCGCCCTCGATGTTCTTGCCCAGACCGATCACCAGCGGGTGGTGGTCGGTGCGGGTGCTGGGCGCCTTCAGCACGTCGGCCAGTCGGACCAGCTCGCGGTCGGCGTTCGGCACCTCGATGCCGACGGCGGACTTGCCGGGGATCGGCGCGAGCAGCCGGACGTTCTCCGTCGCGACGGCGTAGGCGATATTGCGCGCCAGCGCGGTGATCTTCTCGACCTTCACGCCGGGCCCGAGCTCTACCTCATAGCGCGTGACCGTGGGGCCGCGGACGAAGCCGGTGACCGCGGCGTCGATCTTGAACTGCACCAGCACCTCGGTGATCGCCTCGATCATCGATTCGTTGGCGGCGCTGCGCTTCTTGGGCGGATCCCCGTCGGTCAGCAACGACAACGGCGGCAGGGTGTAATCGCCTTCGACCTCGCGATCGGGGACGAACTCCAGTTGCTGCGGTTGCGGCGGCGGTGGCGTCTGATCCTGCACCACCGCGGCGGGACGCTGCTTCCTCGGCTTCGGTTTCGGCGCGGGTTCCTCGCCCGGAATCTGCTTGGCGTCGCGCAGCGGTGGTTCGCCGAGCGCCTCGGTGACCGCGTCGGGGTCGCCGAACTCGTCGGGCGGGTAGTTCTCCGCGGGCGTGCGACCGCGCCGCTTGGCGGTGGTGCGATGCACCGGGAAGCCGTCGGCGTCGTAGTCGGCCGGGTCGTAATCCCGGTATTCGCCGTCGAATTCGCCGTAGTCGTCGCCACCGGTGTCGGTGCCGAAGTATCGCCGCAGCTTCTCCGGCACCTCGCGCACCGTCGTCCCGGTCACCAGCAGCGCGCCGAAGACGATGGCCAGCAACAGGATCGGGACCGAGAGCCAGGCGGTGAGGCCGTTGGTCATGGGCCCGCCGGTGACTAAACCGACGAAGCCGGCGGCCCGGGAACGCCCGTGCGCGTCGGTGGGCGCGCCCGCGGCGATATGCCACAGCCCGAGGAGCGGCAAGCCGATCAGCAAGCCGCCGAGCACCAGCCGCGGCCGGATCTCGGGGCGCGGTTCGGTACGCATCAGGACGACCGCGATCCCGGAGGCGACGAACGGCAGTGCGGCGGAGGCCGACCCGGCGATCGCGCGGATCACATCCTCCACCCAGTGGCCGATCGGCCCCCCTGCCGACAACCAGACCGCCGCCGCGATCACGGCGCTCAGTGCGATCAGCGCCAGCGCCGCGCCGTCGCGCCGATGTCCGTGTTCGATCTCGCCCGCGCGGCTCAGCGTGCGCGTGGTCGCGCCGAGCCCGCGGGCCAGCATCGTCCAGCCGCTGCCGATACCGCGCGTGAACACCGCGAGCGGAGCCGTGTTCGACGGGCGGCGCGCCGGACGCCGGGCCGCGGAGCTACGCCTGCGGGGCGCGGCGGTCGTTCTGGGCGTTGCCGCGCGGGGCGTCGCCGCGCGGGGCGTGGCCGCGCGAGACCGTGCCGTGGTGGTCCTCCCCCGCGCCGATCCCGCCCGCGCCCGAGTCGTCGGGGTGCTGCGGGACTTACCTGCCATGGCCCCAGGCTAGCCGCAATCGCCCCATCCGGACCATCCGCAACACTGGTACCGTCGCGCCGCGCGCTGCTTTCCGCGGTCACCGGGACCTCCGCGACCGAGCGACGACGCTCCGATCAGACCGATCGGTCTGCCTCGAGCACTGCCCGGACGGCCTCCGGGGATCCGGCGGTCGCCAGCCGGACCTCGTCCCGCCCGAAGGCGTGCAGCACCAGTTCCGAGGGCCTACCGGTCAGCGTGACGACGTCCTCGGACGCCGAGCGCACCACCGTGCGCCTGCCGTCCGGCGTCGCCAGCTCGACCGTGACCGGCGCCTTGCGGTAGGCCATCCTGGCCGTCTTGCGCAGCATCGACCACAGCCGGTCCTCGTCGGCGGCGGGCAGTTCGCGTGGCTGCCAACCGGGCTCGGCGCGGCGCACGTCCTCGTGATGCACGAACATCTCCGACAGATTGACCACCGCGTCGAGCGGACGCAGCGGCGACCACCACGGCGGACCGGTCCGCACCTGCTCCAGCAGTTCGGCAAACGGCTTGTTCGCCGCCTTCGCCTGCACGCGGTCGAGATACGCCGCGAGCGGCTTCACCATGATGCCCCCGGCGGCGTCGGGACGCCGTTCGCGAACCACCAAGTGCGCGGCCAGGTCCCGCACCGTCCACGCGCCGCAGAGCGTGCGTGCGTCCGGGCCCGCCGCCTCCATCGCTTCGACGAGTCCCCGGCGTTCCCGCTGTGCCATAGTCACACCCCCGAACATACCGACCACCCGGCCGCACCGCCGCACGACGCGACGCCCCGCGGGGCACCGGGAGCGCGGTGCCACCCCGCGGGTTCTCGGCGTTCGCGCTCCCTATGCCGGGAAATCTCCGGCTAGCGCAATGAGAGTCGGCTCTGTACCTTGTCACTCGGTCCATCGGGTCGTGGGCCATATGACAAGAAGGGGCAAATCCTCGTGAAGAAGGTTGCTACCGGTGTGGCCGCGCTCGCGGCGGTAGGTGCCGCGCTGGCTGTCAGCGCACCCGCCGCGAACGCCTACACCAACAACTACGGCGCGATCGCGCTGTCCACCTCCACCGGTTTGATCGGGTACTCCTACGACTACCCGAACTCGGCTGCCGCGGAGCAGCGCGCTGTGAACTCCTGCGGCGCGGCGGACTGCCAGTCGGTGGTCTGGTTCCGCAACGGCTGCGGCGCCGTGGCGTACTCCGGTGACACCGGCACCTGGAGCTGGGGGTACGCGTCGTCGCGCCGCAGCGCCCAGGGCCAAGCCTTGGCGCACAACGATTCCGACGCCTACATCGTGCACTGGAACTGCACGTCCAACCACGGCTGACGCCCGGACTTCGAGTCGAAGGAAACATCGTGAAGCACCGCATTTTCCGGACCACCGTGGCCGTCGTCCTCACCGCAGCCGCCTGCTCGCTGACCGCCTGCGCCTCCAATGACGACTCCTCGTCCCCGAGCACCAGCGCCAACCCCAGCCACGCGGCGGGTGAATTGGAGGGTGGCTCGGACAAGGGCGACAAGGAGGCCGGCTCCGCGCCGACCACGCCGTCCTCACCCGCATTGCCCAAGCCCTCCGTGCAGCAACTGAACGAGCGGCTGCAGAAGGCGTTCGACCCGAACGTGCCCAACGAGGAGAAGATCAGCTGGATCCAGGCCGCCGAGCAGGATCCCTATCTGGTCGCAAACCTCGTCGAGGCCGCGAAGAAGCAGAAGGTCGCCGTCGAGGTCACCAACGTGGGCGACCCGAAGGACAACAAGCTCAAGGCCGACGCCAAGGTCACCATCGACGGCACCCCGGTGGACGACGCGTTCATCCAGTTCGTGTCCGAGGGCGGCCAATGGAAGGTCGACCACACCTTCGCCTGCAACATCGTCAAGAGCGCGAAGATCGAATCCGCCGCCTGCCAGGAGTAACCGGTCCGCAACCAGCGAAAAGCGCCGGACAGCCGAGCTGTCCGGCGCTTTTCGATTTCCGGAAGATCAGACGCCGATGACGGTCGGCACGATCATCGGCCGACGACGATAGGTGTCGGCCACCCAGCGGCCCACCACGCGGCGCACACCCTGGGCGATCCGGTGGATGTCGGTCACACCCTCGCCCGCCAGCCGCAGCAGTTCGGCTTCCACCAGTTCCGCCGCGCCGAGCAGGGCGGTGGGATCGTCGGAGAAGCCGCGCCCACTGATCTCGGGTGTGCTCACCGCCTTGCCGGTGGTCTCGTCGATGGCCACGGTGATCGCGATGAAACCGCCCTCACCGAGCACCAGCCGGTCGGACAACGTCGACTCCCCGACATCGCCCACCGACAGTCCGTCGACGTAGACGTGGCCCACCGGGACCCGGCCGACAATCGAGGCGATGCCGTCGACCAGGTCGACCACCACGCCGTCCTCGGCGAGCACCACCCGCTCCTCCGGCACGCCGGTCGCGACCGCCAGCGCCGCGTTCGCGCGCAGGTGACGCCACTCGCCGTGCACCGGCATCGCGTTGGTCGGACGTACCGCGTTGTACAGGTACAGCAGCTCTCCCGCCGAGGCGTGCCCGGAGACGTGCACCTTGGCGTTCTGCTGGGTCACCACCGTGGCTCCGAGCCTGGCCAGGCCGTTGACCACCGCGAACACCGAGTTCTCGTTGCCGGGGATCAGCGAGGAGGCCAGCACCACCAGGTCGTCGGGCCGGATGTTGATCTGCCGGTGGTCGCCGCGCGCCATCCGCGACAGCGCCGACAGCGGCTCGCCCTGCGAACCCGTGGAGATCAGCACCAGACGGTGGCTGGGCAGGGTCGCGGCGGCGTCGAGGTCGACGACCACGCCGTCGGGCACGGTGAGATAGCCCAGATCCTGGGCGATCTGCATATTGCGGACCATCGAGCGCCCGACGAAGCACACCCGCCGCCCGTACTGCTGGGCCACGTCGACGACCTGCTGGATGCGGTGCACGTGACTGGCGAAGGACGCGACGATGACCCGGCCGCGGGCCTTGCCGATGACCGAGTCCAGCACGCCGCCGATCTCGCGTTCCGGCGTGACGAAGCCGGGGACCTCGGCGTTGGTGGAGTCCACCAGGAACAGGTCGACGCCCTCGTCACCGAGCCGGGAGAAGCCGGCCAGATCGGTGAGCCGCCCGTCCAGCGGGAGTTGGTCGAGCTTGATGTCACCGGTGTGCAGCGCGACGCCGGCCGGCGTGCGGATGGCGACGGCGAGCGCGTCGGGAATGGAGTGGTTGACCGCGAAGTACTCGCAGCCGAACGGGCCGTGCGTGGTGTGCTGCCCCTCGGTCACTTCGACCAACTTCGGGTGCAGGCGATGCTCCCGGCATTTCGCGGCGACCAGCGCGAGGGTGAACTTCGAGCCGACGACCGGGATGTCGGGCCGCAGCCGCAGCAGGAACGGCACCGCGCCGATGTGGTCCTCGTGACCGTGGGTGAGCACGACGGCGACCACGTCGTCGATCCGGCCCTCGATGGGGCGGAAGTCCGGCAGGATCAGGTCGACACCCGGCTGCTGGTCCTCCGGGAACAGCACACCGCAGTCGACGATCAGCAGTTTGCCGCCGTACTCGAAGACCGTCATGTTGCGGCCGATTTCGCCGATGCCGCCGAGGGCGAACACGCGCAGGCCGTTCTCGGGCAGGGCGGGCGGGGCGCCGAGACGGTCGTGCGCGGCGACCGGAGCCGCATGGGGCTGCGAAGCTTCGGCCCGCCGAGCGCCGGACTGGCCGCGGCCGCGGGCGGCTCGCCGGGGCGCCGCGTTCTGCGCCTTGGGCTCCCTGCGCGACTGCGCGGGCGCGGCCTCCTTCGCGGAGACGACCGCAGCAGCGTTCTCCTTGGCGGAGACGACCGGAGCGACGTCCACCGTGGTCTCCTCCGACGCGGGCCGAGGCGGCGCGGCAGGCGCCGGCTGCTCGGCCGGTGCCGCTGCCGGGGCGGGCGCTCCGGCGGGGCGGGAGGCGCTGCGGCGGCGACGGGGTAGGGACTCGCTCACGAGAGCACCCCCGCCGAGCGCAGGTCGGCGGCGAGCGATTCCAATTGCTCACCGGTGGGCATCAACTGGGGCAACCGGGGCTCCCCGACCTCCACGCCGAGCAGCCGCAGGCCACCCTTACTCATCGCGACACCGCCCAGCCTGGCCATCGCGGCGTGCAACGGCAGCAGCGTGGTGTTGATCTCGCGGGCGCGCACGACCTCGCCCGCTGTATACGCTTCCAGCAGGGCGCGCAACCGTTCTGGCGCGAGATGTCCGATGACGCTGATGAATCCGGCCGCGCCGACCGACAGCCACGGCAGGTTGAGCGCGTCGTCGCCGGAGTAGAAGGTCAGGCCGGTGCTCGCGATGAGTTCGGCGCCCATGTTCAGGTCGCCCTTGGCGTCCTTGACCGCGACGATGCGCGGATGCTCGGCCAGCTTGCGGATGGTGTCACTGGCGATCGGCACCACCGAACGCCCGGGAATGTCGTACAAGGTCACCGGCAGGTCGGTGGCATCCGCGACGGCGGTGAAATGAGCGATCAGCCCCTCCTGGGAGGGCCGGGAGTAGTACGGCGTCACCACGAGCAAACCGTGTGCACCCGCGCGCTGCGCGTTGCGCGCGAGTTCGATCGAGTGCGCGGTGTCGTAGGTGCCCGCACCCGCGATCACGGTCGCGCGCGCGCCCACGGCATCGACGACGGCGCGCAGCAGGTCCGCTTTCTCCGATTCGGTGGTGGTCGGCGATTCACCAGTGGTTCCCGAGATCGCGAGCAGGTCGACACCGCGGTCGATCAGGCGGGCCGCGAGCGCGACCCCGGCATCGACGTCGAGCTTGCCGTCGGCACTGAAGGGGGTCACCATCGCGACACCTACCGTGCCGGACGCACGCAGCTCCGTTGGCGTCGATTCACCGTTCGTCATGGTCAGAAAGGCTACCCGGTCTGGGACACGCCCTCGACACCGTCGTCGGCGATCAGGCCGCAACACAGACGCGAATCCATATCGACGGCGGCGCGCTGATGTCATACCCGCCCTTGCTGGACATCACATATGACGTCAGACTGATGTCATGGATTTGAACAAGTACACCAGTCGGCTGCGCGAGGACCTGATCGCGGCCGCGGCGCTCGGCGACGAGAAGACGCAGGCCACGGCGGCGGCCTTGGCCGCGGCCACGGAAGGCTCGGCCCGCCTGGTCCTGCTCGCCGCGCTGTCGGACCTCGCCGCCGAGGTCAGCGCCGCGCTGGGTGATCGGACGGTGCACGTGTCGATCGACGGCACGGACGCTTCCATCGATGTGCGCAAGAGCACGGTGGGCGATGAGCACCCCACCTTCGAGGAGATGACCGGGGACATCAGCCGGGTCACGCTGCGGCTGGTGGAGCAGATGAAAGCGCGCGCGGAAGAGGCTGCCGCACAGAGCGGTCAGTCCCTGAACTCGTGGCTGTCCAGCGCTGTGCACGGGGCCTTGCGCGACCAGATGCGCGGCTACGGGCCCAAACGCGACATCTGACCCAGTCGCGCTACAGCAACGCGGCCAGGTTGCCGCGGCCGCCGATGGCGACCTCGTCCAGTTCGAGCCAATCGGCCAGTTCGCGCAGCGCGCCACCGAGGGCGTGCGCGGTGGCCGCGGTGTCGTATCCGGGTTCGGCGAACGCGGCGGGCACCCACAACCGTCCGTTCGCGCGTTCCGCGCGCAGGTCGACCCGACCGACGAGTTCACCGTCGAGCAGGAACGGGAAGACGTAATAGCCGTGCACCCGTTTGTGTTCCGGGGTGTAGATCTCGATGCGGTAGTGGAAGTCGAAAATCCGTTCCGTGCGGGCGCGGAAGAAGATCAGCGGGTCGAACGGGCACAGCAGCGCCGCGCCTTCGACACGCCGCGGGGTCGCGGCGCCCGCCCGCAGATAGGCCGGTTTCCCCCAGCCCGGTACCTCCACCGGGATCAGCTCACCAGCGTCGACCAGGTCGGCGATGGCGGGTTCGGTCTGGGTGCGATGAAGACGGTAATAGTCGCGCAGGTCCGCTTCCGTGCCGATGCCGTGCGCGGTGGCCGCGCGAAGCACCAGCTCACGGACGGCGTCCGGTTCGGCGACGTCGCGCGCCAGCACCTCCGCGGGCAGCACCCGCTCGGTCAGGTCGTAGTGCCTGGCGAAGCCCACCCTGGTCGCTACCGACAGCGCGCCCGCCGCGAACAGTTGCTCGCAGATCATCTTCGTATCGCTGAGGTTCCACCACGAGCCCTTCGGCCGCGGCTTGTCCAGCTCCAGATGGCGCTCCACCTCACCCGCGGTGGCCGGGCCCACCGCGGTGATCACGTCCAGGATGTCTTTGCCCAGGGTCGGATTGCGCTCGACCACCTTGCGCATGCCGGACCAACGCCCCTGCTCGTAGCGCCGCATCCGCCAGCGCAACAGCGGCCAGTCCTCGACCGGGATGAGCGCGGCCTCGTGCGCCCAGTACTCGACGAGCGCCCGCGGCCGCCGCGCGCCGTTGCTCCACGCGGCCTGATCCAGCAGGGTGCGATCGTAGGGCCCGATCCGGCTGAACACCGGCGCGTAATGCGCCCGCACCACCGCCGACACCGAATCCAGTTGCAGCAACTGGGTCCTGTCCAGGACCCCGAGCACCGTCCGCCGCGTCGCCCGCCCTGGCCTGCGCACCCCGAAACCCTGCGCCGCCAACGCCGTTCGCCGCGCCGCCGCCGCACCCATCTTCCGCATGACTGGCAACCATGCCACGAGGCACCGACAGGATCGCGCCGTCAGGTCGAGACGGTCACCGCGCCGGTGGTGTCGATCTCGGTGCGGCGGTCCCGGTCCGACGCGGTGGCCAGCACGGTGGCCAGAATGCGGCGGCCGGTCGGGAGGATGCGGACGGTGACCGAACCGTCGTTCGCGGCGTCCAGTTCCCGGGTGGCGGCGTCGATCACTTGCCTGCGCACTCGATGCGGGACGCCGGTGAAACCGCCGTCGTCGAGCAGGATCACCTCGACGCCGCGGGAGCGGGCTCCGCGGGCGGCGCTGCTGAGCTGATCGGTGGCCAGCTGCGGGGCCCGCAGACCGTCGCGCAGTTCGGCTTCCAGGAGCCTGCACTGTTCCCGTTCCGCGGCGGTGAGTTCCTCCCCGTCGGCGATGCGTTCCAGGATCGGGCGCGCCACCGCGTCCAGCCGAGCCAGTTGACGCGTGCGTTCGGAGTTCTCCGCGGCCATCGAGGCCTCCGCGGCGGCACGCATGGCCGCCTCCTCGCGCAGCAGCCGCAGCGAACGCTGGGTGGGCCGCATGATCGCCGCGAACAGGGAGACCCCCGCGACCGTCGCGACCGGCACGATCGAGCCGACGACGACGCCCACCCGCAGGCCTGCCACCACACCGACCACGGCGATCACCACGCCGATGCCCGCGACGCCGAGCCAGGCCGCGGCCGAGCGGCCGCGCAGCACCAGCACGGCGAGCACATAGGAGGCGGCGAACGCCGTCCAGACCTGCTTCGACCAGCCGTGTTCGACATCGAACGAGGTCAGGGTCGTGGCCAGCGGCCCGGAGGCGGCGACGAACACGGTCGCGGGCCATGGCAGCGGATCGGTCGGCGCCACCAGCACCACCACACCGGCCAGCGCGAGCACGACCAGTGCCGCGACGGCGGCGGCCACCGGCGATTCGGAGAAGTTCCGGATCATGTACAGCACGATGGTCGCTTCGAGAACGACCAGGAACAGCCAGGCCGCGCGGTCCCGCAGTCCGAGCAGATCCCGCAGCCCGAATTCGGTCTCCGGCTCAGCCATTTCCGCCCCACACCAGCGTCACGGTCGTTCCCTCACCGGGCTGCGATTCCACGAAGCCCGCGCCGCCTGCCAGCTGACGCATGCGGCCAAGGATGCTCACCGAGATGCCGAGCCGGTCGACCGGCACCTCACTCAGGTCGAAACCCGCTCCGTCGTCCCGGAATACCACACGAATCCCACCCGCGCTGATCGTCACTGTGACGGTCCGGCGCACTTCGCGCCCGGCGACGGTGGCGTGCCGCAGACTGTTGCGTACGGCCTCGGCGAGTGCGGCCGCGATCGTGCTCGCGGCGTCCACCGGCAGATGCAGATCGTCGAATCCGGGCCAGCGTCGCGTGGTGAACCGGATGCCGGGGTTCACCTCGTGCACCGCGGAGCGGAGGAACCCGATCGCGGATTGCGCGTCCAGGCGGTCGGGTTCGTACCCGGCCACCCGGCACTCGTCGAGTTGCTCCAGGGTCCGTTCGGCCTGGCGGCGCAGTACCGGTGATTCGGTCCCCGCTCGCGAGGCGTCCAGCAAGGTGGACAGCACCGCGTCGTGGATCAGCGCCGCGAAGCGCGCACGTTCGCGCTCCCGGGCCGCCGCGCCCGCGACCGCCGCCGCCCGGCTGCTCTCGATCGCCGACTCGCGATCCACTCGCACAGCCGCCGCCCTGGCATAGATCACGCACCACAGGAACAGCGCGCTCAATCCGGCGGCCCTGGCGAAGTCGCCGAGCAGCGCGAGCGCGGTGGTCTCCCGCAGCACGACCAGATTCGCCAGCGCGCTGAACGCCGCGCCCACCACCAGGTACGCCACGGCGAGCGGCGGACGCCAAGCGAGCACCGCCGCGAGGACGCCCAGCGCCAGCACCCGGTACAACCACACCGACGCCGGCCCTTGGGTATCCGGCACCGCATACGCCAGCGGAACCACCGCCATGGCCGCGAGGAAACTCACCGCCGCAGCACCGGCGACCCGCTGGATCATCCGCCTGCTCATGCCGACCGAGACGATCGCGAGCACCGGGAACAGCCCGAACGCCAGCACCACCTCGACCACCGTCCACCGGACCGGCACGAAGCGGCTCTGGTCGGCGATCTCGGGCAACTCGACGACCGCGGCGATCACCCCGGCGATGCCGATGGCCAGGGCGAACCTGCGCAAGATGCGGTCGGCGGCGCCCTCGGAGGCCTTCTCCCTGGACAGCGCGACGACTCCGCGACGCCAGCGGTTCACTCGGAACCGGACGAGCGGGAGCGAGCGAGAGCGCGAGTCGGTGTCCAGCATGCTGGACGCGATCATCCGCGCGGATGCCGCTCGGGAACCGGTAGCCAGCCGTCCTCGACCGCTCGCTTGTACAGGTCGGTCTTGGTCGGCGCGGGACGACCGGCGTCGGCGTACTTCTGGCGGATGCGGCCGAGATAGTCGTTGACCGTCTGCTCGGACAGACCGGTCAACCGCGCGACCCGGGAGGCTTTCTCCCCGGACGCGTACAGGGTGAGCACTTCCTCCTGACGCGGGCTCAGGCCCACATGGGACAGTTGCGGATCGCCGTCGATGGCGGCAGCCCAATCGGTGGTCACCACCTGCTCGCCGCCGGCCGCACGGCGCACGGCGGCGACGACGGTGGGTACGTCCTCGGATTTGCGCACCACGCCCAGCACCCCCGCGCGCGCGGCGGCGCGCACCAGGAAGGCGTTGTCCGCGCCGGTGAAGACCAGCACCTCGATACCGCGGTTACGCAGGGCGCGCACGTTGTCCTCGGGCGAGGACCCGTCGGCCAGCCGCAGGTCCAGCACCACCAGGTCCAGCTTCGGCGCGCCGTCGGCGGCGGCGAGCAGTTCCGGCACCGTGCCTGCGGTCAGCACCAGATCGAGATCTGCTTCCGGCGCGAGCATCGCGGCGAGACCGATGGCGACCGACTCGTGGTCCTCGACCAATCCGATTCGGCGCGGGGCGTTCTCGTTCCTTTCGGCCCAGGTCACCTGGCTCTCCCATCCCGAGCTACTCGTTCACATCCCCACCGCGACAACAACCGCAGACAGTATGCCGGTCGATGGTGCGCCGTGGTCAGACACCAGAATTCGGGGGATGCTCAGGCCATGAGCCCGGCCGCCACGGTGGCCCCCAGCTCCCAGCACCGCTGGAGGTCTTCCTTGGCGGGCGGACCGGAGATCACCACAGTGGCGGCGGCCTGTTCCCAGCCCAGTCCGGTCGTGACGCTCACCACCCCGCGCTCGGCGCCTTCGGTGCCTTCGTTGCCGTGCAGGTACAAGCCGTACGGACGACCGCGCGTGGAATCGAGGCACGGATAGTAGAACGTGTCGAACGCGTGCTTGAGCGCGCCGCTCATGTAACCGAGGTTCGCCGGACTGCCCAGCAGGTAGCCGTCGGCGGCGAGCACGTCGGAGGCGGTGACGGCCAGCGCGGCGCGGCGCACGACCTCCACGCCTTCGATCTCGGGGTCGGTGGCCCCGGAGACGACCGCCTCGAACATCGCCTGCATATGCGGGGACGGCGTGTGATGGATGATCAGCAACCGGGCCACCCTGCGATGGTATCGGCCCGCGCGGCGGTCAGGCGGTGTCGCGCTCGTGCCGTTCCAGGGCGACCGCGCGGCGCATGGTCTCGCGGGCCCTGGTGCGGTCGCCCGCGTAGTCGTAGGCGCGCGCGAGGCGGTAGGAGACACGCCAGTTGTCCGGGTCGGCCTCCCACTCCGCCTTGACCGTGGCGAACAGCTCGTCGGCCGCCCCGCGTTCGATGCGACCGGAGGGCAGGCGCGGCAGATCGGTGGTGTCGAGCTCGAGGCCCTCGTCGTGGATGCGCCGCGCCAGGTGCTGATGCGCCAGGGCCGCGCGCACGGTGGCCACGACGATCCAGACGCCCAGCAGCGGCAGGATCAGCACGCCGACGCCGATCACGATCGCCGCCACGTCGCCGGAACCGATCAAGCCGAACGCGATCCGGCCGAGCAGCAGGAAGTAGAAGCCGAGCACCAGGATGAGGGCCGCGATCAGTGCGACGACCTTGAGGACTTCCCCGCCGCCCTTCCGGTCGGCCTGATCCGAGCCGCTCACGATCGCGCTCCTTCGGGCGCCGGGTGCGCCCGCCGCGCGATCACAGGTCCAGGAACGGGTCGAGTCCGACGGTGAGGCCGGGGCGGTCGGCGATCTCCCGCACGCCGAGCAGCACGCCGGGGGCGAACGACGAGCGGTCGATGGAGTCGTGCCGGATGGTGAGCGTCTCGCCCTGGGTGCCGAACAGCACCTCCTGGTGGGCGACCAGACCGGCCAGGCGCACCGAATGCACCCGCACTCCGTCCACGTCGGCGCCGCGCGCACCCTCCAGTTCGGTCGTCGTCGCGTCGGGACTGCGGTTGATGCCCGCCTTGTCCCGGGCGGCGGCGATCAGGCCTGCCGTGCGGTAGGCGGTGCCGGAGGGCGCGTCCGCTTTGTTGGGGTGGTGCAGTTCGATGACCTCCACCGATTCGAAGAAGCGGGCGGCCTGCTCGGCGAATCGCATGGACAGCACCGCGCCGATGGCGAAGTTCGGCGCGATCAGCACACCGACATCAGGGCGGGCGGCCAGCCAGCCACGCACCTGCGTCAACCGGGCCTCGTCGAACCCGGTGGTGCCGACCACCGCGTGGATGCCGTGGGCCACCAGGAACTCCAGGTTCCCCATCACCACGTCCGGATGGGTGAAGTCGACGACCACCTGGGTGTCCGCCGCGGTGAACGCCTCGAGCGAATCGTCCTTGTCGACGGCGGCGACCAGTTCCAGGTCCTCCGCCGCTGTCACCGCCGCGCAGATCGCCTGTCCGACTTTGCCGCGCGCTCCGAGCACTCCGACCCGAATGGTCACCGCACCTCCTCGTTCCGTTTCCGGTCGGGATCAGCCTAATGGGCCCGGTCGGGCGCGATCCCTCCGCCGCCCGGCGTTCATCGCACCGCCTGCGGTTCACCGGCCTCCCGGCTCGGCGGACCCGCGAGGTTCACGGCCATCCTCTGCAGCAACCGCAGCACCTCGGCGAATTGCTCGTCGGTGATGCCCTCCGCCATCTGCCGCCTGCGCCGGCCGATCCGGACGAAGGCCGCCTCGTGCGTGGCGCGGCCCCGCTCGGTCAGTGACAGCACACCCGCGTCGTCGGAGACCAGTCCGGCGGCCACGAGTTGTGCCAGCTCGGTGGGCCATTCGGAATCGTCGGTCCAGAAGGTGTCGAGCGCGTCGCGGACGTCGTCGGCGCGCTGCGGTCCGTCGGCCAGCGAATGCAGGCTCTGCCAGCGTCTGCGACTCAGCCCGCCCGATGCGAGGTCTTCGTCGAAGCGCTGGTTTATCAACCGATCGAGCTCCACGAGCCAGTAACCGATACCGCGCTGGATGGCCATCATCACTCCTATGTATACATCAAAACAACTAGATGTAATAGTACATATGAATTGCGCGCATGACAGAGTGGAGTAATGGACGACCACGACGCGATCACCGTCGCCGTGGAGACGGCGATGGTCCGGATCCGGCGCAGGCAGACGCGCGGTGCGCTGAGCGACGGCGCGATTCCCGTCGCCGTGTTCCGTGTGCTGGACGCCGTCGCCGACGGCTCGGCCGACACGGTGGGCGCACTCGCTCCGGCGCTCGGCGTCGATCAGCCCAGGGCGAGTCGCCTGGTGGCGCAGGCGGTTTCCGCCGGCCTGCTGGAACGCGTCGCCGATCAGCGCGACGGACGGCGTTCGGTCCTTCGCCTCACCGCCGCCGGTAACCGGGCTGTGGCCGAAGCCAGAAAGGGCAGGCGCACGACCATGGCCGCCGCCATGGCGGACTGGACGCCCGCGGAGCGCGCCGACTTCGCCCGTCTGCTCGAACGATTCGTCGACGCGATGGACCGGCCCGCCGGCTGAACGATCGCCGTGCGGCGGCAGACCGGGTCAGTCGAAGACGATGACTTGGCGCAAGGCGTGCCCCGCGGCGAGTTCGTCCATGGCGCGGTTGATTTCGTCGAGCCCGACGTGCGCCGAGACGAGCCGCTCCACCGGCAGGCGCCCCGCCCGCCACATGCGGACGTACTCGGGAATATCCCGGGACGGCACCGCGGAGCCGAGGTAGCTGCCGACGATGGAACGGCCTTGGGCGACCAAGGCCAGCGGAGAAATGGCGGCACGGGCGTCCGGGGCGGGCAGCCCGACGGTGACGGTCGTACCGCCGGGCGCGGTCGCGGCGACGGCGGTCTCGAAGGCGCGGACGTTGCCCGCCGCCTCCACCACCACCTCGGCCTGCACCCCGAGTTCGGCGATCTCGGCCGGGGTATAGGCCGCGTGCGCACCCAACTCCCGGGCGAGAGCGAGCTTGTCCGGCACGGTGTCGACCGCGATCACCTCGTGCCCTTCCGCGGCGAGCGACACCGCGACCAGCACCGCCGCCATGCCGACGCCACCCAGACCGACGACCATGATCCGGTCCCCGGTACCCGGTCGCGCCGAATTCAGCAGGGCGCCACCGCCGGTCAGCACCGCGCAGCCGAGGACGGCGGCGACCTCGGCGGGCACGTCGTCGTCCACCGGCACCACCGACCTGCGATCCACCACCGCGTGCGTGGCGAAAGCGGAAACACCCAGGTGGTGGTGCACCTCGGCGCCGGCGCGGGACAATCGCCGCCCGCCGTTGAGCAGCTCGCCCGCGTTGTTGGCGATGCTGCCGGGCACACAGGGCGTGCGGCCGTCGGTCGCGCACCCGGCGCACTCGCCACACCGCGGCAGGAAGGTCATGACCACGCGCTGCCCGACCGTGATATCGCCGTCGCCGGGACCGACCGCTTCCACCTTCCCGGCGGCCTCGTGGCCCAGCAGCATGGGCACCGGGCGGACCCGGTTGCCGTCCACCACCGACAGGTCCGAATGACACAGCCCCGCCGCCTCGATCCGGACCAGCAGTTCTCCCGGCCCCGGCTCGCGCAGCTCCAGATCACACACGGTGATCGGCGCCGACTCGGCGAACGGCGCGGGCGCCGCGATCCGCTCCAGGACCGCTCCACGAATCTTCATTCCGCCGACGCTACCGCTCGCGGCGGTCCGAGCCCACCGATGACGGCCGCGAGACCGGGCTTCGCCCACGGCCCCGTGCACCGGTCGACCCGCGGAGCGCGATGCGGCTCGCTGAGGCGGCGATCGCGGGGTGCCTACGATGCACGAATGGGTGTGGATCTGACCTATGTGGTCGAACGCTTGCATGCCGACCTCGCTGCGTGGCTCGGCTCGGCGGCGCCGGACGAGGTGTTCGAACGGTTCGCGGCGGCGCAGCACGAGCGATTCAGCATGGTGACCACCGGTGGTGAAGTGCTGGGGCGCGACGCGTTGCTCGCGGGTCTGCGTGGCGCGCGCAACGCCGTGCCCGGCCTCATCATCGAGGTGTCCGAGGTCGAAGAACTCCAGCGGTCCGGCGGCATCGCGGTCGTGCGGTTCCTGGAGACGCACCGGGCGGCCGGCGACACCACGCATCGCCGGGTGACCGCCGTGCTGACAACCGAGGATCCCGGTGGCATTCGCTGGCTGACAGTGCACGAAACCGACTCCACGCCCGCCTGACCATTCCCAGCACGGGGATGTGCGCGCTGCGGTGGCGACCGGAGTGCCGGACAATTCCTTGCCTCGTTCCCGGCCGCGCGTCGTCCCGGTGACGGCTCGAATCGCGGAGCCGCGGTTCGGGAGAGAGGTGAACCCGAGGAGGTCGGTGCCGGTGGATCGCTGGGAACGCGACGGGCTGCGCTCCGCCAACAGCGGAATCCGCAACCAGGTCGACCGCATTCTGGACGCGCTCGCCGAGCAGCGCACCCACCTGTCGGACGTGCACGAGAAGCTGGCCGCCGTACGCTGCACGGCCGAGTCGGCGGACAAACTGGTGGAGGTGACCGTGGACGCGGCGGGCGTCCTCGTCGATGTGCGCTTCGCCCCGGCGGCACTGCGGAGCACACCGGAACAGCTCGGCCGTTCGGTCACCGAGGCGGGCAGGCAGGCGGCGCGGCTGGCCCGAGGCCGGCACGCGGCGATCATCGCCCCGCTCGTCGCCGAAGCCGAAGCGGTACCCGACCTGCCCGATCTGGTCCCCGGCGCACCCAGCCTGCGTGCGGTGTGGGAACCCACGGACCACGACTCGACCGGCTAGCGAACTCGGTACCGAAGCCGCGACTCCTCGCCGGACGAGACGGTCCGGCCGATTCGGGCCGACTCGACCGGCGAGGAATCACGGCCATCCCGAGATCCGTTGCGCTGTGGGCTGGTTCGGGTGGCTCGAGCGTGCGGTCCTCGAGTGTCGGCACATGGCATCTACCTCCGTTCGGACGGGCAGCGCGTCGGCTGCCGGGATGGGCTGAGGGATCAGGCGTAGAGCTTCGCGAGGAACGTGTTCAGGTTGTCGCGGACTCGCTCGACCTTTTCCTCGGGAGTGAGGTCCTCGCGGTACCTGCTTCCGAGTGCGGGGCGCTTCTTGTTCCGCGCGTACAGCGAGCAGGCGAGATCGGTGCACATGTAGGTGCCGATCGAGTTACCCCTGCGCCCGGACTCACCTGCTTTGTGCGCGGTCATCAGCGAGACCCCGCCGCCGGTGTGGGTGGTCAGGCAGATCGCGCACATCTGCGCGCGTCCGGTGCCCCCGGTGGAATACCGCAGGGCGACGCCGACCAGGCGGTCGTCCTGTGGGACGACCAGGTAGCCGCGCCCGGGAAAGGACGGATCGCTCCAGCCCAGGAAGTCCAGATCCGCCCATGGCCGCTCGTCCAGGTTCCTGGGCACGGGCAACCGCTTGGCGTCTCCTTTCGAACAGTTGACGAACGACGACCTGATGTCGCGTTCGGTGAGGGGTTCCACGATGGAATCTCCTTCGATCGATCGGTGGGCAAACGGAAGCGACGTTACGGTCCCGCGGTGCCGGGAACAACGGGTTTTCCGGCGTCGCGGGCACTGCGCGCCGCCCCGGAACCAGCCGGGCGCCGCGAACACCTCGGGCGTGGAGGCGGTTTCGCGGCCCGTACGGCGGGTATCCGCGCGCCAGCGGGAGGTGGTTGGCGTCGGGAGGTGACCGGTCAGGTGCAAGACTTGAAGAAGGGGTTCGCCGCGCGACGCAGGCTGCGCGGGCCGGCGGATCTGCCGGGACGGTCGTGGTGGGGCGTGATCAAGCGGTCGGTCGGCGAATTCCAGCGGGACAATCTGACCGACTGGGCCGCGGCGCTGACGTATTACAGTGTGCTGTCACTGTTTCCGGGACTGATCGTCATGACCGCCGGGCTCGGCATGCTCGGACGCAGCGACACACGAGCACTGGTCGACACCATCCGCGAGATCGGGCCGGGTAGCGGAACGGATCTGCTCGTCGACGCGGTGAACGAGATCCAGGAAGCGCAAGCCCCGGCGGGCCCGTTGGCGTTGCTCGGGTTGGCGTCGGCGCTGTGGACCGCGTCGGCCTACATCGGCGCGTTCATGCGCGCGACCAACGCCATCTACGACATCCAGGAAGGACGCCCGATCTGGAAGACCGTGCCGGTGCGGGTAGCCCTGACCGCGGCGGTGGTGATCCTGCTCGGCGTCTGCACGGTGGGCGTCGTCGTCAGCGGCTCGCTCGCCGACCGGATCGGCGGGTGGCTCGGACTCGCGCGGGCCACGATCGCCGTCTGGGGCATCGTCAAGTGGCCGGTGATGATGGCACTGATCAGCCTGGTCTTCGCCCTGCTGTACTGGGCGGCGCCGAATGTGCGGCAACCGGGATTCCGATGGCTGACCCCCGGCAGCGCGCTGGCCGTCCTGCTGTGGGCCGGGGCGTCCTGGGGATTCGCTTTCTACGTCGGCCACTTCGGTTCCTACAACCGGGTCTACGGCTCCCTGGGTGGCGTCGTGGTCTTCCTCGTATGGCTGTGGATATCGAATATCGCGGTCCTGCTGGGCGCGGAGCTGGATGCCGAACTGGCACGCGCGCGCAACATCGCCCACGGCCATCCGGCAGACGCCGAACCCTATCTGCCGCCGCGCGACGATCCCGACGAATGACAAACGGCGGCAACAGTTTCGAGAGGATTTCGGATGACTCGACGTGCTGAACACTCCGGCGCAGGACAAACACCGACCATGCCATCGGAGGTCACCGGCAAGTTGTCGGTCTTCGACCGTTTCGCGACGACGGCCAGCGCGGTGTCCTCCAAGGCGGGATTCTTCGTCTTCTGCGTGATTCTGGTCCTGGTGTGGGCGCCGACGATCTTCGTCCTGCCCAGCGTCGACACCTGGCAATTGGTCATCAACACCGCGACGACGATCATCACGTTCCTGCTCGTCGCACTGCTACAGAACACGCAGAGCCGCTCCGACGCCGCCATCCAGCAGAAACTCAACGCGATCGCCGACGGACTGGCCGACCTGATGAGCGAGCTGAGCGCCGATCATCCCGAACTGCTGCGTCACCGCAGGGAACTCGCCGAGGCCGTCGGGCTGGAGAACCGGGAGAGCGCCGGGTGACCGGCGCGCGGGCCGGCGGCACAGTGCGCCACCGGCCCGCGCGGGTCCGGATTCGTCACCGCTGATCGGTTTCGGTGTCCTTGCCTGCTTCCCGGATCGCTTCGGCGAGTTCGCCACGCAGACGTTCGGCGCTGGCTTCGTCGCCGGTGTCCTCGGCGGTGGTGATGTCTTGACGCAATTGCGCGATCGTGTCCCGCGAAACCATAGGACCTCCTCGTCTCTTCGGACGTTTCCAGTGCAGGGGCGAACCGCGCCCCTCGTGTTCAGGGTGGCCGCTCGGGCACGGACGAAACACATCCGGGACTCGTGCGGGCCGGTGGTGGACACAGGCTGCGCCGCTGGACCCGGCTCGACGCGATCGCGCCCCGTAGAGTGGAAGATGCTCCGCCGATTGAACCTCGACGAAGCGGGTACCCGCCGTAGCGGTATGCGCGGATCGGCTTTCGCCTCTGTGGTACCGACCGCAGCCGATGACCTGCCACCGAATGAAACGGTTGTGACCAGTCCGTACGCCGAGCAAAGTGGCTCGACAGACCCTTACGACGTGCCGGACGGGATGCCGTATTCGAGAGAGCAGGAGCGTCGCATCGATGGAATCACTCACCTTCCACAGCGACAGTCTGGGTGCGACCGAGGACTTCCTCAATCTGAACTACACCAAGATGCGGATAGGCAGCAGCACGGGGGCACCGGTCCGGACCGACATCACCCGGAAACTGCTCGGCCCGGTCAGCTTGGACGAGCTCGAGTTGAGCTTCGACATGAAGTACGACGCCCAGCCGCTGGGCAAGATATGCCTGTGCCAGGTGTCCACGGGGATGATCGAAGAGAACTACCTCGACGGCACAACCGACTTCTTCCAGGCGGGCGACATCGGGCTGCTCACGCCACCGGACCTGCCGTATTCCGGGGTGGTCCACCACGCCCGTTACAGCATCACGATGTTCGATCCCGCTCTGCTGACCCAGGTCGCGGCCTCGGCCGCGGACCACGACCTGGAACCGATCCGGCTGACAGGTCATCGGCCGGTCTCCCCGGCCGCCGCGCGGCACCTGTCGAATGTGCTCGAGCACATGCGCGCTCTCGCCGTCGACCGCACGGTGAGTGAACAACCGCTGGTCGCGTCCACTGCCGCGCAGTACCTCGCCGCCAGCGTGCTGCACGCCCTCCCCAGTACGGCACACACCGATCCGACCGCGCGCGACCGCAACGACGCCCATCCCGACACGGTGCGGCGCGCGCTGGCGTACCTCGAATCGCACGTCCGCGACGACATCACCGTCGCCGACATCGCCGCGGCCGCCTACGTCACCGTGCGCGCGCTGCAATTGGCGTTCCGTCGCCATCTCGACAGCACGCCCATGGCGTACCTGCGGCGCCTTCGGTTACGCGGGGCGCACGAACAGCTGCGCGACTGCTCACCCGAGGACGGCCACACCGTGACATCGATCGCCGCGGAGTGGAGCTTCGCCCATCCGGGACGATTCGCGACCGCCTACCGCGACGCGTACGGCCGATTCCCCCATACGACGCTTCAAGCGTGATCCCGCGCGCCCTGGCCTGCGGCGATCCCGGCCGCGCGCGGCGCGGGGGCAGTCGCGATCAGTCGCGCAGAGCGCGCTCTCGGAGTTCGGCGAGCGTCCTCGACAGGACGCGCGAGATGTGCATCTGCGAGACGCCGAGCGCGGCGGCGATCTGGGCTTGCGTACATCCTTCGAAGAAACGCATGCGCAGTACGCGCCGCTCGCGTTCGGGCAGTTCGGCCAGCAACGGGGCGACCGCGAGCGCTTCGTCGGTCAGGTCGTAGGAGGGGTCCTCCTCGCCGAACGTCTCCGCGACCCGAACGGCGGCGCTGCCGGTGTCGTCGTCATCGATGACGGCATCGATGGAGTTCGTGGAGTAGGCGTTACCCGCCAGCAGCGCTTGCGTGACCTCGGTCAGGTCGATGTTCAGCTCCACGGCGATCTCGAGCGCGGTGGGCATTCGTCCCAGACGCTGGGACAGCCGCTCCACAGCAGGGCCGATGGAGAGCTGGATCTCCTTGATCCGGCGCGGGACCCGCACCGCCCAGCTGTGGTCCCGGAAGTGGCGGCGCACCTCCCCCATGATGGTGGGGACCGCGAACGACAGGAACGACGGTCCCCGTCCCGGGTCGAACCGGTCCACCGCGAGCACCAATCCCACGGCGGCGATCTGGTACAGATCGTCGTAATTCTCTCCGCGGCCGACGAAGCGACGGGCGATATGCTCGGCCAGCGGCAGGCACCGGCGCATGATCTCTTCCCGCAGCCGCGGACGTCCGGGGTCGTTCTCGGCCATCGCGTGCAACTTCTCGAGCCACGGTTCGATTCCGTCGTAGCTGTCGGTTCCTCGCCGGGCCCGGCGGGGCGTGGCGGTCCTGTGGTTCGCGGTCGCCAGTGACATGAGCTTCCTCGATTCCCCTTTTCCAGCGGTCGACGCGCTCGTGCGATGGCCGACGAGGCGACGGTCGCCGAGTACCGCCCTACCGTTGCGTCAAGCGCTCGTGGGCGGTCTTGTTCGTATTTCGAACGGCCGAGCGGTGTGAATGTGCGTTTGCGGGATGCGGCCGCTGCTCCCCGTCCGTACGCCCCGCCGCCTCGTCCGCCCGGGCAGCCGCGGAGGACCGGCACACGCGCGGCCGGTCGCTTCCGTGCATCGCGGGCGCCGGGCACGCCATGGCCGGTACGCTCTGCCGCACCGCCAGCAGGTCCAGGATGCGCCGCACCGGTACCTCGTCCGGCACGGTCATGCCGACCGGTACGCCCGCTCGCGCACCCCATTGCGCCAGCTTCAGCAGCACGCGCACGCCCGCGCATGACAGAAAACGCACCTCGCACAGGTCGATGACCACCAGAAGAGGGTTCGGCGTTGTGTCGCAGTATGTTTCGACGATCTCGGTCATCGACGTGAAGCATCCCTCGGCCGTCGCCGCATCGAGTTCACCGTGTGTGACGAGGATCAGGCCGTCGCCGGTTCGGACGCCTTCCACGCCGTTCTGACAGGTCATGCGCACCTCCGGCGGCCGGGATCGGCACAAGACCGCAACTTCGAGCCTGGCAGTGAGCGCCGGTGGTGTCAGTGCGATATACGAAGTCTCTCGGGGCATCGGTCCGGAAAACGAAATGCCCCGCGGCGTTCCGGCCGCCGGTCGCTCGATGATCAGTCGCGGGGCATGCGGTGGTGGACGGTGAGCAGGATGTGGTCGAAGGCGGCGACCAGGTCCGGCGGTGGCGGCGGCACGAGGAGCAGCTCCGTGATCAACTGCTGGGCGAGCGCCCGCAGCTTGGTATTGGTTTCCTGCGAACGCCAGCGCAGGACCTGGAACGCTTGCTCGGCGCTGATCCGATAGATGCGCATGAGCACGCCTTTGGCCTGCTCGATCACGGCGCGGTTCTCATAGAGTCCGGGCAGCGTCGCGGCCAGCATGGCTTCGTGCGCCTCGGCGAGGGTGTCGGAGAGGTCGACGTAGAAGCCGGAGGTACCGACCGCGGTGCCCGTGTCGTCCAGGATCCGGTCGGCGACGACGAGCACGGTGTGTTCCTGGCCGGACAGGTCGATGAACCGATGCCTGCTCGAGAAGGGTTCGCCGTGATCGATGGCGCGTGTGATGGTCTCGGCCACGTGCGTGCGGTCGTCGGGGTGTTTGTGCGCGAGCAACAGCTCTGTGGTGGGCTCGATCTCGCCGGGCCGGTAGCCGTGCATGCGATAGACCTCCGCGGACCATTCCCACCGGCGGGTGGCGAACCAGAACCGGAAGCTTCCGACCGCAGGGGGCTCGGACGGTGCCGAACCGGTGGGGGGCAAGACGGACGTGCGGGGCTCCATATGCCGAGTCATGGATGCAGTGCCTCTCCGAGGTACAAGGGGCTTGCGGCCGCAACGGGTCCGCGGGCCGCTGCCATCCCTCGACGGGATCACGCGGACGCGGGCGCGTCGGGCCGAGAATCCGCTGTTGACTCAACGGCCGGCGCACGCGCACATCGTGGCGGCAACCGGGGACCCACGAGCCAGTATGTCATCCGTGTCCCGCCCGGGTGCGATAAGCCCGGAACAACGCCCGGCAAACGAGCCCACCCAGGAATTCTCAATCCTCGGTAATCGCCTGGCATCCAGAGCTTTCGCATGTCACATCCTCGGTTCGCCCCAGGCGGCAGGCACTCCGGAAACCGTGGCCTGCTCCGATTCCGAGAACGCCGCGGCGGCACCGGAGCCGACGAACTCGGCCGCCGCGAGTACCGCACGGCGCACCGCGCTTTCGGGTCCGCTGCCCTCGCCCAGGTGGGCTGCCGCGGCGATGGCGAAACTGTCGCCGGCACCGCAGGCGTCGCTGCCGTCGGGCGCCTTGGCCGCGGCCGGAAGCGGGATGCGCAGGCGTTTGCCCGACGCGCGCAGGCACATCAGGGCGCCCTCCGATCCGAGGGTCACCGCGATCGCCTGCACGGCCCACCCTTTGGCGAGTCTCCACAGGTCCGGACCGTCATCGAGCCGACCGGACAGCAGGGCGAGCGCTTCCTCGCGACTCGGGGTGACCAGCGCCGCACCCGGGATCGGGACGGATCCGCGCGGATGGGGATCCCAGACGACCGGGACGTGCGCGGCGTGGGCGCGCAGCAGCGCGCGGATCTGCGGGTGGGTCGCGGTGCCGCGACCGTAGTCCGAGACCACGACGGCGTGCGCCGCCGCGAGAGCGGCGTGCGCCGCCTCGGGCAGCTGGTCGGTGCCGAGCCGTCCCGTGCCGGAATCGATCCTGGTGATCAGGACCGGCCGCCCGGGCTCCTTGGTCCTGGCGTGCCCGTTCGGGGCCGCCCACGGACCGATCGCTCGCACCCGCTGCTTGCATACCGTCGAACCGCGCAAGGGCAGCGCGATGACCCGGACGTGGCCGTCCAGCAGTCCGCGCAGCCGGATAGCCGCCTCGTCGGAGGCGAAGCCCGCGATGAGGACGACTTCCCGCTCTCCCGTCGCGGCGAGCCGGGCTGCCAGTCCTGCCCCACCGGGACGGAACGTCCGGTGTGCGACGTCGACGACAGGAGCCGCGGAATTCGGGCTGCACCGGTCGGCGCGACCGTCGACGTCGATGTCGAGCAGCGCGTCGCCGATCACGACGAGCGGATCGGCCGCCGCCATCAATCCCGCTCCAACGCGTCTTCCGACGCCGCGCACCGACTCGCGCCTGTTCCGGGCGCGGCGGGCGGTGGCGGACCGGTCTCCGACCCTGTCGCTGCGGCCCCGCTCAGCGGGCCTGCGTGCTCGGACACCATGGCGATCTGCACTGCCGGCTCCGTTCGCCGCGGACGACTGGGTCGAATAGCAGTAACCGATCCGGGCCTCACGGCGAAGCCCGCAGGTGCTGACATGCCCGGCCCGATCGGGACGAAACATGCGAAGCCGAGATACCGCCCGAATCGCACCCTGAACTGCGCCGATCAGCGCACAGCTTCCGGTACGTCGGCTGTGCCCGAACGAATCCGGGGACGACGGACGCGCGGTCCCGATGCGGCGGGAACTACCGCCCGGAGGTACCGGGGCGTGGGTAGGGACGCACCGTCGCCGCTTCGGGTCCGCGGTCGGTGATCGTGGTGGTGAAGACGACGGCTTGCCCCGGGCGGAGGGTTTTGTATCCGCGGGTGTCGATGGCGCGGAAGTCGACGAACACCGGGCTCGTGCGGTCATCGGGCTCGAGGTAGCCGAAGCCCTTCTCGGTGTTGAACCAGGCGACGGTGCCGTGGCGCCATTCGCCGGCCGTGGCGGGCACGACGGTCTCGCGATGCCTGCGTGGCGGCCGGGATCGAACAGGGGCATGCGTGGCGATTGTCATGGGAAAGCGTGTCGCGGGGAGCGGGAGCTGCGGGCCCGGGACACCGGGTACCGGGCCCGCGTCGGAAGAGAGTGACGTGACGGTTCGATCGGTCCGGAGCATCACCTGCCTTTCGCTGTGCTCGTCTTTCCATTGGCACCGGCTGAGCCTCTTCCCTCGCGGAGGTCCGCGCTCGCGCGGGTGCTGACGGTGCGCGGGGATTCGGCCGTGCAGGGCGGCCACTTCCGGGGAGCGCCGCAGCCCCGGCACCCCCTCGTGGGCAGAAGCCAGGCGCGGCGGCGCAGGCGGACATCGCGCGGGAGCCAGAGCTTCGCAAAGGATTTCGTCCACCTCGGCGAACAGCAGCTCGAGTTCGGCATCCAGCAGCGGTGGCTCGCAGACGTCATCCCACGTGTCGAGCATGGTCACGACCCTTCACCTCCTACCGGAATGTGCTGGGCCCCGCGGCGATCAGGCGTCGATCACCTGGTGGCCGTTACCGCGGGCGACCTCGATCTTGCGTGGTTTGGCCCGTTCGGCGACCGGGATTCGCAGCCGGAGTACGCCATCGGTGTAGTCGGCGCCGATGCGCTCGGTGTCGAGTCCCTCTCCGAGGAATATCTGACGGCTGAACACTCCACGCGTGCGCTCCGCGGCGATCATCTCCCGGCCGACGTCCAATTCGGGGCGCTGTGCGCGCACGGTGAGGACATTGCGTTCCATGTCCAGGTCCAGGGAGCCGGGATCGATACCGGGTAGATCGAGCTCGACCACGAATTCCTCGCCCTCGCGCCAAGCGTCGATCGGCATGACGGCCGGGTGTGCTGCCGTGCCGAGCACTTGTTGCGTGAACCGCTCCAGGTCGCGGAACGGGTCGGTACGCATCAACATGGTCGCCACCTCCAACTCACTCCATCTACCTCGTGGTACCGAGATAACCTGTGTTGAATCAGATAGATTTCTTATAGCACTATCCAAAAATGGATGCAAGAGGTCGTGGTAGGCAAACTTCGGAGTTCGCGGTACAACCGTGACGGAGCGGCGCCGTTTCGCCCGCCGCATGTCGGCCGCCCGGCGATGCCGGTACTTCTCGGCTTCGGCATGACGCGGTTCCGGAGCAAGCCACGAGTGCACCCCTTTTGAGGGCGCGATACCGGACCGCGCTCGTCGGTCACCGCACTACCGCGGTCGGCTCTGAGCGGGAATATCGAACGACGTGTGAGCCGGATGCGCTCGAACAACACCGGAACCTGGAATGACCTGCTCGTTCCGGGCGACTCCGGAAGCGGGTCGGGGGACTTCGTGGAGCGGATGACGGGATTCGAACCCGCGACCCTCACCTTGGCAAGGTGATGCGCTACCAGCTGCGCTACATCCGCATTCGCATCGCTGTGACCGTGATGCGACACAGAACATTAGCGGACACTCATGGCAAAAAGCCAATCGCCGCTCATGCCCGCTGGACCTGCGCCCGGTCGCGGCGCAGGCCGAGACCGGCCGCGAGCAGGCAGGCGAGGGCGACCACTCCGACGAACCAGGGGAACACCGTGCTCAGACCCCAGGTGGTGGCCGCCCAACCGGCCAGGATGGTGGGCAGGGCCATCGCCGAGTAGGCGAGCAAGTAGTACGCCGACATCGTCTCGCCGCGCTTGTGCTGCGGCACGACCTCCGACAGGTGGCGCAGCGATCCGCCGAAGCCGAGACCGAAGGTCGCACCCAGCGCGACACCCGCGGCGAGCACGGCGATCCAGTTGTGCGTGGCCAGCGCGGGCACCGTCAGCAGCAGCGCCAGCGCCATGCCGGTGTCGCCGAGGATCGCGGCCCACCGGGCGGGTACGCCGGTCGCGAACAGTTGAACCGTGGCGCCGGAGAGCGCGGTCGAGGCGACGACGGCGCCGCCGAAGACCAGGTTGTGAATGCCGGTCTGCTGCGTGGCCAGCGAGGGGTACAGCGACAGCAGCACGCCCAGCACCGACCAGGCCGCCATCACGCCGATGGCGGAGAACCAGAAGTCGCCGCGAATCTCCTGCGGTACAGCGGGTTTCGCGATCCGGATGCGTCCGGCCACCCGGGCCGAGTGCGGTTCGCGCAGCGCGAGCACTCCGGCGCCGATCGCCAGGCAGACGACGGTGATCACGACGTAAGGCGTGCGCAGCGGATGCGGTGCGTACTGCGCCAGCAGCGCCGAGCCCAGGATCGCCACCGCCATCCCCACGTTGAAGGCGACACCGCTGAGTTGCCCGGACCGCGCGCCGCGGTGCGGACGTAGATCCAGCAGCGCGGCGGCCCCCGCGACCACGGTCGAGCCGACCGCGATGCCGTGCAGCGCACGCGCCAGCAGCAGCATCGGCACGCTGTCGGCGAGCACGAACACCAGCAGCCCGGCGACCATCGTGGCGAAAGCGCCGAGCAGCACCGGTTTCCGGCCGACCACGTCGGAAATCCGCCCGGACACCAGCACCGCGCCAAGGGCGGCCACCGCGTACACCGCGAACACGATGGTCGTGGTGAGTGGGGAGAGATGCCACTGCTTCTGATAGATGCCGTAGAGCGGCGCCGGAACGCCCGAAACCCCCAGCGCTACGCCACTGGCCGCAAGGACCAGGGCATAGGCCCAGGGCTGTGCGGTCTGCTCATCGACGGCCACCGCCATTGTCGCTGCCATCGGAACTCCGATCAGGTAAGTTTGATGATGATCGAACCGCAGTCGACGATACATCCAGTACGACGATCATCAAACCTGAGAGTGAGCCGGATCATGCCCGATACGCGAGACGCGGACCAGCAGGCGCCCCCGGTGGCCGCGTTGCCCGCGGTGCTCAGCGCGCTGCAGGACCCGGTGCGCCTGGAGATGGTGCGCCGGCTCGGCAACGCGGGAGCGGCGGTCCGCTGCGGCGCGCTCTACGAGGTGATCAACAAATCGACCGCCACCCACCATTTCAAGATCCTGCGTGACGCGGGCGTGATCGAGCGCCTGATCATCGACGGTCACACCTGCCAGCGCCTGCGCGTCGACGACCTCGAGGCCGCCCTGCCGGGGCTGGTGCCGACGATCGTCGCGGCCGCCAATCGCGCCCGCGGGGAGTGACCCTGCCGAGGCAGTGCGCGCTCAGCAGTTGTCGAAGCGCCACTGCCCGTCGATGAACGTCCAGGTCTTCGGCTTCGTGTCGTCCTGCCCCGCGCGGGCGTCGGAGTGCTCGGCCGTGACCGTGCCGGTCGAGCCGGAGGTGGTGACGGTGATCCGCGCGGGCTCGGACTTCAGGTCCCGGCCGTCGTAGAGCTGCGCCATGGACGCCACGTAGTCGTCCTCGTTGAGCGTGAGCTTGCACCGCGCGGAACGGAACCGGTACGCGGCGGCGTAGTCGTGACTCGCCAGCGCGTCGGTCATCTTCGTGGCTTCCGCGCGCAGTGCGGACTCGGTCGGCTCGTCCGCCTTGCCCGCCTCCGCGTCCGTTCCGCCGCACCCGGACAGCACGAGGACGGGCAGCGATACCGTCACCAGCGCGCGAAGGGCACGATTCGTTCGGTTCATCTCGACTCCTTGCCAGAGATCGCCGGATCTCATACCCGGACAATCGAGTTCAGCGCCCTCCAACGGGGACCGAGGGCCGGGCGGCGGAAACAGTATCGCGGTAACGGATTCCCCGCCAAGCCGCGGTCCCCTCGCTCGCGACGATCAGCTCGGCACCAACCGCCGGACGGCGGCCGGTAGCTCACGGGTGCGCTTGTACGGCCCGGCGACCGACGCGGCGAAGGGCCGCGCGAGCAGCGTGCGCGCGACTGCGGACACCTCCTCGGTGGTGACGGCGTCGATGCGGGCCAGGGTCTCCGACACGCTGCGGTGGTTGCCGTAGCTGAGTTCGCTGCGCCCCAGACGATTCATGCGCGAGGCGGAGTCCTCCAGGCCGAGCACGAGCCCACCGCGCAACGAGCCCTTGGCGCGTGCGCACTCGGCGTCGCTGATGCCGTCGGCGGCGACTTCCTCCAGGACGCCTCGGGCCAATGCCGCCACCTCGCCCAGGTTCTCCGGCTGGCAGCCGATGTAGACCGAGAACGCGCCGGTGTCGGCGAAGGTGTCGACGCTGGAATACACCGAGTAGGCCAGCCCGCGTTCTTCCCGGATGCGTTGGAACAGACGCGAACTCAGCCCACCACCGACCACGGTGTTCAGCACCGACAGCGGCCAGCGCCGCTCCCCTTCGTGCCGCCCGAAGGCGCGCACGCCGAATGCCAGATGCGCCTGCTCACTGTCGCGATGACTCCAGTGCAGTTGCGGAGCGCCGTGCGGCCGGAACCTGCCCTCGCGCCGCGGTGCGGGCGTCGCCGCGGGTTCCAGCCGGTTCTCGAAAGCACGGTGCACCAATTCCACGGTGTGGTCGTGCTCCACGTTGCCCGCGACCGCGATCACCATCCGGTCCGGCCGGTAACGCCGCAGGTGGAACGACCGCAGTTGCGCGGCCCGCATCCCCTCGATGGATTCGACGGAACCGATCACCGGACGCCCGATCGGATGATCACCGAACAGCGCGGCCAGGAAGGAGTCACCGACCAGGTCCTCGGGATCGTCGTCGCGCATGGCGATCTCCTCGAGCACCACCTGCCGCTCCACGTCCACGTCCGACGCCCGGCACAAACCGTTGAGCACCACGTCCGAGACCAGATCGACGGCCAGGGGCAGGTCCTCGTCCAGGACGTGCGCGTAGTAGCAGGTCTGCTCCTTCGCGGTGAACGCGTTGAGTTCACCGCCGACCGCGTCCATCGCCTCGGCGATGTCCAGGGCCGAGCGCGTCGGCGTCGCCTTGAACAGCAGGTGCTCCAGGAAGTGCGCTGCGCCCGCGACGGTGGGGCCTTCGTCACGCGACCCGACGCCGACCCAGACGCCGACGGACGCCGAGCGGACGCCGGGCAGATGCTCGGTGACCACGCGCAATCCGCCGGGCAGCACGGTGCGCCGTACTCCGCTGTCCGAGTCCGCCCGCAGCTCGAGTGACGAACCCCCCTGCCCGGTGCTGAGCAGAGGGGTTGTCGTCTTCTTCTTCGTCACAGGGACAAGTACTACTCGGTCCCGGCCGAACCCGCATCGGCCGCGTCGTCGCCGGGCTCCTCGGTGTTCTCCTCGACCGGCACGAGCGAGATCTTGCCGCGGTTGTCGATGTCGGCGATCTCCACCCGCAGCTTGTCGCCGACGTTCACCACGTCCTCGACCTTGGCCACCCGCTTGCCGTTGCCCAGCTTGGAGATGTGCACCAGACCGTCGCGGCCCGGCAGCAGCGAGACGAACGCGCCGAAGGCGGTGGTCTTGACGACCGTGCCGAGGAAGCGCTCGCCGACCTTCGGCAGCTGCGGGTTGGCGATGGCGTTGATCGCGTCGATCGCGGCCTGCGCCGACGGGCCGTCGGTCGCGCCGACGAACACGGTGCCGTCGTCCTCGATGGAGATGTTGGCGCCGGTCTCCTCGGTGATCTGGTTGATCACCTTGCCCTTGGGGCCGATCACCTCGCCGATCTTGTCGACCGGGATCTTGATCGCGGTGACGCGCGGCGCGTACGGGCTCATCTCGTCCGGGGTGGCGATGGCCTCGGCCATCACGTCCAGGATCGTGGCGCGCGCGTCGTGGGCCTGGCTCAGCGCACCGGCCAGCACCTGCGAGGGGATGCCGTCCAGCTTGGTGTCCAGCTGCAGCGCGGTGACGAACTGGGGGGTGCCCGCGACCTTGAAGTCCATGTCGCCGAAGGCGTCCTCGGCGCCGAGGATGTCGGTCAGCGCGACGTAGCGGACCTCTTCCTCACCCTGGTCGTTGGTGATGGTGTCCGAGACCAGGCCCATCGCGATACCGGCGACCGGCGCCTTCAGCGGGACGCCCGCGTTCAGCAGCGACAGGGTGGAGGCGCACACCGAGCCCATCGAGGTGGAACCGTTGGAACTCAGCGCCTCCGAGACCTGGCGGATGGCGTACGGGAACTCCTCCTGGCTGGGCAGCACCGGGATCAGTGCCCGCTCGGCCAGCGCGCCGTGGCCGATCTCGCGGCGCTTGGGCGAACCGACGCGGCCGGTCTCACCGGTGGAGAACGGCGGGAAGTTGTAGTGGTGCATGTAGCGCTTGCTGGTCTCCGGGCCGAGCGAGTCGACCTGCTGGGCCATCTTCACCATGTCCAGGGTGGTGACGCCGAGGATCTGGGTCTCGCCACGCTCGAACAGGGCCGAGCCGTGCGCCCGGGGCACCACCGCCACCTCGGCGGACAGTGCGCGAATGTCGGCCAGGCCGCGGCCGTCGATGCGGAAGCCGTCGGACAGGATCCGCTGACGCACCAGCTTCTTGGTGACCGAGCGGAACGCCGCGCCCAATTCCTTCTCGCGTCCGGCGAAGTCGTCGACGAGCCGCTCGAGCACGGCGAGCTTGATCTGGTCGATCTTCTCCTCGCGCTCCTGCTTGCCGGAGATACTCAGCGCCTCGCTCAGCTCACGCTTGGCGGTGCCCTCGACGGCCTCGTACACGTCCTGCCCGTACGGCGGGAAGAGCGGGAACTCCTCGGTGGGCTTGGCGGCCAGCTCGGCCAGGTCCTGCTGAGCGCGGCACAGGCGGGCGATGAACGGCTTGGCGGCCTCGAGGCCCTCCGCGACGACGGCCTCGGTCGGCGCCTGCGCACCGCTCTCGACCAGCGCGATGACGTTCTCCGTCGCCTCCGCCTCGACCATCATGATCGCGACATCGCCGGAGTCGACCACACGGCCCGCGACGACCATGTCGAACACGGCGCCCTCGAGCTGCTCGGTGGTCGGGAAGGCGACCCACTGGGACCCGGCCCCGTCGTGGATCAGCGCGACGCGCACGCCGCCGACCGGCCCGGAGAACGGCAGGCCCGCGATCTGGGTGGACGCGGACGCGGCGTTGATCGCCACCACGTCGTAGAGGTCCTTCGGGTCCAGGCTCAGCACCGTGACCACGACCTGGATCTCGTTACGCAGGCCTTCGACGAACGACGGGCGCAGCGGCCGGTCGATCAGGCGGCAGGTCAGGATCGCGTCGGTGGAGGGACGGCCCTCACGGCGGAAGAACGATCCCGGGATGCGACCCGCGGCGTACATCCGCTCCTCGACGTCGACCGTCAGCGGGAAGAAGTCGAACTGGTCCTTGGGCTGCTTGCCCGCGGTGGTGGCCGACAGCAGCATGGTCTCGTCGTCCAGGTAGGCGGCGACCGAGCCCGCGGCCTGCCGGGCGAGGCGTCCGGTCTCGAACCGGATGGTGCGGGTGCCGTAGCTGCCGTTGTCGATCAGCGCGACGGATTCGTACACGCCCGGTTCGACCTCGACGGCGGTGCTCTTGCGTTCAGTTGTTTCGGTCATTCTTCTCTCTCAACCTCTCGTCTTCGCCGGCTCGAGCGCACGGTGGCGCGATCCGGCTGTCGTCAGCCGTACCGGGTACGGACGCGCGGCAACCCTCCTGGCTGCGACGCGCGCACCCGGCCGAATCCCCTTGGAAACGGCGACGCGGAGGCGGTCATCGATCGAAGCCCGACGGCGTCAACTCGCTGCCGATAGGCCACTACCGAAGACCGACGCCACGCGGGCGGGTGCATACGGCTGTGCAATGTTGTCGTGCGCAGGGGGGCGATCCACCCCTATACACAAATAGCCAACGGAGCGATTGTACGTCTCCCCGTCGGCTGGACCAGCGACCGCCTCGGGCACTCCATGTCGGACCGCCTGTTATCGCCACCGCGGTTCACGAGGTGCGGACCCGACTCCCGGGAGTCGACCGAACCCACCGGCCCTCGCGGTCGCCGAACGGCTTCTGTCATATCGGCACACCGGGCCGGGCACGCCTCGGCCCGCGGCGGGCGGGTCCGAACTCACCCCACACACTGAAGCGCGCAAGTCCACCACGGCGGCCATACCACCGCAGGGTCGCGCGCCGTTCGCGGCCCGGCTCGCGTCGAGGGATCGCTGCGTCCGCGACGAAGTCGCAGGCAGCGGTCGCTCGGACGCGAACCATGAGGGGCCGCGAACCTCGGCGCCGAAAGCGCCGGAAAGAACTATCGACGCAGCCCGAGGCGCTCGATCAGCGAACGGTAGCGGTTGATGTCGTTGTCCTGCAGGTACTTCGACAGCCGCTTGCGACGACCGATCAGCGCCATCAGACCGTGCCGGGTGTGGTGGTCGTGCTTGTGCTTCTTCAGGTGCTCGGTGATGTCGGCGATCCGCTTGGACAGCAGCGCGATCTGCGCCTCCGGCGAACCGGTGTCCTTCTCGTGCAGGCCGTACTCGGCGAGAATCGCCGACTTCTGCTCGGTGGTCAGCGCCATGGGGCATCCACTCCTGTTTCTCAGTTCCGCGCTCGAAGGTCCGGTTACCCGGGTATGGGCGCCACCGCGGACCGCAGCAAACCCGAGGGACCACCCTACCGGACCGGGCGCCGCACGCCGAAATCGCGGCCCGCGGATCTCGCCCCCGGTTCCGGCCGCGCGCGGCAGGGAAGCACCGGCATTACCTTCCGGGTAATCGACTCCGCGCGGTCCGGCTGCGAATCTTCTTGTCGTACTGCCGAATACGAGGAGAAGACGATGCCCTATCTGGAGACGACCGACGGCACCCGCCTGGCCTACGAGGACTACGGAACCGGAGCACCGATCGTGTTCATCGCCGGGTGGGCGCTGAACACGGAGATGTGGGAGTACCAGGTCCCGTTCTTCGTCGAGCGGGGTTACCGCTGCGTGCTGCTCGACCGGCGCGGGCACGGCCGCTCCGACCGGCCGTCGACCGGATACGACCTGGACACCCGCGCCGACGACGTGGCCGAGCTGATCGAACACCTGGACCTGCGCGAGCTCACCCTGGTCGCCCACTCCGCCGGCGGCGCGGAAGTCGCGCGCTACCTGGCCAGGCACGGCACCGCGCGGGTCGCGCGCATCGCGCTGTTCGCCACCACACTGCCGTTCCTGCGGCAGACCGAGGACAACCCCCACGGCCTGCCGGACGAGGCGGCCCTGGCCTCCGTCGCGCAGTGGCGCACCGACCGGCCCAAATGGTTCGCCGACCGCGCGCAAGGATACTTCGCCACCCACCTCGGCAACGACGTCTCCCCCGCGCTGATCGAGCACGAGACGCGCCGCTGCCTGTCCGCCGCGCCGTGGGCCACCATCGCGGTCTGGGAGTCGACCTTCCCGTCCGACCACCGCGAGACCCTGCGGAAACTGCCGATACCCGCGCTGGTCGTGCACGGGGTGCCGGATCAGTCCATCCCGATCGACGCCAGCAGCAGGCGCACCGCGGAACTCGTTCCGGACTGCGTCTACAAGGAGTACCCGACCGCCGGGCACGGCCTGTACATCACGCATGCCGCGCAGCTCAACGACGACCTGCTCGACTTCATGAAGTCCTGACGCTCACCCGGCGTCGACGGCGATGAGGATCTTGCGCGCGGTCTCCACGTCGCGGCCCATGCACTCGACGAGCTCCTCCACCGACTCGAACTTGCGCTGGCCGCGGATGTGCTCGACGAAATCAACCGCGACGTGCTGACCGTAGAGATCGGCCTCGCCGTCGAGCACATAGGCCTCGACGGTGCGGGCGCGGCCGGAGAAGGTCGGGTTGGTGCCCACCGAGATGGCGGCCATGGCCCGCTCGCCGGGGGTGACGGTCCCGATGGTGGGGCCGGGGCCGAGCACGGTGAACCATCCGGCGTACACGCCGTCGGCCGGAATCGCGGCGTGCATCGGCGGCGCGACGTTCGCGGTGGGGAAACCGAGTTGCTTGCCGCGGCCGTCACCGTGCACGACGACGCCCTCCACCCGATGGGGGCGTCCCAGCGCCTCGGCTGCCGCCGCCATGTCACCTGCGTCGACGCACGCGCGGATGTAGGTCGAGGAGAAGGTCACGGCGTGTTCGGCGAGCAGCGTCACGCCGTCGACCTCGAAGCCGAAGCGCTTACCGAGTTCGCGCATGGTCTCGACGGTGCCCGTGGCCTTCTTGCCGAAGGTGAAGTTGTCCCCGACCACGACCTCGACCACGTGCAACCGCTCCACCAGCAGGTCGTGCACATAACGCGCGGGAGTCAGCTTCATGAACTCGTGGGTGAAGGGCATGACGCAGAACACGTCCACGCCCAGTTCCTCGGCCAATTCGGCGCGGCGGGTGAGGGTGGTCAGCTGCGCGGGGTGCGAGCCGGGGCGGACCACTTCCATCGGGTGCGGATCGAACGTCATCAGCACGGCGGGCACGCCGCGCGCGGCGGCGGACTTCACGGCCCGGCTGATCAGCTGCGCGTGGCCGCGGTGCACACCGTCGAACACACCGATCGTGAGGACACAGCGCCCCCAGTCCGCGGGCACCTCGTCGAGACTTCGCCATCTCTGCACAGTGCGCAGCCTACGCAAATCAGGTAGCGAACAGTATTCGGGCGTGCCGATCTCACACAACGCTTCCGGTGCCGTGAGCCGACGGCAGGCTTCGAGCGCTCGAGGTGCGCCCGGCGCGAGTAGGCCGCACGTCACCGGGACGGATACGGCACGGACGCTGTCTGCCTGCTCCGCGGTGCGGCTACGCGGGTCGTGATCGTGACCGAGCCGCTCGCGGCCGACGGCGGTAAGGCACGTCCCCGGCGTAGCGGGGAGGTGGCTCGGCTACCCGTGCGCTTGCGTGCCACCGTGCCGGGACGTCGGGTTCGCCGACATCTCCGGGAAACTTCGCCCGCCGGAAACGAAGCCGACATTTTGGCGAAAGAGCCGATACATCCCTGGTTTTCCGCGGGCTTCCAGGCTCCTCTCGCCAACAGCGGGAATGGTCTAGCGTCCAAATCGTCGGCGATAGAAGTGCTCCGGAGTAGCCATGAAAAGTGCAGTCAAGCACGTGCGTGTGATCAAACCGTCCGATGCGGCCGAAACAATCGGGAGGCAACGACAACGCCTCATCCCCTGCGTCACCACCGAAACGTGCGGCGCTACCGGTATCTCGGCGGGCATGGTCAACATGAACCCCGGCGCCGTGTCCAAGGCGCATTATCACGCGCACAGCGAGATCGTCGTCGTCTGCCTGCGCGGGCGGGCGGTCACCCTGATCGGGCCGGAGCTGATTCCGCATTTCCACGGTCCGGGCGAGTTCATCTACATCCCGGACGGCGTGGTGCACGTGGCGGTGAACCTCGACGAGACCGAGGACCTGGTCGCGGTGGAAATGCGGACCGATCCCCTTTTCAACGACGACGTGGTGCTGACGCCGGAATACGACGCCCAGGTGCCCGAAGTCGTTGCCCGCCTCCGGCGCCGCGACCCGGTCGGTTCCTGACGTGGCGCCCCGCCTACGCAGCCGCGGCGCGGCCTCGGTGCGCAGCGGACCCATCGACGACATCTTCGCGGCGCTGGCCCGCCGCCCCGAGGTCGTCTCGTTCGCCGTCGGAGCACCCGATCCCACCCTGCTCCCCGGCGAGCTCGTCGCGACGCTCTCGCAGAACGTCATCGACCGATACGGCAGCGCCGTCCTCCAGTACGGCATGACCCGAGGATTCGCCCCACTCCTGGACGAAGCGCGAAACCTTTTGCGCAGTCGCGATATTCGGTGCCCGCACGATCGCTTGCATATCTCGACCGGCGGATCCGGCGCTTTGCACAACGTGTGTTTGGCGCTGCTCGATCCGCTGGACGTGGTGCTCGTCGAAACACCGACCTACGGCCCGGCTGTGAAGGAATTCCGCAGCCACGGCGCGACCATCGTCGCGGTGCCGTGCGACGAATTCGGCATCGTGCCGGAAGCGCTCGAGGAGGCCCTGTCCCGATACGACGCGACTTTCGTCTACCTGCTGCCAACGTTCCAGAATCCGACCGGGCGGACGATGCCTGCCGGGCGGCGTGAACGAATAGCGGAGATTGTCGTCCGGCACGGCACACTGATCGTCGAGGACGACGTCTACACTGACCTGCGTTACCGCGGCGTCGCGCCGCCCGCGCTGTCGTCTTTCGCGCCGGACAACTCGGTCTACATCACGTCCCTGTCGAAAACTCTCGCTCCGGCGATTCGTGTCGGAATCACCGTCATGCCCGCGGATCTGCTGGAAACCGTGCTCGCGTTGAAGCAGGGCATCGATATGCAGACATCGACGTACTGCCAGGCGATTGCCGCCGAATTCCTCGCCAGTCCGGCCTGCTCCACGCACCTCGCGCACGTCGTCGGCGCCTACTCGGCGAAGTTGGACGCCTTGACCGCAGCGGTCGGGCGGCATCTCCCTGCCGGGTTCCGGTGGACCGAACCCGAGGGCGGGATGTTCCTGTGGGTCGAGGGCCCGGCGGGTTTCGATGCCGACGCGGCCCTGACGGAGGCCCTGCGGCTGGGGGTCGCGTTCCTGCCGGGAAGCGCCTTCTACGCCGACGACGTCGCCGGCCACCGCAACACGATGCGCTTGAGCTTCGCAAACGTGCCGCTCGACGACATCGACCGGGGCATCGCGCTGCTCGGGGCCGTCTGCGGAGGCGCGGCATGACCACACAGGGCCCCAGGCGCGCCGACACCGGGCACGTCATGGGCGATCGACATCCGATACTGGGCACCTGGGAGGTCGTCGCCGACGGCGCTCCGTTCGGCTACCACGTCATGCAGTTCCACCCGGGCGGCACGATGCTGCAGTCGAACCCCGATCACGGCAACCGTGCCACCAGCGACAGCAACGGCATGGGCAGTTGGCGAGCCGACGGCTCTCGCGTCACCGGCGCGTTCCTGGAGTTCACCGTGGATCGAGCCGACCCCTCCGTCGTGCGCAAGGGAGTCGTCGCCTTCGAACTCGACGTGACCGGCGACCGGTTCGCCGGATTCGCCACGGCGACGTTCTACGAACTGGCCGGTGCGCCGATCGGCCCACCGGCGATGGCCCGGCTGACCGGTGCGCGATTCGACGGCGTGGCCGCGCATCGCCGTGCGCTGGATCGCTCGGGAACCGTGTGATCGTCTGCCGCGGACGGCACGGTCGAGCGAGGCCTCGCGGCGCACACCGGAGAGTGAACGGCGAATCGCGTTTCGTTCGCGATCGGGCGACGGCGGGGTCGAGGATGTGTGTATCGGCACGCCAGTGCCTAAGCTCGGGGTGTGCCAGGTAAACGAGATATCGCCACTCGACGCGAGTTGGCCGACGCCCCGGCGCCGGGCGATGCGCAGGGCGGTACCGCGACGATCGCGCCGGTGCTCTCGTCGGTCGCCCAGGACTACCTGAAGGTCATCTGGACCGCCCAGGAGTGGTCACAGGAGAAGGTGACCACCAAGTTGCTCGCCGAGCGGATCGGGGTCTCGGCCTCCACCGTGTCCGAAGCGGTCCGCAAACTCGCCGACCAGGGACTGGTCGAACACGCACGCTACGGTGCGATCGCCTTGACTCCCGAGGGGCGCCGCGCCGCCGTCGCGATGGTGCGCAGGCACCGGCTCATCGAGACGTTCTTGGTGAACGAACTCGGTTACGGCTGGGACGAGGTGCACGACGAGGCCGAGGTACTCGAACACGCGGTCTCCGAGCTGCTGATGGCCCGGATCGACGCCAAACTCGGATACCCGGACCGCGATCCGCACGGTGATCCGATCCCCTCGGTGGACGGCGCGGTTCCCACTCCGCCCGCGCGCCAGCTCAGCGACTTCCACGCGGGCGAATCCGGCCGGGTCGCGCGCATCTCCGACGCCGATCCGGACATGCTGCGCTATTTCGACTCCGTCGGCATCGCCCTGGACACCTCCATCGCGGTCGTGGAACGCCGCGACTTCGCGGGTACCATCGCCATCCGCATCGGCGCCACCGAGTCCGCCACCGACCTCGGGCGTCCCGCGGCCGAGGCCATCTGGCTCACCGCCTGACCGGTTCACGCCGCGGACGACGCGGTCCGCGGTTGGCGCGCGGTATCGGGCGGACGCTTCCGCTCGGACCCGGTACCACCGGAGGCTGGGGCGAAACCGCCTGGAACCTGCAGGCTTGTTCTCCCATCCCGTCGGTCGCGGCTGCGGCGAGCCTGCGCGCCGACAGTCGATCGCGCCGACAGTCGGCACGGCGCGTGCGCACACAGCCGGTCGCGGACTGTCCAGGGCTGACGCCGACACCCGGCCGCCGCAACGCCCTGAATGCTGTCGGCACGCACGACGGTTCGCGATCAGCGAAGCCCGAGGCCCGACGGTGCGCACGGCGAAGCGGTCAGCCGATTTCGGCCGTGGCGCCTCGTCGGGCCGACTCGGCCGCCCGCGCGGCGATGGCATCGGCGAGTTCGGCGGTGGTGCCCGTGCCGCCGAGGTCGGGCGTCCGGACCTCCCCGGCGGCGAGGACGTCGCACACCGCTCGATCGATCGCGGCGGCCGCGGCGGACTCACCGAGGTGATCGAGCAGCATCGCACCCGCGAGTATCTGCGCCACCGGGTTCGCGATGCCCTGGCCCGCGATGTCGGGGGCGCTGCCGTGCACCGCCTCGAACATCGAGGGGCCGGTGCGGTCGGGGTTGATATTGCCCGACGGCGCCAGGCCGAGCCCGCCGGTCACGGCTGCGGCCAGATCGGAGAGGATGTCGCCGAACAGGTTCGAGCCCACGATGACGTCCAGCCGGTCCGGGTGCAGCACGAGTTCGGCGGCCAGCGCGTCGACGTGCATCTGCCGCGTCTCCACCCGGGGATACTCGGTCGAGACACGCTCGAAGACGCTGTCCCAGTACGGCATCGAGTGGATGATCCCGTTCGACTTCGTCGCCGAGCACAACCGCCCGGACCGTTCGGCGGCCCGCTCGAACGCGTAGCGGATGATCCGCTCGCATCCGGTGCGGGTGAACACCGACTCCTGGAGCACGAATTCGTCGGGACGGCCCTCGTTGTGGATGCCGCCGATCCGGGAGTATTCGCCCTCGGAGTTCTCCCGCACGATGAGGATGTCCAACTCGTCGGCGGTCCGGCCGCGCAGCGCCGACTCCGTGCCGGGCAGCAGGCGCACCGGGCGCAGGTTGACGTACTGACCGAAGGCGCGGCGCAGCGGGATCAGTAGACCCCACAGCGAAACGTGGTCGGGCACACCGGGAAAGCCGACGGCGCCGAGCAGGATCGCGTCGAAGCCCGCGAGTCGCGCCGGGCCGTCGGGCGGCATCATCTCCCCCGTGCGCAGGTAGTTCTCGCAGGACCAGTCGAATTCGGTCCATTCCAGTCCCGGCAGCACGGCGTCGAGCACCCGCACCGCCGCCTCGGTGACGTCGACTCCGATTCCGTCGCCCGGGATGGTGGCGATGCGGTACCCGCTCACTGATGCTCCTTCACAGTCGCACTCCGATGTACTTGGTCTCCAGGAATTCATCGATCCCGGTCAGCCCGCCCTCGCGTCCGAGCCCGGACTCCTTGACGCCGCCGAACGGTGCGGCCGGGTTCGACACCACGCCCTGGTTGAGGCCCACCATGCCGGTTTCCAGCGCCTCGCACACCCGCAGTCCGCGCCGGAGGTTCTCGGTGAAGACGTAGCTCACCAGTCCGTACGGGGTGTCGTTGGCTCGGCGCACCGCCTCGTCTTCGGTGTCGAAGACACCGATCGCGGCGACCGGTCCGAAGATCTCGGTGTGGCACAGCTCGGCGGCGTCGGGCACGTCGACCAGAACGGTCGCGGGATAGAAGGTGCCCGGCCCGTCCGGCGCGCAGCCGCCGGTGAGCACCGTGGCCCCGCGGGCGCGTGCGTCATCGACGAGGCGCTGCACCTTGGCGACGGCCTCGGCGTCGATGAGCGGACCGACCACCACGTCCGGCTCGGTGCCCCGGCCCATCGGCAGGTCCGCCAGCCGGGCGGCGAGCCTGCGGGCGAAGACCTCGGCGACGCCGCGCTGGACGAGGATGCGATTGGCGGCGGTGCACGCCTGGCCGATGTTGCGCATCTTCGCCGCCACCGCGCCCTCGACCGCCTCGTCCAGATCGGCGTCGTCGAAGACCAGCAGCGGCGCGTTGCCGCCGAGTTCCATCGAGGTGCGCATCACCGTCCGCGCGCACTGCGCGAGCAACTGCTTGCCGACCGCCGTCGAGCCGGTGAAAGACAGCTTGCGCGAGCGGTCGTCGAGGATCAGCGGCGTCATCACCGCCGCGGGATCGGCCGTCGTGATGACGTTGACCACCCCGGCGGGCAGCCCCGCGCCCGCCATCACCTCGGCAAGCGCCAGCATCGACAGCGGCGTCTGCTCGGCCGGTTTCACCACGCAGGTGCAGCCCGCGGCGAGGGCGGGCGCGATCTTGCGCGCGCCCATAGCCACGGGGAAGTTCCACGGCGTGATGAGCAGGCTGGGGCCGACCGGCTGCCGTGCCACGAGAAAACGCGAGCCGCCGGCGGGCGCGGGCATGTACCCGCCGTCCAGGCGCACGGCTTCCTCGGCGAACCACCGGAAGAACTCCGCGGCGTAGGCGATCTCGCCGCGCGCCTCGGCCAGCGGTTTGCCCATCTCCAGCGTCGCGATCAACCCGAGGCGGTCGGTCTCGTCCAGCAAGGCGCGGTGCACGCGCATCAGCAGGTCGCTGCGCGCTCGCGGCGGCGTGGCCGCCCATTCCCGCTGCGCCGCGCACGCGGCGTCCAGCGCGGCGAGACCGTCGGCCGGATCGGCGTCGGCCACCGCGCACAGCAGCTCACCGGTCGCCGGGTCGAATACCGGCAGCGTCCGGGCCGCCGTCCGCCACCGGCCGTCGATGAACAAGCCGCGCGGCACGGTGTCGATCGCGGCGCGTTCCGCGGCGCTCAACGTGCTTTCGGTGAGCATGGTTCGGTGGCTCCTTTCGGCACCGCGCAGCGCTCGGCCATTGCTGCGACCCGTGCGGCCATGTTATGCATATTGTCGACAATCAGACAATAGACAATCTCTCCCCATCCGCTCCGGGAGGCGAATCACCATGACCGAGCTCTCGCCCATCCTGAAACAGGCCACTCCGGTGACCGTCGACCACGGCGCGGGGTGCTATCTCTACGGCACCGACGGACGCCGCTACCTGGACTTCACCGCCGGTATCGGTGTGACCAGCACCGGTCACTGCCACCCGAAGGTGGTCGCGGCCGCGCAGGCGCAGGTGGCCTCGCTGATCCACGGCCAGTACACGACCGTGCTGCATCGACCGCTGCTGGAACTCACCGAACGGCTCGGCGCGGTGCTTCCCGAGGGGTTGGACACGCTGTTCTTCGCCAACTCCGGCAGCGAGGCGGTCGAGGCCGCGCTGCGGCTGGCGCGCCAGGCCACCGGACGCCCGAACGTCGTCGTCTTCCACGGCGGTTTCCACGGCCGCACCGTGGCCGCCGCGACCATGACGACCTCCGGCACTCGTTTCTCGGCCGGGTTCAGCCCGCTCATGCCGGGGGTGCACGTCGCGCCGTTCCCCACCGCGTACCGCTACGGCTGGAGCGAGCGGGAAGCGACCGCCTTCGCGCTGCGCGAACTCGACTATCTGTTCGCCACGCTCACCTCCCCCGCCGAGACCGCAGCGTTCATCGTGGAGCCGGTGCTCGGCGAAGGCGGTTACGTCCCCGGTAACACCGAGTTCTTCCGCGGCCTGCGCGAACGCGCGGACCGGCACGGCATCCTGCTGGTCTTCGACGAGATCCAGACCGGCTTCGGGCGGACCGGGAAGTTCTTCGGCCACCAGCACTTCGACGTTCGGCCCGACGTGATCACCATCGCGAAGGGCCTGGCCAGCGGGTTCCCGCTGTCCGGCATCGCGGCCTCGCGCGAATTGATGGGGCGGGCGTGGCCGGGTTCGCAGGGCGGCACCTACGGCGGGAACGCGGTGGCGTGCGCGGCGGCGATCGCCACGCTCGACGTCATCGAATCCGAAGGGCTGGTGGACAACGCCGCCGCGCGCGGCGCACAGCTGTTGCGCGGTCTGCGCGACAGCGCCGTCAAGGCGATCGGTGACGTCCGTGGTCTCGGACTGCTCGCGGGCGCCGAGTTCACCACAGCCACCGGCGAACCCGATCCGGCGACCGCCGCGGCCGCCCAGCGCGCCGCGGTGGACAAGGGCCTGCTTTTGCTGACCTGCGGCGCGCACATGAACGTGGTGCGGATGATCCCGCCGCTGATCGTCACCGATACCCAGATCGAGGACGCTCTGGCGATCTGGTCCGAGGTGCTCGCCGAGTTGTAGCTCGCGAACAATCCGTCCGTCGCGCCCGCCCGCCGGGCACCGATCAGGAAGCAACCGCATGGCCCGCTATATCACGATCACACTCACGAAGGCGGCGGTCACCTGCCGCGCCCGTTTGCTGGACGAGGAGGCGCCGCGCACCTGCGCGGCGGTGTGGAACGCGCTGCCGCAGGAAGGCGACGCTTTCCACGCCAAGTACGCCCGCAACGAGGTGTACACCCTACTCCCCCGGATCGACGCGGCCCCGCACCGGGAGAATCCGACGGTCACGCCGATCCCCGGCGACGTCTGCCTGTTCGACTTCGAGCCGTGGGAGATCGGCAATCCCGCCTACGGCTACGAGCCCGGCTCCGCGGCCGAGCACGAGCGCGGCGCCACCGATCTGGCACTGTTCTACGGCCGCAACAATCTGCTGATCAACGGCGACCTCGGGTGGGTGCCGGGGAACGTCTTCGCCACCATCGAGGAGGGACTCGCCGATATCGCCGCGGCGTGCAACACGTTGTGGTTGCACGGCGTGCAGGGCGAAACGCTCGCCTTCGCCCGCGCCTGAGACTCGCCCTTGCAGTGGCCCCGCGGCATGCCGCGGGGCCACTCGCGTTCAGGAAGCCAGCACGAATTCGGCGTACCGGGCCACCGCCAGGACCAGATCGTCGGAGTGACGCGGACCGACGATCTGGAGCCCGACCGGCAGGCCCGCGCGCGTGGTACCCGCCGGGATGCTGATCGCGGGCTGCTGGGTGAGATTGAACGGGTAGGTGAACGGGGTCCATTCGGGCCAGCTGCGCAGGCCGCTGCCGGGCGGCACGTCGTGTCCCGCTTCGAACGCGGGAATCGGCACCGTCGGTGTGATCAGGACGTCGTAGTCGGTGTGGAACGCGCCCATCGTGATGCCGGTTCCGGCTGCCACGTTGCGCGCGGCGAGATAGTCGACGGCGGTGACGGTCTCACCGCGCTCCCAGACCGCACGCAACCCTGGGTCAACCCGGTCGCGCGTGCCTTCCGGGAAGCCGGACAGCATGGTGGCCGCGCCGGCCGCCCACAGCAGTTCGAACGCCTCGCGCGGATCCTCGAAGCCTGGATCGGCGGCACCGACCGTGAGCTCGGCCTCGGCCAGGCGAGCCACCGCCGCGTCCACGATCGCGGCGACCTCGGCGTCCACCTCGGCGTAGCCGAGCGTCGGCGAGTACGCCACGCGCAATCCCCGCACGTCGCGCTGCATCTCCGCCCGAAACGCGGTGAGTGTGGGAGCCAGCGCGGTCGGATCGCGTGGATCCGGCAGCGACAGGATGTCCATCAGCAGCGCCGCGTCCTCGACGGTGCGCGTCATCGGGCCCGCATGCGCCAGCGGACCGAACGGGCTGGCTGGGAACAGCGGAATCCGGCCGTAGGTGGGCTTGAACCCGACGATGCCGCAGAAGGCGGCCGGGATGCGCACGCTGCCACCACCGTCCGTGCCCACCGAGACCGGGCCCATGCCCGCGGCGACGGCCGCGGCGCTGCCGCCGGAGGAGCCGCCCGCCGTGGTGGACGGGTCGGCCGGATTGCGGGTGACGCCGGACAGCGGACTGTCGGTGACCGCCTTCCACGCGATCTCCGGGGTGGTGGTCTTGCCGAGGAAGACCATGCCGTCCTCACGCAGCCGCGCGGCCACCGGGCTGTCCACCGGCCACGGTCCGGCCGGATCGATCGACGCCGACCCGCGCCGGGTGGGCCAGCCCTCGGTCAGGAACACGTCTTTGATCGAGATCGGCACACCGTCGAGCAGGCCGCGGGCATGACCGGACTGCCAGCGGGCCTCGGAATCCTTCGCCTGCACCAGGGCGCGATCGGGGTCGACGAGACAGAAGGCGTTGAGCGCGCCGTCACGGTCGGCGATCGCGCGCAGGATCGCCTCGGTCGCCTCCACGGGCGACAACGCGCCCGCCGCGTAGGCGGAGACCAGCTCGACCGCGGTCATGGCGGTCGGGTCGGTGGGTTGGTTCTTGTCGGGGTAGCTCATGGATGGGCTCCTTCAGCCGGGCACGTACCCCAGCCTTTTGTCGACCACGTTGTCCAGCGGACGTCCGGCGATCCAGTTGTCGAAGTTCTCGGTGAACGCGTCGACGATCTCGGTGCGCCATCCGATGAAATCACCGGAGTTGTGCGGGGTGATCCGGACGTTCGGCAGTTCCCACAGGGGGTGATCGGCGGGGAGCGGCTCGGGGTCCACCACATCGAGCGCCGCCGCGGCGATCGATCCGGTGCGCAGCGCGGCAACGAGATCGTCGGTCACAACGAGTTCCCCACGGCCGACGTTGACAAACCTGGCGTGCGGTTTCATCGCGGCGAAGGCGGCGGCGTCGAACATGTTCCTGGTCCGCTCGGTGAGCGGGGCGATCGCGACGACGTAATCGGCACCGGCCAGTTCGGCGTGCAGATCGGTGGCGATCTCACCGAAATCCGGATCCGCCGCGCGCTCGCGCCTGCCCACCGCGCGCACGGTCATCCCGACCGCGCGCAGCAACCGGGCGATATGGCGTCCGATCGAGCCGGTGCCGACGATCAGCGCCGTCGCCCCCGCGACTCGTTCGGATTCCCGATGCCGCCACTCGTGCCGCTGTTGCAGCAGCAGCGAGCCGGACAGGTCCTTGGCGAAACCGAGGATCTGGCCGAGCACGTATTCGGCGATCGCGGCGTCGAAGACGCCTCGGGTGTTGGTCACCACCACGTCACTCGCGCGCAGCTCGGGAAACATCGCCGGGTCGACGCCGGTCGAGCCCATGTGCACCCAGCGCAAGCGGTCGGCGGCGTGCCAGGCGCCGGGCAGCGCCCGCGTGCGGAAGTCGTAGACGAACAAGACCTCCGCTCCGCGCAGGGCGTCCGCCAATCCGGGCGCCTCGGTGTACCTGATGGTGGCGCGGCCTGCTACGCGGTCCATTCGCTCGGCGTCGGGCACACTGTCACTGTGCAGGACGACGACAATCGGGCCCTGTTCCACATTGACACACTAAGATCACATCGTATGATTGTCAACAATCCGATCGTGTTCGGAGGTCGTCCCGGCTGAGCGCGAGAGGGGCCGTAGTGGATCTGAGCTTTCCCGACCTCGAGGGGCCCGTGGCCCAACGAGGCATCGGGATCATCGCACCGTTCGATCTCGCACTCGAACGAGAGCTCTGGCGCTGGGCGCCACTGGATGTGAGTCTGCATCTGGCGCGCACCCCCTACGAGCCGGTCCCGGTTTCGCTGGAGATGGCCGAATTGGTGTCCGACGCGGCGCATCTCACCGCGGCCACGCACAACGTGCTGCACGTGGAACCCGAAGTCGTGGCGTACCTGTGCACGTCGGGCAGTTTCATCAAAGGCCTCGCCTACGAGAAGTCGCTGCGCGACACCATCTGCCGGGCCGGGGCGCAGGACGCGGTCACCACCTCGGGCGCGTTGCTCGAAGCGATCCGCCATCTGGACCTCACCCGGATCTCGGTGCTCACCCCCTACGACGAGATCCTGACCCACCGGCTGCACGAATTCCTCGCCGAGGCCGGGTGTTCGGTGGTGCGCTCCGACCACCTCGGGCTCGGCGGCGGCATCTGGAAGGTCAGCTACCGCACGATCGCCGAACGCATCGTCGGCGCCGATGATCCCGAGGCCCAGGCCGTCTTCGTCAGCTGCACCAACCTGCCGACCTACGACGTGATAGAGCCGCTGGAGAAGGCACTCGGCAAACCGGTGCTCACCGCCAACCAGCTCACCATGTGGGCCTGTCTCGGCCGGATGAAGCTGCCGATGATGGGCCCCGGCAAGTGGCTGCTCAACGTTTTCTGAAGGAAGAACATCGCATGGACGCACCCACCGTCGGTTTCATCTACCCCGACCACGCCGCCGAGGACGACTACCCGCTCGCGGCGGCGGCGATCGGCGCGCACCTTCCGGTGGCCCACATCTACGGCACCGATCTGCACGCCGTGCCCGAACTGCTCGAGCTGGGCAGTCCCGGGAAACTGCGCCTCGGCGCCTCCTTGCTCGCCCGGCACCGCCCCCACGCGATCGTGTGGGCCTGCACGTCAGGCAGTTTCGTCTACGGGCCCGAGGGCGCCCGCGACCAGGTGCGCGCGCTGGCCGAAGTCGCGGGCGTGCCCGCGACCAGCACCAGCATCGCGTTCGCCGACGCCGTGCACGCGCTCGGGCTGCGCACCGTCGCCGTCGCCGCCAGCTATCCCGACGAAGTCGCCCGGCTGTTCGTGGAATTCCTCGCCGACGCGGGGATCGATGTCGTCTCGATGTCCAGCGCGGGCATCGACACCGCCGCCGAGGTCGGCACCCTCACCCCCGCCCAGGTGCTGCGGCTGGCCGCGGACAACGACCACCCGGGTGCGCAGGCGCTGCTCATCCCCGACACCGCGATGCACACCATGGCGGTGCTGCCGGACCTGGAGGCTACGCTGGGCAAACCGGTGCTCACAGCCAATCAGGTCACCATCTGGGCGGGTCTGCGGCTGGCCGGCGCCGAGCCGGTCGTTCCCGGTCTCGGCACGTTGTTCGCGGAAAGGCAGATCGATGTCCGTCGTTGATTTCGAGCCGGTGAATCGGCAGTCGACCGCGGAGATGATCGCCGATCGGCTCCGCGAGGCGATCATGCGCGGCAGTCTCGCGCCCGGCTCGCAGCTCGGCGAAGCCGACCTGGCCGCGCAATTCGCGGTCTCACGTGGGCCGGTGCGCGAGGCGATGCAGCGCTTGGTGTCCGAGGGCCTGCTGCACAGCATCCGCCACCGCGGCATCTTCGTCATCGAACTGAGCCTCGACGACGTCGTCGACATCTACCGCGCCAGGACGGCGCTGGAGGGCGGTGCGCTGGATCTGATCCTCGACAGCCGCCGCCCGATCGCCTACGAGGCGCTCGGGCCCAGCGTCGAGGAGATGGTCACCTGCGCCGAACGCGGTGACGCCGTGGGGGTATCCGAGGCCGACCAGGCCTTCCACGAGGCGCTGGTGGAGAGCGCCGCCAGTCCGCGGCTGGTGCGCGCGGCCCGCACCTTGCTGATCGAGACGCGAATGTGCCTGGGCGCATTGCAGACCACCTACCCGGACCTGCGGGAACAGGCCCGTGAACACGTCGAGCTGCGCGAGGCGATCGGCACCGCCGACCCCGCGCGCGCCCGGGCCCTGCTCGTGGAGCACATGGACGACGCCGTGCAGCGCCTGCGCCACCAGATCGGCGGCTAGACCCGGCTGCCGCGCCTTCGCTCAAACGCGCGGAGGTTCGACGGACCTACGTCCGGCTGCGCGGCCACGCGGCTCCCGCGTCGCTATCGGGAGAGGAATTCCAGCAGCGCGCGGAATTCCGACAGCGAGAGATAGCCGTCGCCATCGATGTCGGCGGCGGCCAGCAAGGCGTCCGCCGGTTCGTCGATCCGGCCCGCGCCGCAGTGACGGATGAGCGATTCGAGTTCCTCGACGGAGATGCGGCCGTCCCGGTTGACGTCGAAGACCTTGAACGCGGCGTCGGCGTCGGTCACCTCGATGCGCCCGCCGGCCAGCGCGGCGTCGAATTCGGCTCGCGACACCAGGAAGTCGCCGTCGGTGTCGGCGGCCGCGACCAGCCGTTCCACCGCCGCGTCGTCAACCTCCAGACCGAGCGCCCGGATACCCGCCGTGATGTCCCGCACCGAGACCAGCCCGTCCCCGTCGCTGTCCCACAGCTCGAACGTATCCACCTGTCCGTCACCCACGTCCGCCACCTTCGCCGCCGTTACCCGATCACGGCCGCCGCAGACGACCACCCCACACTGTACGGATTCTCCTGAGCGACAGGGCTTACCGGAACTGCGCCGGGATCTGTCGATACGACACCGGCATGGATCAAAGGTTGGCCGGACGGACGACCATCACCGAGGACGCGCGATTACCGGACTCCCGCAGCAGGGCGATGGCACGGCCTGCCGGGTCGATGGCGGCGTAGACGCCGGAAAGCCCGGCCGGGGCGAGCCAGCGGCCGTTGCGCAGGTCGTCGGCTTGCGTATCGTCGATGTCCCGGTGCGGAAAGGCGGTCCGGACCGCGGCGTCCATGTCGAGGCTCAGCGGCGGCGCGCCCGATTCCGCGGCGGCGGCCAGCTCGTCCAGGGTGCGGGCGTGCTCGAGGGTGAACGGCCCGACCCTCGTTCGGCGCAACGCGGTCAGATGGCCGCCGACGCCGAGGGCTGCGCCGAGATCGCGGGCCAGTGCCCGCACATAGGTGCCCGAGGAGCACTCGACCACCACGTCCAGGTCGGCGAAATCGCCGATATCGCGCCGGGCCAGCACGTCGAACCGCGACACCGTGACCGGGCGGGCGGCCAGCTGCACGTCTTCGCCCGCGCGGTGACGGGCATAGGCGCGCTCACCGTTCACCTTGATCGCGCTCACGGTCGCAGGCACCTGGTCGATGTCCCCGGTGAGTTCGGCTGTGCGCGCGGCGATGTCGTCGTCGGTGAGGTGAACGGACGAGGTGGTCGTGAGCACCTCGCCCTCGGCGTCGTCGGTGCTGGTCGCCTGCCCGAGCCGGATGGTCGCGGTGTACGCCTTGGTCGTCAGGGTGAGCAGGCCGAGCAGTTTGGTCGCGCGCTCCACACCGAGCACGAGCACACCGGTCGCCATCGGGTCGAGGGTGCCCGCGTGGCCGATCTTCTTGGTGCGCAGCAGCTTCCGGCATTTCGCCACGACGTCGTGGCTGGTCCAGCCACCGGCCTTGTCGATGACGAGCAGCCCGCCGAGTCCGTCCATCAGACGTGCGCGATCGCGGTCAGGATGTACCCGTCGGTGATCAGCCAACGGCCGTCGAACGAGTGCAGCGGCGGCCCACCGTCGGTGGTCTGCCCCGGCACCAGCAATTCGGAGCGGAAGCTGCCGCGCCCGGAATCGGCGGAGCTGTCCTCGATCTCGAAGGTGATGTGCGCGTCCTCGAAGCCCAGCCAGCGCACCGTCAGGGGGAACCACGCCTTGTAGGTGGCCTCCTTGGCGCAGAACAGCAACCGGTCCAAATGCAGCTCGGAGTCGGTGGTCTTCAGCCAGTCCCGCTCCTGGGGCAGACTGACCGAGTCCAGCACACCGTCCGGCAACGTGGCGTGCGGCTCGGCGTCTATGCCGATGGAACGGAACCGCAGCTTGTGGCCCAGCGCGGCGGCCTGGTAGCCGTCACAGTGGGTCAGGCTGCCGACGATCCCGCGCGGAAAGACCGGAGCGCCGCGCTCGCCTTTGCCGATGGCGACCGGCGTCTCGCCGAGCTGCGTGAGCGCCAGCCGGGCGCAGTGCCGCGCGCCGATGAAGTCACGGCGCCGCTTCTCCACCGACTTCGCGATGAGATGCTCCTCCGCCGGATGCGGCCGCAGATCCTCCGGGTACGCCAGCAGTTCGGCCGAGGCCACACCCGTGGGCAGAATGTTCTCGATCATCACCGACGAGCGTAGTCGAGCCCCACCGCACGGGATCGCAGCGCCATGGGCCGCGCGGCTATGCCAGTCCGCGCCGCTGCTGCGCTTTGCTGCGCATCTCCGCGGCGGCGGCTTCCATCTCGGGAGTCACCTGGAAGTGCCCGCCCCACTTGTTCAGCGTGTCCGGCGGGTACTGCGGGGTCGGCAGGATCTGGCGCAGCAACCGGTCGGGCAGGCCGCGGCGCTGCCATTCGCGCGGGTAGCCCAGCGAGACCTCCTCGAACCGGACACCGTCGTAGTGCGAGGTGCGCGGGATGTGCAGATGGCCGTAGACCGAGCAGACCACGTTGTAGCGGGTGTGCCAGTCCGCGGTCAGCTCGGTGCCGCACCACAGCGCGAACTCGGGGTAGAACAGCACGTCCGTCGGCTGCCGGACCAAGGGGAAGTGATTGATCAGGACGACCGGGGTATCGGGGGCGAGCGCGTCGAGCTTGCGCTTGGTCACCTGCACCCGGGCGTGGCACCACGCGTCCCTGGTCAGATACGGCTCCGGCGAGAGCAGGAATTCGTCGGTCGCCACCACGTTGCGCTCGCGGGCGATCGCCAGACCCTCCGCCTTGGTGGTGGCTCCCTCCGGCAGGAACGAGTAGTCGTACAGCAGGAACATCGGCGCCAGCGTCACCGCGCCGCCGTGCTCCTCGGCGCCCGCGCCCCGCCAGACCGGAAAGGGGTCCTCCGGCGTGAGGACGTCGAGGTCACGGCACATCGACACCAAGTAGTCGTAGCGCGCCACCCCGGACATCTGCACCGGGTCCTTGGCCGTCGTCCACAGCTCGTGATTGCCCGGCACCCAGATCACCTTGGCGAAGCGGCGGCGCAGCAGCTCCAGCGCCCACCGGATGTCCTCGGTCTTCTCCCCCACGTCGCCGGCCACGATGAGCCAGTCCTCCGGCGAGTCCGCCTTGATCTGCTCGACGACCGGCCGATTCCCCTGGTGCCCGACATGAATGTCGCTCACCGCCATCAACTTGGGTATCACCACACCTACCTTGGCACATCCGTCCGGATTCGCGCGCACCGGCCGAGCCGGGTGTCGGTCACCTCGGCATCTCGGCGCCGATCGAGGCCCACCGGCCCGACAGCGTCCGCCACGCGACGGCGATCAGCCGCAACAGCATGAACGCCCCGAGACCGGACCAGATTCCGGCGACACCCCAGTCGAAGGCCAGCGACAACCAGATGGCGGGCAGGAAACCGAGCATTGCCGCACCGAGCGTCGTGGTACGTAGGTACGCCGCGTCACCGGCACCGAGCAGCACGCCGTCGAGGGCGAAGACGATGCCCGCCACCGGAATGAGCGCGACGAAAAACCACCACACCACGTGCGCGCGCTCGAGCACTTCGGCGTCTTCGGTGAACAGCGCCGGAATCGCCACCGCTCCCGCCGCGAAGCAGGCGGCGAGCCCGAGACTGAAGATCTCCGACCAGCGGGTCACGCGCCGCGCGATCCCGCGGGCGCCGCCGGCGTCACCCGCGCCGAGAGCGGCGCCGGTGAGCGTCTGCGCGGCGATGGCCAGCGCGTCCAGGGCCAGCGCCAGGAAGTTCCACAGTTGCAGCACCAACTGGTGGGCCGCTACCGACGCGGCGCCGAAACGCGCGGCGACCGCCGCCGCCGAGACGAAGCACGCCTGGAAGGCGAAGCTGCGGGCGATGAGGTCGCGCCCGAGCACGAGTTGGGCCCGCATGACCGACCGATGTGGGGCGAGCGGAACCCGTTCGCGGATCAGCGCGTCGAGGAACAGGACGGCGGTGACGATCTGCCCCGCCACGTTCGCCACGGCAGAGCCGGGCAGGCCAAGGTGCGGCGCGCCGAACAGTCCGTGCACCAGCGCGGGGCAGAGCACGCCCGACACCGCGAGTCCTGCGACCACGAAGACCAACGGCCTGCGCGTCTCCTGGACGCCACGCATCCACCCGTTCCCGGCCATGGACAGCAGGATCAGCGGCACGCCGAACAGGGCGATCCGCACCCAGCCCAGCGCTTCTTCCGCGATCTGCGCACCACCCGCGATGGCGCTGGTCACCGGTACGGCGAACGCCTGGACCAGTACGAGGATCGCGACGCCGACGGCGACCGCGATCCAGCTGGCCTGCACACCCTCGGCGACGGCTCCCCGGTGGTCGCCCGCGCCGTGGCGACGTGCCGAACGCGCGGTAGTGCCGTAGGAGAGGAAGGTCAGCTGCGAACTCGTCTGCGCCAGAATCAGCCCGCCGACGGCCAGACCGGCCAGCGCGAGCGCCCCGAGCCTGCCCACCACGGCCAGATCGAACAGCAGGTAGATCGGTTCGGCCACCAGCACACCGAGGGTAGGCAACGCGATGCCGAGAATGCGCTTCGGTCCGGCAGCGGCGGCGGCACGGTCCACGCGCGCGGGCTCCGTCCCATCCACGAGCGAAGCCGGGTCACCGATCTCCGCGCCGCTGCAACCCTGCGCGTTCACGAACACCTCCCGGGGACCACCGTCGTTCCGCTCGCGCTGCACCTCGGCACGTCCCACTGACAACCACAGCAACGTGCGGCAGGCCTCACCCGACCCGCGCTCCCGGACGGGCGCGGCGACGCGCCGACGACGTCACGGCCACCGCGCCGGCGCCCCGACACGGCGCCGCTACCGACGGCCACGCCTCATCCGAGCGCGGTCAGCAGCGCACCGACCAGATCGCCGGGCGTGCCGTACGCGGTGTATCCGGCGGCGAAACGGTGACCGCCGCCGCCCAGCGCTGTCGCCACCTCCGCGACGTCCACTCCGTCGCCCGCGAACGATCCGCTGTCGCGCGAGCGCAGCGACACCGTCCACCGGTCCGGCACGACGCGGGATTGCTTGAACACCGCGGCGATTCCGGCTTCGGCGGTCGTGCGCACGATATCGATCACGCTCTCGACTTCCTCCGACCGCACGTCGTCGATGTCGTCGCGACGCACGAACGCGTACACCAGCCCAACACCGCCGCGGACCTCCGGAACGAGCTGCGCCGTGCCCAGCACCCGCGACAACATGGGCAGCCACCCGAACGGGTGGGTGTCCATCAAGGTGCGAGCGATGTCCGCGCCGTCGATTCCGGTGGCCAGCAGCCGTTCCGCGAGTTCGTGGGTACCCGGCCGCACCCACCGGAACGAGCCGGTGTCGGTGACCAGACCGGCATAGAGGCAATGTGCGACATCCGCGTCGATCGGCACGCCCCACGCATCGAGCACCCGCGCGACGAGGCTCGTGGTGGACTCGGCGCCGGGATCGACCACGTTGATCGCGCCGAAGGAGGTGTTCGACCGATGGTGATCGATCACCATCGTCGTTGCGGCGCCGGGCAATCGGTCGGCGAGCGCGCCCAACCGGGTCGCGCTGCCGCAGTCGACCGCGATCAGCAGGTCCACCTCCGCACGCACCTCGGCGGGCGCCACCAGATGCCGCAAGCCGGGCAGCGACCGCATCGACACGGGTAACTCCGCCGGTTCGGCGAAGGACACCTGCACCGGGATCCCGCGCCGGTGCAGCACCAGCGCCAGCGCGAGACCACTTCCCACGGTGTCCGCATCGGGCTGCACATGGCAGACGATGGTCACCGAGCGCGCGGCATCCAACGCCGCCACGGCCACATCCAGACCGGCCGTTTCCCGCATCGTCGTCATCGACTACCGCATGTCACTCGTCGGTGTCGCGTTCGACCTTGTAGGGGTCGGCGTCACCCGCGGGCCTGGCCGTGGCGGCCACCTTGGCGACCTCGTCGTCCGCGGCCCGCGCCCTCGCGAGCAGTTCCTCCATCTGCCGTGCCGCGTCGGGCACGGTGTCCAGTACGAATGCCAGCGTCGGGGTGAACTTGACCCCCGTTCCCGCGCCCACCTTGGAGCGCAGGACACCCTTGGCCTTCTCCAGGCCGATCGCCGCGCCTTCGTAATCGGGCTCGGCGTCGAGGGTTTCGCCCATCACGGTGTAGTACACCGTCGCCTCCCGGAGATCGCCGGTGACCTTGGCGTCGGTGATGGTCACGAAACGCAGCCGCGGGTCCTTCACCTCGTATTCGATCGCGGTCGCGACGATCGAGGAGATCCGCTTGGCGAGTCGGCGTGCCCTGGCTTGGTCCACCATGGCCGTTTCCTCCTCACTATCAACTCTGTTCGATGGCGGTCGGAGCGCGGACCGGTGTCGCCACCGGAGCTCCGTCCTCCGCGCCGTCGCTGCGCCGGTCAGTCTTCGGGCCCGAAGATCCGGCGGCGCACCGCCAGCAACTGTAACTCCGGACGGGACGCGACGTGCCGTTCACATTTGTCCAGCACCTCGGTCAGGTGATCCATGCCTGCGCTGACCATGGCCACGCCCAGCAGCGAGCGACGGTATAGATCGTGTTCCCCACCTTCGGCGGCACTCACACCGAAACGCTGCAATTCGGCCAGAATCGGCCGGATCACCGAGCGCTTCTGTTTCAGTGAATGCACATCGCCGAGCAGCAGGTCGAACTCCAGTGCACCCAGGTACACCCACACCCTCCACTGTCAGGAAGACCGGCCGGACGCCGCGCACGTCGCGCGGCGTCCGGATTCGTCTCGGTCTATCAGTCGCGCGGCTTTTCGCGCAGCTCGTAGGCCTCGATGATGTCGCCTTCCTTGATATCGGAGTAGGTGACCGTCATACCGCATTCGAAGCCCTCGCGGACCTCGGTGACGTCGTCCTTCTCCCGGCGCAGCGACGAGATCGTCGTCGTCTCGGCGATCACCACGTTGTCGCGGAGCAGGCGCGCCTTGGCATTGCGCTTGACCGAACCCGACGTGACCATGCAACCGGCGATGTTGCCGATCTTCGACGAACGGAAGATCGCCCTGATCTCGGCCCGGCCCAGCTCGACCTCTTCGTAGATCGGCTTGAGCATGCCCTTGAGGGCCTTCTCGATCTCGTCGATGGCCTGGTAGATCACCGAGTAGTACCGGATGTCGACACCCTCGCGGTTGGCCAGCTCGGTGGCCTTGCCCTCGGCGCGGACGTTGAATCCGATGATGATCGCGTTCGACGCCGAAGCCAGGTTGACGTTGGTCTCGGTGACGCCACCGACGCCGCGGTCGATCACCCTCAGACGCACCTCGTCGCCCACCTGGATCTGGAGCAGCGCCTCCTCGAGGGCCTCGACCGTACCCGAGTTGTCGCCCTTGAGGATCAGGTTCAGCTCGCTGGTCTCCTTCAGCGCGGCATCCAGATCTTCCAGGCTGATCCGCTTGCGGCTGCGTGCGGCCAGCGCGTTGCGCTTGCGCGCATTGCGCCGGTCGGCGATCTGCCGGGCGATCCGGTCCTCGTCGACGACGAGCAGGTTGTCACCGGCGCCGGGCACCGACGTGAAGCCGACCACCTGGACGGGCCGCGACGGCAGGGCCGCCTCGACGTCGTCGCCGTGCTCGTCGACCATCCGGCGCACGCGGCCGTAGGCGTCTCCCGCCACGATCGAGTCGCCGACCCGCAGGGTGCCGCGCTGGATCAGCACGGTCGCCACCGGGCCCCGACCACGGTCGAGGTGCGCCTCGATGGCCACACCCTGCGCGTCCATGTCCGGGTTGGCCCGCAGATCCAGCGCCGCGTCCGCGGTCAGTAGCACCGCCTCGAGCAGCGCATCGATGTTGATGTTCTGCCTGGCGGAGATGTCCACGAACATGGTCTCGCCGCCGTATTCCTCGGCGACCAAGCCGTACTCGGTGAGCTGCTGACGAACCTTCTGCGGGTTCGCGCCTTCCTTGTCGATCTTGTTGACCGCCACCACGATCGGCACGTCGGCCGCCTGCGCGTGGTTGATCGCCTCCACCGTCTGCGGCATGACGCCGTCGTCGGCGGCGACCACCAGGATCGCGATGTCGGTGGCCTTCGCACCGCGGGCACGCATGGCGGTGAACGCCTCGTGACCGGGGGTGTCGATGAAGGTGATGAGCCGGTCCTCGTCGCCCAGATGGGTGAGCACCTGGTAGGCGCCGATGTGCTGGGTGATGCCACCGGCCTCGCCCTCGCGGACGTTCGCCTTGCGGATGGTGTCCAGCAGTCGGGTCTTACCGTGGTCGACGTGACCCATGACGGTCACCACCGGCGGACGCTGTTCGAGGTCTTCCTCGCCACCCTCGTCCTCGCCGTAGGTGAGGTCGAACGACTCCAGCAGCTCGCGGTCCTCGTCCTCGGGGCTGACCACGTGGACGACGTAGTTCATCTCGCTGCCGAGCAGCTCGAGGGTCTCGTCGTTCACCGACTGGGTCGCGGTGACCATCTCACCGAGGTTGAACAGGGCCTGGACCAGCGCGGCCGGGTTCGCGTCGATCTTCTCCGCGAAGTCCGACAGCGACGCGCCGCGGGCGAGCCGGATGATCTCGCCGTTGCCGCGCGGCAGCCGCACGCCGCCGACGGCGGGCGCCTGCATCGAGTCGTACTCTTGCCGCTTCTGCCGCTTGGACTTGCGGCCACGACGGGGAGCGCCACCGGGACGGCCGAACGCGCCTGCCGCGCCACCGCGGCCACCGGGACCACCCGGACGGCCGCCGCCACCACCGCCGCCACCGGGACGACCGCGGAAACCACCGGCCGCGCCGCCACCGGCACCGGGCGCACCGGCACCCGCACCAGGGGCGCCGCCGCCACCACCGCGGTAGCCACCGCCGCCGCCACCACCGGGACGACCCGCACCGGCGCCACCGGGGCGCCCGGGACGACCGGCGCCGGGGCCTCCGGCGCCACCCGGACGCGCCGCACGCGACGGCATCGCACCGGGATTCGGGCGGGGCGGCATCGAGCCGGGGCTCGGCCGCGGGCCACCGGGACGCGGGCCACCCTGACCGGGGGCCGGACGGGGACCGCCCTGAGCCGGACCCGGACGCGGGCCACCCTGAGCCGGACCGGGACGGGGACCGCCCTGAGCCGGACCCGGACGCGGGCCACCCTGAGCCGGACCCGGACGCGGACCACCCTGACCGGGGGCCGGACGCGGCGCGGGACGCTCGGGAGCCGACGAATAGGGGTTGTTACCGACGCGCGGGGTCTTCGGCCCCGGACGCGGACCGGACGCGGCGCCACCCTGGCGCTGGCCGCCCTGGGAGGGGGCGCCGGGACGCTGCTGCTGCTGCCCGGGACGCGGGCCGCCCGGCGTCGGCCGTGGACCGGCCGGAGCGGGGGCGGAACTCGCGGTCGCACCGGAGGCCGCGGCGGCCTGGGGGGCGACCGACTCCTGGACGGGCGGCTTGGGCGACGGCGCGGGCCCCGGACGCGCGGCGGGGCCCGGCTTCACGGCCGGGGATTCGCCGGTACGCGCGGCGGGAACGACGGTCTCCTGCGCGGTCGGCGCCGGCGTGGGCGTCGACGGACGGGGACCGGGACGCGGGCCACCGCCCGCGGGCTTGGGGGCCGGACGGCCGGACGGGCCGGGACGCGCACCCGACTTGTTGCCGTTCGACGGGGCGGATTTGGTCGCGAACGACTCACGCAGCCGGCGCGCGACGGGAGCTTCCACCGTCGAGGACGCCGACTTCACGAACTCGCCTTGCTCCTTGAGCGTTGCGAGTAGTTCCTTGCTCGTGACACCGAGTTCTTTGGCCAACTCGTGCACGCGGGCCTTGCCTGCCACTGCTCTCCTCACTGAGAGGTCGAGCAGCTCCACCGTTCTGGGGACGGCGGCCCGCACGACCTCGGGTTATCTCCGATGGACGTTCATCGTTGGTACTTCACGGTGTGCTCATGAGTGCTCGTGCCTGTTCTCGAGGTAATGCTCCAGGGCTGAGATATCCAGATGTCCGGACACTCGTAGTGCTCTGCCGATCGCTCGGCGCCGCTCTGCCGCGCGCAGACAAGCCGAAAGGGGGTGCAGCCAGGCACCCCGTCCGGGAAGTCTGCGCCGCGGATCGGGAACGATCTCGATGACCTGAGAGCCGTCGCCGGCCTCGAGGTCCCGAGCCACGATCCGCAACAGATCGCCGGCCAGTTCGCGCTTCCGGCACCCGATACACGTCCGCACCGGAGCGGCTCGGCGCTGGGGCGCCGGGTGCTGCTGGGTGGTGCGGTCGGGCATTGGAGCCGAGGGCTCGGACTGAACCTTGGACCACTCTACCGCTGCCACGCTCGGAACGCCGAACCCCTCCCCCGCGGAAGTTACGAACATGTCATCCCGAGCACTCCGCGAGGGGGCTCCGGTCAACTCCGATGCGCCTCCGTTCGCACGGATCCGCCCATGTCGGGGGCGGCGTCGCTGCGGATATCGATGCGCCAGCCGGTCAGCCGCGCGGCCAGGCGGGCGTTCTGTCCCTCCTTGCCGATCGCCAGGGAAAGCTGGAAATCGGGCACAACGACGCGGGCCGCCCTCGCCTCGGCGTCGACAATTGTGACCGAAACCACTTTCGACGGCGAGAGCGCGTTGCCCACGAAGGTCGCCGGATCCTCGGCGTAGTCGATGATGTCGATCTTCTCGCCGGCCAGTTCACTCATCACGTTGCGCACGCGTTGCCCCATCGGCCCGATACAGGCGCCCTTGGCGTTGACACCGGGCACCGTGGTGCGCACGGCGATCTTGGAGCGGTGGCCCGCCTCGCGCGCGACGGCAACGATCTCCACCGAGCCGTCGGCGATCTCCGGCACCTCCAGCGCGAACAGGCGCCGCACCAGATTCGGGTGGGTGCGCGACAGCGTGATCTGCGGCCCGCGCGGACCACGGGAGACCCCGACCACGTAGCACTTGATCCGGTCGCCGTGCTCGTAGGTCTCGCCGGGCACCTGCTCGGCGGGCGGGATCAGTCCCTCCGTGCCGTGCAGCTCGCTGCCGATGCGCACCACGACGGTGCCGCGGGCGTTGGCGCGCGCGTCGCGCTGCACCACACCACCGACGATGTCGCCCTCATGGGTGGAGAACTCGCCGAAGGACTTCTCGTTCTCGGCGTCGCGCAGCCGCTGGAGCACCACCTGCCTGGCGGTGGTCGCCGCGATCCGGCCGAACCCCTCCGGGGTGTCGTCCCATTCGGAGATCACGTTGCCGTCGGCGTCCAATTCTCGCGCCATCACCCGGACCACGCCGGTCCGCTGGTTGATGTCGATACGCGCGTTGGGCTGGTGGCCCTCGGTGTGGCGGTACGCGGTGAGCAGCGCCGACTCGATCGCGGAGATCACGGTCTCGATCGAGATCCCCTTGTCGGCGACGATCGCGCGCAGGGCTTCGATTTCGATGTTCATTCCACGATCCCTTCGGTCGGCGAATCGGACGCTGTTACGGATTCGGACAGTGCATTCGGTGTTCCCGGGTGCTGGGTGGCGTCGTCGACCGCCACCGCGTCTTCTTGGCCCGGAGCGGGCCGCCCCGGAACGACTCCGCCGGCGAGCTCCAGCTCCCGCGCGCCGGGCGGGGAGAACTCGACTTGGACGACGGCGGTGGCGATGTCGGCGAGCGGGACGGTCACGCGGTGCGGGTCGCGTTTGCCGCCGAGCACCAGCGCCACCGAGTCACCGGCGAGCGCGCCGACCCTGGCCTCGAAGGTCGCCGATCGCTCCGGCGGCTGCGCGCCTTCGCGCAGCGTGACGCGCACCTTCCGCCCGCGCGCCCGCCGCCAGTGCCGGTCGGCGGTCAGCGGGCGATCGATGCCGGGGGTGGTGACTTCCAGCAGGTAGGGCGTCTCGCCGAACTCCCCCGCGTCGTCCAGCAACTCCGACAGCTCCGTGCTGAGGCTCGCGAGCGCGTCCAGATCGGAGGTGTCGCGATCCACGGTCACCTGCACCCGAGCCTGCGCGTCCACGCGCGTGCCCGCCGTCGAGATCTCGACGCCCTCGAGGTCGAATCCTCGGCGTTCGACGAGACCAGCTAAGAGCTGGCTCACCCTTTCCTCGGTCGGCATCGGCATGTGGGCGGCTCCTGGTTCAGTTGTGACGCGGTGGGAAAATTCTCTACCAAAGGTCTAGCGTAACGCGCCACGAGAGTGTAAAGGACCAGTGGTCGAGGTGTACGCACGCCACGACCACCGCTCGTCCGGCGGCGCCCCGTGAGTCTGGCACGATGGTGCCGTGCCCATCCGCCTTCCCGCCCCGCCGCGTGCCGGGCGCACTACCGGCATGCCCTCCGACCGGCACGAGCCCCGCGCCGACGCCCTGGATCGTCGCAGCGCGATCCGTCTCGCGGGCGGTGCGACGGTGGGCGTGCTCGCCCTCGGCGCCGCGGCGGGCTGCACCGGCGACGACGTGGTCCACGAACCGGATCCCCTTGCCGCACAGGAGGTCGCGGCTCGCGCCGACGCCGCGGCGGCGACCGCGGCCATCGCCGTCGCACCCGACCGGCACGCCGCGTTGACGGCGATCGCGGCCGAACGCACCGCGCACGCCGACGCCTTGCGCTCCGAAATCGACCGCGTCATCGGCGTTTACGCCGACGGCACCAAACCGGTGCACCGCACCCGCGCGAGCGAATCCGGCCCGTCGGCCGTGGCCTCGGGCAGCGCGGTGCCGCCCAATACCCCGCCGAGCGTCGAGACGCTGCGGGCGCGGCTGGCCGAGTCGCGGAAATCGGCTGCCGATCTGGCCCGCGCCCTCGACGGCTATCGGGCAGGCCTGCTCGCCTCGATCAGCGCGGCCTGCGCGGTGCAGGCGGGGGTGCTGCTGAGATGACCGAAGACGAACGCCGGGCCCTCACCGACGCGTTGAACGCCGAATACGGCGCGGTGTACGCCTACGGTGTGATCGCCGCCTACGCCTCACCGGAGCGCGCCAGGCTGGTCGCCGAGCACACCGCCGCGCATCGCGCCCGGCGCGACGCCACCGTGGACGCCCTCGCGTTGGGCGGCGCGACGGTGCCGCCGCCCGACGCGGCCTACACGGCGCCGTTCCCGGTCACCGATCCGATCTCGGCCGCGCGGCTGGCCGTGACGGTCGAGTCCGACACCGCCGTCGCCTGGCGGTCGGTGGTCGAACGCGGTGCGTCCATGGCGATCCGGCGCGCCGGTGTCGAGGCACTCACCGAAGCCGCTGTCCGGCTGGCCACGTGGCAGTCGATCCTCGGCGCCGACCCGCCCACCATCGCGTTCCCCGGCAAGGCTTGATCCGAAGCGCCGCAGGCGTTCTCGCGGAGAACGGCGGCCCGGTGCGGTACCCGGCCGCCGTCGGCTCGACGCGCGACCTACGGCCGCATCTCGTAGGCGCCGTTGTAGGAGGCCACCTCGGCCCACACCCGGTCGAAGCGCGGGCGGTCGGCGACCGGCGGCCGCAGCGCCGACGCCGCCCAGCCCTGCTGGGCGGGGCTGGCCGACGGCTTGCCGTACAGGGCTGTGGCGTAGGCGTTGAAATCGCGGACCTGGAAGTCGAAGATCTGGTCGATCAGGTCGCGATCCAGGCCGGTGATCGCGGCCTGCTCCAGGATCAGCTGGCCGTAGACCACCAGTGAGAACAGGTGGCCGACGGTCAGCATGAAGTCCAGGTCCTTCTGCTGCCCGGCGTCCGGCGCCGCGGTGGTCAGCAGCGTCCGCAGCGCCTGCGCCTGCTCGTAGAACCGGCCCACGTTCGGGATGTCGGCATGCTTGTCGTAGATCGGCGTCCAGTCGGCGAAGCGCACCTTGCCCGCGCCCCGCGCCGGGCCCTGCCGCCAGAAGAACGCGTCGTCGGCCGCGTCCTGCCGGGTTCCGATCTCCGGGTAGTCCTGCGGGTCGAACAGGTAGTTGGGCATGAACTTCAGGATCTGCCCGACGTTCACGTGCACCGTGCCCTCCAGCCGGGGCAGCGTGCTGATCAGCCGCTGCACCTCGGCGAAGTAGGTGTTCTTCTCGAACCCCTTGGCGGCCAGCACATCCAGCAGCAACGTCATGACGGTCTCGCCCTCGGAGGTCACCTTGGACTTCGTCATCGGGTTGAACAGCAGGTACCGGCGGTCCTCCAGGCTCGCGCTGCGGAAGTAGTCGACGGCGCGGTCGCTGAACAGCTTCATCGCGAGGATGCGCGCGTAGGCGTCGACGAAGTTCGCCCGCACGTGCGGGAAGTCGGTGACCGGGTTGCCGTAGAGGATGCGATTGCCCGCGTGCGTGATCGCCTCGTAGAACGAGTGCTCGACCATGCCGATCCCGCCGTGGCAGAGGTTGAACTTGCCCACGTTCACGGTGTTGAGCGCCGCGGAGAATGCCTCGGGCCCGGTGTGCAGGATGTCCTCGGCGCGCACCGGGTAGTTCTCCAAGCGGAAGGTGCTGACGTACATCTGCTGGTGCACGACGTTGCCGAGCAGGCGGTAGTTCTCGTGCCGGGAGTCGGCGGCGAACCAGACGTACGCGTCGGCGCCCTCGAGATCGGCGCGGCGGGAGAACACCGACACCATGCTGGCCACGTTGCCGTTGCCGATGTAGTACTTCTCGCCGTTGGCGCGGAACAGGATGCCCGCCTCGGCGTCCGCGCTGCCCGGTTCGGTCGGGGTCAGCACCAGGTCGGTGTTGTAGATGTCGGCGCCGTGGGTCTGCTCGGACAGACCGAACGCCATCACCTCACCGGCGAGCAGGTCGGCGGCGGCACGCTTCTTGGCCGCTTCGTTGTCGCTCTGCCAGATCGGGCCGAGGCCGAGAATGGTCACCTGCTCGGCGTACCAGTACGCCAGACCGTAGAAGCCGAAGATCTCCGACAGCGCCGCGTTGCGGGCGGCGTCCCAGCGACGATTCGGGTCCCCGTCGGCGTAGGCCGCCGGGGTCAGGAAGGTGGCGAACAGCTTCTCCTTCTTCACGAAGTCGAGGAAGTCGGCCGTCCACACCGCGTTCGCGTCGTCGGCGAGCAGACGCTGTTTACCCCGGCCCTCGAACCACTCGATGGTGGCACGCAACAGACGCCGCGTCTCCGCGTCGAACTGCTGCGGGTCATAGCTGGCGGGGTTGAACAACCGCGCGTCGGTGTTTGTCATGCCGGTTAACTTACCAGCGGGTAACAGCAGTCAGGACACGGTCCGCGGATCTGTGACCAGCGAATTCAGGTTACGGTCGCGTAGGTAACCACCGCCCTGTCGCCGGGCCGCGAACGTCTTCACCTCGGTCTCGCCATCGACGGCGAACGTGCCCCGGCGGATTCCGCCGGGGCCGTTCACGTCGGTCAGCCGCGAACTTTGGCCACCACAGCGTCCACCGCGGACGCGGCGGGCAGTTCCTCGGTCTCGCCGGTGAAGCGGTCGCGCAGTTCGACCTTGCCCTCGGCCCAGCCGCGGCCGATTACCAGCACCAGCGGCATGCCGAGCAGTTCGGCGTCCTTGAACTTCACCCCCGGCGAGGCGGTGCGGTCGTCGAAGAGCACGTCCAGGCCCTGAGCGTGCAGGCCGGATACCACCTCTTCGGCACCCGCGCGAGCGGCGTCGTCCTTGTTGGCGATGACGACGTGCACGTCGTAGGGCGCGACCGCGGCGGGCCAGCGCAGCCCCTTGTCGTCGTGCTGCTGCTCGGCGATCACCGCCACCATGCGGGAGACGCCGACCCCGTAGGAGCCCATGGTCAGCCGCACCGGCTTGCCGTTCTCGCCGAGCACGTCCACCTCGAACGCGTCGGTGTACTTGTTGCCGAGCTGGAAGATGTGGCCGATCTCGATGCCGCGGGCCGCCACCAGCGTGCCCCGGCCGTCGGGCGAGGGGTCGCCGTCGCGGACCTCGGCGGCCTCGATGGTGCCGTCGGGCGTGAAGTCGCGGCCCGCGACCAAGCCGACGACGTGCTTCCCCGGTTCGTCGGCGCCGGTGATCCAGCTGGTGCCGGTGCCGACCCGCGGATCGACCAGATAGCGAACACCGTTGGCCTGCAGCGCCTTCGGGCCGATGTAGCCCTTGACCAGGAACGGATTCTCGGCGAAGTCGGCTTCGGTGAGCAGCTCGACCTCGGCCGGTTCGACCGAGGCGCCGAGGCGCTTGTCGTCCACCTCGCGGTCACCGGGAATGCCGATGCCGAGGATTTCGGTCTTCCCGTCCGGGTGACGCAGCTTGACCATGACGTTCTTCAAGGTGTCGGCCGCGGTGACCGGACGACCGTAGCGCTCGGCGATACCGGCGCCGTTGGCCCAGTCCACCAGCGTCGCGATGGTCGGTGTGTCCGGGGTGTCGTGCACCACGGCCTCCGGCTGTCCTTCGATCGGCAGCGGTTCGGGAGCGGGCGTGACCACCGCCTCCACATTCGCCGCGTAGCCGGATTCCGGGCAGCGCACGTAGGTGTCCTCGCCGACCGGGCTGTCGGCCAGGAATTCCTCCGACGCGCTGCCGCCCATCGCACCCGAGGTGGCGGCCACGATGACGTACTTGACCCGCAGCCGGTCGAAGATGCGCTGGTAGGCCTGGCGGTGCGCGTCGTAGCTGGCCTTGAGGCCGTCCTCGTCCAGGTCGAACGAGTAGGAGTCCTTCATCACGAACTCGCGCCCGCGCAGGATGCCCGCGCGGGGACGCTCCTCGTCGCGGTACTTGGTCTGGATCTGGTACAGCGTGACCGGCAGGTCCTTGTAGGAGCTGTACTCGCCCTTCACGGTGAGCGCGAAGAGTTCCTCGTGGGTGGGGCCGAGCAGGTAGTCCGCGCCCTTGCGGTCGCGCAGCCGGAACAGGCCGTCGCCGTACTCGGTCCACCGGTTGGTGGTCTCGTACGGTTCGCGCGGCAGCAGCGCGGGTAGCGAGATCTCCTGGCCGCCGATCGCGTCCATCTCCGCGCGCACCACGTCCTCGACCTTGCGCAGCACGCGCAGGCCCAGCGGCAGCCACGAGTAGACACCCGGGGCGACGCGGCGCACGTAGCCGGCACGGACCAAGAGTTTGTGGCTCGGCACCTCGGCGTCGGCGGGATCGTCGCGGAGGGTTCGCAGGAACAGGCGGGAGAGGCGGGTGATCACGGAAGCACAGGGTAGTCGCTGGCCGGACGCCGTTCCCAGCGCATTACCGTATTCGTTCGTGCTGGTGCTGCTGCCTCCTTCCGAAACCAAGTCCGATGGCGGCGCCGGGGCTCCGCTCACCCTGGACTCGCTGGCGATGCCGCAGCTCACGGCGATCCGCGCACGGCTGATCGAGGAAGTGGAGCGGTTGGCGGCCGACCCCGAACGCTCCAGGACCGTCCTGGGGCTCGGCAAGGGGGCCGACGGCGAGATCGCCCGCAACGCCACGCTGCGCACCTCCCCGACCCGTCCCGCGCTGGAGCGCTACACCGGCGTCCTCTACGACGCCCTCGACGCCCGCTCGTTCACCAAGGCGCAGCGGGCCAAGGCGTATGCCCGCCTCGGCATCGGCTCCGCCCTGTTCGGCGCGGTCCGCGCCTGCGATCCGATCCCCGCCTACCGGCTCTCCGGCGGCGCCAAGCTGCCCGGACTGCCGACCCTCTCGGCCGTCTGGCGCGACGAGCTGGCCACCGCGCTGCTCGCCGAGGCGGCGGGCGAGCTGGTCGTCGACCTGCGCTCGGGCACCTACCAGCAGCTGGGCCGGGTGCCCGGCGCGATCACCGCCAACGTGCTCACCGAGCACCCGGACGGGTCGCGCACGGTGGTGAGTCACTTCAACAAGCACCACAAGGGCCTGCTCGCCCGCGCCTTGGTGCTCACCAGAGCCGAACCGGCCGACGTCCGCGGCGTCGCGCGAGTGGCGGCCAAGGCGGGGCTGCGCGCCGAGATAGCCTCGCCCACAGAGCTTCTGATCATCACCTGACTTCGTCCGGCCGTTCGGCGGTGAGCGCGGTGATCTCGGCATCGAGGTCGGCCCGCGCCGCGGTCTCGTAGCGGCGGCGAGCGGTGGGTGTCCGGACAAGTACGGCTGAGCGCGCCCCCGCCGTCGGATCACGGATCGGCAGCTCGGGTGCCCGATTCCGCACCGTTCGCCGGAAGACCGGGAAGGGTGTATGCCGGACAGTGGTGGTCAGGCGGCGTTCCGGCGATGTCACGACCGTAAGCGGTGGAACCCGCGGCACCGCCGATGCTCACCGAGCGAATCGAGGAGACATGCACACCATCGCGCACTGGCTCGACGGCAAAGCCTTCGCGGGCACCAGCGAGGCGACGGCGCCGGTGACCAACCCGGCGACCGGCGCGGTGACCGGGCAGGTCGCGCTCGCCGGTGTCGCCGACACCCGCGCGGCGATCGACTCCGCCGCGAAGGCGTTCCCGGCGTGGCGGGACACCTCGCTGACCCGGCGCACCCAGATCCTGTTCCGCTTCCGTGAGCTGCTGAACGAGCGCGGAGAGGAGCTGGCCCGGCTGATCACCGCCGAACACGGCAAGGTGCTCGCCGACGCGATCGGCGAGGTGAGCCGCGGCCTGGAAGTCGTCGAGTTCGCCTGCGGCATACCGCATCTGCTCCAGGGCGGCTACACCGAGAACGCCTCGACCAAGGTCGACATCTTCGCCGTCCGCCAACCGCTCGGCCCGGTCGCGATAATCTCGCCGTTCAACTTTCCGGCGATGGTGCCGATGTGGTTCTTCCCGCTCGCCATCGCCGCGGGCAACACGGTGGTACTCAAACCGAGCGAGAAGGATCCGTCCGCGTCGCTGTGGCTGGCGCGGCTGTGGGCCGAAGCCGAACTGCCCGCGGGCGTCTTCACGGTGCTGCAGGGCGACAAGGTCGCGGTCGACGAATTGCTCGACAACCCGGGCGTCAAGGCGGTCTCTTTCGTCGGCTCGACGCCGATCGCCCGGTACGTCTATCAGCGCGGCACCGCCGCGGGCAAGCGGGTGCAGGCGCTCGGCGGCGCGAAGAACCACATGGTGGTGCTACCGGACGCGGACCTGGACCTGGCCGCCGACGCCGCGGTGAACGCCGGGTTCGGCTCGGCGGGCGAGCGGTGCATGGCGATCAGCGTGGTGGTCGCGGTGGGCGGGTCGGCCGACGAACTGGTCGGCAAGATCGCCGAGCGGGCCGGGACCATCCGGACCGGCGACGGCACCCGGGGCGCCGATATGGGTCCGCTGGTCACCCGGGCGCACCGCGACCGAGTCGCCGGGTACATCGCCGCGGGCGAATCCGCCGGGGCCACCGTGGTTCTCGACGGCCGGGACGTCGAGGCCGATGGCGCGGCCGAGGGCTTCTGGCTCGGGCCGACGATTCTCGACCATGTCGCCACCGACATGAGCGTCTACACCGACGAGATCTTCGGACCCGTGCTGTCGGTGGTGCGCGTCGGCAGCTACGAAGACGCGCTGGCGCTGGTCAACGCCAATCCCTACGGCAACGGCACCGCCCTGTTCACCAACGACGGCGGCGCCGCCCGCCGCTTCCACAACGAGGTCGAGGTCGGGATGGTCGGCATCAACGTACCGATCCCGGTCCCCATGTCGTACTACAGCTTCGGCGGCTGGAAGAACTCGCTGTTCGGTGACGCGCACGCGCACGGCGCCGACGGCGTGCGGTTCTTCACCCGCACCAAGGCGGTCACCACCCGCTGGCTCGATCCCAGCCACGGCGGACTGAATCTCGGTTTCCCCCAGAACAAATAGGCGGCGTTCACCGAGTACGCGGCGAAGGGACCGCGGGAATGTCGCGCCGGGCCGCGTTGTTCGCTCAGAACGTGACCTCCACCGCAGAGCTTTCCGATGCCCTCAAGAAGTACCTGGACGAAGAGAAGGTGTTCGCCACCGCGGCCACGATCGGGGGCAACGGGCAACCGCACCTGACCGTGATCTGGCTCAAGCGCGACGGCGACGATCTGCTGTTCTCCACCACGACCGACCGGCAGCAGGGCAAGAACCTGGCCCGCGACCCGCGCATCACCGTGCTGATCAACCCGCCGGACAACCCGTACGTCTACGCGGAGATCCGGGGCACCGCGACGATCACCCCGGACCCGGACAAGACACTGCCCGACGAACTCTCGGCGAAGTACACCGGACAGAAGTACGCGGATTTCAACCCGGCCTCGGTCGACGACGGACCGCGCGTCATCGTGCGCGTGACACCCCGGCGGGTGGCCGGCCGCTTCTAGGCGCGGCTCACACCTGCTGGGCTTCCTCCTGGGCGTGCTGGGCCATGGCCAGTTGCTGCGGGGTGAAGCGCAATGTCAGGGCGACCAGTCCGGCCGCGAACGCGATCAGGGCGCAGACGAACAGCACCAGGGTGTAGCCGTCGCCCAGCGCGGCGATCTCCGCGGGCGTCATCCCGGCCACCTTCTCGGTGCGGCCGCCGAGCGACAGCGTGCGGGAGGCGGCGATCGGGGTGAGCAGGCCGATGGCCACGGGCGTGGCGAGGTTCATGAACATCTGCCCGACCGCGGCCAGCGGGCCGATATTCGCCGGCGGCACACCGACCAGCACGCACAGCGGCGAGAGCACCATGGCGATGCCGACGCCGAAGCCGATCACCACCAGCAGGGGCAGCAGCGTCGCGAAGTACATCACCTCGCCGTCGAGGGTCGAACCGAACAGCAGGCCGACGCCGAGCACCACCGCTGAGCCCGCCAGCAGCCAGCGCGGCGCGATGTACAGCGCCGCCTTGGAAGCCACCGCGCCGCCGACGCCGATGCCGACGGTGAACGGAATGGCCGCCACACCCGCCTTGAGCGGACCGTATCCGATGACGTTCTGCATGAACTGGGCGACGAAGAAGGTCATCGCGCCCAGCACCCCACCGGCGAGGAAGATCAGCAGGAAGGTGGCCACGCGGTCGCGGCTGTCGAACAGCGACCAGGGCAGCAGCGGGTCGTCCACCCGTCGTTCCAGCGCGATGAAGACGATCAGCAGCACCACGCCCGCGATCAGCGAACCGATGATCGCCGGGTGTCCCCAGCCGATCTCCGGCCCCTCGGTCGCGCCGAACACGATCGCCGCGCAGGCGATGGTGCCCAGCACCGCGCCGGGGAGGTCAAGCGCCGAGCGGTGGTGTTCGGTGTCGGCCAGTTTGTAGGCCGCGCCGAGGATGATCAGCGCGCCGATCGGGACGTTGATCAGGAAGATCCACCGCCAGGACAGCTGGGTCAGCGCGCCGCCGACCACGAGCCCGCCCACGGAGCCGATGCCGACCATCGAGCCGAGGATCGCGATCGCCTGGTTGCGCGCCTTGCCCGGTGCGAAGGTCGTCGCCACGAGCGCGAAAGCGGTCGGCGCCGCGATCGCGGCGCCCGCACCCTGGATGGCCCGCGCCGCGAGCAGCATCGCCTGATTCTGCGCGAGCCCGCACAACAGCGAGGCCATGGTGAACACCGCGACACCGACGACCAGCATGCGCTTGCGGCCGAAAGCGTCGCCGAGCCGGCCGCCGAGCAGCATCAGGCCTGCGAAGGTGAGTCCGTAGGAGGTCACCGTCCACGCGCTACCCGCGCTGGACAACCCCATCTCCTCTTGCAGCCGTGGCAGCGCGAAGATCACCACCGTGCCGTCGAGCACGACCATGAGCTGCAATCCGCTCAGGACTAGGATCGCGAGCCCGAAGGCCCGCTGCGTTACTGGATACTGCATCGTCGCAGCGGGGTTCCGAAGCACAGTGAGTCACTGTAATTGATGCCGGGCCCCGCTTCGCCCGCCCACCGATCCGGCCGGACCCGCGACGAGCACCGGCCCCGCCGATCCCGCGGGTGGGCGGCGTCGCGCGCCACCAGCGGTATCGGGTCGAGGTGATATGCCATCGCCTGGTGCTCCTTCCCACTCAGGACGAGTAGGCGTCCTGGTCGACTCGGGCGCCGCCGCCACCGCGCGAATCTGTTCGAATCGCCGCGGTGGCCACGAGCGTCATCCGGCCGCGGAGTCGGCGTGCGGGACGATCGCGTCGGCGGAGAATCCGGCGGTCGGGCCGATCACCACGATCGCGGGTGGGCGGATGCCTTCGGCGCGCACCCGGGCGGCCACCGTGCCGAGATCGGCGCGCAGCACGCGCTGGGTGCGCAGCGTGCCCTCCTGGATGACGGTGGCGGGTGTGCCCGCCGGTCGCCCGCCCTCCAGCAGCGCGGTGGCGAACTGCTCGATCCGCTCCACCGCCATCATCAGCACCAAGGTGCCGCGCAGCCGCGCCAGCGCGGGCCAGTCCACCAGCGAATCCGGGTGATCCGGCGCGACGTGCCCACTCACCACGACGAACTCGTGGGTGACACCGCGATGGGTGACCGGGATGCCGGCGGCGGCGGGCACCGAGATGGGACTGGTGACACCCGGCACCACCGTGACCGGAACCCCGGCGGCCACACAGGCCTCCACCTCTTCGTAGCCGCGCCCGAAGACGTACGGGTCGCCGCCCTTGAGCCGCACCACGAACTTGCCCGCTTTCGCGCCTTCGATCAGCGCGTTGTTGATCGCTTCCTGCGCCATCGCCCGTCCGTACGGGATCTTGGCGGCGTCGACCACCTCGACCTCGGGCCCGAGTTCGGCGAGCAGTTCCGGCGGCGCGAGCCGGTCGGCGACGACCAGATCCGCCCTGGCCAGCAACCGCCGTCCGCGCACGGTGATCAGGTCGGGATCGCCGGGCCCCCCGCCCACCAAAGCGACACCGGGCGCGATCGAGGTCGAGTCGTCGCTCACCACACCGGATTGCAGGGCCTCCAGCAACGCGTTGCGCACGGCGGCCGACCGACGGTGCTGCCCGCTCGCCAGCACGCCGAGGGTCAGTCCGTCGTAGCGCGCGGTGGCGGGGGTGACCGCGGTGCCCAGCCGTGCGGTGTCGGCGCGGACGCAGAAGATCCGCCGCCGGGTCGCCTCGTCGACCACCGCGGCGTTGGTTTCGGGCTCGTCGGTGCAGGCGATCGCGTACCAGGCGCCGTCGAGGTCGCCGTCGGCGTATTCCCGCAGCGTGACGGTGATCTGCCCGGAGGTGGCCATTCCCTCGACCGCGGGGGTCACCGCGCGACTCACCACATGGACGTCCGCGCCGGAGGCGATCAGCAGTCCCAGTCTGCGCTGCGCCACCGACCCGCCGCCGACCACGACGACACGCCGTCCGTGCAGATCGAGCCCGACCAGGTAGTTCGGGTCGCCGGTGGGCTGGTCTTGCGTTGCGTCTGACGTGTTCGGCACAAGTTTCGAGCCTACGGCGTGGCCCTCCGGCACCGGCAATCGCCCGGCACGCCCGCCCGCCCACGTTCCGGCGAGCAGGCGCGACGATCACCACGGGCCTGCGTCGACCCGGGCTCAGGGCGACGCAGGCAGAGCCCTCGGCACCCGGATCGGGTCGGTCGTCCCGGCGCCGTGCGGCCGGACGGTGGCGGTCGCGGGACTCGGTGGGCGACTGCGCTGCCCTCGGGCGCGCTGCGCATCCGGCGGTACCGAGCACCTCGACGACCTCCGCCGGTAGCCGATGTGCTCGCAGGACACCTGGCGATGTGCACCGAACCGCCCGGGTCGGCGAAGGCGCCCAAGTCGTCCACAGCGACAGCCACACCTACTGTGACCAGCGGTAACAAGTGTTTCGACAGTCGGCGACGGTAGGTTGCCGTGCAGGCGTCTCGTTCGGAAAGGCGGACCGATGAAACGGCTGACACCGGCACGACTGCTCGACGTGGCCTACGACGAGGCGCTGCGCGGGCTCGCCGAAGGGGGGATCCCCATCGGCGCCGCCCTCTTCGACGCGGACGGCACGCTGCTCGGGCGCGGGCACAACCGCCGGGTGCAGTCCGGCGACCCCAGCATGCACGCCGAGACCGACGCCTTCCGCGCGGCGGGGCGGCGGCGCGACTATCGCGACACCGTCATGGTCACCACGCTCTCGCCGTGCTGGTATTGCAGCGGCCTGATCCGCCAGTTCGGCATCGGTTCGGTGGTGGTCGGGGAATCGCGGACCTTCGCCGGCGGGCACGAGTGGCTGGCCGGGCACGGCGTGGCCGTCACCGTCCTGGAAGACCGGCGCTGCATCGATCTGATGACCCGGTTCATCGCCGAGCATCCCGCGCTGTGGCACGAGGACATCGGAGTCGCCGACGATCTCGAGGCATGAACCGCGCCGTCCGGCCGGGCGGCTCAGCGGAAGTACGGATACTCCTGCACCCAATGGAATCCACGGCCGCGCAACGGGAAGTCGTCGATCGGGACCGAGGTCAGCGCGACCGAGACCGGCTGCCCGGCGAGCGTGCCCGTCAGGGTCAGCCGCTCCGGCGCGGGCCGGTCGAAACCGAAGCTGCCCAAGGGTTCCGTTCGCGGCGGCGCGACCACGACCAGGGTGCGCGCCGCCGGATCGACCATCGCGAGCACCGGAACCAACTGGCCGTCCATCCGCTGCACGGTGGCGCCGTCCCGGTCGAAGACCAGTCGCTGCCAACGCCGTTCGTCGGTGGTCAGTGGCGGAAGCGGTGTGCCGTCGACACTGAATTCGGTGACCGCCCAGATGCCGTACAGCGGCGGTTCCGGCCGCCCCGCGCCCTGCTCGGTCCACCTTTCCCAACCCGTGTACGCGTTCGAGAACAGCAACCACACCCCGAGCGCGATCTGCGCCGCCGCCGCGATCCGCTCGGCTCGCGGCGTGCGCAGCAGCGGCGGCGTGCTCGACGGTCCGGCCGGGCGGTTCAGCACGAGCACGTTCGCCAGGCGCCCGGCCTCCGGGGCGAGCAGCACCAGGCACAGCAGCATCAGGTGGAACGACAGGATCTTCGCGGGTACGTCGTAGGTCATGTCCAGCACGAACACCTGTGTCGTGCACACCAGGCTCAACATCGCGCCCACCAGCGCGGTGCGCGGCACGAACAGCAGCACGCCGCCGAGCAGTTCCGCGCAGCCGAGCAGGATCTCGTACTGCGGCGACACCCCGATGTGGTTCCAGAGCACCGCCATCGGACTGAAATTCCCGTAGGGCTCGAGCAACCGGCTCAGCGGTGTCGGCGGCATCTGGGTCGGAATCGCCTTCGCCATGCCGTAGGCGATCATCTGCCCGGCCAGGCACAGGCGCGCGAACAACAGGAACCAGGGCAGCACGGCCCGGTAGTGCGGCCGGTTCCGATCCAGCACACTCCAGACCGCTGTGCCGAGTGCCGCGATGACGAGGACGACGAACACCAGCACCCAGAAGTAGGCCTGGTCGCCACTGATCGAAGCCGTGTTCGCCGCCACGGACGTGCCGAACACCCGTGTTCCGGTCCCCTCGATCACCGGGCGCAGGGCACGGGCGACGCCGGAGTTCACCGAGTCCGGCAGCCACTCGCGCGCCAGTCCGAGGAACTCGGGGACAACCGACGGATACACCAGGCAGAACAGCCCGAAGTACAGAAAGCCGAAACGGAACGCCACCCGGGTCGCCCCGCGCCACGGCCTGGTATCGGAACCCGCCGCGTCCGCGGCGTCTGTTCGATCGAGGATCGCTTCGGTCACGGCGGTCCCTCCAGTTCGGTCGATGCAGACCGAAGGTATCGAAAAGCGCCGCGGCCGTAGCGCGTTTCGGCTCGATCACCCGCTGCCGCCGGATCAGGGGGTCAGCGGAAGTACGGGTATTCCTGGACGAAGTGGAAGCCCCGGCTGCGCAACGGGAAGGAGTTCGGGTCCATCCGGTCCAGCGACAGCGTCACCGGCGTTCCGTTCAACTCACCGGTGAGCCGCAACGTGTCCGGGGTGGGCTGAGTGAAGGTGAAGGCACCCACGCGGGTCGGCGGTGTGTCCGGTGGAGCCGCGGACAGCGCGATGGTGTGCGCGGCCTCGTCGACCACGGCTACGACGGGCAGGAACGAGTCGTCCATCTTCTGCACCGTCGTACCCCGGCGGTCGACGATCAGCCGGCGCCAGCGGCCCTCGTCGGTGATCAGCGGCGGCGCGGGATGGCCGTCCCTGCTGAACTCGCCGACGGTCCAGATGCCGTAGAGCGGAGGTTTCGGTGCTCCGTCGCCCGCCTCGCGCCAGGTCTGCCAGCCGATGTGCACCCCACCGAGTAGAACCCACACTCCCAGAGCCACTTGCAGCGCCGCCGCGACCCGGTTCGCGCGGCGGGAAGCGAACAGCGCGGGCTGCGTGGCCGGTTCGGCCGGGCGTTCGAGCACGAGCACATTCGCCAACCGCCCCGCCTGCGGCGCCAGCACGACCAGCGACAGCAGCAGCAAGTGGAACGAGAGGATCTTCACCGGCACGTCGTAGGTCATGTTCAGCACGAACACCTGCGCCATGCTGACCAGGCTGACCAGCGCGCCCGCCGTCGCGGTGCGCGGCACGAACAGCAGCAGGCCGCCGAGCACTTCCGCCGTGCCGAGCAGGACCTCGTAGGCGGGCGCGGCGCCGACCTGGTTCCAGAGCACCGATGCCGGGCTCATCGTCCCGTACGGTTGCAGCAGCGCGGTGAGCGACGGCGCCGGCATCTGCGACGGGATCGCCTTGGCCAGGCCGTAGAAGAGCATCTGGCCGCCCAGGCACAGCCGGACGAACAACACGAACCAGGCGCGCAGGGTGATGTAGTCCCGGCGGCGTCTATCCAGGATCGACCAGACGAGCGTGATCAGCGCCGCCGCGACGAGTTCGCAGAAGATCAGCAGCCAGATGGCGGCTTGGTCGCCGCTGCCGGAATCCTCGTGCAAGACGGCGTCCACACCGAAGACGTGGTCGCCGACCCAGCCGACGAGCGGGCTCGTCGCGCGCATCTGCCAGATGATGGCGCTCTCCGGCAGCCACTTGCTCAGGATGCCGGTGAACACGAAGAGGATCTGCGCGAACAGCACGCAGAACAGCCCGAAGTAGGCGAAGGCGAAGCGGAACGCGATCCGGGCCTGCGGGCTCCATGGACGACGCTCGTCATCGGCCCGCGTTCGGCCACCGCGGGGCTTCACCACATCCGTTTCGACGGTACGCACACCGCTCCCCTCGCCGGTCGACACTCTGGCTTGCCGAACGTATCCGACCAGGTCATGGGATGACCTCCGGGAAAACCCCCGATTTCCGGGTACCTCTTTCGGCCTACGTGCCTGCCCCACCCCGCTCAGCGGGATTCGTCTCCGGTTCCGGCCCGCCGACAACTAGAACGCGTTACAGTCGCGTATCCCGGAGCACCGCGGGCGGTGCGTCCGGGCCGCACGTGTCAGGAGGACATTGATGACCGACGATCCGGACCCGGCACAGCGACATCAGCTGACCGTCAGCGAACGCGACCTGGAGGCACTCGCCGGCGACTTGGCGCGCTGGCTGCACACGAAGGTCACCGCGGACGATCTGCCGCGGATCTCCGAATTGTCGCGTCCACAGTCCGGCGGCATGTCCAGCACATCGATCCTGTTCGACGCCGAGTGGAGCGTTGCGGGGCGACCGGAGCGCGGATCGTTCGTCGCGCGGATGGCGCCGGAGGCCGGGTCGTTCCCGGTCTTCGAGACCTACGACCTGGCCACCCAGTACCAGGTGATGGCGGGCGTGGCCGCGGCCACCGACGTGCCGGTGCCGGGCCTGTGCTGGCTGGAGAACGACGAGAAGCCGCTCGGCGCGCCGTTCTTCGTGATGCGCCGCGTCGACGGACGGGTGCCGACGGACAACCCGCCATACGTGTTCGTCGGCTGGCTGTTCGATGCCGACCCGGCCGATCGCCTGCGGCTCACGCACAACACCGTCGAGGTGATCGCCGAGATCCACGGCATCCCCGATCCCGCGGCGCTGTTCCCGATGCTGAGCGGGCCGGGCGAGGCGCTGCGCAGGCACGTCGCCGCCCAGCGCTCGTGGTACCGGTGGGCGCTCGCGGACGACGGCTTCGAGATCCCGCTGATCGAGCGGAGTTTCGCGTGGCTGGACGACCACTGGCCCGCCGAAACCGGTCCGGACGTGCTCAGCTGGGGCGACGCCCGCCCGGGCAACATCATCTACCGCGATTTCGACCCGGTGGCGGTGCTGGACTGGGAGATGGCCGCGCTGGCGCCGCGCGAGCTGGATCTGGGCTGGCTGATCTTCATCCATCGGTTCTTCCAGGATCTGGCCACTCGCTTCGGGCAACCCGGGCTGCCCGATTTCCTGCGCCGCGACGACGTGGTGTCGAAATACGAGCAGCTGACCGGTCACTCGGTGCGCGATCTCGACTTCTACATCGTCTACGCCGCGTTGCGGCACGCGATCGTCATGGCGCGGGTGAAGCGCAGGATGATCCACTTCGGCGAGGACACCGACACGCCGGATCGCGACGACTACGTCATGCACCGGGCAAGCCTGGAAGCGCTGCTCGACGGAACCTACGAATGGGACTGACCATGCCTGTGCCTTTGGACGAGTACCCCATCCATCAGACCCCGCTGTCGCTGGCCCGGGTGGCCTCCAGCGATCGGAACTTCTACGACCGCAGCTACTTCAACGCCCACGACCGCGACGGCGGCACGTTTCTGATCACCGGTTTCGGCGTGTATCCCAACCTCGGGGTGACCGACGCCTACGCCGCCGTCCGTCGTGGCGACGCGGTGCGCGCGGTGCGCTTCTCCGACGCACTCGGCGACCGGGGCCTCGACCAGCGCGTCGGCGGCTACCGCGTCGAGGTGCTGGAGCCGCTGCGGCGCCTGCGGGTGGTCTGCGAACACGACGATCTGAGCTTCGACCTCACCTGGACCGGCGCCTTTCCCGCCGTCCAGGAACAACCGCACCTGATTCTCGCGGGCAACCGGCCGATCATCGACGCGTCCCGGTTCGCGCAGGTCGGCTCGTGGGCGGGGACGCTGCACGTGGACGGCGACGACATCACCGTCGACCCGGCGCTGTGGACCGGGACCAGGGACCGCTCCTGGGGCATCCGCCCGGTCGGGGAAACCGAGCCGCCCGGACGCGCGGCCACCGAGCCCTCGGGCGGGTTCTGGTGGCTGTACGTGCCGCTGCGGTTCGAGGACTTCGCGGTCGTGATCATCGTGCAGGAGGAGCCGGACGGCAGGCGCACGCTCAACGACGCGACCCGGATCTGGCCGGACGGGCGCACCGAACAACTCGGCTGGCCCCGCATATCCATCGACTATCGCTCCGGCACAAGGCATCCCGTCGGCGCGCGACTGGAGCTGACCACGCCGGACGGCAAGCCACTGGAGATCGAGATCACGCCGGGCGTCGGCGTCCCGCTGCACGTCGGCTGCGGTTACGGCGGCGATCCCGACTGGCAGCACGGCCAGTGGAAGGGTCGCGACTGGTCCTCCTCCAGCCGCTACGATCTCACCGATCCGGCGATCGTCGCCCGCACCCCGTACGGGGTGACCGACCACGTCGCCCGTGCCCGCTGCGGCGATGCCGAGGGATGGGGCCTGTTCGAACACGCCAGCATCGGCCGTCACGACCCCACCGGCTTCGCCGACTGGGGCTCGGTCGCACCCTGAACCCAGCGCCGCACCGCCGCCGACACGGGCGTCCGTGACCAGTTCCCGAAAGACATGCGTGCCCGGACGCCGAGCGGGGCCGAATTCCGGCGACGGCGCGTCCAGCAGCAGCTGAGCATCAGCGCCAACGGCGCACCGCCGTCGTACCCGCGGGCCGAACGGCTCCGCCCGAGCTGCGATCGGAGCTTCGCGATGTGCTCGGATACCACCACAGGCCGGGCACAACAGCACGTCCGGAGCCTGCGGTCCGGGCCAGTTGCGCGGCGGCGACGGCGTGGCGACAGTCGCCGAACGTCGCGACACCGCGATTCTCGCGGACAGCGCAGCGCTCGTGGCCCAGCCCGCGTTCGGTCGATGGTTCTACCGCTCGAGCTGCGCTGCCGCGAGCACCACGCCCTGCACGACGCGCTTCGGTATCACCAGCGGCCCGCCCCCGGCGGCGAGCAGCGCCGCGGCCTCCGCGACGCTCGCCGTGCCGACGGCGGCCTGTGTGCGGCTTCCCGGGTTGGGGACGGCGACGTTCGCCAGTTCCGCGGCGGAGTAGGACCGCAGCGGCACCTGGAACTCCGCGGCGACGGCGCGCAGGCCGGGCTCGGCGAAGCGCTGTGTGATGGTGGCCAGGCACGCTATCCGGTAGCCATTCACACCCTCGCACAGCGCGGCGCGGATCACGACCGCCGATGTGCCCGGTCGTAGTCCGATGCCGACGACAACATCAGCGGTTGGCACCGGAACTCGCGAATTGCCTTGCCGCGGTGACGAATCGACGCACCGCCGCGGGATTCCCGGCCGGGTGGGTGTGCAGGTACGACGCGTGCACATTGCCGCTCAGCGTCCCCTCCCGGACGGCCTCTCCCGCGCTGCCGCGCCAGCCCCACGCCGGATTCGGCGGCGCCGACACCAGACGGGTGCGGTGGAACTCGTGCCCCCTGACCCGTTCGCCTGCCCGCCACAGCGGCGAGTCGGCCAGTGCGACGGCGTCCCGGTAGCCGAGTGTCAGACGCGGTCCGAACGCGGCGTCGGCATCCACCACCCCCGCCATCGGGTGGCCGTCCAGCGATCGAGTCAGATACAGCAGCCCGGCGCACTCGGCGTGCACCGGCATCCCGTGCCGAGCGGCATCGGCCACCGCCCGCAACAGGACGGAATTGGCCGCCAGGTCCGCGGCGTGTTCCTCGGGAAACCCACCCGGCAGCACCAATGCCGCCGTCCCGGTGGGCAATTCGTCGTGCAACGGGTCGAAGACGACCACCTGCGCCCCCGCGGCCACCAGCAACTCACGATGCTCGGCGTAGCCGAACGTGAATGCCGGGCCACCGGCGACGGCGATCAGCGGACCCTCCCGATCGGCCGGGAAGCGAGCGTCGACCGGAAACGCCGCGGTGGACGCCTCTTCTGCTTCCAGACCGCGCATGGCGGCGGCGGGATCCCACGCGGGTCCGGTGACCGACGAGCGAGCGAGCGCCGCGATGGCGTGCAGGTCCACGTGCGCGGCGACGAGATCCGTCATCGCCGCCACCGCCGCCGTCGCGGCCGACCCGTGTTCCACGGCGGGGATCAGGCCGAGATGCCTGGACGGGACTTCGAGTTCGGCCAGGCGCGGCAACGACCCGAGCACCGGCAGCCCGACTCGCTCGCAGGCGGCGCGCAGCACCTGATCGTGCCGTTCGCTGCCGACCCGGTTCAGGATCACCCCGCCGAGCCGGACGCCGCTGTCGAAGGTCGCGAATCCGTGCAGCAGCGCCGCCAGGCTCTGGCTGTGTCCTCGCGCGTCCACCACCAGCACCACCGGCGCCCCCAGCAAGGCCGCGACCTGCGCCGTCGATCCCTCCGCCACCGGTCCGGCGTACTCGTCATCGATCCGCCCGTCGAACAACCCCATCACGCCCTCGACCACCGCGAGATCGCACCCCCGCGCCCCGTGCCGGAACAGCGGCACAACCCGCTCCACCCCCACCAGCACAGGATCCAGGTTTCTCCCCGGCCGCCCCGCCGCCAGCCCGTGATACCCCGGATCGATGTAGTCGGGCCCCACCTTGAACGGCGCCACCCGATGCCCCACCTTCCGCAATGCCCCCACCAGCCCGGTCGCCACCGTCGTCTTCCCGCTCCCCGACGCAGGCGCCGCCACCACCACCGCCCTCATCGCCGCTCCCGCCCCGCCACTGGCACACCGTCGTGCGGCCCGCTCGCGATTCGCCGCAGCGATGTGCCACTCGCGGGGATCACCATTCGATGCCTCGTTGGCCTTTGCGGCCCGCGTCCATGGGGTGCTTGAGCTTGGTCATCTCGGTGACCAGGTCGGCGGCTTCCAGGAGGGGTTGGGGGGCGTCGCGGCCGGTGATGACGACGTGCTGGTTGCCGGGGCGGGCGTTGAGGGTCTCGACCACCTCGTCCACGTCGACCCAGCCCCATTTCAGGGGGTAGGTGAACTCGTCCAGGACGTAGAAGCGGTGCTGTTCGGCCCGCAGGCGACGGGCGATCTCCTGCCAGCCCGCCAGCGCGGCGGCGGCGTGGTCCTGCTCGGTGCCCTGTTTGCGGGTCCAGGACCAGCCCTCGCCCATCTTGTGCCACTCGACCGGCGCGCCCGCGCCGGTCTGCTCGTGCAGCGCGCCGAGGGCGCGGAAGGCGGCTTCCTCCCCGACCTTCCACTTGGCGCTCTTCACGAATTGGAACACCGCGACGTCGAAGCCTTGGTTCCACGCCCGCAGCGCCATCCCGAACGCGGCCGTCGACTTTCCCTTGCCCGGCCCGGTGTGCACCGCGAGCACCGGCTGATTGCGCCGCTGCCGCGTGGTCAGCCCGTCGTCGGGAACTGTCTCCGGAACACCCTTGGGCATCGAATCTCCTTGCTCGTCCTCGGATCACTCCGAACCTGTGCACCGCGTCCGGACCGGAAGCCGCGCGAACCGCCCACCACCGCTGGACGCCGACTCACCGGGTCTCCCCACCGTCTCCGAAGGGGCGGCCGAGCGGCCTCCACCGGGCACACGGTTCGAAAGTCGTGCTCACGCCGCTCGCGCCGAACTACCGTTCCCGGAACTCGCGCGGACGGCGTCCGCGACTGCCGCACCGGTCAGCTCGGCCAGCCTCAGGTAACCGCCGCGCAGGTCGCGGGCCAGATCCAGGGCGAGGCCGAGGCGGATCATGCCGCGTTCGCAGTCGACGACGATCGAGGTGACCGTGTCCCTGGCGAGTAGGCGGGCCGCGGCGCGGGCGCGAGGAACCGGGTCGGTTCCGCCCGTCGCGCGACCGTCGGTCAGCAGCACCAGCATCGGCCTGCGGCGCGGATCGCGCACACGCTCGCGCAGCACGATCTCCCTGGCCTTCAGCAGGCCCGCCGCCAACGGGGTCTTCCCGCCCGTGCGCATTCCGGACAACCGGCGCACCGCGATGTCGACCGACGAAGTGGGCGGCAGGACGAGTTCGGCCTCCGCGCCGCGCACGCTGACGACAGCGACTTTGTCGCGGCGCTGATACGCGTCCCGCAGCAAGGTCACCACCGCGCCGGTGACGGCGGACAGCCGGTCGCGGGCGGCCATGGAACCGGAGGCGTCGACCACGAAGACGACCAGATTCCCTTCGCGCCCTTCCCGATACGCGCCGCGGAGGTCTTCGGCGGCCAGCCGCAACGGCCCGTTGCCGCGGCCGCGGGAACGCTGATGCGGCGCGGCCGCGAAGACGGTGCCGAGCAGATGCAGGCCCGAGGACGTGTCGGCACTCGGACGCACCACCCGCCCGTGCCGTGATTCCGCGCGCGAGCGCCGCCCCGGAGCGCCTTCGCCGACGCCGGGCACCTCCCAGCGCGGTGTTCGCGAACCGGCGGAAGTCGGTGCGCCACTGCGCCCTTCACGCGATTGCCCACCACCCGGACCTTCGGGCGGCGACGGGTTGTCCGGGCCACCGTCCGGATCGTCGCCCGGCTCATCGGCCTCCCGGGGCGTGCCGTCCGGACCGTTCGGCGTGGAGGTCTCCTCCTCGGGCCGCGCCTGCTCGGCCGCGTCGCGCATGGCGTCGTCGAGCTGCTGGTCGCTGATGCCGGGCTCGTCGAACGGATCGCGCCTGCGCCGGTGCGGCAGCGCCAGTTCGGCGGCCACCCGCACGTCGTCCTCGGTCACCGCGTCGGCACCGCGCCAGGCGGCGTGCGCGGTCGCGGTGCGCGCGACGACCAGATCGGCCCGCATCCCGTCCACGTCGAACGCGGCGCACAGCGCGGCGATGCGGCGCAGCTCCACGTCGTCGAGCACCACCTGCCCCAGCCGGTCGCGGGCGGCGAGGATCTGCTCGGCCACCTCGTGGTCCGCCGCGGCGTACCGGGCCGCGAATCCGGCCGGGTCGGCCTCGTAGTCCAGCCTGCGGCGCACCACCGCCATGCGCACGTCCACGTCCCGGGAAGCGGCCACGTCCACGGTCAGGCCGAACCGGTCCAGTAGCTGCGGACGCAGTTCGCCCTCCTCCGGGTTCATGGTGCCGACCAGCACGAAACGCGCCGGATGCGAGTGCGAGACGCCGTCGCGTTCGATGTGCACCCGCCCCATCGCCGCGGCGTCCAGCAGCACGTCCACCAGATGGTCGTGCAGCAGGTTGACCTCGTCGACGTACAGCACACCGTGATGGGCGGCGGCCAGCAGGCCGGGGCGGAACGCCTGCTCCCCGTCGCGCAGCACGCGCTCCAGGTCCAGCGAGCCGACCACCCGGTCCTCGGTCGCGCCCACCGGCAGCTCCACCAAGCGGGCGGGCCGCGCGCCGGTCTCGTCCACCACGGGCGGCAGCAGCTGCGCCAGCGCGCGCACCACGGTCGACTTCGCGGTGCCCTTCTCGCCACGCACCAGGACGCCGCCGATGCCCGGATGCACCGCGCAGAGGATCAGCGCCAGTTGCAGCCGTTCCTGGCCGACCACCGCCGAGAAGGGAAATCCCGCTTCACCGTCCGAACCCGGCATCGTTCGGCTGCGCTGGTCGGACGTCGGCACTGTTTCGGCATGGGACACGGACACGCCCCAACTCTAAGCGCGGGGCCACACCGGCCCCACAGTGCCCTTCGATTCAGAACCGATGCGCGTGCCCCCTGAACCGCACCCACCGCGGATCCACTCATGGCTCCGCAGGGGCGCCAGCCCGCTCGCCTCCACCACGTTCTCCGAACGAAGCGAGACCGAGCACGCGCCGTCACGGCCCCGGTTCGCGTCCGAGCGGTCGCCGCCGCGACGAAGTCGCCGACGGTGGCCGCTCGGACGCGAACCATGAAGGGACCGCGAACACCCAGCGCCTCAGGCGCTGGAAGACATCAACCTCTGCGCATGGGCACGTGCGGGATGCCGTCTTCTTCGAATTCCGGCCCGTCGACCTTGAAGCCGTGTTTGGTGTACAGGTCGATCAGGTAGCTCTGGGCGCTCAGGCGAACCGTCGCCGAACCGACCTCGGCCAGCGCCGCCTGCAGCAGTCGAGTGGTGTAGCCGTGCCCGCGGGCGGGCGCCGCCGTGCAGAGCCTGCCGATCCGGAAGCTCTTCACGCCGTCGTGGTGCTCCTCGCACAGCCGCAGCGTGGCGATGACCTCGCCCTCGTCATCGAGCCAAAAGTGCCGGGTCTCCGGGAGGAGGTCGTTGCCGTCCAGTTCGGGGTACGCGCACTTCTGCTCGACGACGAACACTTCGACGCGAAGTTTCAACAGCTGGTAGAGCGTCGCGGTATCGAGATCCTGCGCCCAGGAGCGTTTGAGAGCAACCGTTGACATCATCGCGCCTTGCTATCACAACCTAGGCGTTCGCCGCGACCCCTGCATGTCGCGGCGTGTTGTCGCCGCCGTCGACGAGGTTCAACGTCTTGGAGGTCCAATCCCACACCTCGTGGAACAGCGCCGGGTCCTCGGACAGCTTGATGCCCAGCGAGGGCACCATCTCCTTCAGCTTCGGCGTCCACGTGGCGTACTCCTGCGGGAAGCACCGCTGCATGACGTCCAGCATGGCGGTGACGCAGGTGGAGGCGCCGGGGGACGCGCCGAGCAGACCGGCGATGGTGCCGTCCTGCGCGGAGATCACGGCGGTGCCGAACTCGAGCACGCCGCCGGCGCCCTTACGGCGGATGACCTGCACGCGCTGGCCCGCGGTGATCAACTCCCAGTCCTTGGCCTCGGCGCGCGGGATGAACTCCGACAGCGTGATGACCTTGCCCGCCTCAGACTTCAGCAGCTCGCTGACCAGGTACTTGGTCAGACCGAGCTCGGTGACGCCGACGCCGAGCAGCGAGAAGATGTTGTTCGGCCGCACCGACTTGAACAGGTCGGTGTTCTTGCCGTCCTTGAGGAACTTCGGCGTCCAGCCCGCGTACGGGCCGAACAACAGGCCCGGCTTGCCCTTGATCACGCGGGTGTCCAGATGCGGCACCGACATCGGCGGAGCGCCGACCGCCGCCTTGCCGTACACCTTGGCCTCGTGCTGGTTGATCAGCGCCGGGTTGACGCAGCGGAAGAACTGGCCGCTGACCGGGAACCCGCCGAATCCCTTCGCCTCCTTGATGCCTGCCTTCTGCAGCAGCGGCAGAGCGCCGCCGCCCGCGCCGACGAAGACGAATTTGCTGATCAGCGTGCGCGTCTCGCGGGTGCGGACGTTGCGCACCGTGACCAGCCAGGACCCGTCGGACTGCTTGGACAGGTCGCGCACCTCGTGCCCGAAGGCCAGGTCCGCGCCGGAGGAGCCGAGGTAGGCGAGCAGTTCCTGGGTGAGGGAGCCGAAGTCGATATCGGTGCCGCCGTCGGTCCAGTTCAGCGCGATCGGGTCGGAGAAGTCCCGACCGCGTGCCATCAACGGCAACCGCCGGGCGAACTCGTCGGGAGCGTCGATGAACTCCATGCCCTCGAACAGCGGGTGCGGCGCCAGCGCTTCGTACCGCTTGCGCAGGTATTCCACGTTTTCGGCGCCGTGCACGAAGCTGACGTGCGGGATCGGGTTGATGAAGGCGGACGGATCGCGCAGGATGCCGTTCTCCACGCCGTAGGACCAGAACTGGCGGGAGACCTGGAACCGCTCGTTGATGTCGACGGCCTTGGTGATGTCCACCGAGCCGTCGGGTAGCTGCGGGCTGTAGTTCAGCTCGCAGAGCGCGGAGTGTCCGGTACCCGCGTTGTTCCACGGATCGCTGCTCTCGGCCGCGGCGGCGTCGAGCCGCTCGAACAGGGAGATCGACCACTCCGGCTGCAGCTGCCGCAGCAGCGCGCCGAGAGTGGCACTCATGATGCCGGCACCGATGAGTACTACATCGGTCTTTTCAGTCATGGCAGCGTTCGGCACGGGTAGATCGACTTCCTTGTCCTTCTGCGCGGGCCCACCGGGCGGGTGGACCTGCCTGGGCACGGTGTAGTTGTGGCTCGGTTCCGGCGTCCGCCGGTCCCGAACGGCATGGCGGGAGTCAGGTTACCCGCCGTTCACCTAAGCCCAATTGTGCACCTCACCACGCCGCCGCCCGGCAACGAGCCTGCGGAATGTGCGGAATGCGACAGAGATCGTCGTCACTTCGGCGGCCGTTGGCCCGCCGTGGTCTGTCGGCGCGTGACACCGTCCAATACATTGGTCGCGTGACGAACGAACAGTCGCTTGCCGAGCCGGTCAGCACTTCTCCGGAGGGTGAAGGCTGGCGCCCCGACGTCCTGGGCCCGCGGTACCAGCAGCGCACGCTGGCCCTCGGCCCCGATCCCGACGGCGAAGGCGAGGTGGTGGCCACGCTGGTGCGCTACGTGCCCTCCGGCGCCGTCGAGCAGACCGCGGGCGCGGTGCTCTACGTCCACGGATTCACCGACTACTTCTTCCAGGAACACCTCGCCGAGCACTTCGCCGCACGCGGATTCCAGTTCTACGCGCTCGACCTGCGCAAGTGCGGCCGCTCGCTGCGCGACGGACACACCCCGCACTATGTGACGGATCTCGCTTTCTACGACCGCGAGCTCGCGGAGTCGCTGCGAATCGTCCGGGCCGAGACCGGCGCCCCCGTGGTTGTCAACGCCCACTCCACCGGCGGCCTGGTCGTGTCGCTGTGGCTGGATCGGCTCAACCGCGCGCAGGGTACGGCCGCCGCGGGCATCACCGGCGTAGTGCTCAACAGCCCGTGGTTCGACCTGCAGGGTCCCGCGTACTACCGGACCGTCGGAACGCCGATCATCAAAGCGGTCGGACGCTTCCGGAGGATGGTCCAGCTGCCCGGCGCAAAGATCAGCACCTATGGCGACAGCCTGCACCGCTCCGCGTCCGGTGAGTGGGATTACAACCTGGACTGGAAACCGCTGCACGGCTTCCCGGTGCGGCTCGGCTGGCTGCGCGCGATCCGCAACGGCCACGCGCGGCTGCACCAGGGCCTCGACATCGGCGTGCCCTCGCTGATCCTGCGCTCCCGGATGACGAAGTTCGCCAAGGAGTACGGCCCCGCCGTGGACGTGGCCGACGCCGTGCTCGACGTCAAGCAGATCCAGCGCTGGTCGGGCTGCCTGGGCGACCGCACGAACATGGTGCCGATCGACGGCGCCAAGCACGACGTGTTCCTCTCCGGCCCCGAACCGCTGGCCCAGGCCTTCCGCGAACTCGACAACTGGCTCGAATGGCTCGCGGACTACCAGGGCGCGAAGTCACCAGAGGCTGGTGCGTAGCACGATCTCGGTGGCCAGCTCGTTGCCTGCTTCGGTGGCCACGTCGGTGACGTCTACCTCGACCACCCGGAACTCGCCGTAGACGAACCGTCCCGACGCGTCGGCCACCGAGCGCGGCAGATTCTTGGTGACCAGCAGCGTGGTCGGCACCTCGACCGGGCCGGTCGACGCGTCCGCCACCACTCCGTCGGGCCCCGGCGTGGCCGGGTGACCGCGATCGGCCACGATCAGGCTCTGGAAGCGGCCGAATCCGCGGGCGCACGCCTGCCATGCCAGCACCGCGCCCGCGCCGCAACCGGCCACGTTCACCCACGGCAGGGCGAGTTCGTCCAGGATCGCGGTCACGGCGGCCGCGTCGAGACCCTCGATCGACTCCACCGCGAAGGTGCGCAGATCCGAGGTGTGCAGACGGGCGCACACCTGATCGAAGACGTCCGCCGAATCACCCGCGTCGGGCAGCAGCAGCACGCTGTGCCGGGATTCCGGCCCGTCGATCCGCACGGTCCACGCCCGGTCACCCACCGTGATCTGCCGAGATTCCATGCCGAATCACGCTACACGGATCAGGGCCTTACGGCGGCGGGTCGGGGGTGGCGGAATCAGGCGAGCAGGCGCATCCCGGCCCGTTCACCCGCGTTGTGATCGAAGGTGACGGTCAGTTCACAGCCGGCCTCCTGGCCGAGCTGCTGGATCAGCGCGTCGGCGAAGTCCGCGCCGTCGGCGGCTCGCCGCAGCGCTTGGCGCACGGTGTCGGCGCGCTCCACCACGATTTCGCTCGAGTCGAGCAGTCCGAGCAGCACATCGGTGACGGCCTCGGGATCCTGTTTGTAGCCACGGCGCAGCACCCAGTGGATCTCGGCGAGCACGATCATCGTGACGTAGCCGGGTTCGGTCTCGCTGAGCCCGTCGATCACCTGGTTGGCCCGGGCGGACTGCTCCGGGTCGTCCTGGGTGAGGTAGCGGATCAGCACATTCGCGTCCAGTCCGATCATCCGCGCTTGCCTTCCACGACGTTGCCCGCGATCGCCTCGTTCATCTCCGCGAGGCCGATGGGCGAGCCGGACCAGCCGAGGATGCCTTTGAGCGCCTTGATCGTGCGCGTCTCGGGCACCAGCTCGTAGGTGCCGTTGGGCGTGGGCACGAACGCGACGCGCACGCCCGCGCGCAACCCCATCGCCACGCGCACATCGATCGGAATCGTGATCTGTCCCTTACTGGTCACCGTCGCCGACACCACATTCGTCCCTCGGCCGCTGGGCCTCTTGTCCGCCGCCATCATCCTCACACCCGACCGTGCCGACCGACCCCAAGCCTTACCTGGAGCCGAATTCCTTACTGCAAGGTAAGGCGCTGGGTGGCCCACGTCAACCGATACGATCGCCCGCGAGCACCGCGTCGGTGGCCAGGATGGGCAACCCGGCGGGCGCGCCCTCGGACAGCAGCCGCTCCAGCGCGGCGATGTCGAGGTGGTCTTCGATCAGATCGGCCAGCAGATCGAGCTGTGCGGCACGCACCGCCGACACCGAGACATCTTCGGCCACAACGAAACCCGTGCGGCGCGCTGCCGTGGCGACCGCGCGGAGCCAGGCGCGGCGCAACTCGTCGGACTCCAGCAGCCCGTGCAGATGGGTGCCCCACACCGCGCCGCGAACGCTGCCCTCCGGCTCGCCGTCGACCGTGAGCCACGCCGGGTCGCCACGGTGCGTGACGCGGCCGTGGTGGATCTCGTAGCCGCGCACGGCGATTCCCGCGGCGCGCCCTTCGCTACGGCGCAATACCTTGGATTCGGCGAACTCGACGGTCAGATCGAGCAATCCCAGCCCGTCGACCTCGCCCGCGCCGGATTCGACACGGTCCAGGATGCGAGTGCCGAGCATCTGGTAGCCGCCACAGACGCCCAGGATCGGCCCGCCGGCGGCGGCGCGTGCCCGCAGGGCGTCGGCGAGGCCGGTACGCCGCAGCCACAGCAGATCCGACACCGTCGCCTTGCTGCCGGGCAGGACCACCAGATCGGCACCGGCCAGCCGGGACGGCTCGGTCACCCAGCGCACCGCCACGCCGGGTTCGCAGGCAAGCGCCTCGACGTCGGTGGAGTTGGAGATGCGCGGCAGCCGGATCGCGGCGACGGTCAGCCAGTCGGCGCCCAGCGGGGGCCGAGGGCGGCCGACCGGCGCGTCGGCGAGGGTGCTCAGCGAGTCCTCCGCATCCATCCAGAGGTCCTCGGCGTACGGCAGCACTCCGAGAGTGGGGCGGCCGGTGAGTTCGGTGAGACGCTCCAGCCCCGGTCGCAGCAGCTCGACCGCGCCGCGGAACTTGTTGACGATGAAACCCGAGATGAGTCGCTGATCCTCGGGCTCGAGGATGGCGACGGTGCCGAACAGGTGGGCGAGCACGCCACCGCGATCGATGTCTCCGACGAGCAGCACGGGTAGTTCCGCGGCGCGCGCGAGCCCCATGTTCGCCAGATCCGTCGCGCGCAGGTTGATCTCGGCGGGCGAACCGGCACCCTCGCAGACGACCACGTCGAATTCGGCGCGCAGCGCGGCGAGATCGGCGGCCACCACGTCGCGCAACTCCCGGCGATGCCGGAAGTAATCTTCCGCGCCCACGGTGCCGATCGCCCTCCCCCGCACCACCAGCTGGGAACGACGGTCACTGCCCGGCTTGAGCAGGACCGGATTGAACCGCACGCTGGGCTCCAGCCCGCACGCCTCCGCCTGCAACGCCTGCGCCCGCCCGATCTCCCCGCCGTCGAGCGTGACCACGGAGTTGTTGGACATGTTCTGCGCCTTGAACGGGGCGACGCGCACGCCGCGCCGTGCCAGCAGCCGGCAGATCCCGGCCACGACGACGCTCTTCCCCGCATCCGAGGTCGTGCCCGCGACGAGCAGCGCGCCCTTCATCGCCGTCCGGTCATCCGGTGGGCGGCCACCCGGGCGGCCGGATCGCGGCCGGTCACGGGAGGGTCAGGATCTCGGTCCCCGACTCGGTGACCACCAGGGTGTGCTCGAACTGCGCGGTCCACTTGCGGTCCTTGGTGACCACGGTCCAGCCGTCGTCCCAGATCTCGTAGTCGATGCCGCCGAGGTTGATCATCGGCTCGATGGTGAACGTCATGCCCGGTTCGATGACGGTCTCCACCGCGGGCTGGTCGTAGTGCAGCACGACCAGCCCACTGTGGAACGTCGGGCCGACACCGTGGCCGGTGAAGTCGCGCACCACGCCGTAGCCGAACCGGTTGGCGTAGGACTCGATGACGCGGCCGATCACGTTCAGCGCCCGGCCGGGCCGCACGGCTTTGATCGCCCGCATGGTGGCCTCCTCGGTCCGCTCGACCAGCAGGCGCACCTCCTCGTCGACCTCACCGGCGAGGAAGGTCTTGTTGGTGTCGCCGTGCACGCCGTTGATGTAGGCGGTGACGTCGATGTTGACGATGTCGCCGTCCTCGATCACGGTGGAGTCGGGGATGCCGTGGCAGATCACCTCGTTCAGCGAGGTGCAACACGACTTCGGGAAACCCTTGTATCCCAGGGTCGACGGGTAGGCGCCGTGATCGCACATGTACTCGTGCGCGATGCGGTCCAACTCGTCGGTGGTGACACCGGGCGCGACCGCCTTGCCCGCCTCTTCCAGCGCCTGCGCGGCGATCTTGCCCGCGATGCGCATCTTCTCGATCGTCTCCGCGGTCTGCACCCAGGGCTCGCGTCCCTCGTCGGCGGTCTTCTTCCACGCGTACTCCGGGCGCTCGATGGCGCGCGGGACTTCACGGGTGGGCGACAACGTACCGGGGACGAGGGGCTTGCGAGTGCGGACAGACATAGCGAACAGCGTAATCAACCGGCCGCGCCGCTGCCGAGGGCCAGCGGGAACAGGCTCGGACCCCGGTCCGGTTCCGGTCCGGTGCGCGCGGCCTCGAATCGCCCCACCATCGGCGGCGGTCGCCGTCCGCCCGCCGTGACACCGATCGACCATTTTCGTCGCACGCACCCTTCGGGGATTGCCCGCGCGATCAGTGACCATATCTACGCCGATAAAGCCCCTGTGTGCCGCACTCGTCCCAAGCTTCGCGTCCGCGGCCGTTTATGTCGGTCGACAAGGCCGGTCGCGAAAAGCGGCCGCTATCGGTACAGGTGACACTGAAAAATCGTACAGAGGCATACCGTGGATTTCCCCGCAGCGCTTTCGCTCTCACAGCGCAGGCGGAGTTGTCGGCCGGATTCCCACGCGTGGACAACTTCGAGGGATCCGCTCCGGCACGGGAGATTTCAGCCAGCGGATAACCCGAGTTCATGGCCGCTATTTCGGTCCCCACCGTGTCCGAACTCGGCCGAAGAATGCTTGATAAGCACTATCTTCCCTGCATCGGAAAGTACACGACATCGGCCGCGGCCCAGCCCGGGTTCTCGGATCGCAGCCCTCGCTCGGCCCCGCATCCGTGCCGACTCATCACGCCTCCGGCACCGAACGCCCGCTCGCCATACCATGGCCGAGGTGTCCGTACTACCTCTGATCTTCACCGCAGGCTGGGCCAGTGGTGTGAACGCCTACGCGGTGGTCCTGTTGCTCGGGCTCTTCGGCCGGTTCGGATTCACCGATTCCGTGCCGGAAGCGTTGCAGCGCACCGATGTCCTGATCGCGGCGGCGTTGTTGTTCCTGATCGAGGCCGTGGCGGACAAGATCCCCTATCTCGACTCGTTCTGGGACGCGGTGCACACGGTGGTGCGGCCGATCGCGGGGGCCGTGGTCGCCGCGCTGCTGGCCGGACAGGACGGATCGCTGCCGGAACTCGCCGCGGGTGCGGTCGGCGGCACCGCCGCGCTGATGAGCCACCTGGTGAAAGCCGGAACGCGGATGGCCGTCAACACCTCCCCGGAGCCCGCCAGCAACATCGTGGTCAGCACCGCCGAGGACGTCACCGTCGCCGGAGTCGTCTCCCTCGCTGTTTTCCACCCTGTGGCCGCGGCGGTGATCGCGGCGATTCTGCTCGTCCTCGGTCTGGCGCTGGTGTATTTCTGCGCGAGCCGAATACGTCGTTATCTCCGACGGCGGCGCGCCCGCCGCGCAGCGCGCGCGGGCGACCGCGTACAAGTCACGGAATAATTGCCACGCAGCGGAATAGGTGGCGGGCGTGCCGCGCCAGTCGACCACGCGGCACGCCGGGCGGGGCGCCCCATTGCGCCCGCCGTCACTGTGCCGGCGACAAAATCGCCCGGCCGAAGCCACTGGTCGGATGACTCGGAACCGGGACGTCGCCATTCGGACGAGTGACGCTGCGGGGCAGTGTCACTACCGCGGACGAGACCACCGTCGCGACGAAATCATTGTTCGGGCAAACGGCGGCGGCCACCGGCCACGTCGGTTACCAGATCAGTGTACCCGTCCACCAGTTCGGCCAGTTGATACCAATGTTTATGGGTATTGTCGCTGCGCCCGCCCTCGGTGTGAATGACCCGATTCGCGTTCACCCAGCTACGCGCCATCCGGTCCACCACGGCGCCGAGGCTTTCGGTGTGCAGCGAGGCCCCGTTGCGATGCTGCGGGATCTCCTGCGCGACCCAGTCGTTGATCTCGTCGACGAGTTCGCGTCGCCGACAGTCGATTTCGGCGAGCAGCGCGCCGTCCACCACCTGCACCCGGTGCTGATGCAGCTCGGCGAGTGCGTGCGCGGACCGCAGCAGTTCCCTGTCCTGGAAACGTCGCCCCTGGAAAGCACACAGCAATTGTGGTGCGGTCGGTAAGACGCCCACCGTCGGCGCGCTCATCGGCGCCCCCCGAGTTCACCCGACACCAACGCTCTTTGTACCAACATAATTGGCTCTCGATTCCGTTATCCCGGCCATCGGATCGGTTGTCACAACTAGGCTAGCTGGATCATGCACGTACAGATGCAAGAACGCAAGATTGCGTCCGCATTCTGCGGTCAAGGGCTCCTGACGGCGCGTGAACGCCCAGAGCAGACCGGCCGCAACCCTTTTCGGCTTCCTGGGTCGAGTCCACTCCACACCCGTCGGCGAGGGTGCGCACCGCCACTCGTTCCCGACTCGTGGTCACCTTCGCGGGCTGCTCACCCGCCCGCGAGTACGAAATTCGGCCGCCTCCGCGAACCTTCGGTCGGCACCGGTGGGCCGATCGTGCCCGCCGGCCCCGGCGGGGCGATGAGAATCCTTCGCGCGATCACCCGATACCGATGCGACGCACCGACCCTCGGCTCGTGAGCCGCGTTCAGAGCTGGGTCGCCGCGGCCAGCAACGTCAACACCGGTAGCGTGCCCTGCACCACCGCACCTCTGGCGAACCGGCGGTCGTGCGCCACCAGCACCACCGCGGCGGCCAGCATCGACCCGCAGCCGCTGAGCACCAGCGCCCATCCCGCTTCCGGCTCCGACCGCAGGATCGCCACGCCCACCAGTGTCGTCACCGCGAGAAACAGGTTGTAGAAGCCCTGATTGAACGCCCATGGCCGCGCCGAGGGCAGCTCGGCCTCGGAAACCCGGAAGACCCCCTGGTGAACCTTCGGGTCGCCGAACCGTACCGACTCCGTGACGAAGATGCCGACATGGAGCACAGCGGCCGCGACGGCGAACACCTGCACCACCCAGAGCATTCGACCTCCTCACGATGCGCGCCGACCGGTGACGCCGACGATGGATCCCCCGGAGATCCGCGCGAGGGCCCGGTCGACTCCGGCGTGCCGAGGCATCTTATGGCCCGAGCAGCGCGCGGCACCTACCCGACACGCCGCCATACGATTCGGTCAACCGGCCAGTCCGAAAACACGCCGCGCATTGCCGTCGAGGTACAGCGAGCGCGTCTCGTCGTCCAGGCCGAGGGCGGCGAGGCCGTCGAGCGCGTGCTGCGGGAAGATCATCGGATAGTTCGTACCGAACAGCACCTTGCGGCGGCCGCTACGGGACTTCAGATAGGAGACCAGTTCGGCCGGAAGGCGTTTCGTGGTGTACGCCGAGGTGTCGATGACGACGTTCTCGTGCTTGCGCGCGACGGCGATCATCTCCTCGGTCCACGGGTAACCGATGTGCCCGCAGACGATGGTCAGCTCCGGGAAGTCGAGCGCCACCTGATCGATGTACGGGATGGGGCGCCCGGTCTCCGACGGCCGCAGCGGACCGGTGTGCCCCACCTGGGTACAGAACGGGACACCCAACTCCACGCAGGCCGCGAACAACGGGTAGAAGCGCCGATCGGTCGGCGGTAGTTCCCATAGCCACGGCAGCACCCGCAGGCCCTTGAACCCCTGCTCCACCCGGCGGCGCAGCTCCCGGACCGCCTCCATCGGCCTGCGCAGATCCACCGACGCGATCGCGAGCAGGCGCTCCGGCGCCTCGGCAACCCACGCCGCGACCTCGTCGTTGGAGATGAGGATGCCTTCCGGCGCGTGCCACGCCGAGATGAGGGCTCGGTCGACGCCCGCGGCGTCCATCGCGTCGAGAGTGACCTCGAGCGGGATCTCGTCGGTCGGTATCACGGCTCCGGTCCACCGCCGTAGCGAGGCGAACATGTCGTGGGCGAGGAATCGCCGGGTCGGATGTTGCGCCCAGACGTCGATGGTCATGCGCGGATTCTGACACACGTCCTAGCTGCTCGACAGTCCTGCGCCGACGTCCGCTATGGGAGGTTTTCCGGGGTGACACCGGCCGCCGGACAGCGACTTCCGCGTCTCGAAGGCATGTTGCCCTGCCGAAACGCAGGACCTCGTGCCCACCGGCGCCCACTTCCGCAGCATCCCCTCCACCTGATCTTCTATATCGGACGTAATAATCGGGGACGGGGTTCGCTGGGCATAAACTGGGTATCTACCGCAGGACTACAGCCATCCGACGCAGAGCAGGACCATGGCCGGTTCGGACCCGTTCGCCACACAGCACGATCGGCCTCCAGGTATCGAGCGGGAACTGGAGGGCGCGGGCCTCGACGACCCCGAAGTGATCGGCAAGGGCGGGTTCGGCGTCGTCTACCGCTGCAGGCAGCGGGCGTTGAATCGCAGCGTCGCGGTCAAGGTCCTCACCGCACGGCCGGAGCTGGAACCGGAGAACGTCGAACGATTCCTCCGCGAGCAGCAGGCGATGGGCGCGCTGTCCGGTCACCCGAATATCGTGCCGATCCTGCAAGTGGGGACCACTCGCAGCGGGCGGCCCTACCTCGTGATGCCGTATCACTCGCGCGGTTCGCTGGAGGACCGTATCCGCCGGGAAGGTTTTCTACCCGTGCCCGAGGCGATCGGGATCACGGTGAAATTGGCCGGCGCTCTGGAGACCGCGCACCGTGCCGGAATCCTGCACCGCGACATCAAGCCGGGGAATGTCCTGCTGACCGATTACAGCGAGCCGCAACTCACCGATTTCGGGATCGCCCGGGTGGAAGGCGGATTCGAGACCACCACGGGAGTGGTGACCGGCTCCCCCGCGTTCACCGCGCCGGAGGTGCTGCGTTCCGGCGTTCCCTCGGTCGCCTCGGACATCTACGGGCTCGGCGCGACGCTGTTCGCCATGATCACCGGTCACGCGGCGTACGAGCGCCGCTCCGGCGAGCAGATCGTCGCCCAGTTCCTGCGCATCGCCGCCGAACCGCTGCCGAATCTGCGGCTCGACGGCATCCCCGACGAGGTGGCCACCGCCATCGAGGTCAGCATGGCGCACAACCCCGCCGACCGTCCGGCCTCGGCCGCAGCGTTCGGCGAGATCTTGCGCGACATCCAGCGCGGCAACGACATGACGGTCGAGCACATGACCCTGCCCGCAGGCGATCGGCTCGCGCCCGAAGACCTCAGCACGCGTCCGTTGACCGCTACCGCGCGGTTCTCCACTCCGCCCCCCAAGACACCGCCGACACCCGAGACCAAGTTCCGCCCTGCGATGTCCACCCGGCCGCTGGTCCAGCGCGAGCGGCTGATCGACGCGTTGCAGACCGAGCCGCGGCCGCGCTTGGCCGTCATCCATGCCCCGGCCGGGTTCGGTAAGAGCACCCTGGCCGCCCAGTGGGCCAAGCGTCTCGCCGAGACCGAGAAGGTGGTGGTGGCCTGGTTGAACGTCGACCGTGACGACAACAACGTCGTCTGGTTGCTGACGCATCTGATCGAGGCGTTCAACCGCGTGAGCCCGGCGCTGGCGCCCGACCTGGCGCCGGTCTTGGAGGAGGGCGACGCGGCCGCCGCGCGCTACGTGCTCACCACGCTGGTCGACGCCATCGACAAACGCGACGAGCGGTTCGCCCTGGTGATCGACGACTGGGATCGGATCACCGATCCGGCCGCCGTCGACGCCCTGCACTACCTGATCGAGGAGGGCCCGCAGCATCTGCAGATCATCCTGACCAGCCGATCGCTCCAGGGCCTGCCGCTCGGCACCATGCGCGTGCGCCACCAGCTGGTCGAGATCGACGCGGCCGCATTGCGTTTCGACGCCGAGGAGGCACGGACGTTCCTCGCCGAGCAGACCGGGCTCACCCTGGCGGACACCGAGAGCGCCGAGCTGCGCGACTACACCGAGGGCTGGGCGGCGGCATTGCAGCTGGCGTCGCTGTCGCTGCGCGAGCACCCCGACCCGGCTTCGCTGATCTCCCACCTGTCCGGGCGCGACCATGCCATCGCCGAATACTTGGCCGAGAACGTGCTGGACACCGTCGAACCCGAGCTACTCGACGTGCTGCTCAAAACCTCACTGCCGGAACGGGTCTCGGGCAGCCTGGCCACCGCCCTGACCGGGCGGCCGCACGGGCAGGACCTGCTGGAGAACCTCGAACGCCGCAATCTGTTCCTGCGCCGCGTCGACGAGAGCGGCGACTGGTTCCGCTACCACCATCTGTTCGCGCAGTTCCTGCGCAGGCGACTCGAACGAGACCATCCCGAGCAGGTCGCCGGACTCCACCGCGCGGCGGCCGCCTGGTTCGGTGGCCACGGGCTGCTCAGCGAGGCCATCGACCACGCGCTGGCCGGCGACGACGGGGAGATGGCCGTCGACATCCTCGAGGCGAAATCCCGCGAGCTGGTGGAAGACGCGCAACTCGCGACGTTTCTCGGACTGGTCGCCAAGCTTCCGCCCGCGGCCGCCGCCGCGCGTCCTCGGCTGCAGATCGCGATCGCCTGGGCCCACGCGGTGCTGCGCAGGCCCACCGAATCGCACGCCGCGTTACGGCTGGTACGGGCCGGGCTGGAGAAGGCTCCGGACCCCGACCCCGATCTGGCACTCGAAGCCGACCTCATCGAGTGTGTGGAACGCGCGTTCTCCGACCATCCGGAAGGTGTGGACGCCGTGGTGAGCAAATGCCTGGGCCGGGCCGACACGCTGGGGCCGTGGGTGCTGTGCGAAGCCGCGAACCTGGCCGCGTACACGGCGTTCAGCCGGTTCGACTTCGATCGGGCCCGGGAATGGCACGACTGGGCCACACCGTTCTACCGGCAGACCCGCAGCACGTTCATCTTGATGTACAGCCACAGCCTGGTCGGCGTCGCGGCACGCGAACAGCTCGATATGGGTGAGGCGGAGCGCAGCTTCCAGACCGCGCTCGACATCGCCAAGTCATCGGGCCCGCGGTCCTACGCCGCTCGCCTGGCAGGCGCCATGCTCGGCGAGCTGCTCTACGAACGCGACCAACTCGCCGCCGCCGAGCGCCTGCTGGACGAAGCGGGACGGCTCGGCACCGAGGGCGGGCCGGTCGACTTCCTGATGGCCAACTACGCCACCGGCGCGCGGATCAAAGCCCTGCGCGGTGACCTGGCGGCCGCCGCGCGCCGACTGGACGAAGGCGCCGAAGTGGCGCGCGCGCTCAAGCTGCCGCGGCTGGCCACCCGCATCGCCAACGAGCAGGTCCGGCTCGGCCTGACGGCCACCTACGTCACCGAGCCACCGGCCGGGGAAAGCGGTATCGCGACGATGACCGCGGAAATGCGCGAGGATTCCGCGATCCGGATGCTGCTGCGTTCCGGAGCCGCCAAGAGAGTCGCCGCCGCGTCCGCGCGCGCCCGGCAGTTGCGGGATTCCATCGACGCCGATCGACGCCCCCGGGCCGCCGCCCAGGCGTCACTATTGCTCGCCTCCTGCCTCGCGGCGGCGGGAAAGACCGAATCGGCGAAGGACGAGTTGGTCCCGGTAGTGATCCGGTACGCCGACGCCGGGCTCATCCGTCCGTTGCTCGACGAGGGGCCCTGGATCATGTCGCTGTTGCACAGCTTGGACTATGACCTGCGCGAAGGGCATTGGGACGGCGAGCGGCCGATGGTCCCGCCGAGGTTCCTGCACAGGCTGCTGGCGCGCTGAACGCCCGCGCGGACGGCTGCCGGAGTCCACGGCCGTCACTCCGGCTCCGGGCGTCGGCCACGCGACATCACCGACCGGAATCGCCCAGCGCGAGGATCACGCCGGCGGATCGTTCGCGCGGCTCACAACACCGGTTGCGGCCCGCGTGAGGTATCGGTGTCCAGGATGTGCAATACCCAGCGCCCCTTACCGTCGGCCTTCGCCCGGTAGAGGCCGGTGTCGGCGGCGTCGAGCAGCGATTCGGCATCCGCGCCCGCGACCGCGGTGACGACCGCGCCGATGCTGATCGACATGCGTAGTCGCCGGTCGCCCGCCGTGATGGGATCGACAAGCGCCTCGAGCAGCCTGTTCGCCACGGTGGCCACTCGGTGATCGCTGGCCGGTGGCGGGATCAGCGCGACGAACTCGTCACCGCCGATGCGGGCGACCAGGCACCCCGATTCACGCACACTGTCCTGCAGGCGCCCGGCGACTGCGGTCAAGATCTGGTCACCGGTGCCGTGGCCGTAGCGATCGTTGATGTGTTTGAAGCGGTCGATGTCGACGAAACACAATCCCGCGCGATCCCCGTTGCGGGCGTCGGCGATCATCGCGTCGATCCGTTCGATGAGATGACGCCGGTTCGGCAGCCCGGTCAGCGGGTCGTGCCGGGCCTGCCGGTGCAACTCCTCGCGCATCCGGTGCTGCTCGGTGACGTCCTCGCCGACCGCGAGCAGGTAATCGCTCTGCCCGTCGACGCCCTTGACGAAGGTGATGGCGAACGACGCCCACCCGTAGCTGTCGTCGGCGCGGCGGATCCGCTGTTCCAGTCGCACCGTGCCTTGCCCGGCCGGGACCAGCTTCTCGTACACCAGCGTGCGGATGCCTTCGCGGTCGCTGGGGTGCGCGAAGTCGTAGACGGACACCCCGCGCAGGGCTTCCGCCGGCACCCCGATCATCTCCGCCAAGCCGCGGTTGACGTCCAGCAAGGTGCCGTCGGTGTCGCCGATGGCGATCGCGATCGCGGCGTTGTCGAACACCACGCGGAACCGCGCGTCGTCGGATCGGCGGGCCTCGCGGACCGCTTCCTCGTGCGCCTGCGCCTGAGCTTCGTATCCCTGCCCGACCGCCGCGAGCAGCGCCGCGAGCCGCCGTCCGGTCTCCGGAGCCGCCCGGTGTTCGGCCAGCTCGTACAGGACCTGGGCGGACGTACTGGGCACGGCCGGGCCGAGCAGCCCCGCGGAGACCAGCGCCGAGCCCACGCGGAGACCGACGCCCGCGTCGAAGGGTTCGGCCTCCAGGCCGGCAGCCAACTCCTCGACCATCCCGAGCAGCACGACCTCGGGGTCCGGTACCGACGCGGACCCACCGGCGACGGCCTGCAGGGCGCGCCACCACAAGTTCGCCATCCTGGCGAGTTCGATCTGTTCCACCGCAACCCCCTCACCATTCAGGCCGGAGATAGCCCCCGACGCATCGTATCCACAGATGTTCGAGACCGTCGAGTACTGCCGCCTGGAAGCATTCCCAGCAATGGCGAGATAGCGGGATTATTGCAACCCGTTCTCCCTGAAGATCGACGCGCCTTTATACCGCAGGGTCGTGATCTGCCAGACCCAGGTCGCCTGGACGCACGCGGCCAGATCGGCGAGATGCGTCGAGACCGTCGCCGCCAGGGCGGCATCCTGCGCGGCCAGGTGGTCGCACCGTTCGGCGGCCACCGCGCCCAGCTCACGGAACTCGGCGAGCCGTGCGCGCACGATCTCGGTGGCGCCCTGCACGGCGTCCTCCAGTGACCATCCGGGATGGTTCAGCAGGACCGCCGGGATCAAATTGAAATCCGCCAGATCGACGATGCACTCCTTCTCGAACGAGAACACGTCATTCATCAGCGCGCCGATCTCGACGGTCAATATCCGCAACCGGTGCAGATCCTCGGCCAGCCCGGCGTGCCGGATGCGCTCCCACGGCAGGTAGTCGTCCCGGCCGAACTCGCACAGCGCGATGGCCGGATACATGCCGGATACCTGTGCGCGCAGATCGATGTACTCCGCGACGCCGAGCAACCCGCCGCGAGCCCGGGCGTTCTGGTCCTGGATCGCGGGCCGCAGGTGCTCGATGGTGGATTCGACGAACCGGTCGAGCCAGGCCGGGTCAGCGAGGGCGGACAGCATCGCGAGGAACGCCGACGTCGAGGTCTCCAGAGCGGTGGCGTCCTCGGGGACCGACCGGGTGCGCAGGAGCACGCACAGCCGCTCGATCGCCACCCGCGCCTCGCGCTGTTCGTCGTCGCGGAGGTGCCCGAACTTCTCCCGGCCGACGGTGTCGTTGAGCCAGAACAGAATCGCGTTGTAGAGACCGATGATCGTCATCCGCTCGGCGCTGACGGCGCCGGGGTGCAGGTAGGGCGTCATGCTGTTGTAGTGCGGTCCCGCGCGCTCGAGCCAGATGCCGTGCTCCCGGCAGAAACGTTCCACCTCCGCGCACGCTTGCTCGCCGAACCGGTTGGGCCGGAAGTCGCGGCAGTAATCGACGATGTCCCAGTCGGGTGTGCCGAACATCGCGCGCAACGACCACTGCCGCCCGGTCCGCAGCAACACCTGGTGTTGCCCGCGCATGTCGAGGATTTCCCGCTCGAGTGCCGATGTGTACTCACTGACCACAACGGACTCCCTCCCACTATGGTTACTTCTAATGAATTGTCTCCGACTTATCGGGAGTGGGATCGGTCGAAGGGCGAAGATCACGCAACGCTCTCGCCCCGGATAGCGTTGGGACGCCGGGCATTCGACGGCGACGCCGCGGCAAACGGCGGGTTCGGCCCGCGGCGGGAGGGTCGCGGTGGCGCATGCAGGCAAGTGACCGGTTCCGGACGCGCGGCAGCGATCGGAGTCCCCCGGCGCGCGACCTACGCTCGATCTATCGGCCGGCAGTCACCGAACCGGGCGCTCACTTCGACGCGAGCAAGTCGTGCATGGTCAGCAACAGATGGTCGAAGCAGGCTCGTTGCGAGGCCGGGCCGCCGCCCAGCGCGGGGACCTCGCCGACCAGTTGGCGCGCCAGCGTTCGCAGCTTGATGTTGGTTTCCTGGGAGCGCCACTGCAATACCCGGAACGCCTGTTCGGCGTTGATGCCGTACACCACCATGAGCACGCCCTTGGCCTGCTCGATCACCGCCCGTGATTCGACCAGTTCGGGCAGGGTGTCGTCGAGGATCTCCTGCCGGTTCTCCTCGAGGGTGCCGGACACGTCGATGAAGTAGCCCGCGGTGCCCACCACCAGCCCCCGGTCGTCGAGCAGGCGATCGGCGACGACGATGACGTGGTGGGTTCGCCCTGCGGTGTCGATGACGCGGTGGCGGCCACAGAACGGCTCACCGGTTCGCACCGCGGTGGCGATGGACTGGGCGACCAGGGCGCGGTCGTCGGGGTGCTTGTGCGCCAGCAGCAACTCCGTACCGGGTTGCGCTTCCCCCGCGGCGTAGCCGTATATCGCGGCCGCTTCGTCCGACCATTCCCATCGCTGATCCTCGAACCAGAAGCGGAAGCTGCCCACGCTCTGCGGCGTGCCCGCGATGACGCTCGCTATCGCGGAGGCGCTTCTCAGCGCGAGGTCATCCATCCTCGTCACGCGGCCATTATCCATCGGCGCCCGCGGCCCACGGTCCGGAACACGAGATGAAATCAAATTGTGGCTAACTCTCAGCATTCTCCAGAAAGATCTATCTACCTGCATGGAAGAACCCGTTTGATTAGCTATGAAAGCAATAGCAATTAAGCTGCAATAGCGGGTTCGTGACGCCCGTGAGCCGGAATCCACGCGGAAGCGCCGCCTTGCCTGCAAGGCAGCGCACCAGCCCACTCCACCCTCCGGCGGACGAAGCAGACGCCGGGGGCGGCATCCGGCGGTCGCTTTCCGGCCGCACGGCCTTCTCGCCGCCCGCATGCCGGCGCGGAGCGGGTCCGCGAGTATCCGCACACCGGCTCAACCGAGTAGCCGGTTCGGTTCACCCCTCGATCTCGGCCGCCGAACGCAGCGCCCGCGAAAACACTGACCATAACGTGGATCACTGGAGGTAGTCTCTGTTGCTGTGCCCACACTCGGCACAGATCCGCTGCACATAGGCCGCATTCGAGGGCGAACGTCATAACACGTTCCAGCAAGTGCGCAGACCGAAGGGGTTGTACTGATGGCAGGCAAGCGCACCGTACTGACCGTCCGGTTGCGGCGGCTGGCCGCGATGCTGCACGAGATGCGCGAGAATGCCCAGCTCAGCAAGGAAGAGGTCAGCGCGAAGACCGGCATCAACGTCACCACGCTGTACCGGATCGAGACCGCCCAGGCCCGTCCGCAGCGACGCACCCTCATGGCGATGCTCGACCTCTACCGCATCGCGGACGAGCAGCGCGAGGATGCACTGGAGCTCCTGTCCGACGCGCTGAAGCCCGGCATGTCGCGCGCCTACGAGGGCAGCGTGTCGGAGGTCTACGCCGCCTACATCAACTTCGAGTCCGAGGCGTTGTCGGCCCGGCACTACCAAACCTCCATCATCCCAGGGCTTTTGCAGACCTATGAGTACGCGACGGCGGTGATCGACACCTCGATGCCGAAGCTGGAGGCGGCGGTCATGGAGAGCAGGGCGAAGGCCAGGATGGACCGCGCCGTCAACCTGACCAAGGAGAACCCGCTCGAGCTGTGGGTGGTCATGGACGAGGCCGCGATCCGTCGTACCGTCGGCGGACCCGCCGTGATGCGCGGTCAGCTCGACCGGCTCATGCAAGAGATCAAGCGCAAGAACGTGATCCTGCAGATCCTGCCGTTCGACGCGGGCGCGCACCCCGGCATGGCGGGCTCCTTCACCCTGCTGGATTTCCCCGATCCCGCCGATCCCGAACTGGTCTACGTGGAGGGCATCGCGGGCGACGAGCTGATCGAGGGCCACACCGAAATCCGCCGTTTCGGCGTCATTTTCGATCAGCTGCGGGCTATGGCGCTGAGCCCGCGCGACTCCGCGGCCATGATCGTGGAGGCCGCGCGCCGGATGGACCGGATGGAGTAGGCGTCCGCTCCCCGCGAAACACGGCGGCGGACGGCCCGGTGACCGACTATTCCGCGGCCGAATGGGTACCCTCGCCCTTACTGCCGAGGGGAGGACGCATGTCCGAAGTCACCGCGAATCCGACATCGGAATCGGGGCCGGAACTCAACCGGGTGATGGGGCCGGGGCTGCTCTTGCTGTTCGTGGTCGGCGACATCCTCGGCACCGGCATCTACGCGTTGACCGGCAAGGTGGCCAACGAGGTCGGCGGGGCCGTGTGGGTGCCGTTCCTCGTAGCGTTCCTGGTCGCGCTCATCACCGGTTTGAGCTATCTCGAGCTGGTCACCAAATATCCGCACGCCGCAGGCGCCGCCCTGTACACGCACAAGGCGTTCGGCATCCACTTCCTCACCTTCATGGTCGCGTTCGCGGTGATGAGTTCGGGTATCACCTCCGCTTCCACCGCCTCGCGGGCCTTCGCGGCCAACTTCGCCGAGGCCTTCGACCTGGAACTCGGCAGCGGGGCCGCGGTGACGGTGATCGCGCTGCTGTTCATGGCCGTGGTGGCGGCGATCAATCTGCGCGGTGTGAGCGAGGGCGTGAAGCTCAACGTGGTGCTCACCTGTGTGGAGCTGACCGGTCTGCTGATCGTCATCGCGATCGGCTGCTGGGCCTTGGGCGTGGGTGACGGCGACTTCTCGCGCATCGTCGAGTTCGACACCGGGGAGCGCAACGCGGTGGGCGGCGTCATCGTGGCCACCACGCTCGCGTTCTACGCGATGGTCGGTTTCGAGGACTCGGTGAACATGGCCGAGGAGTGCAAGGAGCCCACCCGCATCTTCCCGAAGGTCCTGCTCGCCGGACTGCTCATCACCGGGCTGATCTATGTTCTGGTGTCGATCAGCGCGGTCGCGCTCGTCCCCGCCGACCAGCTCGGTGAAGGCGACACGCCCCTGCTGAAGGTGGTCGAGGTCGGCGCGCCGAGCTTCCCGACTCACGTCTTCGCCTACATCACCATGTTCGCCGTCGCCAATTCGGCGCTGATCAACATGCTGATGGCCAGCCGCTTGATCTACGGCATGGCCCGGCAGGGGGTCTTGCCCCGGCCCTTCGGCCGAGTACACGAGCGGCGCCGAACGCCCTACAACGCCATCATCTTCACCACGCTGCTCGCGCTCGGGCTGATCCTGTTCGTCGGTGAAGTGCCCGAACTCGGCGGGACCACGGCGCTGCTGCTGCTCGCGGTGTTCACCGTGGTCAACGTCGCCGTACTGGTGTTGCGCCGAGACCCGGTGCCGCACAAACACTTCAAGACGCCGACGCCGCTGCCGGTCGTGGGTGCGCTCAGCTGTGGCTTTCTGGTCACACCGTTCACCGACCGCAACCCGGCGCAATACGCCATCGCCGGTGTGCTGCTGGCCATCGGAATCGCGCTGTGGGGCCTGAACTACCTGGCCATCCGCGCCATGCGGGCGCAACCCTTGGACAGCGAGCCGCCCGCGGAGTGACCGATCGGCTTGTGCCGCTGCGGATCACCTCCCTCGATGTGCCGGAAATCCGTAGATGACTAGTCGCCGCCCGATAGGTAAGGTGGGCGCCGATGACCAGCATGGAAGCCCGTTTCGGGGATGCCACCCGGACCGTGCCCCTCCCCAACCCGTGGAATCTGACCGCTTATCTGGCTGCGGTGGCGGCCCATCGCGGACGTTCGATCAGCCTGCACCCCGTGCCCAAGGCAATGCTGGCCGACACGGGCTGCGGCGGAGGCGGCCTGTGGGTGGCACGCAAGCACGACGACATCATCGTGTACGACGCCGCGGCGACCGGCCGCAACGCCGATCACGTCATCCTGCACGAGATCGGTCACATGCTGCTCGGTCACCACAAAGACCAGGAACGCGGCGATCCGCTGCCGCCCTCCTTGGCCGTCATCCTGCCCTCGATCTCGCCGCACTCGATCGAACACGTACTCGGCCGTGCGGATTTCGGCGCCGATCGCGAGCGGGAAGCCGAAGTCTTCGCCGACATGACCATGGTGTACTCGACCCTGCCGCGCCGGCGCAAACGGTCGTGGCTGTTCGGGCGTAACCGATAGCTACCAGCGGTCGTAGCGCCCCTCGGGTAGTCGCCTGGCCCCGGCGCGCAGATCGTCGACGAGATCCTGATAGCCGTCGGCCAATTCGTCGATCCGGACCCACGCGTCGTAGACGACCGATTCCGGCGCGTGCGTGAGCGCGACGAATGCCTGGGCGGCCAACATGGCCAGCCGGTCCACCATGCGGCCCACGGTCTCCGCGTGCTCGGGAGCCGCGGGCGGCGGGATCGGCGTCGCCAGGGTGACCCAGCGGTCGATGCCGCGCACGAGTTGCGCCCGGCGCCGGTCGAGTTTGTCGCATCGGTTCGCGGGCGTGCGTTCGCGCGTCTGGTGCAGCTGAGCCAGTTCGCCTGCCGCATCCAGCATCGGATGATCCATGTGCGGTAACCCACGGAAGGCGGCCAGCAGCAGTTCTTTGCCGGGAATCACCCGGGCCTCGGATACCTGGTCCATTTCCGGAACTCCCCTTCCGACCAGGAGGGACGCGTCTGGGCCACGTCCTCGATGCCTTGCCTCGCCGGTGTCCCGGCACTGCCCGAACATCCACATGTGCCTAGCGTGACCGAGAGTCGCTTCTGCCGCCTCGGATTCGGCGAGTTCCGCGCACGCGACACGCCCATCACCCCGATTTTGCGGTCCCCGCCCGGCCCCTCTGCTGTGGCAAACATCCAGTGACCTTGCGTTTTTCGAGGATAGAGCCATCTTTCCTGCGACTATTGCCATCCGATCCGACACGCCAGCCACTCACGAGCGAGCCGGGCAAACGCCGATTGATGCTGTCGCAAACAGGGCGAACGCGGCGGGCCCGGCTTCCGGCAGGCCGCGGCCCAGTAGCCGGCGAGCGCACAGGCGAAGGCATCGACGGCCGCGGGGTCGACATCGCGGGTCACCGGATGGGCGGCGATGATCGGATCCGGGTCGACACCCGCCGCCGCGATCGACGGGGCGAGGGCGACGAGGTCGATCCACGCGGCGCCCCGGCAGGCCCACGCCCAATCGACCGCCAGCACCGCACCGTCCGCTCGCCGCAGCAGGTTGTCCGGACGAAGATCGGTGTGCAGCAGGGTGTCTCCTCCCGCGGCCACCACCCAGGTCGCTTCGAGGGCGGCTAATTCCGTCAGGTGACGAACCGACCAGCTGTCCAGGTCCGCGGGCGGCCCCTCGGCGACGAACGTTCGCCAGCCGACCAGTTGCGGCCCATAGGCGTCCGCCACCGTCGGCACATCCGACAGCGGGCTCGGTGTCAGCTCCGCGGCCAGTCGCGTCAGCAAGTCGAGGGTGTCCTGCAACTCCTCCGGCTCGTCGAGTCGGGGAAACGCCCCTTCGACATCGTCGAACCCGACGATGAACCACCCCGCTGTCTCGCTGACGAACCGGCATCGCGGCGCTGGCGCCGTCGCGGGCAGACGCGACGCGATGTGCGCCTCCTGCCGATACATCTGCGCGAGTTCGTCTCCCGCCTCGATCGCCTTGACGAAGGCCGACTCGCCTCCGACGGTGCGCACGCGCGCCGCTACGCCGTGGCTGAACCCGCCGCGCTGATCGACGGCCGCGCACACGACATCCCCGAGCAGGCGCTCCACTTCCAGTCGCACCGGCTGCGGCACCTCGCCCCACCCGGTCCGCGACGCAGTGCCCAGGTAATTCACCATCGACCCATCGTCCGAGCCTTACCCGCGACTCGCCAACGAATTATTCGTCTTCGCACGACCGCTCAGGAAGTGGCCGCGCAGGTGTCGAGGTAGTCCTGGCCACCGATGTATGTTGTGTGGCCCGAATCCGCGGAAGTGGTGGTGGCCAGGGCGACGGCGGTGGCGAACTCCGCGACGGTGGGCAACGTGCCCTGGTCGCGGCGCGCGGCGACCGCGTCGGGGTTTCGGCGCTCCAGCAGCTGGACGATGATCGTGCCGTCGATCATGTCGCCGGAGACGACGTGCAAGGCGATGCCCTCGGCGGAGAGTTACGGGATCATGGCGCGCAGCGCGTCCTCGCCGGCGCGCTTGCTGGCGGCGATGGGTTCGTAGTCGGCGGGCACCGGTTTACGGCCGTGGAAGTGGGCCTGATGGCTGGTCACGAATACGATCCGCGAACCGGAAGGCATATGCGGCACGGCGAGTCGGACGAGCCGTTCCTGCGCGTCACGGTTGAGGGCCATCGCGTAACCGGGTGAGGCGTTGCGCTCCAGCCCACCGGAGGCGTTGAGGATCAGCACATCCAACCGGCCGAACTCCTCGACCACCCCGGCGACCAGCGCGCCTGCCGAATCCGCGTCGGCGATGTCCGCGCCCGCCGTGGACGCACTGCCGCCCGCCTGCCGGATCGCCTCCGCCAGCGCGTCGGCCCGCTTGGCCTTCTCCCGGTAGTTGATCACCACGTGGTCGCCCTGAGCCGCGAGCACCCGGGCGGTCTCCGCGCCGATACCGCGGGAGGCGCCCGTGATCAGAACGATTCGCCGTCCGGTCGTGTCGTCCACTGTCACCCTCTCGGTCCGCCCGGCGGCCCGGGCCAGTGCTTCTATTTCAGAATCACTATGCTGGTTCTAAATGAGAAGCGCAAACGAACCCAAGCCGCCGCGCGGCCGGGACGACCCGGCGAACGCGCCGCTGCTGGCCACCATGGACATGCTCGGCCAGCGCTGGATCCTGCGCATCCTGTGGGAACTGGAACCCGATCGCCTCGGCTTCCTCGAACTGCGCAGACGCATGGGCAATTGCTCCTCCAGCATGCTGTCGGTGCGCTTGCAGCACCTGCAGTCCGCAGGTCTGATCGCGAAGAATCCCGACAAGTCGTATGAATTGACCACCGCGGGCATCGAACTCGGCACGGCGTTGGGGCCGGTTTGGGACTGGTCGCGCCGCTGGCGGGTGACTCCGACCGACGCCGGTACCGACTGAGCGGCTCATGCGCCTGCGCAACGTCCACGAATCAGGGCGATTGTGCTGGTCGAATCAGCGGGCCTGGCTCCGCATGCGAGCCCGAGACTTTTCGGCGAAATGTGTGTGCTGGTGAGTCGCACCGGGAGGGCGGGGTTGACCTTCGAGTTGGTTGAGGCTCCATGATGGCCGGGTGACGAGTTCGGAGCCCGCGGGGTTGATCACGATCGGTGTGCTCGCGCGGGCCAGCGGGCTCACGGCGAGCGCGCTGCGGTTCTACGACGACTGTGGCCTGCTCGTTCCGGCCCGGGTCGACCCGCTGACCGGATACCGCTATTACGCCGAGGCGCAGCGGGAACGGGCGACGCTCATCCGGCAGCTGCGGGCGATCGAGCTGCCGCTGGAGGCGATCGCGGAGATTCTCGCCGGTGACGCCGAGCGCGCGCACCGCCTGCTCGATCGTCACGTGGCGGAACTGACGCGCAGAGCGCGCGAAGCCGCGCACGTCGCCGCGACGGTCAAACAGTCGCTCGGCGCTCACGTGGCGGTCGACGCCGCGGCGCTGGCGCAGGCGCTCGAGCAGGTGCGCACCGCCGCTGCCCGGACCCGGGAGATTCCCGTGCTGGCGGGCGTTCTGCTGGAAGCGGGCGCGAACGCCGTCACCCTCACGGCGACCGACCGCTACCGTCTATCCACCCGCACGGTGGTGGCTAAGCGGCAGCACGGCGGCGAATGGTCCGTAGTGCTCGATCCGAACGGACTCGAGTCGATCGCCGAACGGCTGCGCGGCATGGACGAGGTCGTCGCCGCACCGGCCGACGACGGACTGATTCTGACCGGAGACGGCGTCACACATCGGTTCGGTGTCATCGACGAATCCTTTCCGGATCACCGCGCTGTGCTGTCGGGGCTGGGCGCGGTCCGCACCAGGGCGATCGTCGCCCGGGACGGGATGCTGGACTTGCTCGAAAGATCGGATACGCCAGTACGATTCGTGATACACCCGGCCGGAATCATGGCGTCCGCACCCGGCGCAGCGCATCGCCTGCCCGGGACGGTCACCGGCTGCGCAGTCACCCTGTCGTTCGACCCCACGACGCTGCTGCCCGCCGTCCACACCGCGCTCGGCCCCGATCTCATGCTCGATATCATCGCGGCCGATCAGCCGGTGATCCTGCGCTCCGCGACCGACGGAGACCTGACCACCCTGGCTATGCCGGTCCGTCCCTCCGACCACAACATCCCGTGACAGACGCGCGGACGACCATCGAGCACCCGCATCCCCCAGTCGGACCACGCCCAACCGCACCATCTCTTGTCAACCGGCGCCGCAATCGGTCTTCCCACCTCGCGGTCCCCGGCACAGTTACCGCTGATCGTCAGCCCCGGCCCCTCGGTCGAGCGACCGCAAGCACCCAATTCGCAGCCGCATGTCATCGACTTCGATTGCCGTCCACCCCGCACTCGAGTCGGCCGTCAGGATGCGCCCACGAGCACCACCTCATCCATGCACACACTGTCCGAAGGAGACCCGCATGAACTCGGCAACCGACCCCACCATGAACGCCATCACCAGCGCTGTCGCGCTCGGCCGCGAGGGCCGTCCGGACGACGCGCGGAACGCTCTGCTCACCGCGTGGGCCGCGCTCGGCCCGCAAGGCGACCCGCTGCACCGGTGCACACTCGCCCACTATCTCGCCGACCTGTACGACGACGCCGCCGAAGCGCTCACCTGGGACATCCGCGCGCTGGACGCCGCCGACAGCCTTACCGACGATCGCGCGCGGACCTACGACGAATCGCTACGGGTGGCCGCGTTCTACCCGTCACTGCACCTCAACCTCGCCGACGACTACCGCAGGCTCGGCTCGTTCGATGCCGCGCAGCGCGAAATCGACGCCGCCCGCGCGTGTCTGCACACGCTCGCCGACGACGGCTACGGCACGACGATCCGAACGGCGGTCGACGAAGTCGAGTCGGCGATCCGCGAACGGCGCACCGAACGCCGGGACTCGGCGCCGACCGGGGGCCGATAACGCGCGAGCAGCCCGCACCGATCCGGTGCGGGCTGCTCGGGAACGGACCTACTTCAAGCGCAGCTTGCCGAACAGACCGTCCTTCTCGTCGTCGGGCCCGGCGGTGAAGTACAGCGAGTCCGCGTCACCGAGGCTCTCGCCGTTGCCGAACATCAACGCCCACAGTCCCTCGATGGCGACCGGCTTGCCGTCGGCGTCGCGCAGGTAGTCGGCGAACTTGCCGGTGGTGTCGTCGTAGGCCAGCACGTGCCCGGCGCCGCCGAAGTTGCCGACCAGCAGTTTGCCGCTGAGCGGCCCGAACCCGTCCGGCGCGATCGTCACCGCCCATGGCGCGTTGAGGCGCTTGCCGTCGTCGATGATGCGCACCAGCTTGCCGTTGGCGTCGAACTCGGCGAGCTTGCCCTTGTCCGGCTTGCCGCCCGCGTCCTGCTCTTCGTCCTTGTCCAGCGAATCCTCTTCGCCGGCGTCGAACGCGGCCGCGTCCTTCTCGTCCGGCTGCGTGGTGGCGTAGGCGACGAACACCCGGTTACCGACGGTCGAGACGTTGAACGGCGCCGGATCGCCGGGCTTGGCCTTCTTGCCCTTCTCCGGCGCGGCCGGGTCGATCGCGTCGCCGGTCGCGAACGGGTTGGCGAAGCCTGCGGTCGGGATCAGCTGCCAGTTGCGGTCGAACGTCCGGACCTGCGGATCGGCGCCGAAATCGGCGGCCAGCAGCTTGTCACCGGACGGGGCGAGCGCGAGACCGAAGAACTGCATCCCCTGCGGCTGGCCGTCGAAGACCAGGTTCGCGGGCCCGTCGTGGCGCACGATCCGGCCCTCGAAGCCCAGCTCGGTCCAGGCGGAGATCTTGCCGGAGTCGGTGGCGAAGATGAACCGCGCCGACCCGTTCAGCGGCCCACCTTCCGCCTCCACCGGCTGATCGCGCACGACGAACAGATCGGAGGTGATCGGCGCCGGATTGAACACCACGCCGGTGGTCTTGCCCACGCTCTTGTCCGAAGTGTCGGCATCGGCGCCGGGAATGGTGACGATCTTCAAATCGTCCTGGAAGAGCTTCTGCACCTTCCCGTCCGAGGACTTGGTCACATCGCCGACGAACTGGAACGATTTACCGCCCGCACCGACCCAGAAGTGCCCACCGGCGCCCTTGGGCCGGTCGGCCAGCCCCCAGGCGTTCACCAGGTCGGGAAAAGTGAACTGCGCCTTGTACTCCGCGCTATTGGCCGCGAGATTGGTCTGGACGTATTTGTTGCCGTCGAGCGCGGGCACGTCGTCCGACTTCGAGTCCGAGCAGCCCGCCGCCACGATCAAGGCGACACCGAGCGCCGACGCGCGCAGCAGACCACTCCGGGTCCGCGACCGAGGCAGACCGCCACGGTGCGACTCATTCCAACGTCCGTTCAACTTCTTGTTTCCTTTCCGACCACACCACATTGGTGATAAGGCGAAGCTAACCTTAGCGTGGAGCAAATTCGGGAGTACCCGAACGGTTGAACGAGGTCGGGTTAGGCTGTTCGCCGTGGTCGAACCCCAGCCTCCTATTGCTCTCCATCCCGATATCGCTCCGCTCGCTCCGCTGCTCGGCACCTGGCGCGGCAACGGGCAGGGGGAATACCCGACCATTCAGCCGTTCGGTTATGTCGAGGAAATCCGGTTCGGCCATCTCGGCCGCCCCTTCCTCACCTACCGGCAGAAGACCCGCGCCGCCGACGACGGCCGGCCGCTGCACGCCGAGACCGGCTATCTGCGTTGCCCGCGCCCGGACCGCGTCGAATTGATCCTCGCCCATCCCACCGGGATCACCGAAATCTGCGAGGGCTCGCTCGCCGTCGAGGACGGCACACTGCGCATGGAATTGGACTCCACCGCCATCGGTCGCAGCAGCACCGCGAAACTCGTCACGGCCCTCGGCCGCTCGCTGCGCCTGTCCGGCGACACCATCGACTACACACTGCGGATGGCGGCGGTCGGCGAACCACTGCAACATCACCTCGCCGCCACCCTGCTGCGCAACTGAACCTCGTCGGGCGCTTGCTAGAAAGCGCTCGGCAACCGGCGCCGGCCTCTGCTCAACTCGGTGACCAGATCCTCGTAGGCGATCGCCAGCTCGGCCAGCCGCTCCCAGGCGAACCACAGGTCCCACTCCTGATCGTCGGCCATGGCCGCGTACGCGCACGCGCTCAGCCGAGCGAGGCGGTCGACCACCGAGCCGACCGATTCGGTGTGCAGATAGGCCCCGCCGCGCGCCGCGGGCAACCGAACCTCGACCCAGCGGTCGACGTCCCGGATCAGCCGGGTCCGGCGCTCATCGATGTCGCGTACCTCTCCCTCGCGCAACCTGCGCATGTGCAGCTCCGCGAGAGTGCGTGCCCGCAGCAGCACCGGGTGTCCCGGCGGCGGCGTGCCCTCCCGGCAGGCTCGCAGCAGCTCACTCCGCGTCGGCAAGCCCTCGCTCACGGCGCGCCTTTCCCGCCCGCGCGGGCCAGCACGCAATTCACGATCACCAGGCCGGACGGACGGAACGTGTCACGCGGCGCCACCACCCATCGGCGGAATACGTCGCTCGCGTCGGCGGGCGAGGGCAGCGCGATTTCGCTGCCGAACGGCACGACCGAGACATCGAGCCGGAACAAGGCCGCGAACAGCCGCATGTCGTCGGGTAGATCGGGCCGGCACAGAAAGGTCCATCGGCGGGAACGAATATGCGCGATGACCGGGCCGAGCGGCCTGCCACGGAAAAGCATGTCGTCACGCACGCACTGCCCCAGCCCGTCGGGCATCGTGATCCCGCCCACCACACCCGCCTTCACCACGATCCGGCCGATCTCCGGATGTATACCGGCGGGCAGCCCACAGGTGCGGCGGTAAAAAGCGCAGCGGGACGCCGGGGTGTCCGCGAATGCCGCATGATTCATTCGCCAACCTCGATTCACATAGTTCGGTACGCGAGAAATCCCGGTCGCTGGACCTGTAACCGTTGGGACGGTTAAGGTTTCAGCACTTCTTCGATTCGGACCGGTCGCGATCAGTAGAGCACCGGAAATTGCTGGGCGGGAACGTTCTCAGTGGTGGAATCGGGCGGAATCCGCCCAGGTTCCAAGGCCCCCCGCCACAAGGTTCCAGTTAGGTACCCGGCCGCTAGTTCGGCTACGAAAGGGATTCGTCGTGACTCCAACAGGTTCCACCCTGCCCCGTCGGATGCTGGGGCGGCAGCTGCGGGCGATGCGGATCAGCGCGGGCATCAGCGCGGAGTACGCCCGCGACGCGATCGACGTCAGCAAACAAACACTGTGGCGGATGGAGACCGGACAGCCGGTCCGGCTCCATCCCCTGTTCGTGGAGGGGCTGTGCAAGCTATACGGGGCATCCGAAGAGCGCACCGCCATCCTGCTCAACCTGGTCGAGGAGACCAAGCGCACCGGATGGTGGCATGCGTTCAATGACACCATCCTCGAGGACTTCAACCTCTTCGTGGAGTTGGAGGCGACAGCCAAACGCATCGGCTCCTATCAAACAACCCTCCTCCCCGGACTGCTGCAAACCGACGAGTATCGGCGTGCCTTGATCTGGGTCCGCTTCGCGGCGATGTCCGGGGCGGAGGTCGAGCGAAAGATGGAGGCATTCAGGCAGCGGAAATCGCGCTTGAACAACGACTCCGACCCGGTACGCTTCGAAGCCGTCATCGATGAATCCGCGCTGCGCCGGGCGATCGGTGGGCACTCGGTCATGGAGGGCCAGCTCGAACACCTGGTGCGAGTCGGTGAACAACCGAATGTTTCGGTACGTGTGGTGCCCCTTGCCGCAGAGGCATACGCCGGGCTGAACGTCGGCTCGTTCGTGATTCTCGACTTCCCGCAGCACCCGATCGCCCATCTCACCGAGCCACCGGTCGTCTACATGCAGGGATTCACCGGTGACCTGTATCTTGAGAAGCCTGACGAGGTCCGGGCTCACCGCCAGGCGTTCGCCGACCTCTTGCGATCGGCCCTCGATCAGGAGAGAAGCCGAGCCCTCCTCCGCGAGATCGCCAAGGAGTATGCCGAATGAGCGCCAGCCTATCCGACGCCACCTGGTTCAAGAGCAGCTACAGCAGCGCTGACAGAGACTGCGTGCAGGTCGCGTTTCTGCGTGAAGGCTTGGTGGGGGTACGAGACTCGAAGAACCCCGCCGGCCCAGCACTCGTATTCACAACGTGCGAGTGGCACTCGTTCACGACTCGCGTGACAAGCGGAGGACGCTATCGGTCGGAGTCCTGAGGAAGCTTCTATTCGCGACCCCGGAACCTCCCTCGCCAGCGGTTCCGGGTCCGCGCGCCCGGCCCGACACTGCCGAGCCGTCAATTGGCTCACCAGACCGCTTGCACCCGACGAAACCCGCCGGTAGCGTCGACATTCGCTGCGGGGGGCGGGGAAGCCGGTCCGGCCTCGAAGAGCCAGGACACTAACCGGTGTGCAAGGGGAACGATGACATCAGGGCGGAATTTTCGGCGACTGGCCATCCTCTTTGCCGGTGCTGCGCTCGCGCTGACAGGCTGCGACTCCTCGACCGATGGTGATCTGACGCCAACTGCGGGCTCTTCCGCAAGCAAAACCTTAGCGCCCGACGTGCCCACCGGCTATGACCCGTGCACCGACATTCCCCAGCCCGTTCTCGATTCCGAGAACCTGCGAAGCAAGGACAAACAGGACTCTAATGCGTCGGGGGGTGTCAAATGGCGTGGTTGCGCCTGGATCCAGACTGACGGATATGCACCGGTCATCACCACGACAAACATCACCGTGGATATGGTGCGAGACAAGAAATTTGCAGATACGCATGAGTACACGATCAACGGACGCCGCGCGATCTCAACACGGCAGGTAGAAGAGCATCCCGAAGGGGTATGCACGATCAACGTGGAGATGAAGGGTGGAAGCCTCGAATTCTTCCTCAGCAATCCGCCGTCGCGGAAGAATACCGGGGCCCTGGACACATGCACACTGGCACGGACCCTGGCAGAGAAGGTAGTGCCCACAATGCCCGTCACTGCATGAGATTCGCTGAAGCGATCGAGCCAACCGGGAGGGAGTAGCACATGGGTGACGACAGCGCACAGCCACCTCGGCCGATGGGGAACATCCTGAACGCTGCGCGAGAGGGACAGCTAGGAATGCAGATGTCCCCTGAGGACTTCATCTACATTGACCGCGATTGCGAGTATTTCAAGAACGCTATTCAAAAGATCCAGAGGACGATGGACTTCGTTTCACGGCAGTCTCACTGGGGGCTCGGCGAGGGCAGCAGTGACATGGTCTCGGCGGGAACCTTGGTCGATAGATTCAAGAAGAAGGCTCGCGGAGCCGAGGACCTAAACAGCGTCCATCAGATCATGGAAGATCACTATCGCATCGTCGAGGACATCCAAGAAGTGCACCGGCTCGCCCGGGATCGAATCATGCAGGCGGACAGCGACTTTGCCGAAGCTTTCAACAGACTGAACACCACCCTGCCTGAGCGCCCGCCCGTTGGAGTCCAATTCTCACCGCCTAGGCTTCCGAATGGAACGAACGAATGAGCGGCTACGAGAACAAGCGCATCCCGAGCGGGGGTGAGCACGCCGACAGTTGGGAACACTCGCGGATCAACGACACGTTCAAGCCACTCGATCCCACCGACGCGTTCAGCCAAGCCGATACGTACTGGCAAGCTCGTAACGAGTGGGAGCGGGGTGTCGAAACTTTCGCTCGCTCCATCCAGACCTCCATAGCTCAAGCCTGGTCCGGCCCCGCAGCGGAGCAGTCCAAGAGCGCTATCGCCAAGTACACCAGCGACGCGCAGAACCTGACGGCGTCCCTGGAGGAGTTGTACTACCGGGTCCGCGACGCCGCCACCGCGATCGCCGATACGAAGAAGGCTCTCCCGGACCTCGTTGAATTCTCCTTCGGAGAGCGGATCTTTCATCCGACGCGCTGGATTCTGTCGGACGACCGGTCCGAGGCCGAGCAGTCCGCGCGGGTCGCGATGAAGGAGTTCTACGTACAGCCCTTCAGCGAGATGGACGGCAAGATCCCGGTGCTGCCCACTCCGGTCGGCCCGACCGCATCGGTGGACATTCCAGCACCCCCGCCGGGTGGATACCACAGCGACGACAGCGGCAGCCCCACGACGGACGACCCGGGCACCAGCCCTACCGACACCGGCACTCCCGGCGACAAGGACGGCGACGGCAAGCCCGACGAGACGAGCACCGAGGAGCCGCAGTCCACCGACGAGTCGACGCAGGACGAACAATCCTCCGACACGACAGCGACGGACACCTCGACCACACCCGCGGGCGTGGACCCCACGTCGACGACTCCCGCCGGTACCACGGACCCGACCAAGACCGTGCCGGCCGGAACTCCGACTCCGCACAGCCCGGGCTCCCCGGGCAGTCCCGGAACTCCCGGCACCACGAACCAGCCGCAACCGGGCCGCAGCATCGCGGGCGCACCGGGCACGCCGAGCACATCGGTGAATCCGGCCGCGACAACGAACACCTCGGTCCGTGGCACGAGCGGCACGCCGGGAATGATGGCCCCCGGCGCTCGCGGCGGCGGCAAGGACGACGAATCCGAGCACAAGACACCGGACTACCTGATCACCCAGGAGAACACCGACGAGCTGCTCGGTGAAGTCCCGAGAACGCTGCCCGGCGGCGTCATCGGCGGTACGCCCGACTGATCGGGCCACACCCTTCTCGATTTCGCGCGCGCCCGCATCGCGTATCGGTGGCGGGCGTGCGCGCGTGGACATTGGCCGCCTTCACGCGGCCGGATTGGACCTCACATGGCTGAATGGACCTGGGATCCCGACGACTTCGCCGCTCTCTGGTACGGCGACGCCCACGATCGCATCCCCGGCCCCCTGCGCTACACCAGTCGTTTCGCCTTCCGCGACGACTTCGCCGCCCACCGCACCGCCGTGTGGCAGCGCTACTGCGCCGACGAACGCGACGAGATCGCCGCGGCCTTCCGCACCTTGGGCGACTCCGACCTTCGCATCGAGATCCTCGGCGGCACCTGCAAGCACAAGAACAGCACCGGTCCCGACGACATCCGCGAGTACCGGATCCTCGGCGCGCGCGACAGCTACCGCGCCGTCGTCCTGAGCCAAGCGGGCAATCACACCGAGCACGGCCCGATTCGCGCACGCATGTTCCCCGCCGACCAACTCCCGGCCCGCCTCGTGAACGCCATCCCTCCCTGCGCCCCCGGAGCCGAGCGACCGGCCACCTTCCACCCCCACGACCTGACCCCCCGCCGCGACACCTACCTCCAGGACAACGCTCGCAACACTCCCCGCGAGCAATACCAGCGCCTCCTCGGCCGCCCCATCGACGGCGGCGGCACCGCCGTCCTCCTCACCGCTCCCCTGCACACCCGCACAAAACCCGCCAAAGTCCTCCAATGGCACGACATCTCCGACGACGGCCGCTACACCGAACACCGCACCGACCACATCACCGTCCGCCCCACCACCCCCACCGACCTGACCACCCACTTCACAACCTGGATCACCCAAGCCCTCGAACGCCTCGCAGCCACCCACCCCGAAAGTTGGTAGGCGTGGGTCACTGCTCGCCCGCCGCGCCGGGTCCCGGCTCCAGCGGCGGTGCGTCCGCACGGGACCAAGCGAAGCCGCGTGGCTCATGTATTGCTGGAGTGTGGTTTTCGCGTCGAAGTACGCAGTGGAAGAACCTACCGCCCAAGCCGTGGCTTCACCCTTGTCGGGGCGGCAAAAGGAACGGTAGTGTCTGTCCGCAACAGCATGAGGGGAACGAATCACTGGATTGCTGGTGCACCACGGCGGGCCGTGAGGGGGCTGGTGATTTTCGCAGTCTGCGGTGAATTGCAGCTCGCTGTCACTTGATTCGACAGCGGCCATCGGCGAAACGATGACACTGCAGTGAAGACAGAAGGGGAAAGAGTGACGACTGGCTTGATCGGAGTCGGCCTGATCACAATGAATCTCGACGAAGGGCGCCTTCCGGTAGATGTCGATGTGAGCCGGAATATCCACGACCGCCTGGAATCCGCGGACCTCTCCGCGGCGGCGATGACCGGCTATTATGTGGCGCTGTGGCGGCATGATGCGCCGGTAATCGCAACGGGCAGATGGACCGAATTGACTGTATCCCCCACTCGTCGCGCGGAACTGATCACACTTCTCGACACCCGATCACTCGCCGAATTCGAGATGGTTGAACGATCATTGCGGCTGAGTGATGAATTCGTAGGGCAAGGGCCGGTGACCGACTTCGGAGCGCCCTCGATCACTGTGGTCGCGAACATCTCGCGCATCGGCAGCATCGAGATCGATCCGCGGTGGGCGGCCACGGCCAGCCCGTCCTATATTTCACACGATATCCTCGACTGCGCGAATCAGATCCGGCAACAGCGCCCACGCTTCCACGAAGACGGGACATGGGCCGACCGCACCGACGATGAACTCGAACACGAACTCGCGGAATACAAGCGCTACCTGATGAGGAACTCGTAATGGTCAATTTCTCAGCGGATCTGAACCAACTGGTCAAGGCGGCCAGAGCGTGGGATCAGGCGTCGGACGCCCTCACCGTCGCCGCTACCGAGGCGCAGAGCATCCATTTCAGTCACCAGGACGTCGCCTGGGGGCTGTTCCGAGAAACTTGGGACGCTCAGATGGCCGCTGCAAGGTATATGTACGACAGATTAGTCGAAGGCAGAGACGAAACGGATTCCATCGCCACGGTTCTGGATCATGTCGCCAAGGCAATTCAGGAACAGGACCAGAACTTCGCGAACGTTCTGATCGAGCTGGAGGAAGATTACTGATGGGTGCCACGAAGTCTCTGGACGAGATCAACACCGTACTCGACCGGTTCTCCGACCAGATCGCGGAGATCAGGAACCAGCCCGCCGAGGTGGATGAGGCGTTCCGGAAGGCGGCGATCGCCGCCGCCGAGGTCGAGGCGGCGACCTTCTTCGGAGCGGCCGGCGCGGTGGCCGGCGCCATCTACGGCGCGATGACCGAAGATGATTTCACCGGCTACATGCAGGACCACAAGGAAGCGGTCAAGAAGAAGATCCAAGAACTTTTGGACAAACTGCAGGGTGCGGTCGGCAGCTCGAAGGCGCCCATCGCCTTCCTGCAGACGAGCCAGGCCTGGACGACGCTGAAGGGGAAAATCGGCGCAGCGCAGAACAACGAAGTGAACAACGGGAACATAACCGGCTACTGGGCAGGAGCGGCAGCACTCAAGTACACAGCGGCTCGGACACTCCAGGACACCGCGATGGATTCCGCTAAATCCACCTGCGACAAGGTGGCCGAAGCACTTGCCAAGGTGTCGGACATCGCTTGGGACTTCTATTCCAAAATCGTAACAGATATCGCGGACCTGCTCATAGGGCTCGGAAAAGCTCTTACCAAGATGGCCACCTTTGTCGCCACTCCTCTCGGAGTCTCCGATGCGATTGATATTCTTGGAAAAGTCATCAGCAGCACTGTCAAGTATACGGAAGATCTTATAGATGCCCTCCTTTCGCAAAGGCAGGCCATCAACAAGATAAAGGAGTCGACAGAAAGTCAGAAAGGATTCCATAACAATCATTGGCCGCGTAGCGCTTCCGATGACTTCAACATCAACTCCCCCAGCCCTGAATGGCAGGCGACATGAACCCGAGAAAGCTGCTTGCGATTCCGGCCCTGGCGGTGCTGCTCTCGGCCTGCAATCTGTTTCCACGCACTCATCCCGACAGGTATGAGATACCGACGAGCAACCACACCATCCAGGAGTTGTGTGACTCTACGGAGCAGTTTTTCGTCACGCGAGCGGGCGCCGAGAATTTGAAGGTCAGCGCCGGTGCCGGCGGAAAAGCGCTGACCGATGAGATCGGCACCGGTAATGGGTGCTTCTATGAGAAGGCCGACGGATCCGCATGGCCGTCTCCCCTCGGATATGTATCGCTATTTCGCGTCGTCAGCGGTAACACCCTGTCCGAATCTCCCTCGACGACAGAGAACTACCCGACCGAGGTCATGACTGTAGACGGCGTGACTGTCAAGGTAGCTGTTGAGCCACTGCCAAAGGGGGGCGATCACGCCACCACACTGCTCGATGTCAACCTCCTCGCCACAGTCGACGGCTGGAAGGGCGAACTCCGCTTCAGAGCCACCGAAGACCAAACGACGCGAGATGACAAATCGACACGAGAGGGCGCGCAAGCCCTGGTGAACATGATCCGCACACTGAAGGGTTGATCGCTCTCGCTTGGCACGTGCAGCGACGACGCGTACCACAGCCGGTCATGTGCTGGTGATCATCGATTCCGGGCTCGGAGTGATCTACGTCGTCGCCATGGTCGTGCACACGGGGGAACCGGCCTTGCTCACCCTTGCGACGCCCGTGCTGATCGCTCTTGTCCTCGCCGCGACGAAACCGACCGGCCGCTGGATCGCCGCCAAGCGAACCGTTGCCGACCGACGGGCGTAGGGCCCGACGGCTGTGCCTTCTTCGACCCGACCATTGTCGCCGAACTGCGCAGCCGCATCGGTGAAGCGAGGCTCTAATTCGAGTCTCGACGGCGAAGCATCGCGTGGTGGATGTAGTACTTGTCGACCTGGCGGGTGAAGACGCTCACCAGTTCCCAGCCGAAGTGGACGTCCAACCATTCGATGCACGATGTCAGACGTGACAAGTTCCCGTGATGGTCGGCCTTCAGCAGGCCTGAGTCCCAGGCGAGACCCCGCCGGGGCTGCGCGCAGATGACCAGATATTTTCGGGAATAGGTGCGCATGTCCACGGTTCCGTCGAGGATCGCCTTGACGTCGAGGACCCGACCCGGACCGGCGGGGAGCAGGGGCGGCTGACCGTTCACGCTCCGATGCCTCCCCGAGCAGTTCGGCGGGCGCCGCCCACCCGTGCATCGATGGGAGACCAGCCGAGTCCGTCCGGTCTCCCCCGTACCCCGATTCCGATATCGATCAACAAACGACGAATCCCCCTCAGACGCAATGTGCTCGACAGCACGACCTGGTCCACGATAACGCTCTCCAGCAGGCGGCGGAATCCGTCGGTGTTTCGGCACATCCGGCGCACCCTCCGAGTTGCCACCTCATCCACGAGACGCCAACCGCGTCAGACCCATTCTCGGCACCGGAAACAAACCGGACAAAAACGGAGTGGTCGACGTATTGCCGAGGTAGCCGCGGCGGAGTGCTATGGAATACGCCGGGCCACAGAGTGAGTCGGGGCACCGCCCGGTACAGATAATCGATCTCCACGAAAACCAGGAGGCATCGCCGTGCCCACTATCACTGCTATCACCCCGACCTCGGGCCCCACGACGGGCGGCACCAGCGTCACCATTGCCGGTACGGGATTCACCGGCCCGCTGACGGTGCGCTTCGGCTCCACCGCAACGACTTTCACCATCGACTCCGCGATCCAGATCACGGCCGTCGCGCCCGCGGGGACGGCCGGACCGGTACAGGTGACGGTCTCCGACTCGAGCGGTACCAGCAACGGAGCCACCTACACCTATCTCGCTGTGCCTGCCTTGAACTCCATCGCCCCCGGCCAAGGGCCCGCCGGGACATCGGTCACTCTCACCGGCTCGGGACTGACGGGGGCAACCGCGGTCACTTTCGGCACCACACCGGCGACTTCGTTCACCGTCGACTCGGACACGCAGATCACGGCCGTCGCCCCGGCGGGTACGGGGATCGTGGCGGTCACCGTCACCGCTCCGGGTGGCACCAGCAACGGGATTTCCTTCATCTACGTCGTGGTGCCCACCATTACGGCGATCGCCCCGGCGTCGGGTCCCACCTCGGGCGGGAACAGCGTCACGATCTCCGGCACCGGGTTCACCGGTCCGCTGACGGTACGGTTCGGCAGCACCGCGACGACATTCACGATCGACTCGTCGACGCAGATCACCGCCGTCGCTCCGGCCCACGTGGCCGGAAGCGTTCAGGTGACCGTCACCGGCTCCGGCGGCACCAGTAGTGGCCTGACCTACACCTACGTCTGATCGAGACAGCTCACGGGCCGTCGCCGGGGTTCCGGCGGCGGCCCAATCGCGTTGGGTCCGAGTGGCTCCGATCGGCTCCGAAACACTCCCGAGTCGACATTGAACAGACCGACCAGCATCATCTGGAGCCCTCCGCACACCGGCGCCGAGGAGCGGACACGATCCCTTGCCGCGTAGACGGACGCGGTAACAGCGAAAGTCATTGCGCTCGAGAGCATTTCGCTCAAAAGGGCGACAGCCGAAATCCCGGTAGACCACCCCGCTTGGCCACACCGACGAGATCGGCGCTGCGGCAAGGCCGAACGATGCGTTCCCGCTGGAGCCCCAGCGCTGGTCAACACCTGGCAACGATCTGAAAAACGGACAAAAACGGATCATCCGACGCGTTGCCGACCCGCAGATCCTGGGGCATAACGGAGTTAACCGGTTTACGACTACCGTCGGCCACCCCCGGCACGGAGGAACCAGCAAACAGAGAGGCAGCCTGATGCCTACATTCCTCTCCCCGTCCTCGGGACAGAACTCGCGAGGTCCTCGCGGCACGGCGGCAACCGGCATTCCAGTGGACGGCACCGCTCGGGCACGGGCCGCAGCGCCGCACCACGAACCCTCCTCCACCGCACACGGGTTCAACTAGACCCCACAACGCGGGCGGGCTTGCGACAACGCGATCCGAACCCTCGGATCGCCGGAATCCGACCAACCTCACGAACGCACAGCTTTCGGGCGGCGGAGTCCGCGATCGGCCGACGGCACCGTCGGTGCCACAACAAGAAAGAAAGGGAAGAACCGATGAACAAAGTAATCACCATCCTGCACAGTGAGCCCGTCCGCGCCTTGCTGTACCCGCTGCTGGCGGCGCTGATCGGCTACGGGGTCACCAAGGGCGTCCTCTCGTCGGACCTCTCGGGTTTCGTCCTCGCCATCGTCGCGGCGGCTCTGGGCCTGCCCGCGGTCGAGTCGGCGCGCCACCGGGTCAGCCCGGCGCCACCGGACAGCGGTGAACCAGCATGAGGACCCCGAAGGAAAGGACGCGCCACGACCCCTTCGAGGTGGTGCTGTGCGCCGTATTCGGCGTCTCGATGCTGTTGCAGTGCATCTACGGCCCGCCGCCGGCATCGGCGACCACGGCCATGCCATCCGGATTCCGCACGCTGTGGCTCGTCCTCATGTTGATCGGCTGCGTCGCGACGCTGGTCGGTCTGTTCGCCCGGCGCGTCTGGGGCTATCTGGTCGAGCAGGTCGGCCTGGGGGCGCTCGGCTGGTCACTGGTGGCCTTCGGTGCGCAACTGCTGCTGTTGCAGATCCAGCACCGAACCATCGGTCCGGCCACGGTTCTCGGAGGACCGCTGCCCATCGCGTTGGGTATCGCGTTTCTGTGGAAGCGCCGACAGGTACTGCAGGACGTCCGGGCGCTGCGCCTGGTGAAGATGCGGGAGGCGCCATGAACATCATCCAGCAGTCGCCGATCTTCGCGGCACTTGTGCTCATCGCCAGCTCGTCGGTGCTGTCCGCGGCGGTCACCGCGTGGTTCAAGCGCGGCGACGTCGACGCTCACATGACGAAGACGAAGGCCGACGCGGCGAAAGTCTTGAGCGACCTTGCCATTTCGCAGACCCAGCAGATGTCCGAGCAGATGGGCGAGTTCCGCATGGCGCTGCGGGTGCACCGCGAGTGGGATCGCAAGATGGTGACCCGGGCACGGCAGGCCGGCATCGAATTCGACGACCCACCGGAGCTGTTCCTGTAGCGCGAGAAGGCGCTTTCCGGGCGGAACGCTGACGGATGTCCCGGTTGGTCGCCAATCGTTCGCCAGCACCGCGACTCTCGGCGGGCTCACCGTTGGCGCCCCCTCCGGCAGCCCTGCCGAAAACAACGCTGCCACAACGCCTGCCAGGACGTTCACGTCACAACGCGACGCGCCGTTACCAATCCGAAAACGGACCAAAACGGATCGTCAGACACGTTGCCAGGCACCGATCCAAAGGAGTTAATGGAGATAGCCGGGCTGCTGAACAGCGGCGGGCGCCCCCCGGTGCAGAGGAATTATCACCACGGCGACAAGGAGGCAGCGTCATGCCTACCATCACTTCCCTCTCCCCGACATCAGGACCGACCACGGGGGGAACCAACGTCACGATCACGGGTACCGGATTCACCGGCCCCATGACCGTCCGGTTCGGTAGCACCGCGACCACTTTCACCATCAACTCCCCTACGCAGATCACGGCGATCGCTCCCGCCGGATCGGTGGGTACGGTGCAGGTCACCGTGAGCAACTCGAGCGGAACGAGCAATGGGGTCGCCTACACCTATGTGCCGGTTCCCACGCTGAACAGCATCAGCCCCAACCAGGGCTCCACCGGGGGCGGTACGACGGTCACCCTCACCGGGTCGGGCTTCACGGGCGCCACCGCGGTCAACTTCGGTAGCACACCGGCGACTTCGTTCACCGTCAACTCCGACACGCAGATCACGGCCGTCACGCCTGCCGGAACGGGGATCGTGCCGGTCACGGTGACCGGCCCGGGTGGCACCAGCGGTGCGGTGCCGTTCATCTACGTCGTCGTACCGACCATCACCGCCATCTCGCCGACCGCCGGGCCCGCCTCGGGCGGCAACACCGTCACGATCACCGGCACCGGGTTCACCGGCCCGTTGACTGTCCGGTTCGGCAATACCGCAACCATCTTCACGGTCAATTCCCCCACTCAGATCACCGCCGTCGCACCGCCCGGAACGGGCAGCGTGCAGGTGACGGTCACCGGCTCGGGCGGAACCAGCAACGGCGTCACCTACACCTACGCCGGTGTTCCCGCGCTGACCAGCCTCGCACCCAACACCGGACCGACAACCGGCGGAACCACGGTCGTCATCACCGGAACGGGCCTGTCGACTGCCACATCGGTCAGTTTCGGTGGCACACCGGCGACCTCGTTCATCGTCAACTCCGATACCCAGATCACCGCCGTCGCACCGGCCGGAACCGGGACCGTGCAGGTCACCGTCACGACACCCGGCGGAACCAGCAACGGCCTCCCCTTCACCTACGTCGCGGTGCCCGCGATCACCACGTTGGTGCCCAACACCGGTCCGGTCACCGGGGGGACGACGGTCATCATCACGGGAACGAATCTGACGGGTGCGACGGCGGTCAGTTTCGGTGGCACACCGGCGAGCTCGTTCACCGTCAACTCGGCTACCCAGATCACGGCGGTCGCGCCGGCCGGGACCGGGACCGTGCAGGTCACCGTCACGACTGCGGGCGGAACCAGTAACGGCCTCGCCTACACCTACATCCCGATCCCCGCGCTGACCACGGTGGTCCCGAACATAGGACCGGTCACCGGCGGCACTACGGTCGTCATCACCGGAATCGGGCTCACCGGAGCGACCGCGGTGAACTTCGGTGCCACACCGGCAGCCTCGTTCACCGTCGTCTCCGACACCCAGATCACCGCCGTCGCACCGGCGGGGACCGGGACGGTGCTGGTCACCGTAACGACCGCGGGCGGGACCAGTAACGGCGTCGCCTACATCTACGTCGCGGTGCCCGCCATCACCACGGTGGTTCCGAGCGTGGGACCGGTCACCGGCGGGACGACGGTCGTCATCACCGGAACCGGATTCACCGGAGCGACCGCGGTGAACTTCGGCGCCACACCGGCGACCTCGTTCGTCGTCGTCTCCGACACCCAAGTCGTCGCCGTCGCACCGGCGGGAACGGGGACCGTGGGAGTGACCGTCACCACCGGTGGCGGAACCAGCAACAGCGTCGCCTACACCTACGTCGCACTGCCCACTGTCACCGCGGTGGTGCCGAACGTGGGCGTGGAAGCAGGCGGCACGACGGTCGTCATCACCGGAACAGGTCTGACCGGAACCACCGCGGTGAATTTCGGCGCCACAGCGGCGACCTCGTTCACCGTCAATTCCGATACCCAGATCACCGCCGTCGCACCGGCGGGAACCGGCACCGTGCAGCTCACCGTCACCACCCCCGGCGGAACCAGCAGCGGCGTCGCCTACACCTACATTCCAGTACCCGCCGTCACCGCGGTGGTGCCGAATGTGGGCCCGGCGACCGGTGGCACGACGGTGATCATCACCGGCACCGGATTGACCGGAGCGACCGCGGTGAACTTCGGCGCCACACCGGCGACCTCGTTCACCGTCAACTCCGCAACCCAGATCACCGCCGTCGCACCAGCGGGAACCGGCACCGTGCAGCTCACCGTCACCACCCCCGGCGGAACCAGCAGCGGCGTCGCCTACACCTACATCGCGGTGCCCACCCTCGTCGCGGCGGTGCCGAATGTGGGGACGGAAGCGGGCGGCACAACCGTCGTCCTCACCGGCACGGGGCTGACCGGAACAACCGCGGTGAACTTCGGCGCCACACCGGCGACCTCGTTCACCGTCGACTCCGCCACCCAGATCACCGCCGTCGCACCGGCGGGAACCGGGACCGTGGTGATCACCGCGACCACGGCCGGTGGAACCAGCAACGGCCTCGCCTACACCTACGTTCCGGTACCCGCGCTGACCACACTGGTGCCGAATGTGGGCCCGGTGTCGGGAGGGACGATCGTCGTCCTCACCGGGACGGGGCTCTCTACCGCTACCGCGGTGAACTTCGGTGCTACACCGGCGACCTCGTTCATCGTCGACTCCGCAACCCAGATCACCGCCGTCGCACCGGCGGGATCCGGGACCGTGCTGGTCACCGCGACCACCGCGGGCGGAACCAGCAACGGCGTGGCCTACACCTACGTCGCGCTTCCCACCCTCGTCACGGCGGTTCCGAATCTGGGTTCGGTCTCCGGCGGCACGACCGTCGTCCTCACCGGAACAGATCTGAGCGGCACCACGGCGGTCAACTTCGGTGCCACACCGGCGACCTCGTTCACCGTCGACTCCGCCACCCAGATCACCGCCGTCGCACCGGCGGGAACCGGGACCGTGCTGGTCACCGCGACCACCGGGGGCGGAACCAGCAACGGCGTGGCCTACACCTACGTCGCGGCGCCCAGCCTGACCACCTTGCTTCCGAGCGTCGGCCTGGAAGCGGGCGGAACCGTTGTCGTCATCACGGGTACGGATCTGACAGGCACCACGGCGGTCGATTTCGGCGGCACGCCGGCGACCTCGTTCACGATCAACTCGCCAACCCAGATCACCGCCGTAGCGCCCGCCGGGACCGGTACGGTGCAAGTCACCGCCACCACCTCCGGCGGAACCAGCAACGGCCTCGCCTACACCTACCTCGCGGTTCCGGCCCTCGCGGTCGTGCTTCCGAATGTAGGACCGGCGGCCGGTGGAACGACAGTCGTCCTCACCGGGACGAACCTGACAGGCACCACCTCCGTCGATTTCGGAGGCACACCGGCAACTTCGTTCACCGTCGATTCCGCAACGCAGATCACCGCAGTCACTCCCGCCGGAACGGGAACAGTGCAAATCACCGCGACCAGCTCCGGAGGAACCAGTAATGGTCTCCCATTCATCTACATCTGACGGCTGATGCGGCTGGGCCGTCGGCGCGCTTTTGCCGGCGGCCCAGTTTCGTTGCGGTTGAGCCAATACACAGAGTCTCCGTCACCGTCGACGAAGGCTGCAGGGGTAAGGGGGTTTCCGTTGGCGACCGTACTGAAGATGCTGCTAGCGGAGCGGCATCTCAAAAGTCATCCAGATTTTCTCGTCGCGTACGACCGATGCGCGGCGCAGCTGGACCCGCCCATTCCCCCAGGGCATGGGCCGGCGAAAGCGCAGTACTACCAGTGGTTGTCCGGTCGCATGATCGGCCTTCCGCGCGACTATCACTGCCGGGTGCTCGAACGGATGTTTCCCGGCTGGACGGTTGAAGGATTGTTCCAGATGGCCAACTCGACACCGGACGGCATGGGATCGCTCGGGCCGGGTTATTCCGGCACCGATGTCCGGCTCGAGGCTTTTCTCGGGATGGAGACGAGCACCAGGGGAACCACTCTGGTGTACCCGTCGTTCGAGCTGACCAGGTCGTCCGTGGACGCACTGCGGGCGGCGGGGATCTCCCGGCGGCGAGTATTCGGGAAGCAGGAGGGCGGTTTCCCGGATCGTCCCGTCGATATCCCCTCCGTGGTGGCGGAGAACGATTTCCGGGGGCTGCTGTACATGTTCTCGTTGCTTGCGCGCCACACCAGTATTCGGGCCGAGGTCCGCAGCGACCGCTACATGGTCACCCATTACGACCGTCCGTACATCAGCTTCGGGCTGAGCGGTAACAACTGCACCCGGTTGTATCCGCACCTCGTCGACAACCCGCTGTTCACCATCCATGACAGCGGCACCGACGACGGCTCCGCGGCGGTGCGTCTGGAGTTGACCGACGGCAGCCGGTACGACTCGAACGACGACCGGAATATCGGCATCGTCGCGCGAGTACGTCCGAGCGCGGATCACCATCCCGACCGTTATTGGATCTATTGCGGCGGCCTGCGGCCACGCGGCACCGCCGGAGCGGGCTGGTATCTCGCCAACTCGTGGCTTTCCCTCCAGCACCGTGTCGGGGATCGCGAATTCGTCGCGGTCATCGGCGTGGACGAATATTCGGACCGGACGACCAGTTTGGAGCATTTGCTGATCGCTGCGCCCGAGAGGAAATGAAAGGCACGCACACCCGTCGGCCCGGACAGTCCCGACAACGACTGTCCGGGCCGCGGACGCATCGGCTCCCGCGTGCGGCCGAGCACGAGGCAGGAGGACACCGTTGAACCATCGGCCGATATCGATTCGGGCGGTACGCTCTCCCGTGCCGCGGCACCGCGAAGTCCTGATCTGGGTCCTTCCCGTCTGGGCGCGAAACCCTGTCAGTAACCGGCGGGCAACGCCGCCAGCATGTCCCGTGTCACGGCGACGGCGTTATCGGAACTGCCACCTTTGACCAGCAGCGTGGCGAAGGCGATGTCGCCACGGTAACCGACGAACCAGGAGTGCGAGCCGCCGTCCACTTCGGCCTCGCCGGTCTTGCCGTAGACCGTTCCTTGATCGGCGATCCGCTCCGCCGTGCCGCCGACGACCACCTTGCGCATCATCGCGCGCAATCCTTCGATGACGTCGGGAGCCAGCGCCGGGCGATCACCGTCGATCTGTGTGAGGCGCCCCGCGATGAGGTACGGCACGGGCGCAGAGCCGTGCGCGATGGTCGCCGCCATGAGCGCCATGCCGAACGGGCTGACCACCACTCTGCCCTGACCGATGCCGTCCTCGGTGCGCTGGATCAGGTCGTCGGAGGGCGGCACCGAGCCCGAGGCCGTCGGCAGCCCCACCACCGAATAGACGGGCCCGACACCGAGCTTCGCCGCGGCCTCGTGCAACGCGGGGCCGGGCAGCTCGCTGGCGAGTTCGGCGAACGAGGTGTTGCAGGACCTCTCGTAGGCCGTCGACATCGGCACATCGCCGACGGTGAACAAGTTGTAGTTGGGGATGGTCCGCTCGCCGATGACGATGCGGCTCGGACACGGCAGCACCGTATCCGGCGTCGCGAGGCCGTTCGACATGGCCGCGGCCGCGGTCACCGTCTTGAACACCGAACCGGGCGGGTACTGGCCGATCGTCGCGAGGGGACCGTCCCGGTCGGCGGCCCTGTTCTGCGCGACCGCGAGGATCGCACCGGTGGACGGGCGCAGCACCACCATCATGGTCTGCTCGGTACGCGGCCGCACGGCGAGCTGGGCGGCGTTCTGCACATTGCGGTCGATGCTGAGCGAGAACGACGGCGCGGGCTGGGAGGGCACTTCCATCAGCACATCGGTGTCGGCGCCGTTGGAGTTCATGGTGACCACGCTCCACCCCGCCTTGCCGTCCACCTCCGCGATCACCGTCTTGCGCACCTGGGTGAGCAGATCGGGCGCGAATTCCCGATCGGTGGCGACCAGATCCCACTGCTGGGTCAGCGTGACACCGGGCAGCCCGATGAGATCGGTGGTCACCTGGCCGGATTCGGTCTCGTTGAGCAGCGCGACCGTGTAAGCGCCCTTGGCCGCCTTCGCCTCGTCGAGGATCGACTGCGGTGTGAGCGACTTGTCGAAGCGGTGCAGCGCGGCGGCCAGCGTGGTGGCCACGGACGCGGGATCGGCGGCGTCGGCCGCGACGAACGTGACCCGGGAAACCTTGCCGGGCACCATGACGTCGCTGCCGGACTGCTCGTTGACCCGCGCCCGCGGCGGCGGGTTGGTCCGTAACGCCATGGTCTGGGTGTCGCCGAGTTTGGGGTGGATGTCGGAGGAGGTCCAACGGACCATCCAGCGCCCGTTGCTGCGGCCCATCTGCAGCTGGCCCGAGTACTTCCACATCCGGTTCTTGGGCAACCGCCACTCGTAGGTGTAGTCGACGGTCGCGGTGTCACCGGTCACGCGCGCCGCCCCGGTGCGCGCGGTGAGCTGTTCGGCCTGAAGCTGATCCCACGCGGAACGCAACGCGTCGCTCGCCTTCTCCGGCAGATTGGTGAGCTGCGCGGCAGCGGTCACCCGATGCTCGGCGAACGCTTTGACGAAGGCGTCGGCGGCGGGAACAGGCCCCTGCGGCTCGCTCGCACAACCGGCGGCGGCCACCGTGCAGGCCGCGACGGCGAGCGAGAGGAGCGTCCGAGTCGACATCGGCACCGATCGTAATAGTCACCGACAGGCAAATGCCTGCGGCACTCCGGAATTCGCCGTGCCAACGGGCGTGTTCAGTCGACGAGGACGGTGGCGAAGGTCGCGATCTGGCGAAACCCGACCCTGCTGTAGGCGCGGCGGGCGATCGCGTTGTAATCGTTCACGTACAGGCTCGCGGTGCGGCCGGAAGCGACCACCGCGTTGGCGACCGCCGAGGTGCCCGCGGTGCCACGGCCCTTCCCCCGATGATCCGGATGCACCCAGACCCCCTGGATCTGGCCCGTGCGCCGGGACAGTGAGCCGACCTCGGCTTTGAAGACCACTTCCCCGTCCTCGAAACGGGCCCAGGCACGGCCGGATTCGATCAGGCTCTGGATGCGGCGGCGATAGCCGCGGCCGCCGTCCCCCGCGCGCGGATCGACGCCGACCTCCTCGATGAACATCGCGATCGCGGCCGAGAGGTAGCGATCGAGCTCGTCGCGACGCACCCGGCGGACCTCTTGGTCGGGCGTGGACAACGGCGGCTGGGCCAGCGCCAGCAGCGGCTGTTCCCCGCGTAGCTCCCGCTCCGGGCCCCAGTGTCCGGACAGCATCTCCCACAGCGGCAACGCCAGTTCTCTGCGCCCCACCACCGAGGAACAGATCCGAGGCCAGCGGATCGCCCGATCGGCGAACGCGCGCAACGCGTCACGATCACCCAGCAACGGCACCAGGTTCGCCCCCGAGAAACACAGCGACTCGGCGGGACCGCCTCTGCTCCAGAGCTCACCCTGCCCGCACCGGTTGTCCAGGCCGAACTCCTGCAACCGGGCGGCGACCATGCACGAGGCCACCGGATCGGCATCCAGCACACGCAGCACCTGAGCAAGATCTCGATTAGCGAGCTGCCGCGCAGGGGCGTATTTGGCCCGTCGCGCCGGCTCCAGCAGACTCCGCACGATGACAGCCTGCCACGAACCGGCGCGATGCGGTATGGCTATGCCGAAAGCCCTGGTGAGCGGCGCTCAGCTGACGGTGACGACCGGTTCGCCTGCGACCGCGTCCTCGCCCATCTCCTCGGCGATGCGCAGCGCCTCTTCGATGAGCGTCTCGACGATCTTCGCCTCCGGGACGGTCTTGATGACCTCGCCCTTGACGAAGATCTGGCCCTTGCCGTTGCCGGAGGCCACACCCAGATCGGCCTCGCGCGCCTCGCCGGGTCCGTTCACCACGCAGCCCATGACGGCCACCCGCAGCGGCACCGTCATGCCCTCCAAGCCCGCGGTCACCTCGTTGGCGAGCGTGTACACGTCGACCTGCGCGCGCCCGCAAGACGGGCAGGACACGATCTCCAGCTTGCGCGGGCGCAGGTTCAGCGATTGCAGGATCTGCCCACCGACCTTGACCTCCTCGGCAGGCGGCGCGGACAGCGACACCCGGATCGTGTCGCCGATGCCCTCCGACAACAGCGCGCCGAACGCGACCGCCGACTTGATCGTGCCCTGGAACGCCGGGCCCGCCTCGGTGACGCCGAGGTGCAGCGGGTAATCGCACTGCGCGGCCAGCTGACGATAGGCCTCCACCATGATCACCGGGTCGTTGTGCTTGACCGAGATCTTGATGTCGCCGAACCCGTGCTCCTCGAACAGGCTCGCCTCCCACAGCGCCGACTCCACCAGCGCCTCCGGAGTGGCCTTGCCGTACTTCTCCATCATCCGCTTGTCCAGCGAACCGGCGTTGACACCGATCCGGATGGGAATCCCGGCGGCGCCCGCGGCCTTGGCGACCTCCGCGACCCGGCCGTCGAACTCCTTGATGTTGCCGGGGTTGACGCGCACCGCCGCGCATCCGGCGTCGATCGCCGCGAAGATGTAGCGCGGCTGGAAGTGGATGTCGGCGATCACCGGAATCTGGGATTTCGCCGCGATCGTGGCCAGCGCGTCCGCGTCCTCCTGACGCGGGCAGGCCACCCGCACGATGTCGCACCCCGACGCGGTGAGTTCCGCGATCTGCTGCAGGGTGGCGTTCACATCGTGCGTCTTGGTCGTGGTCATGGACTGCACCGAGATCGGGTGATCACTGCCCACCCCGACGTTGCCCACCATCAACTGGCGGGTCTTACGCCGGGGAGCGAGCACCGCAGCGGGCGCGGTCGGCATCCCCAATCCGATTGTGCTGGTCACCTTCGGCTGCCTACTTTCGTCGTGTCCGGCCGGTTGGTGCCGAGTCTAGCCTTGGCGCACGACGCCCACCCTGTGACAGCAACGACAAGGCTTCCCCGGTTGACCGCGCCAGACTACGTCGCGAGCCGCACCGCACGCCCGGCGGCCCCGGTCAGAACAGCTTGATCGGGTTGACGATGTCGGCGGCCAGGGTGAGCAGCATGTAGGCGCCGCCGATCACCACGACCACGTACGTGGCGGGCAGCAACTTCAGGTAGTTCACCGGCGCACCGGGCGCGAGCCCCTTCCAGCCGCGGATGGTGTTGCGGATCTTCTCGTAGATCACCACCGCGATGTGGCCGCCGTCCAGCGGCAGCAACGGCAGCAGGTTGAAGATGCCGAGGAAGAAGTTCAGGCTGGCCAGCACCAGGATGAACATGTTCCACAGGCCGCGTTCCGCGGTCTCGCCACCGATCTTGCTGGCGCCGTACACGCTGACCGGGGTTTCCGGATCCCGCTCACCGCCGGTGACCGCGTCCCACAGCGAGGACACCTTCGCGGGCATCTCGGTCAGCGAGTCCACCGTGCGCACGAACATGTCCCCGGTGAATGTGGCCGCGGCGGGAACGGCGCCCAGAACGTCGTATTGCACGGGTTCGTAGCGTTCCGGCGCCACGCCGATGGCTCCGACCTCGCGGCCCGCGCCACCGCCCTCGGGGTAGCGGATGACCCGCTCCGGGGTGACGGGAATGCTGAGGGTGCGGCCGTCCCGCTCGACGAGGTAGGTGAACGGGCCGGTCTGCTTCTGCGTCTCGGCCTGGAACTGACGCCAGGTGTCCACCTTGACGCCGTTCACCTCTTTGACGATGTCGCCGCGCTGCAACCCGGCGCGCTGCGCGGGGCCGGGGCCGGTGCACGGTTCGCTGGTGCCGTCCGGCTTGCCCTGCGGCACGCAGCTCATCTCGCCCAGCGCGGTGGCCGGGGGTTCCTTCAGGTTCGGCAGTCCCCAGCCGATGGCGAGCACCACGATCAGGATGAAGCCGAGGACGAAGTTCATCGCGATGCCGCCGGACATCACGACCAGCCGCTTCCAGGTGGCCTGGCGGTACATGGCGCGGTCGAGTTCTTCCGGGCGCAGTTCGTCGAGCGCCGTCATACCCGCGATGTCGCAGAAACCGCCGAGCGGAAGCGCCTTGAGGCCGTACTCGGTCTCACCGCGGCGGAACGAGAAGATCTTCGGTCCGAATCCGATGAAATACCGCCGCACCTTCATGCCGGTCGCCTGGGCGGTCCACATGTGCCCACATTCGTGCAGCGCGATCGACACGGTGATGCCCAGCGCGAACAGCACGAACCCCAACGCGAACACCATTTGCTCTACAGCCCTCCTGCGTTTGCGCAGCTCGAATATCCCGCACGCACGCGTCCGCTCCTGGCCGCGAGCACTCTGATCACCCTAATGGGTGCTGTCGGACGTAGTCCGTCTTCAGCCCGCGAATGGCCGGAGCGAAGGCGGAGGTACGCCTGACCGGACAAAGTCGTGTCCTGTGTTCAGTGTGCCAGGACGCCGCCGCTTCGCGCGTCCGATCCGGCGCGCGACGGTGTCAGCCGCGTACCCGGGCGGCGGCGAACTCCCGCGCCCAGGTGTCCGCGGCGAGCACCTCCTCGAGCGAATCCGGCTCGGCGCGCCACTGCTCGGCGGCCTCCACCGCGGCGGCCACCGTGCCGACGATCTGCGGGAAGCGGATAGCTCCGTCCAGGAAAGCCTGCACCGCGACCTCGTTGGCGGCGTTGTAGACCGCGGTGACGCTGCCTCCAGCCTGCCCGGCCGCACGGGCCAGCTCGACCGCGGGGAAGACACCGTTGTCGACCGGTTCGAACGTCCAGGTGGAGGCGGTGCCGAAATCGCAGGCGGCGGCCGCGCCCGGCACCCGGTCCGGCCAGCCGAGCGCCAGCGCGATGGGCAGCTTCATGTCCGGCGGGCTGGCCTGGGCGAGCGTGGAGCCATCGGTGAAGGTGACCATCGAGTGCACGATCGACTGGGGGTGCACGGTGACGTCGATGCGGTCGTAAGGAATCCCGAACAGCAGGTGGGTCTCGATCAGCTCGAGCCCCTTGTTCACCAGCGAGGCCGAGTTCAGGGTGTTCATCAAGCCCATCGACCAGGTGGGATGGGCCTTGGCCTCGGCCGGACCCACCGACTCGAGCATGTCGGCGGTCCAGCCGCGGAACGGGCCGCCGGACGCGGTCAGCACCAGCCGGTCGACCTCGTCGGCGCGGCCGCCGCGCAGGCACTGCGCCAGCGCGGAATGTTCCGAATCCACCGGGACGATCTGCCCGGGGGCGGCGGCGCGTGTGACCAAGGAACCGCCCGCCACCAGGGATTCCTTGTTGGCCAGGGCGAGGCGGGTGCCCGACTGGAGGGTGGCCAGCGTCGGTTCCAGCCCGAGCGAACCGACCAGGGCGTTGAGCACCACGTCCGCCTCGGTGCGTCGCACCAGCTCGGTCACCGCCCCCGGGCCGCCCAGCGGCAGGTCCAGCCGCTGGGCCGCGGCCGGATCGGCGACGGCCACATTGCGCGTGCCCGTCGCGGCCATCTGGGCGGCGAGCAACTCGGTGTTGCCGCCGCGCGCGGCGAGTCCGACCACCTCGAAGCGGTCGGGATTGGCGGCGATCACCTCGAGCGCTTGGGTGCCAATGGATCCGGTGCTGCCCAGGAGCAGGACTCTCACGATGTCGGACACGACTTCATTGTGTCCTACCGCCGGAACGCGTCCGACGGGGCGCGGGCCGACTTACAACGACGCGCCGTCGTATGTCACGATATGCGGCAGCAGCTCATCGAGTGCGTACCGGAATCACCGTACAAAGAACAGCTAAGGAGCGATCGTGGCCGCCACGGAACTCGAACACGCCGACACCGAGCGCGTCGTCACTCGCGTGGATCCCGCCGAAGTTCCCTCCGCCGCCTGGGGTTGGAGCGGCGAGTCGCGCCGCACCTTCCGGATCGCGGGCTGGATCGTCGCGCTGATCCTGCTGGCCATGCTGGTCGGCAACCACAGCGGCAAGATCGAGGACATCTTCCTGGTCGGCTTCGCCGCCTTGATCGCGGGCATCCTGATCCGCGACTCGCTGCTGCAGCGCAAGCCGCGCTAGTTCTCCATCCGGAAAGTCTTCTCGCACAACTTCATTCGTCCTGTACCGCGCGCAGTCAGCCGGTACCGTGTGCGTCCGAGGTCCGCGTCCCAGCCGGGTCGCGGACCTCTGTTCTCTGTCCGCACAACCCTTAGGACGCAATGATCAAGACCTGTTCGGCCGCCCTGCTCGCCGCGAGCGCGTTCGGTTCGCTGCTGTTGCTGCCCGCCGCGCCCGCGCACGCCCAGTCACCGGCGTGCGGCGCGGCCATCGACGCGATCAACGCCGCCATCGACGAGTCGGGCGGGAATCTGGACCCGACCGTGCAGCAGTCGCTGGCGACCAAGCTCTCGGCCATCGAGGCCGAAGGCGCGGAGAAGGCCGCCATCGCCGCCTACGCCCAGGCCCTCACGGATGACAAGGTCGCGAACATGGACGCCGCGACCGACGAACTGAACCGGGTTTGTAAGGGCTGATCGCCGGGCGGCGCGGACCGGCCGGGGTTCGCGCCGCCACCCCTGAGCACGAATCGGCTAGCGTCCGCGCCGCCGCGCGGATTTCTTCGCGGCAGGACCCGGACGAGCGCCCGTCTTCTTGGCCGGGGGCTTCTTCCGTGGCTCGTTCTGGTCGGGGCGGGCGGCCCGTGAGCTTCGCTCGGAGCGGCCGCGCACGACGCCGATGAAGTCCTCGACCGGATCGGTGGTGCGATCGGCGGGCCAGGCCAGTGCGATCTCGGTATCCGGGACGTCGAGCATCGTGCGATAGACGAGGTCGCGGCGATGGTGCAGGCGAGCCAGCGAGTGCGGCACGATGGCCGCGCCCCCGGCCGCGGCGACGAGTTCCAGCGCGCCGCCGACCGCGTCGAGGTCCGAGGTGTCCTGCACATGCTCGTCGGCCAGGTCGTTCACGCGTACCTCGTCGAACACCGAGAGCGGGTGATCCTTCTGCACCACGACGACGGGAACCTCCCGGTAGAGCGGGATCGCGCTCATGCCTTCGCGATCGATCGGCAGCCGGACGAAGCACATGTCGACGCGCCCCTCCCGCAGGGCCGTCTCCTGTTCCGCCTGCGCCAGCGCGATCACCTCGAGCGGGGTGTCGGGGAAGCGCTCGGCCCATATCCGGGTCCATTTGGATACCGTGACGCCCGGCACGAAACCCACCCGCAGGGCGGCCGGAGCCTCCGGCGGTCGTGCCGCGGACTCGGTCCGGCCGATGATCTCGCGCGCCTGCTCCAGTAACTCGCGTCCGTCGTCGGTGAGCCGGGTCGGTTGCGCGCCGGGCACGAAAAGCTTCGTGCCGAGTTCGTTCTCCAAGTCGATGACGGTATGGCTCAGCTTCTGACGCGAGATGTGCAGCGATTTCGCCGCGCGCGCGAAGTGCAACTCCTGCGCGACCGCGACGAACCAGCGCAGGCGCACGACATCGATCGACTCCAACCGGCTCATTCGTGGAAGCGTATGCCACCAGGCGATGTGGGCCGCTCGCGCCGCCGGATAGCCGGCTGCCCCGCATACGCGGCGGCGCCCGGCCGGCGGCCGCCCCCCTCCGCAAAGGCGACGCGGGGCTGCGGACGAATCCGTCCGGCGGCGCCCGTTAGGCTGTTCCGGTGAGCCCGGACAAGAACCCGCAGACGATGAAGCCGTTGACGGCGGCGAACAAACTCGGCATCTACCTTCCGGCCGCGCCCGAGGAGTTCCGCAACGCGCCGATCTCTCGCGCTCAGCTGGACGCGCTGCGCAACGATCCCCCCGAGTGGCTCACCGAACTGCGCCGCACCGGCCCGTTTCCCCGCGATGTGGTGGCCCGCAAACTCGGCGTCTCCAACACCGGCTTGACCCGCGCCGAGGTCTCCGACCACCTCACCGCCGACGAGATCGACGTGCTGCTCGCCGACCCGCCGGAATGGCTCGTGCGCGAGCGCGAGAACTACGCGGCGGTCCGCGCGGAGGATGCCCGCATCAAGGCGAAAGAGGCCGAACGCCGCGCCGCCACCAACCGCCCGGCGAAGAACCGCGGCTAGCGGGTCGTCCGGCACCGGCGGTCGAGAAGGACGCTCCGAATCCCGTTACCGGGCAGCGCAAGCGTGTGCGCGGCTTCGGCCGACGCGGCCGCTCGAGCGGTCACATCGGCCTCTGGCGTCTCAGTTCTCCGCGGCCAGCTGACCACAGGCGGCGGCGATTTCCTGGCCGCGGGTGTCGCGGACCGTGCAGGGCACGCCCTGGGCGTTGACGCGACGGACGAACTCCTGCTCGACCGGTTTGGGGCTGGCGTCCCACTTCGAGCCGGGCGTGGGGTTGAGCGGGATGACGTTGACGTGCACGCGCGAGCCGAGCGCCTTGTGCAGCTTCTCGCCCAGCATGTCCGCGCGCCACGGGTGGTCGTTGATGTCGCGGATGAGGGCGTACTCGACCGAGACGCGGCGGCCGGTCTTGTCCGCGTAGTAGCGGGCCGCGTCGAGCACCTCGGCGATCGGCCAGCGATTGTTCACCGGGACGAGGGTGTCGCGCAGTTCGTCGTCGGGCGTGTGCAGGGAGACCGCGAGCGTGACCGACAATCCCTCGTCGGCCAGCTTGCGGATGGCCGGAGCGAGCCCGACGGTCGAGACCACGACGTTGCGCTGGGAAATGCCCAGGCCGTCCGGCGCGGGCGAGGTGATCCGGCGCACCGCCGCGACCACCCGCTTGTAGTTGGCCAGCGGCTCGCCCATACCCATGAAGACGATGTTGGACAGCCTGCCGGGCCCACCCGCCACTTCGCCGTCCCGCAGCGCCGCGGCCGCGGCGCGCACCTGGTCGACGATCTCGGCGGTGGACAGGTTGCGGTTGAGCCCGCCCTGACCGGTGGCGCAGAACGGGCACGCCATGCCGCAACCGGCCTGGCTGGAGATGCACAAGGTCGCGCGGTCCGGGTAGCGCATCAGGACGCTTTCCAGCAGCGTCCCGTCGCCCGCGCGCCACAACGTCTTGCGGGTCTCCCCCGCATCGCACGCCACGTGCTTGACCACGCTCAACAGCGGCGGGAACAGCGCCTCGCCGATCTTCTCCCGCACCGCGGCGGGCAGATCGGTCATTCCGGCCGGATCGGCCTGCAATCTCGCGTAGTACTGGCGCGCGATCTGATCGGCGCGGAATTTCGGCAGGCCCAGTTCCTCGACGGCCGCGCGCCTGCCCTCGGCATCGAGGTCGGCGAGATGCCGAGGCGGCATGCCACGGCGCGGAGCGTCGAAAACCAGGGGCAGGGAGATGGTCATAGTTGCTCCATTCTCCCATCCGCCGGAACTACCCGGGCACTCGACCACAGTCGGGCCCGACATACCCGGTTGGTCGCCGGGAAATACTCGCGGCCACGATAGCTGTCGGCCATGATCGAGATATGTCCACGCACCCCGAATACCCGACGGAGCCGGACCCGGACCTGTCGCAGCGCCAACGCGCGACGCCGCCCGGCGCCCCGCCTGTCGCCCCTGTCAAGAAATCACTGTCCTCGCGCACCGGTTACGCCTGGAGCGGGCTGGTCACCGGCGTCTTGATCCTGGTCCTGTTGCTGATCTTCATCCTGCAGAACTTGGAGCAGATCCAGGTGCACTTCTTCTTCTGGGACTTCTCGCTGCCGCTCGGCGTCACCGTGCTGCTGTCGGTGATCGGCGGGGCACTCGTCATGGCCTCGGTGGGCGGCGTTCGCATCCTGCAGTTGCGCAAAGCGGCCAAGAAGGGCTGACGCGCCCGATCACAGCAGCGTCGACAGCACCAACCAGGAGACGAACGCCGAAGGAAGCATCGAGTCGAGGCGGTCCATGATGCCCCCGTGACCCGGCAGCAAGGTGCCCATGTCCTTGATGCCGAGTTCACGCTTGATCTGCGATTCGATCAGATCGCCGCAGGTGGCCACCAGCACCAGGCCGACGCCGAGCACGACGCCGATCATCGAGTTGGCCTCCAGCAGCAGCGTCACCGTGAGCAGACCGCCGATCACGCTGAACACCAGCGAACCGGCGAAACCCTCCCAGGACTTCTTCGGGCTGATCGAGGGCACCATCGGATGCTTGCCGAACAGCACGCCCGCCACGTAACCGCCGACATCGGAGCAGACCACCAGGATCATGAAGGTCAGCACCCGCAGGTTGCCGTCCGGCTCGAGCAACAGCAGCGTGGCGAACGAGGCCAGCAAGGGGATCCAGGCCAGCGTGAACACCGTGATGGCCGTGTCGCGCAGGAAGTTTCGCGGCGCGGTCCGCAAGCCGTGATCGAACAGCCGCCACACCATGCAGATCAGCGTGGTGGCGGCGAACGCGCCCGCGACGCCGCTGGCCCCGTACGGCCAGCCCAGCCAGAACACCGCCTGGCCACCCGCGATCAGCGGAACCCGCGGAACGAGCACGTCGGCCTCGCGCAGCCGCTTGGCGACCTCCCAGGTGGCCACGCCGACCCCGGCCGCCGCGACGCCGATGAACACTTTCGGCACGAACAGCAGGATCGCGATCAGCGAAAGCCCCAGACCGAAGCCGACGGTCAGCGCGGCGGGCAGATTCCGGCCCGCGCGCGAACCTTTCGACGCGGGAGCGGGTTCGGATGCCGCGGGGCCGCGTAACGGTTCATGACCGGACGCACCAGCGTCGTGCGGGTGCTGTCGCCTCGCATCGGCTGTCCCGTTCACCGGCGGCTCCTCTGCCGCACCGGTCGCGGCGGCGTTCTCGGCCACGATTGTCCCGTCGCTCAACTCGTCGTTCCGTTCGTCCCCCGCCCGGGCGGGCCTTGGCGCTGTTCCGCCGGCAATCGCGGTGATCCGGCCTCCTCCGGACCGGTCCCGCCTGCCGACCGATCCGCGTCAGACCTCGAGCAGTTCGGCTTCCTTGTGCTTGACCAATTCGTCGACCTGGCCGACATACTTGGCGGTGGTCTTGTCGAGTTCCTTCTCGGCGCGCCCGACCTCGTCCTCGCCCGCCTCGCCATCCTTCTGGATACGAGACAGTTCGTCCATCGCCTTGCGACGGACATTGCGGATGGCGACCTTGGCGTCCTCGCCCTTGCCCCTCGCCTGCTTTGCGAGTTCACGGCGGCGCTCCTCGGTCAGCTGCGGCACCGAGATCCGGATGATGTCGCCGTTGTTGGTGGGGTTGACCCCGAGATCCGAGTTGCGGATCGCCGTCTCGATCGGGCCGAGCTGGCCTGCCTCGTAAGGTTTGATCACGACCATGCGCGGCTCCGGCACCGTGATGCTGGACATCTGGGTGATCGGGGTCGGCGACCCGTAATAGTCGACCACGACCCGGGAGAACATGCCCGGATTCGCCCGCCCGGTACGAATGGTTCCGAGATCGTCCTTCGCTACCGAGACGGCCTTTTCCATCTTCTCCTCGGCGTCGAAGAGCGCTTCTTCAATCACGACCGTTTCCTCCACAGCGTCGTCATGTCATGATCCGCGGTCCGCGGGTGTCAGGACCGAACCAGTGTGCCGATCTTCTCACCGGCGACCGCGCGGGCGATATTGCCCTTGGTCAACAAATTGAACACCAGAATCGGCATCTGGTTGTCCATGCACAAGCTGAAGGCGGTCGCGTCCGCGACCTTGAGGTCGCGCTCGATGACCTCTTTGTGAGTGATCTCGGAGTACATGGTCGCGGTCTCGTCGACGCGTGGGTCGGCGGTGAACACCCCGTCGACCGCCTTGGCCATCAACACCACGTCCGCGCCGATCTCCAGCGCGCGCTGTGCGGCGGTGGTGTCGGTGGAGAAGTACGGCATGCCCATCCCGGCGCCGAAGATGACCACGCGGCCCTTCTCCAGGTGACGCTTGGCGCGCAGCGGGAGGTAGGGCTCTGCGACCTGGCCCATGGTGATCGCGGTCTGCACCCTGGTGTCCACGCCCTGCTGCTGCAGGAAGTCTTGCAGGGCAAGGCTGTTCATCACCGTGCCGAGCATGCCCATGTAGTCGGAACGCGCGCGTTCCATGCCGCGTTCCTCGAGTTCGGCGCCGCGGAAGAAGTTCCCGCCGCCGATCACGACGGCCACCTGCATGCCGGTGGCGACCACCTCGGCGATCTGCTCGGCCACCGTCTGCACGACGTCCGGGTCGAGCCCGACCTTCCCGCCGCCGAACATCTCCCCGCCGAGTTTCAGCAGTACCCGGCGATATCCTGGGCGATCGGTCCCCGGGTCCGTCATGGGTCTCCAGTCTCCTTCGGCGAGGGATTGTCGTTCTTGCGGCGATTCGTTGCGCGCGGCAGGCGCCTGTGACGTAGAGCAAGGCAGAGCGGCATCCATCCTGCCTTATTCGGTTGGAGCGGCAGCAGAAGGCCCCCCGTCAACCGGCGTTCGTTCGGTCGGCGGGGGGCCTGCACGCTGGGGGTGCGGCGAGACTCAGTTCGCGCCGACCTCGAAGCGGGCGAAGCGGGTGACGGTGACACCGGCCTCGTCCAGCAACGCCTTGACGGTCTTCTTCGAATCGGTGACCGACGGCTGCTCCAGCAGCACGACGTCCTTGAAGAAGCCGTTGACCCGGCCCTCGGTGATCTTCGGCAGCGCGGCCTCGGGCTTGCCCTCCTCGCGAGCGGTCTGCTCGGCGATGCGGCGCTCGTTCTCCACGATGTCGGCAGGAACCTCGTCGCGGGTCACGTACTTGGCCTTGAGCGCGGCGACCTGCATGGCGGCGGAGCGGGCGGCCTCGGCCGCGGCGTCACCTTCGCCGGTGTACTCGACCAGCACGCCGACGGCGGGCGGCAGGTCGGAGGCACGCTTGTGCAGGTAGGTGGCGACCGGGCCGTCCAGCGAGATGACACGGCGCAGCTCGAGCTTCTCGCCGATCTTCGCGGCCAGCGCCTGCACCGCCTCGTCGACGGTCTTGCCGCCCAGGTCCAGCGCCTTCAGCGTCTCCAGGTCGCCGGGCTTGGCGGCCGCCGCCGCGGCGACGACCTGCTCGGCCAGCTGCTGGAACTCCGCGTTCTTCGCGACGAAGTCGGTCTCGGAGTTGATCTCGACCATGACGCCGTCCTTGGCGGCGACCAGGCCTTCGGCGGTGGTCCGCTCGGCACGCTTGCCGACGTCCTTCGCGCCCTTGATGCGCAGCAGCTCGACGGCCTTGTCGAAATCACCGTCGGTCTCGGCCAGCGCGTTCTTGCAGTCCATCATGCCGGAGCCGGTCAGCTCCCGGAGCCGCTTCACATCGGCAGCGGTGTAGTTCGCCATTCTCGGCGAGCCTCCTTTGGAGAAGTATGAGTGTTGGCAGCGGCGATCACGATGGCACTCGCTCGTGATCGCCGCCGAAACTGTGCGTTACGACGAGACTCAGGCCTCGGCCGAGGTCTCGGCGGCCTCGGCGCCGGGGGCGGCCTGCGCGAGCAGCTCCTGCTCCCACTCGGCCAGCGGCTCGCCCGCGCCCGCCTCCGGCTTCTCGTCGCCCGAGGACGCGCCTGCGCGCGCCTGCACACCCTCGGCCACCGCGGAGGCGACGACCTTGGTCAGCAGGGCGGCGGAGCGGATCGCGTCGTCGTTACCCGGGATCGGGTAGTCGACCAGGTCGGGGTCGCAGTTGGTGTCCAGGATCGCGATGACCGGGATGTTCAGCTTGCGCGCCTCGCCGACGGCGATGTGCTCCTTGTTGGTGTCGACGACCCAGATGGCCGAGGGCACCTTCTGCATGTCGCGGATACCGCCGAGGGTGCGCTCCAGCTTGTTCATCTCACGCGTCAGCATGAGGATTTCCTTCTTGGTGCGACCCTCGAAGCCACCGGTCTGCTCCATGGCCTCGAGCTCCTTGAGGCGCTGCAGGCGCTTGTGCACGGTGGAGAAGTTGGTGAGCATGCCGCCCAGCCAGCGCTGGTTGACGTAGGGCATCCCGACGCGAGTCGCCTCGGCCGCGATCGACTCCTGGGCCTGCTTCTTGGTGCCGACGAAGAGGACGGTGCCACCGTGGGCGACGGTCTCCTTGACGAACTCGTAGGCCTTGTCGATGTAGGTCAGCGTCTGCTGCAGGTCGATGATGTAGATGCCGTTGCGGTCGGTGAAGATGAACCGCTTCATCTTCGGGTTCCAGCGCCGGGTCTGGTGTCCGAAGTGCGCGCCGCTGTCGAGCAGCTGCTTCATGGTTACGACAGCCATAGCTCCCGTATCTCTCTTTCATTTGCCGGTTGACGCAGTGAATCGGCGATCCACTGCCCTGGCGCCGCCGAATCGTCGGACCCGACCGCGAGGGTGGGACCAGCCGGCGATTCCCTGTTCCGAACACGCTGCCGCGAACTCACATATGTCGAGTTCGATCCGAACAGCGCCGCTATGAACAAGCACGGGTGGCGCGCGAAGTCGGTCCATGCAGGCACAGACCGCCCGATCAGTTTACGGCCTCGTGGCACCCAGACCTAAATCGGTTCGATCCGAAGCCTTGACCAGCCGGAACGTCGGCTTTCCACAAGCGAGTGAGTTATCCACATTCCACGGATCGAGCCCTGGGAGCCGCCGCAACCGCGCAAGGCTGGAGCCATGAAACCGTTCTCCACCGCGACCACCTTCCTCGTCCCCCTGTTCTTCGTGCTCGGCATCGTCGCCGCTCCGCCGGTCGGCGCCGAGACTCCTGCCGCGGACCCTGTGCGCGGGGCGTGCACGGGGTCCGTTTGCCTGCCGTCTCTCTCCGATCTGCTGCGGCGCGCGCCGCTGCCGTTCCGGCAATCCGGGCTCGGTGCGGGTGGGCACGACCATCTCGAGACGGCTTCCGCCTCCGGTGGCGACCTGTGCGCGCCGCCCGCACCCCTCTGCGGAGCGTGATCCGACCTCCGGACCGGCCCGATGACCAACTGGAATGCGATGCGGCCTCGTCGGTGTATCTCTTCGGCCTTGGCTCTCGGTATGACCGCGATCGTCGCGACGGCGCCGACCGCGACAGCAGGCCCCGAAGGACGGTTCGGCTGGCCCCTGCAACCGCGCCCCGCGGTCGAACGGCACTTCGACAAACCCGCGCAGAACTGGCTACCGGGGCATCGCGGAGTCGATCTGGCAGGCATCGAGGGTCAGGCCGTACTAGCCGCAGGAGAAGGGATCGTCGTGTTCGCCGGAACCGTGGCAGACAAGCCGGTCATCTCCATCGATCACCCCGGCGGCCTGCGCACGACATACGAGCCCGTCCGCGCCGAGATTGCCGTGGGCAGGCGGGTCGGCCGCGGCACCCGGATCGGGACACTCGAGTCCGGGCACCCTGGGTGTGTGACGGCATGTCTGCACTGGGGCGCGCGCGCCGAGGGCGGTCGGCGCCGCACGCGCGAGTATCTCGACCCCCTCGGGCTCCTCCACCTCACTCCCCTGCGGCTGAAACCAGTGCCTTCCTGAGCCCGAATCGCACTGGGCCGCCCTCGACCCAGCACCAGCGACCGGCCTCGCCTCACGCATCGGATCGCGTCTCCCCTCCCGTCGCGGCGCGACTCCGCGCCTCTGAGCCCCCGCACCGGACGACTCGCTGTTTCGTGGCGCTCGAGTCGCTTCTTCGAGGAGCCCGGAACGATCGAAACCGGCGTGTCGGCGAGTGGGGGTGGCGAGGCCGTCGGCGGTGGGGTGAAGATCGGGGTATGGCGGATGGACGCGCAGGATCGTCGTTCACGTATTCCCAGGTCGGCGCGACACGAGACGCGGTGCCGGAGGGTTATCGCGGTTTACGGCTGCGGCGACGCATCGGTCGGGGACGCGAGCTGTTCGAGCGGGCCGGTGCGGAAATCCTGGCCTATAGGGTCCAAAAAGGGACCGGAATCTTTCGATCCGCCGACACCCCGACGGCCGAACCGGGCACCGCCATCACCGTGCGGCTGGGACTCGGCCCATTAGGGATCACCGCGCCGTGCCGCGTGGTGTACATACTCGACGAACCGGACCGGCGGGGTTTCGCGTACGGAACCTTGCCCGGACATCCGGCGTCCGGCGAAGAACTGTTCGCCGTCGAGTACGACCCCTCCGATGACGGGGTGTACGGACTGATCGTCGCGTTCTCCCGCCCCGCGACCTGGTACACCCGGCTCGGTGGACCCGTGGTGCGGCTGATCCAGCGCTTCGCCGCGGGCCGGTACCTCGCGACATTGCCGACGTCGGTCTGACCCGAACACCGTCGCGGGCCGAGGGCTATGGGGTGACGATCGCGAAATCGGGATCGGGAGCGTCGAAGATGCCGACCAATTCGGCGAGCTTGGTGACGTCTCCCTCGATGACGATGTCGCCCGCGGCCGCCGCGACGCCGAAGTCCTCGCCGGCCAGCAACACTCGGATCAGGGTGGACTTGGCCAGCGTGAACGAGGCATCGGGTTCCGGGAGGGTCATGCCGGGCGCGACGTCGAAGTGGGTGAGGCGGCCGTTGCGCAATTCGAGCCGGTGGGTGCGGTCCTGATCGGTGAGTTTCCAGTCCGTCACGAGCCGATGGTCCCACGCCTTGGGGCCGTCGACGCGCAACGCCAAGGCGTCGAAGATCTGGTCGATGCTCAGCGCCGCCACCATGGTCGGCGATTCACTCTTGGTCGGCGTGCCGAACGAACCGTAGCGCAGCTCGTAGGCTCCGCTGAGATAGAAGTTGCGCCAGGTCGCGTTCTCCGCCCCGTAGCCCAGTTGCTCGAACGTCGCGGCCTGCAATTGCTTCGCGTCGTCGTTGTCCGGCTCGGCGAAGATGACGTAGTTGAGCACCTGCGCCACCCAGCGGTAGTCCCCGGCGTCGTAGGAGGCCCGTGCCTTGCGCAGCACTTCGTCCGCGCCGCCCATGAATTCCACATGCCGCCGGGCGGATTCGACCGGCGGGTGCTCCCACAGGTGGGCGGGGTTGCCGTCGAACCAGCCCATGTAGCGCTGGTAGACGGCCTTCACGTTGTGGCTGACCGAACCGTAGTATCCGCGCGTGTGCCAGGCCTGCTCGATCGCGGGCGGAAGAGTGACCAGCTCGGCGATCTCCGCGCCCACGTAGCCCTGATTCAGCAGGCGGACGGTTTGGTCGTGCAGGTACCCGTACAGGTCGCGTTGCAGGGAGAGGAATTCCACCAGGCGTTCGGTGCCCCAGGTCGGCCAATGGTGCGAGGCGAAGACGACGTCGGAATCGCGGGCGAACAGGTTGATCGCCTCGGTCAGATATTTCGCCCAGATATGAGCATCGCGTACCAGCGCGCCGCGCAACGTGAGCACGTTGTGCAGCGTGTGGGTCGCGTTCTCCGCCATGCACAGGGCACGGCGGTCGGGGAAGTGGAAGTTCATCTCCGCGGGCGCCTCGGTGCCGGGGGTGAGCTGGAAGACCATCCGTACGCCGTCGATCGTCTCCTCTTGGCCGGTGGCGGTGATGTCGACGGTCGGCGGGATCAGCGTGACCGTGCCGACCGACGTGGTCTGACCGAGCCCGGAGCCCACCGCGCCCAGCGGTCCGCGCGGCAGCACCGCGCCGTACATGTACCCGGCGCGGCGCGCCATCGCCGTTCCCGCGTAGATGTTCTCGGCCACCGCGTGTTCCAGGAAGCCGGCCGGCGCCAGCACCGGACAGCGCCCTTCCTCGACCGCCGCCGCGGTGGTGACCCCGCACGCCCCGCCGAAGTGGTCGATGTGCGAATGCGTATAGATCAGACCGGTCACCGGCCGGTCGCCCCGATGGGCGCGGTAGAGCGCGAGACCGGCCGCCGCGGTCTCGGCCGAGATCAGCGGATCGATCACGAGGACGCCGGTTTCGCCTTCGACCAGCGTCATATTGGAGATGTCGAAACCGCGGATCTGATAGATGCCCTCGGTCACCTCGAACAACCCTTGTCGCATCGCGAGGCCCGACTGCCGCCACAGGCTGGGATGCACCGAGGCCGGGCAGGGATCCCGCAGGAACGCATAGGAGTCGTTGTCCCACACGACGGTTCCGTCTTCGGAGGTGACCACGCCGGGTTCCAGCGCGGCGATGAAACCGCGCTCGGAGTCGGCCGGATCGGTCGTGTCGGCGAAGGGCAAGGCGGCGGTCGCGCGCTCGTGCTCCGCGACGATGAAGTGGCTCGGCTCGCTCGCTGTGCTCATTGTCGTCCTCCTGTCGTCTCGGCCAACCTTGCTGGGCCGCAAGCCCTTCAGGGCAGCGGTTCGAGAGAACCGGCCGCCGCGGCGGCCAGCGCGACCACGACCACCGCCATCGCCGTCCCGGCGATGACGCGGCCGCCATGGGCGTAGTGGCCTCGGTGAAGCCCGCGATTGCGCAGGTAGCAGCCTCCGGCCAGCGCTGCCATCGCGATCGCTGCGCCGATGGGCGCGACGGCGGCCGCGCGCCACCCGCTGCCGAGCGCCTGATGCACGAACAACGTGCCGACGACCATCGCCGACACGGCGGTGCGCCGCCACGCCAGCGCGGTGCGTTCGGCGGACAGATGCGGCGCGCTCATCGCAGCAGCACCGCCACACCCGCCAGCACCGAGACGATCGCGATGCCCGCCGACAGGATCGGCACCAGCACCGTCTCCGGCAGCGGATCGCCGCGCCGCATGGCCACGCCGATGCGCCGCCAGTGCGCGTACGCGCCGACCGCGACGACCGCCGCCAAGACCAGGCAGCTCAACGCGATCGCGCGCCGCAGCCCTGCGATCCGGAACGACTGGACCAGTGTGTGCACCGCGACGCCGCCGGCCAGCAGCCCCAGCGCGGTCCGCATCCAGGCCAGGAAGGTGCGCTCGTTCGCGAGCGTGAAGCGGTAGTCGAGTTCCTCGTCGCCCTCTTCCGATTCGGCTTCCGGATTCGGCAGCGTCACGCCGCCTCGGTTCGGATCGAGCGTCCTGCGGCATCCGCCCACGCGGGGGTCGCTCGGCCGGCACATGCGTGCCGCGAGAAGGGGCGGCTCTCGCCGCAAAGTGTTCTTCCGGCGCGCAGCTTCACGCCGGACCGCACGGTGGTCACACCACACCACGCTAGCGGGAGGAGTGGAAGCTCGCGGCTGGTCCGCACCGGCCGTGAGAACGCGATCGGTGACGGCACGCGCACCGGAACGTTCGCCATGGCGTGCGCGCCGACCCTCGCATCACTCGGAGGACCGGCTGCCGCCCCGAGGGCTCCTATGCCAGTCAGCAACCATGTCTGCCGAAGGCAGCCGACAGGACGGTCAGCTCCCGGAAGTCGCCGGTACTCGGATGGTCGTCGCAGCTCGAAGTCCACTTCAGGCGCGCAGATCCGGTCGGTGACGATCACGGGCACACTCCATAACCGAGAGTATTGGCAAATGATCAGCTACGTCAGCGTAACCGGCGCCGCGAGCACCGTCCACGCTCCCCGCCCGCCCGTGACCGGGTGGTTACCCAGCGGCGTCAGACCGCGATCGCGTCCTCGAACGTCATGGCCAGTCGCGAGACGGACGAGGACATCACCGCGCGTTTCGGCAGGCCGATCGACCGGAGTTCCGCGGCGATCTCGTGGTCCCCGAGAGTCAGCTCGGCCCCGCCGAAGCGCGCCCGCATGCCCGAAGGGCGCATCTCCCAGCGCGTGCAGCGGGTGACGCCATCGATGTGCGAGTAGGCGTCGAACGAGGACCCGGTGGCGCGGTTCGGAGTCGCGAACCCGGGCCGAATCGCGAGATCGGCGATGAGCTGCCCGTTCTGGTGCAGTGCGCCGGTACGCGTCCGGCCACCGTGGTCGACGGCGAATTCGGCGAGTTCTTTGGGAAATCCCCAGATACCGCGTCCCGCGGCGAGGGTGAAATCACCGTCGACCGGCAGCCGGTGGATCAATACGCCGGCCTGCCCGGTCACCAGCGCCCGCAGATCCCCGAATCCCGAGGCCGCGCCCGCGGTGTGGTGGCGCACCATGAACGAGACGCCGAACTCGTTGTAGGGGCCCAGATCGCCGTCGACGTAGTCGACGAAGACCAGCGTGCACATCGCCCGCCCGCCCGGCAGCCGGAGCAGCTGGAGGCCGGAGTAGTCGATGAGGCGCTGCGCCGGCTCGGCGGGCACCAGATAGGTAGCCATGAACGCGTGGGCGAGCCGGATGCGGACCGGCATGCGCACCTCTCGGCCGAGAACGGTGTGCGTACTCACGGAGACGCCTTTCTGCGCGACTGCGGCGGACTGCGCCGCGTCGGCACGCACCCGCCGCCAGAAGATCTATAGAACAGGTATCAGTTTGTTCGCACAATACCGTCGATCCGCACGGTTTATACCAAGAGTAACCAGTTCCAGTCTCGTCCAGGTCACTCGCCCGATACCCCCATCCGGGCCGACCCCGGAAATTCCGACTTCGCGCGCAGGCGCGCCTGCAAACCATCCAGGACGCAGAGCAAGCCGAAGTCGAACGCCATGGCTCGCCCCGCCTCCTGATCGGACGGCACGGTCGCCCGGTAGTCCGCGAGCATCTCGGGATAGCCGCCCGCCACCTCGTCCATCACGCGCAGTATGCCGTCGGTGTCGACCTCGGCCCCCTTCGACGCCTTCTCCCAGGCGATCTCGGGAGTCACCTGGCCGAGGACGAAACACATCACCGTTCCACTGGCCAGGTAGATGTCCACCCCCTCGAAGCCCGCCCGCACGAAGGCGCGGCGCAGCCGATCACTCAGCCGCAGCGAGTTGGGACCGATACTGGGCAACTGCCCGACCAACGAGACGCTCCACGGATGCTCGCGAATGGAGGCGCGGAAGCTGTAGGCGAAAGTGGTGAGCAATTCGCGCCAGGAAGCCTCTTCGGGCTCCGGAATCCGCACCACCCCCCAGAACTGGTCGAGCACCAATTCCAGCAGTTCTTCCTTGTTGGAGACGTGCCAGTAGAGACTGGTCGCGCCCGCGCCGAGCTTCGCGCCGAGCTTGCGCATACTCAGCGACTCCAGCCCTTCGGCGTCGAGAATTTCGAACGCCGCGGCGATGATCTGCTCCCGGTGCAACCCGGATGTCTTGGGCTGGCGGGGTTGCTTGGTCCATACCGAGGCGAACTGCTTGGTCACGACACGATCTTATAATCCCTCGCACAGCGTTCGAGTTTCTCGTACGCTGTGCGGGTGGAATCGAACGTTGTACGAGACCCCCGCCGCTGGTGGGTCCTGGGGGTCCTCTGTCTGTCCTTGCTCGTGCTGATGCTCGACAGCACCGTGCTCAATCTCGCGATCCCGTCGCTGATCCGGGAGCTAGGCGCCACACCGGCGGACGTGCAGTGGATTCTGGACGCCTACGTGCTGGTCTTCGCCGGGCTCCTGCTCACCGCGGGAAGCCTGTCCGACCGGTTCGGCAGGCGGCGAGCGCTGATCACCGGCCTGGCCGTGTTCGGGGCTGCGTCGCTGGCGGCCGTGCTGGCGACCGAACCGTGGCAGGTCGTGGCCGCCCGCGTCGCGATGGGCGTCGGCGGGTCGCTGTTGATGCCGTCGACCCTGTCCATCCTCATGACCACCTTCGCCGAGGACGAACGGCGCACGGCGATGGCGGCCTGGTCGACGGTCTCCATGGTCGGCATCGTCGCCGGGCCCACACTGGGCGGATTCCTGCTCCAGCACTACTGGTGGGGGTCGGTGTTCCTGCTCAATATCCCGGTGGCGGCGCTCGCGATCATCGCCGCCGTCGTGCTGATGCCCGAGACCACCGGTGAACAACGGCCGGTCGACCTCGTCGGCGTTGCCCTGTCCGTCGTAGCGCTGAGCGCGACGGTCTACGTGATCATCGAGCGGGAGTGGAACATCGGGGTGATCGTGCTGGCCGTCCTCGCGGCGGCCGGCTTCGTCGTCTGGGAGAGCCGCTCGGCACATCCCATGTTGCCGTTGGCGGTATTCCGCAGCCGGGATTTCACCGGCACCTCTCTCACTCTGCTGCTGATGGTCTTCGGCATGGGCGCGGTCATGCTCATGCTCACCCAGTACCTGCAGTTCGTGCTCGGTTACGGTCCGATGAAAGCCGGGCTGGCGCTGCTGCCGTACGCCGTGGCGGCGGCGGTCTGCAACGGCCTCGGCGCGACACTGGGCAAGACTCTGAGCAACAAGACGCTCATCGTGTCGGGACTGCTCGTCATGGGCGTGGCCTTCGGCATCCTCGCGGCCGGGAGCGGATACCTGTGGGTTCTGGTCAGCATGCTGGTGATGGGCATCGGCGGCGGTCTGGCGGGTCCGGCCGCCTACGCGGCGATCATGAGCGCGATCCCGCTCCAGCACGCCGGTGTGGGCTCCGCGATGAACGACACGATCCAGCAGGTCGGCATGGCGATCAGCATCGCCGTCCTCGGTAGCGTGCTGGCCGGCGTGTTCACCTCGAACATGCCCGCCGACGTTCCCGACGCGGCGCGCGAATCCATCGGCGCCGCCTTCCAACTGGGCTACATCGAGCCCGCCAAGGACGCCTTCACCGCTGCCATGTCCGCCGGGGCCTGGATCAGCGCCGGATTCAGTGTCGCCGCCGCCCTGCTCGGCGCGGTCCTGCTGCGGGCGCGGCGGCCGCAACCGGCCCAGCAGCCGGAAACCGCTCCGGTCGCGCACGGCTGATCATGTCGGCGACCGGCGCCGGACCGGTGAAAATCCACCGGTCCGGCGCTACGCCGACGACTCGCGGGCCGCGCAGAATAACGACTCAGGTGTCTCGTCGGCTCACCCGGTATGAATGATTCCGACCCCGGGGCTGATGGTCTCACGCGCGCCCGCCGACAAGAGTTGATGGTGTGTTCACAATAACGGCCTTCAACCAACGAGGGCTGGTGAAGCAACCAATCGATGGAGACATCATGATCACGAACAAAATGCGCGCAACGGCAGCGGCGGTAGCGCTCACACCGATCATCGCCCTGGGTTCAGGTCTTGCTTCCGCCGCCCCGGAAGTAACCCCGGGACCTGGGCAAGTGGCGGATCAACCGGTACCGGTTCAGGTCGAGCCCGCGACATTGGGCCTGATTTGGCCGCTGGGTATTTTCTGCGCTCCTTTGTTGCTGCTTCCGCCGGTGGTCAACGCGGTGGCCGTGTTCGTCTGCGCCGCTTGATCGCATTCGTAGGCAGCGCCTCGAAGACGAGTGCGCCTCGGGCTGTGTCGCACACCCGAGGCGTCTCGTTTGTGTCGGCCGCTCTCCGAGCGGGCTATGCGTCGAGAGGCGAGTAGATAATTTCGATCCATACCGCACCGAGGCGCCCTGACCGGGAAACATCCGCGAATCAATCGTGACGCACCGTTGAGTGCGGTTGAATTACCGGATGACCAAGTTCAGGAAACTCGTGGGCGCTGCAGCGGCTCTGACCGCGACCACAGCGCTGTTCGGGGCACCCGGGACCGCGCAAGCCGAGACTCCATCCGTTCTGGGTGGCGGCTCCGGCATCGTCGTCGGCGGTCAGAACATCTGCACCCTCACCACGATCGGGCGCGACTCCGGTGGCCGGCTGGTCGGGTTCACCGCGGGGCACTGCGGGGACGCGAACGCCGCCATCGTCGCCGAGGGCAATCGCGACGCCGGTACCGTCGGCACCATCGCCTACTCCAACGAGACCATGGACTATGCCGTGATCGAGTTCGACCCGGCGAAGGTCGCGCCGGTCAACCAGGTGGGCGGAACCACTATCACCGCCATCGGCGGCCCCGCCCGACCGCCGGACACGGTATGCAAGGAAGGCCGGACAACCGGCCGGACCTGCGGTGCAGCCTACGGTGACGTGTTCACCGGCGGCGACAGGACGTGGACCCAGACGTGCGTCGTCGAGGGCGATTCGGGCGCGCCGCTGGTCGTCGGGACCACCCTCGTCGGCATGGTCAGCGGCTACTTGGCGATCCCGTGCCTGGGACCGCAACTCGGCACCGACTTCACCGCGGTCGTCGCCGACGTCAACGCGCGCGGCGGCGCGGGCGCGGGTTTCCAACCGATCTGATTCGTCCCGGACCGCCGCTGAGGATCCCGGCCGGAGTCTTACCTTTCCTGGTCGCTGACGATGCCCAATTCGACCGCGCGTTCGACCAGGAAAAGCCGTTTCTGATGCGGCGGTAGGGCTTCGACCTGGAATATCCGGAACAGCGCCCGCATGTGCGTCTTGACGGTCGAGAGACTCAGGCACAGATCGTCCGCGATCTGACGGTTGGCGGCGGGGTAGGAATAGCCGTCGTGTGCGTCGTAAGGGCGGCACAGCGCCTCCAGAACGAGATACTGGGCCGGGGTGAGCGAATTACGGGTCGGCAGCGGCGAATGGGCAAGCGTCATTTCCTCGTCGAAGGAGTCGGCGGCCCGGAAGACGAATACCGAACGGCCGACGCGAATCGTGTCGCCGGAGCCGAGTTTCCGCCGCCCACCGACGCGTTCGCCATTGACGAATGTCCCATTCTTGGACAGACCGTCGTCGACGATGACCCAGCATCCGCCGACACGCTCGATAATGGCGTGCAACCGGGATACGGTCGGGTCGGAAGGCACGGCGATATCGGCCGCGCCGGACCGCCCGATCGTCATTCTCGACGCGCCGCCGTCGAGAGAAATCTCGCGTACCCTCTCCTGCACAACGGGCCGGGGCGAAGTGGAAGGAACGGCAGAACGTGGCCACGCGGACTGCCCCGTCAGTGGGTATAGTCCGCGACGCAGGGCCTGTGGTCCGCTGACCGTGGACATCGTTCGTCTTTCCACTCGAAGTACGTCGTGAACTGCGGGCACTGATTCGCTACTTTAAGGGTGCGCTTTCTCGGGGCCGATCACATACGGATTCGCCTACTTCCCTGCGTGAGCGGGGATTGAAGCGAACCTTCGGGCACGACAAAAGCGTCAAAACCGACTAATCGGTCTGATAGTGGGCGGCTCGGCGGGTGAGCGGCTCGGAATGGTCGGATGAACGTGATCATTCGACCGCGAAGCGAGGGGATCTCGACGCCTGCATCACGGCGCTGCGGCACGTCCGCGACCGGGACCGGTGTCCAGAGGTCTGGCCTGCTGATCCGGTGGGGTGGCTATCACCGCCCCGAGTTCCTCGCGGCGGTCGTCGCGGAGCGCGACCAGACCGTGGTCGTACACGTCGGACTCGGCGCAGGCGGCGTGCTGCCGGAGATCGTGCGCCGATCGGCGGGTACGGAGTCCGTCGTCTCGGTGATCCGGTTGTATGTTCCTCCGGCCGCGCGTCGAGTGGGCGTGGGGTCACAACTACTGACCGCGGCTGCGCGCATGGCCGCCGATCGGGGCAGCGCGCCGTGCGCACGGTCTCGTCCGACCGAGCGGCGGCGATAGCCCTGTACCGGCGATAGCGATGTACCAACGACGCGGTTGGCGGCAGGTGCACACCAGGCCCGGCGGCTGGCGTACCGCGGATGGGCGGGGATGGGCGGGAGGCTTGGGCGCACTGTTACGTGAGCCGGTGAGCCGACCGGTTGCAGATGTTCGTTCGTCCGGCGATGCGCTTACTCGCGCCGGGGACGGCGTACCCAGGCCCGGTGTCGGCGACCGCGACCGCGCCGTCAAGCCCGGGGGTGGGCTTGGTCGTGCACTTTCTTGAGCCGATCGATGGAGACGTGGGTGTAGAGCTGAGTGGTGGCCATGCTGGCGTGGCCGAGGAGTTCCTGAACCACACGCAGGTCGGCGCCGCCCTCGAGGAGGTGGGTCGCGGCGGTGTGCCGCAGACCGTGCGGGCCGAGGTCCGGTGCGCCGGGGATGGCCGAGACCACTTCGTGCACAACGGTTCTGGCCTGGCGCTGATCCAGACGCCTGCCGCGGCGGCCGAGCAGCAGCGCCCGGCCGGACGCGGCGGTGGCGAAATCGGGGCGGCCATAGCGCAGCCAATTGCCGACCGCCTCGTCGGCGGGCGTGCCGAACGGCGCGGATCGCTCTTTGTTGCCTTTGCCGAGTACCCGCACCACCCGCCGCTCGCGGTCCACGTCCTCGATGTCCAGTCCACACAGCTCGCTGACCCGGATGCCGGTGGCGTACAGCAATTCCACGATCGCCCGATCTCGCAAGGCCATCGGATCGCGCTGCGCGGCGCCGGATTCCGCGGCGTCCATGGCACCCAGCGCCTGTTGCCTGCCGAGTACGGCGGGAAGGACGCGATGCGCCTTCGGCGACCCCAACCGCAGCCCCGGATCGGCGGGCAACCGGCCGGTCCGGGTGAGCCAGGCGGTGAACGTGCGCGCCGACGACGCCCTTCGGGCCACGGTCGTTCGCGCCGCGCCCGCCGCCGCTTGCTGCGCCAGCCATGAACGCAGCAACAGCAGGTCCAGCTCGCGGATCGCCGAATCGGCCGACCGCGTGTACAGATGCTCCAGCAGGGACCGGGCGTCGCCCAGGTAAGCGCGTACGGTGTGCTCCGACCGGTTGCGCCCGAGCCGCAGATGCCTGCCGTACTCGAGCAGCAGCGCTTCCAGATCTTCGGGCAGTTCCTCCATGCTTCCACCGTCCCGACCGGCGGTCCGGATGGCAAGCGACCGCGCCGATCGCGTTCATCCGCGACGCGCCGTTCGGTGCCAACCGCTTTCGTCATTGGCCGCCAGTCCTGCCAATTCGAGGGCGGACAACGTCGCACGCACCACCGGAAGTGGCAATCCGCACTGCCGGGACACCTCCAGTGGCAATCGCGCACCGATTCTCGGCAGCGTGGCGAAGACCGCGGCCTCGTCTTCGTTCAACTGGTCCTCCGGATTGCCGCCTGCCCCCACCCCGGGAATCGACAGCCGCAACGGCCCCGCCTCGTCGGCGACTTCCTCGGCCCTGGTCACCAGGAGGGCTTCGCCGTCGCGGATCATACGGTGGCAGCCCACCGAAGCGGCCGAGGTCACCGGGCCCGGCACGGCCAGGGCGGGACGGCCGAGACGGCGTGCCCATTTGACGGTGTTGCGCGCGCCGCTGCGCAGCCCGGCCTCGACGACGAGCACGCCATCGGCCAAGGCGGCGATCAAGCGGTTCCGGGCGAGGAATTGGTGTTTCTGCGCGGTGACACCGGGCGGGTATTCGCTGACCACCAAGCCGGATTCGGCGATGTCGGCCAGCAGGCGCGCGTGCTGCGCTGGATAAGGCCGGTCGATGCCGCACGCCAGCACCGCGATGGTGAGACCTTCCACCGCCAGCGCCGCCCGGTGCGCCATGGCGTCTATCCCGAACGCCGCTCCGGAGACAATGGTCCATCCCTGCGCGGCGAGGTCACCCGCGATCTCCCCCGTCACCCGGTTGCCGTACCCGGTGCTGCACCGCGCGCCCACCACCGCCACAGCGCGCTCGCTGGACTCCAGCAGCGAGCGCGGGCCGCGCACCCACAGCACCAGTGGCACGGCGCCGTCCCGATCCCGTCCCGGCTCGAGCTGCGCGAGACCGAGCATGCGCCAAGCGGGCCATTCCGGATCGTCCGGCGTCACCACACGCCCGCCGATCCGGTCGATGGCCTCCAGATCCCGCGCCGCAACGTCGACATCGCGCCGCTGCGCCGTCGGCCCGCGCAGCGGTTCGGGTAGCGCACACTCCCGCACGGCCCGCGCCGCCTCGACCACCCCCACCGACTCGATGAGCGCCGACAGCGGCGCGCACGGCCCCTGCACCACCCGCGACAGGTACACCCACGCGAGCCTCCGGGCATCGGATTCACCGGCCACGGAATTCGACCCGCACGCGGGCGCGACGACTCCAGGCACATTCGCCACCGCAAGCACATCCCCTCCCCCAGGCACACTTACGAGCCCCGCCACGTCCACCACCGCAGGCACCGCCGCATCCGTAAGCGCACTCGCACGCGCACTCGCGGCCACAGACGCACTCACCGCCCCAGCCACACTCACCGCCCCAGGCACACTCGCGGCTGTGGGCACTTCGTCCAACCCAGCCCGGTCTGCCGCCGCGTGCCCATCTACCGCCCCGAGCGCACTGGATGCAGAGGGCACATCGAGCACCGCAGGCTTGTTCACCGCCGCACGCGCACTCGCGGCCGCGCGAACGTCAATCGCCCCGGCCGCATGCGCCGCCACAGGGACATCCTCTGCCCTCGGCACACTCGCGGCCGTGGGCGCTTCGACCACCACTGCCACGTGCTCCATCTGGGGCACGCCCGCCACTGGAGGCGAGTCCCGCGCTGCCAGCACATCCGCCGCCCTAGGGACATCCGTTGCCCCCTGCACGATTGCGACCCCCGGCACACCCGTCCCGGTCGCCTTCGCGGCCACCGGCACAACGGCTGGCCTGGACACACTCGCATCCGTGGGCGCTTCGACCACCACAGCCACGTGCTCCAGCTGGAGCCCGCCCACCACTGGAGGCGAGTCCCGCGCTGCCAGCACATCCGCCGCCCTAGGGACATCCGTTGCCCCCTCCCCGATTTCGACCCCCGGCACACCCGCCCCGATTACCCTCGCGGCCACAGGGACATCGACCGCTCTAGGCACACTCGCGGCCGTGGGCGCTTCGACCGCCACAGCCACGTGCTCCGTTTGGAGCGCTGGAGGCACGTTCCGCGCCGCGGGCGCATCCGCAGCCACAGGCGCGCCCACTGCGGCAGGCGTATCCGCCGCGAAAACCTCCGCTGGCGTGTCCGCGGTCGGCTCTCGCGCGCTCATTGCGCGTCCCGCTGACGAAAGTTCAATGCGGCTAGAACGTCCTGTGCCGAGGGCCGATCGCCGCCGCGCAGATCGCAGATAGTCCAGGCGACACGAATGGCCCGGTCCGCACCGCGCGCGGACATGCGGCCGAGACGCAGCGCGGCCTCGACGGGAGCGAGCGATTCACGCGGTAGACGGAAACGCTGGCGCAGGATGTGACCGGGAACCTCTGCGTTGGTGAGCCATCCGTACTCACGCCAGCGCTCGGCGGCGGCGCGGCGCGCCGAGGTGACTCGGGCGCGAACGACCTCGCTGCTCTCGGCCGCGTCGGTACTGAACGCCGCGCCGGACTGCCCGTGCATCCGCACCCAGATGTCGATCCGATCCATCAGCGGCCCGGACAGTTTGCCGAGGTAGCGGCGGCGAGCCAACGGCGCGCAGATGCAGTCGACGTCGCGGGCCGGGGCGCAGGGACAGGGGTTGGCGGCCAAGACGAGCTGGAAGCGGGCCGGGTAGCGTGCCACACCGTCGCGCCGGGCGATGCGCACTTCCCCTTCCTCCAGCGGCGTCCGCATCGCCTCCAGCACCTTCGTGCCGAGTTCGGCGCATTCGTCGAGGAACAGCACGCCGCGGTGGGCGCGGCTGACCGCGCCGGGGCGGGCGGTCCCCGAACCGCCGCCGATCATCGCGGTCACCGAGGTCGAGTGGTGCGGGGCGACGAACGGTGGCGCGGTGATCAATGGGTGATCACCCCCGAGCGTGCCCGCCATGGAGTGGATCGCCGTCACCTCCAGCGCCTCGGTCTCCGTGAGCGGTGGCAGCAGGCTCGGAAGACGTTGCGCCAGCATGGTTTTGCCGATGCCCGGTGGTCCGGTGAGCAGCAAGTGGTGCCCGCCCGCCGCGGCGACCTCCAAGGCCCAGCGGGCTTCGTCCTGGCCGACCACCTCGCTGAGATCGCCGCCCTGCCGCACCGTATCCGGCAGGTCACCGTCCGGCTCGTCGAGCGCGCCTTCCCCGCGCAGCCACGCCACCACCCCGCGCAAACTGCGCGCTCCGAGCACCTCGATGCCCTCGACCAGTCCGGCCTCGGCCATGGTCACCGCGGGCACCACGACGGTCGACCAGCCTGCCTTGCGCGCCGCGAGCACGGCGGGCAGGATGCCGCGCACTCGCCGCACCCGCCCGTCCAGCGCGAGTTCGCCGAGCAGCACCGTCTTCGCGAGCCGTTCGGAGGGGACCGAACCGGACGCGTCCAGCACCGCGGCCGCGAGTGCCAGGTCGTAAACGCTGCCCAGTTTCGGCAAGGTCGCCGGCGACAGCGCGAGCACCACACGGCCGTCGGGCCACTTCTCCCCGGAGTTCGCCACCGCGGAGCGGACCCGGTCGCGCGATTCCTGCAACGCGGTGTCGGGGAGCCCGACCAGATGGACCGAGGGCAGGCCCTGGCCGATATCGGCTTCGATTTCGACGAGCAGGCCGTCCACGCCGGTGACCGCGACCGAGTGCGCCCGGCCGAGGGCCATTCAGAACACCGCCTCGAGATGATCGATCACCGGTGTCCGACCACGCTGCGCCAGCACCGACACCACGTCGAACCGGATGCGCCGCCACGGTCCGTCCTGCTCGGCCAGCCACAGCAGGGCCAGCCGTCGGATCCGTTGCCGCTTGGCGAAGGTGACCGACTCCGCAGGAGTGCCGTAACCCAGACCCGAACGTGTTTTGACCTCGACGAACGCGGTCACATCCCCGTCTTTGGCGATGAGATCGAGTTCGCCGTATCGGCAACGCCAGTTCCTGGCGATGATCTCCATCCCCGCGGCGCGCAGAAACTCTGCCGCCAGTTCCTCCCCGTGCGCGCCGAGCGCCTGTTTGTCCGTCACCCGGCCAGCGTGCGCGGGGACCGAATCAGCTCAGCGACGCCGACCTGGGGAATCGGAAAACCTGTTGATAACCGAGTCGCTGTGCAGAACTCCCGGCCTGCTCACTCGGGCAGCCGCAGGTCCGGCTTCTCCAGCTCCTCGATGTTGACGTCCTTGAAGGTGATGACCCGGACGTGCTTGACGAAGCGGGCCGGGCGATACATGTCCCACACCCACGCGTCGCTCATCCGCACCTCGAAGTACACCTCGCCATCCGCGTTCTGCGGCCGCAGCTCCACGGAGTTGGCGAGGTAGAAGCGGCGCTCGGTCTCCACCACGTACGAAAACTGACCGACGATGTCCTTGTACTCGCGATACAGCGAGAGCTCCATCTCGGTTTCGTACTTCTCGAGGTCCTCGGCACTCATCGGGTGGGACGTCCTCCTTCTCGCCGCATCGCGTCGTATGGTCACATCATCGCGCATGCGCTGCGTCGGTAGCCACTCGGCCAGCCGTACGCTCGTTCGGAAACTGCTCTGACAGGGCTTCGTCCAGCCCTTCGGCCAGTACGGCGTCCGCGACGTCGGCCGCCGTCGCGACCGGCCGCAGCCCGGCGGCTTCGCGCACATTGCGCCAGGAGCGGCGGTGCTCGCTGCTGGGTCCGAGGCGGTGCAATGCGGCGGTGTGCTCGGGCGTGTTGTAACCCTTGTGGGCGGCGAAGCCGTAGCCGGGGAATCGCTGGTCCAGCTCGACCATGATGCGGTCCCTGGTGACCTTGGCCAGAATGCTGGCCGCCGCGATGCAGGCCGCCGCACCGTCGCCCCCGATCACCGGCAGCGAGGGCACGGGGATTCCGGGTACCCGGAATCCGTCGGTGAGCACGTAGCCAGGCGTGCGCCCGAGCCCGGCCACGGCGCGGCGCATGCCCTCGATATTGGCGACGTGGATGCCGATCGAGTCGATCTCCCAGGCGGGGATGACGACCACCCAGTAGGCCAGCGCCAGCCGGACGATCACCGGATACAGCTCTTCCCGGGTGGCCTCGGTGAGCTTTTTGGAGTCGTCGAGGCCGGCCAGCTTGTCATATGCCTTCGGAGCGAGCAGGCATGCCGCCACCACCAGCGGTCCCGCGCACGGACCGCGCCCCGCTTCGTCGACGCCGGCGACGGGGCCGAGGCCACTGCGGATCAAAGCCGCCTCGAGCGTGCGCAAACCTCCGGCCCTGCGCATCACCACACGCGGCGGCCAACCGTTACCCACCGGCACTCGACCTTGCCCCACCATCCGATTATCCTGCGTCCGAGCGGTCAGTTCTCCTGCGGATTCTCCGCACGCACCGGTCCGATCCGGCCGGGCGGCCAGATCTTGAACACCGCCTTGCCGCGCACGTTCTCCACGGGGATGGTGCCCTGCAGTTCGTCGGTGATATGGGCGCGGGAATCGGCGCTCTGGTTGCGGTTGTCGCCCATCACCCACAGATGCCCCTCGGGCACTTTCACGGGCTTGAATTCGCGTCCTCCCCCCGGGCCGTAGGGCTGGCCCGGCACGTACGGGGCCAGGTAGCGGGCATACGGCTCGTCCAGGGGCTTGCCGTCCACGATGACCCGGCCCTGCGCGTCGCAGCACTGCACGGTCTGGCCGCCTACCGCGATCACACGCTTCACCAGATCGTTCTCGTCCGGCGGCACCAGGCCGAAGAACGAGAAGAAGTTCTGCACGCCACGGACGGCGGCGTTGTCGGAGCGGATCGACTTGTAGGTGGTGTTCCACGAGGGCGGGCCGACGAACACGACCACGTCGCCCGGCTGCGGATCACCCCAGTAGTAGCTCAGCTTCTGCACATAGATGCGGTCACCGGTGCAACCGGCGCAGCCGTGCAACGTGGTTTCCATCGACTCCGACGGAATCACGTACGGCCGACCGACGAACGTGACCATCAACGCGGCGATCACCGCGGCGATCACGATGAGGATCGGCAATTCCTGCCAGAACGGCCGCTGCTTCTTCTTCGGTCGCCGCTTGGCGCGACCTACCCGCGAATTCTCGTCGCCCGACTCGGACACCGACACCGACCCACTTTCGTCTGCCACGCCGAACAGATTAGCCCGGCAGCGAAACCGAAGTCCGATGCCGGGCTGAGGAAGATCTGCTGTGCCGAGAAGCTAGCTCAGCGCTTTTCCTTGATCTTGGCGGCCTTGCCGCGCAGCTCGCGCAGGTAGTACAGCTTGGCGCGGCGGACATCACCGCGGGTCACGACATCGATGTGGTCGATGTTCGGGCTGTGCACCGGGAAGGTGCGCTCCACGCCGACACCGAACGACACCTTGCGCACCGTGAAGGTCTCGCGGATGCCACCACCCTGGCGGCGGATCACGACGCCCTTGAAGACCTGGATGCGCTCCTTCGAGCCTTCGATGACCTTCACGTGCACGTTCAGCGTGTCGCCCGGGCGGAAGTCGGGGACGTCGCTACGCAGCGACTTTTCGTCGACGAAGTCAAGGGTGTTCATTTCCATCCTTATGGTTTCGCGCGAACAGAGGACCCTGGCGGCACTCCATGTGCTCGGCCGGTTCATGCTCCGAATTAGGGGGGTGCGCCTGGTCGACTACCACCCAGGGCAACCTGAGCATTGTGCCAGATCGGCGCGCCACGGAAGAAATCGGCCCGGGCGACCGCGCGGCGGCGCCCTCTCACGCTACGGCCCGCGCGGGGTGCGAGACAGCGCGACGGTGGTGAACTCAGTGCGGCGACCGGCCGTGCGTGAACTCCTGCCCGTTCAGGACTCGGGCGGGAGGATCGGCGACGCGAACACTTCCTCCAGCGGGGTCGGGCCGGTGTAGCGGCGACACTGGCAACCGACCCATTCCCGCAGGCCGTGCGTGCCCTTACGGGAGATCTCGGCGTGACAAGTGCCGGTGGCGCGGTCGTGCAGCGCGAGGTCGTGACCGCAACCGCAGCGCGCGGGAAGGCTTCCTCCCGGCCGGGCTCGCCGCCGATGCCCGAACCTGCCACATGCCCAGCCGACACCGACCAAGCCGGCGCCGACCGCGAGACTGAAGGGATCCAACACGGTCACAGTATACGTATACGCATAGCCTCGGGTTCCACGAATGGCGGCATCCGAACCCGGCCGCCCCTGGGAGACGGCGGCAAGCCAAGGAGCAACCCTCGCGCACCGACGTGAAGCGGCAGGTCGTCTCGGCAGATGCTGCGCTCAGTGGTTCTGTTCGCCGGAGATCGCGTCCTGGGCGGGCGGCGAGCCGGACGTGTGCAGCGAACCGTGGTCGGAATGCCACAGCGAGTGGTGCCGATGCGGGGCGGGCGGAGCGGGCACGACCGTGCGGGTGAGTTCCGCTTCCGCCGCCGTGCGGACGTGCTCGACGTCCGGTTTCCCCGCGACCAGATCCTGCACGAAGATCTTGGCGCGGATGACCGGACGGCGATAGCGCCGTTCCCGGACGATGGCCCGGTACATCATGCGTCTGCGGTCGGCGTAACGCCAGCGCGCCCATGGCGCACCGGGGCGGCTCAGGCGCAGCGCACCGACGAACAGCAGCGGCAGGAAGAACATGCCGAACAGGCCGGTCCAGATCTTCCCTTTGGCGATCACGATCGCGGCGAGAGCGAGGTTGACCACCGCGAACACGACGACGAAAGCGCGGACCTCGACGCTCGGGTCGCGCCGGAAGTCGTTGATGTCCAGCATCCACAGCGGGTGGAAGCCCAGTAGCAGCAATCCGGTCACGGCGAGCGCGACGAACACCGCGTCCACCGACGTGCGTCCCTGTTTCTCCCAGTACACGTCGCGCAGATAGAAGATCAGCGCGAATTCGTCGAGAACCAGCGCGGCGCCCACACCGAAGAGCGCGGCGAGGATGCCCGCGGTGGTCATGCCGGCGCTCTGGTACTGGGCGACCATGCCGACCCCGGAGGACAGCACCAGGATCACCCCGAACACCATGTGGTGGATATGCGTGTCACCGGCGCGCAGATTGCCCGGCCACCAGCGCACCCGCGCGCGGATCAGCCGGACGCTGACGCGGATGACCAGGAATCCGACGATGAATCCGAGCAGGAAGCACAGCAACGGCAGCCGCCCTTGGGCGATCACGTCCTCCTGGAGCCACCGTCGCATGGCCGTTACTCCCTCCCGCGCGTCGGGCTACTGGCCGAAACCCGCCCTGCGCAGCGCGTCCGCCATCGAGCCGCTCGGCGCGGGAGCGTTGCGGCGTTGGTTGCCTCCGCGACCCTGACCTTGATTGCGGTTCTGGCTCTGCTGCTTGTTCTGGCCATTCTGCCGCTGCCGCTGCTCCCCGCCCGCGGGTCGGCCGCCCTGGCCGCGCTGCCGGTTGTCGCCGCCTTTGGCGGGTGTGCCCGGCTCGTCGTCCAGGCGCAGGGACAGCCCGATGCGCTGACGCGCCACGTCCACCTCGAGCACCTTCACCTTGACCACGTCTCCGGACTTGACCACTTCGCGCGGGTCCTTGACGAAGTTGTGCGACATGGCCGAGACGTGCACCAGGCCGTCCTGGTGTACCCCCACGTCGACGAACGCGCCGAACGCGGCCACATTCGTCACCACGCCCTCGAGCACCATGCCCGGTTTCAGGTCGGCGACCTTCTCCACGCCCGCGGCGAACTCGGCGGTCTTGAATTCCGGACGCGGGTCGCGGCCCGGCTTCTCCAGCTCGGCGATGATGTCGGTGACCGTGGGGACACCGAAGCGTTCGTCGGTGAACTCACCGGCGCGCAGCGAGCGCAGCACCGTGGTGTTGCCGATGACCTCCGCGATGGGGCGACCTGTCGATGCCAGGATGCGCCGCACCACCGGATACGCCTCGGGGTGCACCGCGGAGGTGTCCAGCGGATCGTCGCCGCCGCGGATGCGCAGGAAGCCCGCGCACTGTTCGAACGCCTTCGGCCCCAGGCGCGGGACGTCGAGCAGCGCGGTCCTGCTGCGGAACGGGCCGTTCTGGTCCCGATGCGCCACAATGCTTTCCGCCACCGAACCGGCGATGCCGGATACCCGCGACAGCAGCGGCACCGAGGCCGTGTTCACGTCGACGCCGACCGCGTTCACCGCGTCCTCGACCACCGCGCCCAGCGAGCGGGCCAACAGCGATTCGGACACGTCGTGCTGGTACTGACCGACGCCGATGGACTTCGGATCGATCTTCACCAGCTCGGCCAGCGGGTCCTGCAACCGCCGCGCGATCGACACCGCCCCGCGCAGCGAGACGTCCAGGTCGGGAAGTTCCTGCGAGGCGTAGGCGGAGGCGGAGTACACCGAGGCGCCCGCCTCGGAGACCACGATCTTGGTGGGCTTGTTCTCCGGGATGCGCGCGATCAGCTCGGCGGCGAGGGCGTCGGTCTCGCGCGAGGCGGTGCCGTTGCCGATGGCGATGAGCTCCACGCCGAAGCGGGCGACCAGCGCGCCGAGCACCGCCAGCGACTTCTCGGTCTGGCCCTGCGGTTTGTGCGGGTAGATCACCTCGGTGGCGACCACCTTGCCGGTGGCGTCGACCACCGCGACCTTCACCCCCGTGCGGTAGCCGGGATCCAGCCCCATGGTCGTGCGGGTGCCGGCGGGGGCGGCCAGCAGCAGATCGCGCAGATTCGCGGCGAACACGTCGACCGCGTCCTTCTCCGCCGCCTGCCGCAGCCGCATCCTGGTGTCGATACCCAGGCTGACCTGCAACTTGGTACGCCACGCCCAGCGCACGGTGTCCAGCAGCCAGGAGTCGGCGCGGCGGCCGCGGTCGGCGATGCCGAAGCGGGCGGCGATGCGACCCTCGTAGATGGTGCGCTCACCCGGCTGCGGCTCCTCGGTGTCGGGCTCGAGGTGCAGTGTGAGCACCTCCTCCTTCTCCCCGCGCAGCAGCGCGAGGATGCGGTGGGAGGGCAGCTTGTCGAACGGCTCGCTGAACTCGAAGTAGTCGGCGAACTTCGCGCCCGCCTCCTCCTTGCCCGCGCGCACGGTCGAGGTGACCTGCCCGCGGTTCCACATCAGTTCGCGCAGTTCGCCGACCAGGTCGGCGTCCTCGGCGAAGCGTTCCACCAGGATGGCGCGCGCGCCGTCGAGCTGCTCGGCGGTGTACTGCGCCGGATCGGTGTTCGGGTCCTCGATCAGGGCGTCGGCCACCGGTTCGTGCCCGGCCTCGCGCGCGATCTGCGCCTTGGTGCGCCGCTTCGGCTTGTACGGCAGGTAGATGTCCTCGAGCCGCGCCTTGGTCTCGGCGAGCAGGATCTGCCGGTGCAGGGCGTCGTCGAGTTTGCCCTGGTCGCGGATCGATTCGAGGATCGCGGCCCGGCGCTCGTCGAGTTCGCGCAGGTAATGCAGACGTTCGTCGAGCATGCGCAGCTGCGCGTCGTCCAACCCGCCGGTGACCTCCTTGCGGTACCGGGCGATGAACGGCACCGTCGAGCCCGCGTCGAGCAACTCGACGGCGGCGCGCACCTGGGTCTCGCGCACCGCGAGTTCCTCGGCGATGCGACGGTTCACGCTGGCTGGGCCCGCGGTGTCGGAGCGTGGCACGGCGGGTGTGGACTCTGCACTGGCAGTCTCGGGCGCTGTCGTCACGTCGGAGACACTACCGCTCCCCCGCCTCTCCGCGTCTTTCGCCGGTCGCGGGTACCCGGCCGCTGCGCTGCGCGCCGGCGGCGGCACGACGGGCCGATTTCTACGGGGCCTCCTTCGACGACGCGAGGATCGCTCGGGCTATTTCCCGCATTTCGGCCTTGCGGACCTTGCCGGTGACCGTCATCGGGAATTCCTCGACCACATGCACGTAGCGGGGAATCTTGAAGTGCGCCAGCTTGCCGGTGGCGAACTCGCGCACGGCCGCGGCGTCCAACGGCGGTGCGCCCTCGCGCATCCGGACCCAGGCCATCAGCTCCTCGCCGTACTTCGGATCCGGCACGCCGATCACCTGCGCGTCCAGGATGTCGGGATGGGTGTAGAGGAATTCCTCGATCTCACGCGGATAGACGTTCTCACCGCCGCGGATGACCATGTCCTTGATCCGGCCGGTGACGGCCAGATAGCCCTCGTCGTCCATCACGCCGATATCGCCGGTGTGCATCCACCGGGCGGCATCGATGGCCTCGGCGGTCTTGTCCGGATCGTTCCAGTACCCGAGCATTACCGAGTAGCCGCGGGTGCACAGTTCGCCGGGTTCGCCACGCGGCACCGTGAGACCCGTTGCGGGATCGACGATCTTGACCTCCAGATGCGGGCCGACCCGGCCGACCGTGGCGGTGCGCCGGTCGATGCCGTCGTCGCGCCGGGTCTGGGTGGAGACCGGGGATGTCTCCGTCATGCCGTAGCAGATGCACACCTCGCGCATGCCCATCCGGTCGATCACCCGCTTCATCACCTCGACGGGGCACGGTGAGCCCGCCATGATCCCGGTGCGCAGCGTGGACAACTCCACGGTGGCCGAATCCAGTTCGGCGAGCATGTCGATGAACATCGTCGGCACGCCGTAGAGCGAGGTGCAGCGCTCGGCCTCGACCGCGGCCAGCGTCGCCTTCGGATCGAACGACGGCGCCGGGATCACAACCGCCGCACCGTGGCTCGTGCTCGCGAGATTGCCCATGACCATGCCGAAACAGTGGTAGAAGGGAGTCGGGACGCAGATGCGGTCGTGTTCGGTGTATCCGCACAGCTCGCCGACGAAATAGCCGTTGTTCAGGATGTTGTGGTGGCTGAGCGTGGCGCCCTTCGGGAAACCCGTGGTGCCCGAGGTGTACTGGATGTTGATCGGGTCATCGGCCGACAGCAGCGCGCCGAGCGTGGCGAGCCGTTGGGCGTCGACCTCGGTGCGGGCCAGCGCGTCCCACTCGGGTGTGCCGAGGACGAGCACCTGCGTCAACTCCGGGCAGTTCGGGCGGACCTGCTCGATCATCGCGACGTAATCCGAGGACTTGAACCGCTCGGCCGCGAGGAGCATCCGGACGCCGGCCTGGCGCAGCACGTACTCCAGTTCGCTGGTGCGATACGCCGGATTGATGTTGACCAGGATCGCGCCGATCTTCGCCGTGGCGTACTGCGCGATGAACCATTCCGCGCAGTTCGGCGCCCAGATGCCGACCCGGTCGCCCTTGCCGATGCCGCGGCCCGCCAGGCCGCACGCGAGGGCGTCGACCGCGGCGCCGAGCGCACGGTAGGTCCAGCGCCGCCCGGTCGGCCGGTCCACCAGCGCTTCCCGGTCCGGGAACGCCGCCACCGTGCGATCGAGATTGCCGCCGATGGTGTCACCGAGCAGCGGGACGTCCGAGACTCCGGAGGCGTAACTGGGCAGGGACACCTGCGTCATCGGGCACCCCCCTGCCGCAGCACGAATCGCTGCACCTTGCCACTGGGCGTCTTCGGCAGGCTCGGCACGAAGTGGACCCTGCGCGGGTAGGCGTGCGCGGCGAACTTCCTCTTCACCAGGCTCTGCAATTCGGCTTCCAGCTCCGGGCCGCCCGCGGCGCCCTCGCGCAGCACCACGAACGCCTCGAGCACTTCGCCGCGCAGTTCGTCCGGCATGCCGACCACGGCCGCTTCCGCGACCTGCTCGTGCAGCACCAGCACGCTCTCCACCTCGAACGGGCCGATGCGGTAGCCCGCCATGATGATCACGTCGTCGTCGCGGGCCGAGAAACGGAAGAACCCATCGGCGTCCTGCGAGCCCGCGTCGCCGGTCAGATACCAGCGGCCGTCGGCGGTGTAGCGCTGGGCGGTGCGTTCCGGGGCGTCGAGGTAGCCGAGGAACCACAGCAGCGGGCTGTGTTCGGTGTCGATCGCGACGCGGCCCAGTTCACCTGCGGGCGCGAGGGTGTCGGCGTCTTCGGCGAGCACGGCGCAGGTCCATCCGGGCAACGAGCGGCCCATCGATCCCGCGGGAGTCTCGGTGTCGAGGTCTTCGTGCCAGGCGTTGCAGATGACCATCCCGTGCTCGGTCTGGCCGTAGTGATCGCGCACCGCGACACCCAGATGCTCCACGGACCAGGCGACGACCTCGGGAGTGAGCGGCTCCCCCGCCGACGACGCGCGGCGCAGCAGCGAGTGCACCGGAGGCGTGGCGCTGTCGGCGCGCAGCGCGCGATAGACAGTCGGGGCGGCCGCGAAGTTCGTGACGCCGAAGGTTTCCAGCACCTGCCAGGTGAGCGGGGCGGAGAAACCCGCGTGCAGCAGGATGCTGCGAATGCCGGTGGCCAGCGGGCCGAGGATGGCGTAGTAGAGGCCGTAGGCCCAGCCCGGATCGGCGGCGTTCCAGAAGACGTCGTCGGGCCGGACGTCCAGCGCGAATTCCTGGTACGCGTGGAAGGAGGCGAGCGCGCGCAGCGGGATCGGGACGCCTTTCGGCGTGCCCGTTGTACCGCTGGTGAACAGCTGGACCAGCAGGCCGTCCCCGCCCACCGCGACGGGGCGGGCGCTCGGGTGGGTCGCCGAACGAGTCTCGAGCAGTTCGCCCATGCACAGGGCCCCCTCGGGAACCTCCCCTCCGGCGATGATCAATCGCCAGGGCGGGTCCGCGGGCAGATCCGGCCCGGCCGCCAGTTTCCGCGCCTGGTCGGCATCGGCGATGACGACCGTGGCACGGGCGGCGTTCAACCGCAGGGCGATGGCGGGCGGCGCGAAGGCGGTGAACAGCGGAACGTGCACCGCGCCGCGGCGCCAGATGCCGAGCAGTGCGACCACCAGGTCCGCCGACTTCGCCATCAGCGTGGCCACGCGGTGGCCGGGTTCGACGCCCAGTTCGGCCAGTGCGGCGGCGAAGCGGGCGGAGCGTTCGCGCAGTTCGCCATAGGTGAGATCGATCGAGGACAGGTCGGCTTCGACGATCGTGAAGGCGACCCGGTCGGCCGGATGCCGATCGCACAGCAGGTCCGCCGCCGACGCGTCGGCGCGGTCGTAACAGTCCAGCAGTTCGCGCACCCGCTGATTCAGGTCGGTGCCCATCTTCGGTTCTCCTCGTTCTGTGATCCAGCGCAACCCGGGTGTGCAATAGGATGTGGGTCACATCCCGCTGCCCACTACCCCCGAAAAGGGGTGAGTCTCGTGACCCACACCGCTCTGCTGCGTCCGCGCGACAGCGACGCTCTGCGTGCCGAGATCCGCTGGGTGGCGAGCGCTGCGGGCGTGCCGGTGGCGTTCGGTGGCGAAGTGCACGGTGACGCGCTGCTGCTGTCGGAATTCGTTGGCACGCTGACCAACGGCCTGCGCGGCCTGGCCGTCGTGCGGACTTCGGGGCTGGGCGGCCGGGTGATGGACTCGGGACGGCCCGCCGCGGTCACCGACTATCGCCGCGCGTCCTCGATCACCCACGACTACGACGGGCCGGTCTCCGGCGAGGGCATCCGCTCCGTGCTCGCCGTGCCCGTGGTGGTGGACCGATGCCCCCGCGCGGTGCTCTATGCCGCGACCCGTGGCGCGAGCCCGCTGGGCGACCGCACCGCGGATCTCGTCGTCCAGGCCGGTCGTCGCCTCGCCACCGAGATCGCGGTGCGCGACGAGGTCGACCGTCGGCTGCGGATGCTGGAGGTGGCCGCGCCGTCGGCCGCGACGGCACCGGCCATCACCGAGGAACTGCGCGACATCCACGCCGAACTGCGCGGTATGGCGCGCTCCACCGAGGACGACCGGATGCGCGGACGCCTGCACGCGGTGTGCGAACGACTCACCCGGGTCCTGACCGGCGAGCCACACCCCGACAGCCCGAAACTGTCCCGCCGCGAACTCGACGTGCTCTCCCAGATCGCCTTGGGTTGCACCAATCAGGAGACGGCGCAACGTCTTTCGCTCGGTCCGGAAACCGTGAAGAGCTATCTGCGCAACGCGATGGTCAAACTCGACGCCCACTCCCGGCACGAGGCGGTGGCAGCGGCCCGCCGCCACGGTTTACTGCCGTGAGCGACCCGCGCCCCCGTCATGCCTCGACCGATTCCCCGATCTGGTGAACGGACAGCAGGATCACCCGCAGCCGTCCCGCTGATCGAACCGGCGACCGGGAATCGCGGAACGCGATGCGCGTCCTTTCGGACTACGCAGCCCACGCCACGGAGGACGCGTTCGGCATGTGACACTGATCCGCCCAGCGGGCGCTTCCGGCCTATCGTCCGGGCTCGCGCACCGTGTCCTGGTCCGGAAGCAGATCCGGGCGGCGTTCGCGGGTCCTGGCGAGAGCTTGTTCGCGCCGCCAGGCGGCCACTTTCGCATGATCGCCGGACAGCAGGATCGGCGGGACGTCGAGGCCGCGCCAGGTGACCGGGCGGGTGTAACTGGGGCCTTCGAGCAACCCGTCGGAGAACGAATCCTCTTGATGGGACTGCTGATTGCCGAGCACGCCGGGCAGCAGCCGGACCACGGCCTCGGTCATCACCAGCACGGCCGCCTCGCCGCCGATCAGCACGTAGTCGCCGATGCTGACCTCCTCCACCCGCACGCGGCGAGCGGCGTCGTCGAAAACGCGCTGGTCGATGCCCTCGTAGCGGCCGCAGGCGAACACGAGATGCCGCTGCGCGGCCCAGCGGTGCGCGGTCGCCTGCGTGAACGGCACGCCCGCCGGAGTGGGAACCACGAGCAGCGCGTCATCGGGACAGACCTCGTCGAGCGCGTCACCCCACACGGTCGGCTTCATCACCATGCCGGGCCCGCCCCCGTAGGGCGCGTCGTCGACCGACTTGTGCACGTCGTGGGTCCAGCGGCGCAGGTCGTGCACGGTGACGGAGATCAGGCCCTTGTCGATCGCCTTACCGAGCAGTGCCGTGCGCAGCGGCTCGAGATACTCCGGGAAGATCGTGACGACGTCGATTCTCATCCCTGTCTCCTCTCGCCGCCGGGCCGCCCCGCACCGGCCGGGTGAGCGACGCGCGATCGGGGCTCGCACCGCATCATTCGGGGTCGAGCAGACCCTCGGGCGGATCGATCACGATCACACCGTCGGCGAGCGACACCGTGGGCACGATGGCGGTGACGAACGGGATCAAGATCTCCCGTCCGTCCTCGGCGGCGCGCACGTCGAGCAGCTCCCCGGCGGCGGAATGCAGCACCTCACGCACGGAGCCGACCACGGTGCCGTCGAGGAGCCGGACCTCCAGCCCCTCCAGCTCGTGGTCGTAGAACTCGTCCGGGTCCTCGGAAGGCGGGAGGTCGGCGCTGTCGACCACGAACAGCATGCCGCGCAGCGCGTCGGACCCGGTGCGGTCGGTCACGCCGACCAGGCACACCAGAAGCCGGCCCGAGTGCTCTCGGGCCGACTCCACGGTGAACTCGCGGACCTCCGCCGCTCGGGGCAGCCGGCCGCGCAATGTCGTGCCCGGCGCGAAACGAGCCTCGGGCTCGTCGGTGCGTACCTCGACGACGAGTTCGCCGCGCACGCCGTGCGACTTGGCGACCCGTCCGACGACGAGTTCCATCTACTGGTCGGTGTCGACCACGTCGACCCGGATGCCCCGGCCGCCGATACCGGCCACGAGGGTGCGCAGCGCGGTGGCGGTACGTCCGCCGCGGCCGATCACCTTACCCAGGTCATCGGGATGGACGTGCACCTCGACGGTGCGCCCGCGGCGGCCGGTGATCAGCTCGACGCGGACGTCGTCGGGGTTGGCGACGATGCCGCGCACCAAGTGCTCGACGGCATCGGCGACGACGGCGCTCACTGTTCCATCACCTCGAGACGCGACTCACCCGTCGCCGGGGCCGGTCTGTGCACGGCTCGGGACGGGTATCGGGTGGACGGGTGAGGCCGGCTCATTACTCGGCGGCCTCGGCGGACTCGGCGCCCTCTTCGGCGTCCTTCTTGCCCTTCTTCTTGGGGGTGACCGCCTCGGCGACGGGCTCGTTGTCGGCGGCGGCCAGCGCGGCGTTGAAAAGGTCCAGCTTGGACGGCTTGGACGGCTTGGCCTTCAGGGTGCCCTCGGCGCCCTCGATGCCCTTGAACTTCTGCCAGTCGCCGGTGATCTTCAGCAGCTGGAGGACCGGCTCGGTCGGCTGCGCGCCGACGCCGAGCCAGTACTGCACGCGCTCGGAGTTGATCTCGATCAGCGAGGGCTCTTCCTTCGGGTGGTACTTGCCGATGGACTCGATGGCCCGGCCGTCGCGGCGGGTGCGGGCGTCGGCGACGACGACGCGGTACTGCGGGTTGCGGATCTTGCCCAGGCGGGTGAGCTTGATGCGAACAGCCACTGCTGATCTGCCTTTCGTTGGTTGGTCACGACGCAATTCGGCGACCCGCATGGTCTGCGAGCCCGGTTTTGCGCTTTCGAGTGTGTGACCGCCGCGCGGTACGGAACCGGAGACGGGCTGCCACTTGTCCGGAAGGACGGTGGTCCATTGTGCCAGACCGCATGATCACGCCGGAAATCGCGTCTCCTCGGCGCGGCTAGGCCGCAGCGGTGGCGGTGAGCGCGCGGGTGGGCACCCAGGGACCGCCCCACCACATCTGCCATCCCACGGGGCGCAGGGTGAGCGCTGTCGCGCCGTGCGCCGCCACGACAGCGCGGTAATCGCGGGTCCTGCCGATATCCACGATGACCAGCTTGCCGCCGGGACGCAGCACGCGGCACGCCTCCCGGACCGCGCTCGCGCGGCCCTCGGCGGTCTTGATGGTGTGAATCGCCAAGCTGGAGACGACGACGTCGAACGCGCCGTCCGGAAAGGGCATGCGGGTCATGTCGCCGGTGCGCAGTTCGATCCGGTCGGCGACGTTCTCGGCGAGCGCGTTCTGCTCGGCGGTGGCCGGGATGTTCCCGCAGTGGTCGGCCGAGCACCACAGGTCCAGGCCCACCGCGCGCCCGGCGGGCAGCCGCCGCGCGGCGGCGAGCAGCACCGCCCCGCGGCCGCATCCCATGTCCAGTAGTCGTTCGTCGCCGCGCAGGTCGAGGTCGTCGAGCAGACCCGCCCAGACCCGGAACTTGCCCCGGCGGGTGGCGTGCAGGAACAACCCGAACTGCGCCGCCAGCACGACGCCGATGAGCAGCAGCAGCAGACTCGGGCGCAGCTGCCCGAACAGCGCCACCACCAGGGCGGCGGCGAGATACCCGACCGCGAGAACTCCCAGCAACAGCAGCACCGACGGCGCGTCGATACCGTACGACGCGCGCCACGGAGGGGCTATCATCGGCCGATTGTATCCAGCGCCAACGGCATTCGGACCCGGTTCTGGCTCGTCAGCGCACCAGCGGAGCAAAAGTGCGTCCGGCGAGTTCGACCGCGCCCGCCTCGTGCCCGTTGAACACCATGTTGATGATCAGTCCGTCGACGCCCTGGTCGAGCACGCGGGTCCGCAGCTGTTCGGCAACATCGTCCGGTGTGCCGACGAATTGACGGTCGGCCGGACTCTGCGCGCGCTCGGAGTCCGACACCGCCGACAGGTCGATACCCATGCGGCTCAGGTAATCCCGCTGCTGCTTGCGTACCAGATCGCCGTCCTCGTCCATCATCACGAAGCACAGGTAGCTGGTCTCCAGGGTCTGCGGGTCCCGGCCGGCTTCGGCGCAGCGTGCCCGCAGCGCCTCGATCTTGCGCGGCAGTTCGGAGGCGTTGCAGATGATGTTGAGGTGGTCGGCGAAGCGGGCGGCCAGGCCGAAGGTCTTCTTCTCGCCGCTGCCGCCGAGCAGGATCGGCAGATCGTCGCGGACGCGCGGCTCGTTCATGGCCTGCTCGACCTGGTACCACTTGCCCTGGAACGTGGGGCGTTCCCCGCGCAGCATCGGCTGGATGATCCGCAGGGCCTCCTCCAGCCGCTCGAAGCGGTCGGTGAAGGTCCCGAATTCGTAGCCGAAGGAGCGGTGCTCGAGTTCGAACCAGCCCGCGCCGATGCCGAGCACCGCGCGGCCACCGCTGACCACGTCCAGCGTCGTGACGGTCTTGGCGAGCATGGCCGGGTTGCGGTAGGTGTTGCCGGTGACCAACGCCGACAACTGGATTCGCTCCGTCGCCGTGGCCAGACCGCCGAGCGCGGTGTACGCCTCGAGCATCGGCTCGTCGGGCGTGCCGATGCCGGGCAGCTGATAGAAGTGGTCCATTACGAAGGCCGTGTCGAAACCGGCGGCTTCGGCCTCTCCGGCCTGCGCGACAACCGTGGGGAAGAGTTCGCGCACCGACTTGCCGTAGCTGAAGTTGGGCATCTGATAACCGAGGCGAATTGTCACGGAATCCGACCTTACGCCGCGTCGGCGAACGCGCGGGTGAGCCGCGATGACGAGTTATCGATGGCCGGTGACCGGGCCGTGCGCGCCGTACACCCGCCCGCGCAGGACGACGGCGTACGGCGTGCCGAGCGTTTCCGGATGGGTGCGCGGATCCTCTTGATAGACGACGAAATCCGCGGGCGCACCGTCTTGGATGCCGGGCCGCCCGAGCCAGTCGCGGGCATTCCAGGAGGCCGCACCGAGCGCGTCGTGCGCGGACAGGCCCGCGGCGCCGAGCGCGGCGATCTCGTCGGCGATGCGCCCGTGGCGGATGGAGCCGCCCGCGTCGGTGCCCGCGAAGATCGGCACGCCCGCCTCGTGCGCGGCGGCGACCGTGCCGCGCACCCGGCGGTGCAGATCGCGCATGTGCGAGGCGTAGACGGGGAATTTGCCCGCGCTGTCGGCGATGTCGGGGAAGGTGTCGATGTTGACCAGGGTGGGGACCAGAGCGGTGCCGTGCTCGACCATCATCTCGATGGTTTCCTCGGTGAGGCCGGTGCCGTGCTCCAGGCAGTCGATACCGGCGTTGATCAAGCCGGGTAGCGCGTCCTCGCCGAAGACGTGCGCGGTGACCCGGGCGCCGTTGGCGTGCGCCGCGTCGATGGCCTCCTTCAGGATCGCGTCGCTCCACAGTGGGCGCAGGTCGCCCACGGAGCGGTCGATCCAGTCGCCGACGATCTTGACCCAGCCGTCGCCGAGGCGGGCCTGCTCGGCGACGATCTCCGGCAGATCGCGTTCGTCGTCGAGTTCGATGCCCAGTTCGCGGATGTAGCGCTTCGGGCGGGCGATGTGACGGCCTGCGCGGATGATCCGCGGCAGGTCCTCGTGGTCGTCGATGAAACGGGTGTCGATCGGCGAGCCCGCGTCGCGCAGCAGCAGCGCCCCGGCGTCACGCTCGGTCTCGGCCTGCGCGACGGCGCCCGCGCGGTCCTCGTGGCCGCCGCCGTACCGGATCCCGACGTGGCAGTGCGCGTCGACCAGTCCCGGCACGATCCACCCCGCGTCGCACAGCGTTTCGGCGCCCGGTACGCGTTCGAAGGACACCAGGCCGTCGCGCACCCAGAGATCGCGCACCTCACCTTCGGGGAGAACCACACCTCGCAGATGCACGAACAACCTCCTGGATGTCACCGGCCGCCTCCGACCTACTGGGCGATTCCCGCGATGGTCACCCACGCACCGAGTGACCGCGGGACGGCGACGCCCATTCGACCGAAGGGGCCTGCCGCGGCGAAGTGCCCTACTTCTTCGGGAACTTCAGCTTGCTGAGGTCGAACCCCTCCAGCCCGGGCGGCAACTCGTCCAAGCCGGCGGGCATGTTCGACAGGTCGGGCATTCCGGCAGGCAGGCCGGGCATGCCGCCCATTCCCGGGAAGCCGCCGCGCACCTTCGGCGGCGTGGGGCCGCGCCCACCCTTCTTGCCCTTCTTGCCCTTCTTCGCGTTGCCCCGGCGGCTGCCGGGCAGCCCCATCTGGCGGCCCATCATCGCCATCATCTTCTTGGCCTCGAAGAAGCGGTCGACGAGCTGATTGACGTCGGAGACCTGGACGCCGGAACCGTTGGCGATGCGCAGGCGGCGGGAGGCGTTGATGATCTTCGGATTCGCCCGTTCGGCCGGGGTCATGCCGCGGATGATCGCCTGCACGCGATCGAGTTGCTTGTCGTCGACCTGCGCGAGCACGTCCTTCATCTGGCCCGCGCCCGGCAGCATGCCGAGCAGGTTGCCGATCGGGCCCATCTTGCGGATGGCCAGCATCTGGTCGAGGAAGTCCTCGAGGGTGAGCTCGCCGCTGCCGATCTTGCGCGCGGCCTCCTCGGCCTGTTTGGCGTCGTAGACCTGCTCGGCCTGCTCGATCAGGGTGAGCACGTCACCCATACCGAGGATGCGGCTGGCCATACGGTCCGGGTGGAAGACGTCGAAGTCCTCGAGCTTCTCACCGGTCGAGGCGTACAGGATCGGCACACCGGTGACCTCGCGGACACTCAGCGCCGCGCCACCGCGGGCGTCGCCGTCGAGCTTGGTGAGCACCACACCGGTGAAGCCGACGCCGTCGCGGAACGCCTCGGCGGTGTTGACCGCGTCCTGGCCGATCATCGCGTCGAGCACGAACAAGGTCTCGTCCGGTTGCACGGCGTCGCGGATACCCGCCGCCTGGCGCATGAGTTCCTCGTCGATGCCGAGGCGGCCGGCGGTGTCGACGATGACGACGTCGTACTGCTTCTGGCGCGCCTCCTCGACACCACCGCGCGCCACGTTCACCGGATCGGCGGCCGAGATGCCCAGCGGGTTCTCCCCGCCGCCGACGGACGTGCCGGGGTGCGGCGCGTAGACGGGCACGCCCGCGCGCTCGCCGACCACTTGCAGCTGGGTGACGGCGCCGGGACGCTGCAGGTCGCACGCCACCAGCAGCGGCTGATGGCCCTGCCCCTTCAGCAATTTCGCCAGCTTGCCCGCGAGCGTGGTCTTACCGGAACCCTGCAGACCGGCCAGCATGACCACCGTCGGCGGGTTCTTGGCCAGGTTGAGCCGCCTGGTCTCGCCGCCGAGGATGCCGACGAGTTCCTCGTTGACGATCTTCACGACCTGCTGGGCCGGGTTCAGCGCCGCGCTGACCTCCGCGCCCTTGGCGCGCTCCTTGATCCGTCCGATGAAGCCGCGGACGACGGGCAGCGCGACGTCGGCCTCCAGCAGCGCGAGGCGGATCTCGCGGCAGGTGGCGTCGATGTCGGCCGGTGACAGACGCCCCTTACCGCGCAGATCCTTGAGGGCACCGGTAAGCCGGTCGGACAGGGATTCGAACACCGATCGCGCTCCTGATCTCGGGGGACGTCACATTCTCTCCCAGGGTAATGGGATCACCCGCGTGTTCGCGCAGGCGGTGCGTCCTTCCGGGCCGAGCGCGGCCTGCTAGTCGAGCACGCGGCGGCGCGGCTTGGCGGTTTTGCGGTAGTCGTGGTTCTCCTCGGCCACCATGAAGACCGCCTCGTTGGCGGTCAGGCCCAGTTCCAGGGCCAGGTCGTCGAGGACGGCCCACTCCGCCGTGCTCGGGATGGGCGAGGTGGCGACCCTGGACGCGATCGTCATCGCGGTCACCGCCTGTCGCCCGGTCAACGTGCGACCCGGAAGCCAGGAGACCACCCAGCGGTCGCCGCCGACGCAGCGTGCCATATGCGTGGTCTCGTCACTCGTCATCGTGGACGCCGAAACGACTTCGATTGCCATCGACCTGCTCCCCTCGTGCTCGCGATAGCCGGACGCCCTAGATCGTATGGTCCGGCCGCCGAGCGGGAGTTCGGATGCAGCAAATATCCTGCAACAGATTGATCACCGGATTATGCGCAGCTAGCGGCTACTTTCCGGGTCGGAAGCAGTCGCTTCGGGCGGTTTGGGCGCAGTTTTGGGAACCACCGCGAGGAGCGCTTTCTCGATCGCTTCCCGGCGGGCGGCGCCGTCCTCGGATCCCAGATCCAGGCAGAAGCTGTCGACCACCGCCGATCCCATCGTGACGACCTTGGCCCAGCGGACGTCGGCTCCGCACGCGGCCAGTTCGGCGGCCAGGCGGCTGAGCAGGCCCACCCGGTCCTCGGCGCGCAACTCCAGGATCACCTGGCCGGGTGCGGAGGTGTCCGACCAGATCACTCGGGGCCGAGCCTGCGCGTACCGGCTCCGGCCGATGGTGCTCGCCTCCCGCTCGCGTTTGGCCAGCGCCCCGGGCACATCCAGATCGCCGGCCGTGGCGCGGATCAGTTCCTGGCGCAGCAGGCCCGGGTCCGGCGGATCACCGAACTTGGGAGCGACGACGAAAGTGTCCACCGCGGAGGCGCCTTCGACCCCCAGCGCGGCCGACAGCACGCGCAGCGAGTGCAGCGCGAGGACGCCGGCGGCGTCGGAGAGCAGCCCTGGGCTGTCCGGCGCGATGACGGTCACCGTGTAGGTGTGTTTGCTCTCACCGGGCTTCAGGTCCACATGCACCCCACCCGCTCGGGCCTTCTCGATCAGTTCCGGTGCGATCGGCTCCGGCGTCGGCAGCTGGTCGCCCGCCATGACCAGTCGGCAGCGGCGGACCAGCTCGCCGATCAGCGAGGCCTTCCAGTCGCCCCACACACCGGGGCCGGTGGCCAGCGAGTCCGCCTCGGCCAGCGTGTGCAGCAGTTCCAGCAGCTGCGGATCGCCGTCGAGGGTGTCGACGACGGAGCGCACCGTCTCCGGATCGGACAGGTCGCGCCGGGTGGCGGTTTCCGGCAGCAGCAGGTGGTGGCGGACGATCGCGCTGAGCGTCCGCACGTCCGAGGGCCACAAACCGAGGCGGCGGCCGATGTGCGTGGCGAGTTCCGCGCCGACGAGGCTGTGATCGCCCGCGCGGCCCTTGCCGATGTCGTGCAGCAGCGCGCCGAGGGCGAGCAGGTCCGGGCGGGCCACCCGGGTGCTCAGCCCGCCCGCGTAGGCGACCGTCTCCATGAGGTGGCGGTCGACGGTCCAGATGTGCTGGACATCGCGCGGCGGCAGGTCGCGCACGGCTCCCCATTCCGGCAGCAGCCTGCCCCACAGTCCGGTCCGGTCGAGCGCCTCGACCGCGTCGATGGTGCCGCGGCCCGCGCCCAACAGGACCAGCAGGTCGTTGAGGGCGTCCTTGGGCCACGGCTCGCGTAGCTCGGGGGCGTCCTCGGAGAGCCGGTTGAGGGTGGTGGCCGACATCGGCAGGCCGGTCTGCGCGGACGCCGCCGCCACGCGCAGGATGAGGCCGGGATCGCGCTGCGGGCGGGCATCCCGGGCCAGCACGACCTCGCCCGCGTGCTCGACCACTCCCTCGTCCAGCGGCCTGCGCACCGGCATCCGGCGCAGGCGCGCCAAGCCCCGGCGCGGCAGCGCGTTGGCCGCGGTGCGCAACCCGACGTCCACGGAGTAACTGACCGTCCGGGCCGAATCGCTCAGGGTACGAGCCAGATCGAACCGATCGCCGACGCGCAGGGCCGCGCCGATCTCGTCGGCGTCCTGCGCCCGCAGCTGGTCGCGGGCCCGGCCCGCCACCCGGTGCAGCTCGGTGCGCACGTCGAGCAGGCGCCGATGCGCCTGTTTCAATCCGCCGCCGGGCACGTCCGGACCGAGGCCGGGCATGGCGTCGGTCAGCTGGGCGATGGCCAGCGCGTCGAGCAGCTGGATGTCGCGCAGGCCGCCGCGCCCGTTCTTCAGATCGGGCTCGGCGCGGTGGGCGATCTCGCCGTTGCGCTCCCATCGGGTCTGCGCCTGGGCGATGAGCTCGTCGAAGCGGGAGCGGATTCCGGTGCGCCATTCCCGGCGCACCCCGCCGATCAGCAGATTGCTCAAGTCCTGGTCGCCGACGATATGCCTGGCCTCGAGCATGCCCAGCGCGGCGATGAGGTCGTCCGCGGCCACCCGCAACGCCTGCGGAACGGTCCGCACACTGTGGTCGAGTTTGATGTGCGCGTCCCACAGCGGATACCAGAGCTGATCGGCGACCTCGGCGACCCGGGCCGGGTCGACGTCGTCGTGCAGCAGCACCAGATCCAGATCGGAGTACGGCAGCATCTCGCCGCGGCCCAGACCGCCGACGGCCACCACGGCCAAGCCGCTGTCGGGGGCGATGCCCAGTTCGGCGCCTTTGCTCGTGAGCCACAGTTCGTAGAGGTCGACCAAGGCCTGGCGCAGCGACTCGGCGTCCAGCCGGGGATTGCGCGGCTGGCCGCCGTCGAGCAGTTGGGTTCGCGCGCGGACCAGGTCGGCCGCCCCGTTGGACACCTTGCCGCTGCCTTCGGTGACCTTCGGCTCACCGTCGTGCTCGTACTGACTACCCACAACCCACCGCCCAGTTCATGCGCGCGGCCCCGCCCCGGCCGGAGCTCCGGCGGGAGCGGGGCCGCCGCTCGATCGATATCCCGCTACAGCGCGTCGGTGCCGCGTTCGCCGGTCCGGACCCGGATGATGGACTCCACCGGGGTGACCCAGACCTTGCCGTCGCCGATCTTGCCGGTGCGGGAGGCCTCCACGATCACTTCCACGACCTTGTCGACGGACGCGTCGTCCACGACGACCTCCACGCGGACCTTCGGCACGAAGTCGACGGAGTACTCCGCGCCGCGGTACACCTCGGTGTGGCCCTTCTGCCTGCCGTACCCTTGGACCTCGCTGACGGTCATGCCCAGCACACCCGCCTGCTCGAGCCCGGACTTGACGTCCTCGAGCGTGAACGGTTTGACGATTGCGGTGATCAGTTTCATGTCGTCATGCCTCCTTGACGGCCGAACGTGCCGTGCTACCCAGAGCGGCGAAGTCGTAGGCGGTTTCCGCGTGCTCGGACTCGTCCAAGCCCACCGACTCTGCTTCCTCGCTCACGCGCAGCCCAATGGTGAACTTCACGATATAGGCAATGATCAGCGTCGCGACGAAGGAGAACGCAAGTACCACACCGGCGCCGACCGCTTGCCGCCACAACTGATCGACGCCACCGCCGTAGAGCAGACCGGTCTTGCCCGCACCCGCCTCGGGCGCCGCGACGAAACCGACCATCAGGGTGCCGACGATGCCGCCGACCAGGTGCACGCCGACCACGTCGAGCGAGTCGTCGAAACCGAACTTGAACTTCAGGCCGACCGCGAGGGCGCACAACGCGCCCGCGACCGCGCCGATGGCCAGCGCGCCGAGCACGTTCACCGAGGAACACGACGGGGTGATGGCGACCAGGCCCGCCACGATGCCCGAGGCCGCGCCGAGCGAGGTGGGCTTGCCGTCGCGGATCTTCTCCACCAGTAGCCAGGCCAGCATGGCGGCGCAGGTCGCGACGGTGGTGGTGACGAAGGTCGAGCCGGCGAGGCCGCCGGAGGTCACCGCGGAACCGGCGTTGAAGCCGAACCAGCCGAACCACAGCAGACCGGCGCCGAGCATGACGAACGGCAGGTTGTGCGGACGGAACGGGGTCGTCGGCCAGCCCTTGCGCTTGCCGAGCACCAGCACCAGGGCCAGACCGGCGGCACCTGCGTTGATGTGCACCGCCGTGCCACCCGCGAAGTCGACCGCGAGCAGTTTGTTCGCGATCCAGCCGCCCTCGTGCACGACGTTGCCGTCGGCGTCCTTGACGTCGAAGTCGAACACCCAGTGCGCGACCGGGAAGTAGACCACCGTGGACCAGATGCCCGCGAACAGCAGCCACGCGCCGAACTTCAAGCGGTCGGCGACCGCGCCCGAGATGAGGGCAACCGTGATGATGGCGAACATCAATTGGAAGGCGACGAAGACGGTGGCCGGAATCGTGCCCGCGAGCGGGATGTTCACCGCTTCGGTGGTGACCGCGCCCGCCGCGTCCTTGACCTCGGCGACCGAGTTGCCCCCGATCAAGCCCTTCAGGCCGAAGAACTGCGTCGGGTCACCGATCACGCCGAATTTGTTGTCGCCGAAAGCCGTCGAGTATCCGTACAGCGACCACAGCACGCCGACCAGGCCCATGGCGCTGATGCTCATCATGATCATGTTGAGCACGTACTTCGACCGGACCATGCCACCGTAGAAGAAAGCAAGGCCCGGCGTCATCAGCAACACCAGCGCCGAGCTCGCCAGCATCCAGGCGGTGTCACCGGTATCCGGTGCACCGGTAAGTGGAAAAGCCACCTTAATGTCCTCCTCATCTCGGGCCCCGCCGATTCCGGCAAATGGACCTGAACAGAAGGGTCCTTACTCGGTGTTTCATCCGTAGAGCTGATGTGTTTCACCTACGTGAACGGATGGCGCAGCCGTGTTGCCACTACGTTTCGTCACCTACACCGGGCGTTTCGCGGCGTTGTGAGGCCCGCGCCGGGGAATCGGACATTCGTTACAGCGGAGGAGGACTCGGCAAACATCCGGGGTGTGATCGGCCTCGCATCCCGGCGGGGAGCGGCTCGCGGCGCACCGCCGACCGGAACGCCACGAGCCGCAGCCCCTTTCGAAGCGGAAGGATCAGCCCAGCAGCGCGTCCACGAACGCGGCCGGCTCGAACGGAGCCAGATCGTCGGCGCCCTCACCGAGTCCGACCAGCTTCACCGGCACGCCCAGTTCGTGCTGGACCTGGAAGACGATGCCGCCCTTGGCCGTGCCGTCCAGCTTGGTCAGCACGACGCCGGTGATATCCACCACTTCGGCGAACACTCTGGCCTGGGTCAGTCCGTTCTGCCCGACCGTCGCGTCCAGCACGAGGAGGACCTCGTCCACGGCGGCCTTCTTCTCCACGACCCGCTTGACCTTGCCCAGCTCGTCCATCAGCCCCGTCTTGGTGTGCAGCCGCCCCGCGGTGTCGATCAGCACCACATCGACGCCGCGCTCGACACCCGCGGCCACCGCGTCGAACGCGACCGCGGCCGGATCGGCGCCCTCGCGGCCGCGGACGGTGTCGGCGCCGACCCGCTCACCCCAGGTCTGCAACTGGTCCGCGGCCGCGGCGCGGAAGGTGTCGGCCGCGCCGAGCAGCACCCGGCGGCCGTCGGCGACGAGCACACGCGCGAGCTTGCCGGTGGTGGTGGTCTTGCCGGTGCCGTTCACGCCGACCACAAGCAGGATCGACGGGTGGTCCGGGTGCGGCAGCGCGCGCACCGCGCGGTCCAGCTCCGGTCGCAACTGCTCGACAAGCACGTCGCGCAGTACCGCACGCGCCTCGTCGGTGGTGCGCACGCTGCGCGCCGCCATCTCCGCACGCAGCCGGGAGACGACGGCCGTGGTGCTGGCGGTGCCGAGGTCGGCCAGCACGAGGGTGTCCTCGACCTCTTCCCACGAGTCGTCGTCCAGGTCACCGCCGCCGAGCAGGCCGAGCAGGCTCTTGCCGACGGCGTTCTGCGAACGCGACAGCCGTCCGCGCAGCCGGACCAGGCGTCCGGCGGTGGGCTCGATCTCCTCCAGCGCGACGGGCGCCTCGACGCCGGCGGGCGTGTCGGGAGCGACGACTCCGGTGGCGGTGGCATCCGGGGCGGCGGTGTCGGCGACCGGCTCGGCGGTCGCGTCCGCGACCTCGGTCGCGTCGGCGGTGACCGGCGCGGTACCGGTCACGGGGCTCTCCGGCGCTGCCGCCTCGCCGGTGGCGGGCTCCGCCGTCTCCGGTTCGGCAGGAGCGGCGGCACCGGACGCGGGCGGGGCCTCGGCGACGTCCGCTTCCGGCAACGGAACGTTAGTGATGCCGCGTCTGGGCGCGTCGCGCGGGATCGCGGCGTCGTCGCCGACGTGCGGCTGTCCTTCGGTGTCGGTGCGCTCGACCGGTTGCGGCTCGGTCGCCGTGCCGCCCCGGCTGAAGGTGAATCCGCCGGACGCGGTGTAACCGCCGGACCGATCGGTCACCTCCTTGTCCTGCGTGGGCGGTGTCAGCGACACGCGGCCGCGCCGGTACCGGACGAACCCGGCGACGAGCACGACGAGCAGCAGTGCGGCGACCGCGGCGATCAGGATCCAGACTTCGGGACTCACGCGGACCATCCTTGCAGACCGACCGTCACGTGCCGGGCCCCGAGCCGCACCCGCCGCGCGAGTCGCACCACCGGGGCGACGGCGTGACCTCGGGGAACACCGCAGGTACCGGGCCGTGCGCGAGCCCGGCCCGGCACCGACACAGCCCCCGAGATTTCTTGTCCTGCGGAACTTCTCGCGAAGGGACAATAGGATCGGCGACGTGACCGATCGAAACGTGCTTGGGGGGCCGCTGGAAGAGTGCGGCACCGATCCTCTCACCGGCTTCTACCGGGACGGCTGCTGCAGTACCGGGCCGGAGGATCTGGGCAGCCACACCGTGTGCACCGTCGTCACGGCAGAATTCCTGGAGCATCAAGCTTCCATCGGAAATGATTTGAGCACTCCGCGTCCGGAGAACAATTTTCCTGGCCTCCAGCCCGGCGATCGGTGGTGCGTGGTGGCCGTGCGGTGGCTGCACGCACACGAGGACGGCGTAGCCGCGCCCGTGGTGCTGGCGGCCACCCACGAGAACGCCCTGGAAGTGATCTCGATGGACATTCTGCGCAAGTACGCCGTCGACGTACCCGACGACGTCAGCGACCTGCTCTGAGCGAGGGGGAATTTTCCTCCTCGGCCCGCGGCGGGTCGCCGCGATGAACCACCGCCCCTGACGGCGAACCGGCGTCCGATCGGATGGGTGGCGCAGCAGAGCACCGAATGGCACAGATGCGCCATTCTCCTACCGGGCCGCCGCGACACGCCGTCGATGCGCCTTCTGGCGGCATGCCGCGGAGCAATACCTGGCCCGGCGGCCCGTTCCGGCCCGCGGCACCGCCGCGTGGCACACCGGGCAGCGACCGTCCGCGGTTTCGTTACGTTCGCCTGATTCGTTACGGTTTTCGATCCCGGCATCCCGTTTCGTCACTGCCGGACCACCCGGCCGGGCGCGCAGCGCGTCGAGCACGAGCGCCGCGGTGCGGTCCACTTCGCCCCGCGCCTTGCGGAGTTGTTGAATCGCAACGCATCCGGTGAAGATCGCCAGCACGTCGTCGAGTTCGATGTCGGCCCGGACCGCCCCCTCGCGCTGGGCCGCGGCCAGCAGTGCGCCCAGCGCTCGATGGAAACGCACGCCCGCGCCCTGCAACAGCGCACGCGGCCACCCGTCGTCGGACTGGACCAGATCGCACAGCGCCTGGTTACCGGGGGTCGTGGCGATCACGGCGGTGCACAGGTCGAAGAAGGCGGCGCCGGGATCGGCCGCGCCGAGACGGTCGGCGGCCATTTTCGCCAAGCGGTCGATGCGCTGCTGCATTACGGCTTCCAGCAGAGCGGCTTTCGTCGGGAAGTGGCGGTAGACGGTGCCCGCGCCGACGCCGGCACGGCGGGCGACCTCGGCGAGCGACACCGACGCGCCCTGCTCCGCGAAGGCCCGCTGCGCGGCCGCCAGTACGAGGGCGCGGTTGCGCCGGGCATCGGCTCGGGACAGCCCGTCCGGGGCGAGCGAGGTGGTCATTTCGTTACGGCCTTCCGGGAAGCGACCTGGTGAATCGGGTCGAGCCACCCGTATCGTCCGAATCCGGGTTGACCGACCCGATTCTAACGAACAGAGAAGGCGGAGCATGTCCCCTCAGCACAACCTCATCCTGGTCACCGGCGCCACCGGCAAGCAGGGCGGCGTGACCGCCCGCAGGCTGCTGGCGGATGGCAGGGCGGTGCGCGCGCTGGTCCGCAACCCGCAGGCACCGGCCGCACAGGACTTGGCCGCGGCGGGCGCCGAACTCGTCGTCGGCGACTTCGACGCCCCGGAGACCTTGCCCGCGGCGCTGGCCGGTGTCACCGGGCTGTTCCTGGTCCCGCCGGCCGCATACAGCCCGCAGGGCTGGGATGTCGATCTGGAAGCCGCGCGCGGACGAGCGGTCGTGGACGCGGCGCGCGACGCGGGCGTTCGGCAGATCGTGTTCACCGGCATCGCCTCGATGGGCGACAACGCGTCGTGGGGCGTGACGGGCAAGAAGCGCATCGAAGACGCCGTCATCGCCAGCGGCGCCCGCTACACCCTGCTGCGCCCGGTGCGGTTCATGGAGAACTACCTGCTGCGCACCTCACCGGTCGACGGCATCTTCGACGGTGTACACCGGCATCTCTTCCCGGCCGAAGGGCCGATGAAGGTGATCGCCCTGGCGGATATCGGCGATATCGCCGGTCTCGTCTTCGCCGACCCGGATCGATTCCACGGCCGCGTCCTCGAACTCGCGGGCGACCTGCTCGCCCCGCCCGCGGCCGCCGCGGCGATCAGCGCGGCCACCGGCCACTCCGTCCGGTATCAGGAGGTCGGCGAGGCCGAGGCGGACGCGATCGGCGCGGAGATCGGCAATACCTGGCGTTCGATGCGCCACACCGGCGGCTGGCGCGCCGACGTCGACGAGACCCGCGAAATCCATCCCGGCCTGCGGACATTCGACACCTGGCTCGCCGAAACCGGTGCGGCGCAGATCAAAGCGCTGCTGGACGGCGAAAAGGCCACCGCCGCGGTCAGCTGACAAGGGCACGGCCGATCCGTATGTGACGGCGTGACCGGTCGGCGGACGATGCCGCAGACGTCTGCTCGGCCGCCGCCCAGCTCGCCGGGGTGATCGCCCCGCCAGGCGTACCCTCGGCACGGTGTTACGCATGCGCCGAGCATCCCGCCGTCCCCGGCGCGACCCGGTGAGCGCGGAAGTCGACGAGATATTCGGCCCGTCGCGCAAGCACATCCACGAGCGCAAGGAATGGGTGGCGGTCGCGAAGCTCGACGACCGCGTCTCCGGTGACGATCCGCTGGTCGACCTGGACGCCGGCACGGTCACCCTCCCCGCGACCGGCGGGTGACCGTGCGGCGGCTCAGCCCGCCGCGCCGACCGGCGCCAGATTCTCCCCGCGCAGCCGCTGGGAGATCACCTGGGTGATGCCGTCGCCGCGCATGCTGACGCCGTAGAGCGCGTCGGCGATCTCCATCGTCGGCTTCTGGTGGGTGATGACGATCAGCTGGCTCTTCTCCCGCAGCTGCTCGAACAAGCCGATCAGGCGGCGCAGGTTGGTGTCGTCGAGCGCGGCTTCGACCTCGTCCATCACATAGAACGGCGAGGGCCTGGCGCGGAAGATGGCCACCAGCAACGCGACCGCGGTGAGCGATTTCTCGCCGCCGGACAGCAGCGAGAGCCGCTTGACCTTCTTGCCCGGCGGCCTGGCCTCCACCTCGATGCCGGTGGTGAGCATGTCCGAGGGGTCGGTGAGCAACAGCCTGCCCTCGCCGCCGGGGAACAGTTTCGCGAACACCCCGACGAACTCGCGCTCCACGTCGGCGTATGCCTCGGTGAAGACCTGGAGGATGCGGGCGTCGACCTCGGCGACCACGTCGAGCAGATCCTTGCGCGCGCTCTTGACGTCCTCGAGCTGGGTGGCCAGGAAGTTGTAGCGCTCCTCCAGCGCCGCGAATTCCTCCAGCGCCAGCGGATTCACCTTGCCGAGGGTGGCCAGATCCTTCTCCGCGCGCTTGGCGCGACGCTCCTGGGTCTGCCGGTCGTAGGGCATCGGTGCGGGCTCGCTGATCTGCTCGCCCCGCTCCTTGGCCTGCTCGTACTCCTGTAGTTCCAGCGCCGAGGGCGGCAGCGGCACGTCCGGACCGTACTCGGCGATCAGATCGTTCAGCGCGATGCCGAACTGCTCGGCGATCGTCGCCTCCAGTTGCTCGATGCGCAGCGCCGCTTGCGCCTTCGCGACCTCGTCGCGGTGCACGGCGTCGGTGAGCTGGGACAGCTGCGCGGTGAGCGCGCGCACCCGCTCCTTGATCTGCTCGACCTGCGCCGCGCACTCCGAGCGCTTGCGCACCAGCTCGTCCCTGCGGGCGCCCGCCTCCGCGACCACCCGTTCGAGCTCGGCGGCGATCTTCGCACCGGATTCGGCGACAGCGGCGGCCACCTCGGCCGCCTTCTTGCGCGCGGCCGCCGCGCGTTCGGCGCGGGCGCGGTTCTCCCGCTCGGCACGGGCGGCGCGGCGTAGCGACTCCGCCTTGCCGCGTACCGATTCCGCGCGTTCCTCGGCGGTGCGCACGGCGAGCCGGGCCTCGACCTCCATCGCGCGCGCCTCGGCCAGCGCGGACGCCGCCTCCTCGCGCGCGCGGCCCGCGGCTTCGGTACCCGCGGCGCCCGCGCCGTCGGCATCCACCTCGGACTGTTCGAATTCCGCGTGCCGCAGGCGATCCTCCAGGTCGGCCAGCGCGGCCAGCGCCTCTTCCCGGTTGGCCTCGGCGTCGTCGCGCTGGCCGAGCAGCCGTTCGCTCTCCGCGTGCGCGGTGCGGGCGGTCTGGCCGAGCCTGCCCAGCCGCTCGTAGATCGCCACCAGCGCCTGATCGGATTCGTGCAGGGCGAGCAGTGCCTGATCGACGGCGTCCTTGCGGTCGGCCTGTTCCTCGAGCGCACCGGACAGCGCGGCCTCGAGTTCCTCGGCGCGCCGCTGCGCGGACACCAGCTCGGCCTGGGCGGCATCGATGTCGGCCTGGATCTCCAGCTGGCTGGGCGCCCGATCGGAACCGCCGAGCAGCCAGCCGTTTCCGGCGAGGTCGCCGTCGCGGGTGACCACGCGCAGGCCGGGCCGGGAGGCGACCAGCGCGCGGGCGGCGGGCAGATCCTCGGCCACGGCGATTCCCGCGGTCAGCGCCGCGATCGCGCCGCGCACGGTGTCGGGGCACTCCACCACGTCGACCAGCCAGCGGGCGCCGCCGGGCAATGCGCCCGGGTGCGGCCCCTCGGCGCTCTCGGTGCCGAAGACGACCGCGGCGCGACCACCGTCGGCGTCCTTGAGCGCCTGGATGGCGGCATGCGCGGACTCGCCGGTGTCGGCGGCGACGGCGTCGGCCAGCGGGCCGAGCGCGGCGGCGACGGCGGCCTCATACCCACCGTGCACGCGCAGCAACGCCGAGAGTGGACCGAGCAAGCCCTGTTCGCGGTGCTCCACCAGCCAGGCGACTCCGTCGCGGCGCGCCAGGTTCATCCCGAGCGCCTCGATGCGCGCGCCGAGCGAGGCGACCCGCTTGCTCGCGTCGCGGTCCTGTTCGCGCAGTTCGGTGACGCGCTGATCGGCCAGTTCCAGAGCTTGTACCGCGTGCTCGTGCTGGGCGTCCAGACCGGCCTCGCCCGCGTCGAGTTCGTCGAGTTCGGTCTGCACCGTGTCGAATTCGGCCTGGGCGGACTCGCCGCGATGGCGGGCGTCGGCGATGGCGACCGACAGGCGCGCGATCTCCGCGTCCACCGACTGCGCTCTGGCCCGCAAGGTGTCCACCTTGCCCGCCAACCGGGCCACGCCCTCGCGCCGGTCGGCGATCGCCCGCACCGCGGCCAGGTGCGCCTGCTCGGCGGCCTTGGCGGCGTGTTCGCGTTCGGCCAGCTGGTCTCGGGCCGCCTCCAGCGTCTCGGTGGCCATCTCGACCGCCTCGCGCAGCTCGGCTTCCTCTGCCTCGACACGATCGGCCTCGGCCTCGAGCTGCTCGGGATCGCGGCCCGCGCCGACCGGAGCGGTGGTGTCCAGGTGCCGCGCCCGGTCGCCCGCGATGCGGATGGTCGCGTTGACCCGCTCGGCCAGCGCGGAGAGCTGGAACCAGATCTGCGCGGCGGCCTCGGCGCTGGGCGTCAACCGGGACAGCTGGAATTCCTGCTGCGCCAGCGCCGCGTTGGCGGCGTCCAGCTCGGACTGCACGGTGATCTGCTGCTCGCGCGCGTAGGCCTCCTTGCTCTGCTGGCCAGCCAGCTCCGCGCGGCGGGTGACCAGGTCGTCGGCGGCCAGGCGCAGCCGCGCGTCACGCAGATCGGCCTGCACGGTCTGCGCCCTTCGGGCCACCTCGGCCTGCCTGCCCAGCGGTTTGAGTTGCCTGCGCAGTTCGGTGGTGAGGTCGGTGAGCCGGGCCAGATTGGCCTGCATGGCCTCCAGCTTGCGGACCGCCTTCTCCTTGCGCTTGCGGTGCTTGAGCACACCGGCGGCCTCTTCGACGAACGCGCGGCGGTCCTCCGGGCGCGACTCCAGGATCGCCGACAGCTGCCCCTGCCCCACGATGACGTGCATCTCGCGGCCGATACCGGAGTCGCTGAGCAGTTCCTGCACGTCCATCAGGCGGCAGGAGTTGCCGTTGATCTCGTATTCGCCCGCCCCGTCGCGGAACATGCGGCGGGTGATGGAGACCTCGGCGTAGTCGATCGGCAGTGCGCCGTCGGAATTGTCGATGGTCAACGTGACCTCGGCGCGGCCGAGCGGCGCGCGCCCCGCCGTGCCCGCGAAGATGACGTCCTGCATCTTGCCGCCCCGCAGCGCCTTCGCACCCTGCTCGCCCATCACCCAGGTGAGCGCGTCGACGACGTTCGACTTGCCCGATCCATTCGGACCGACCACGCACGTGATGCCCGGCTCCAACCGCAGCGTCGTCGCGGACGCGAAGGACTTGAAGCCCTTCAACGTCAGACTCTTCAGGTGCAAGTTCGACGACCTTTCCGTGTTCTGCCCGGTCGGCGTTCCGCGCGGTCGAGGCAGCGCATCCGGCGACCAGTCATGGTATCCGTCGCGTGCCGGGCGCTCCCGGGCCCCGAGGGCGCACGCCGCCGAGTGGCGGTTCGGCGATATCCGTAGGTTATCGACTCGCCGCCGCTTCGCGCGCATTTCGATGTGCCCGGGGTTTGCCCGGACGGCGCGCCGCACGGTTCGTGGCACCCGGTCGAGACCGGTGGCGCGCGCACCGCGAACCACTGGGCTCTCACCCGCGACGGCGCGACGCCCCTGCGTGTTCGCTCGATCGCCGGTCCGCTTCCGGGCTCGTCGACCCGCCGATTCCGGGCGGTCTCGAACTGGCACTGACGCCGCGCGCTCCGGCCACATACGATCCCTCTGATTCGCCAGCGGAACGTTCGGGAGCGCACCACGATGTCTGCCCCCTCACCAGGGACGAGCACGCGGCTGCGCCTTGCCCGGATCACGGGGCTGGTACTCGGCAGCCTGGTGTTCCTGCACGCCTGCGAGCGCAGCAAGAGCGCGCTGCTCGGCGATGTGCGGGTGGAGGTGGCGTTCGCGGCCGCTCTCGGTGCGGCCGCCCTGGCCGCGGCATGGTTCGAGATCAAGCTGCGGGGGCTGGAGCAGGACGCCGATCCGCCGTGGGACGACGCCGAGCGGTACGAAACTCCCAGTCCTGGGAATTTTCCCGGTCGAACCGGGCGTCGGGCGGACACGGCGTACGGCAGGGGCGAGCGAGCGCGGCGCACGGATGCGGCCGCCAGGCCTGCTCCCCTGGCCGACCTCGAAGACGACGACCAGCTCGAACCCGAGGAATCCGCAGGGCGCGCCGATCTCGTCGCCGGGATTGCGCGGACATTGCGGATCACCCGCCTCGGCGCTTCGGGCGAACGGCTGCCCCTGCCGGCCCTGAACGCGATGACGAAATGGATTCGCCGCGTCGACCCCGACGACGAAGCCGACCCCGGCGAACTCGACGACCAGGACGAGACAGAGCAGATCACCCGCACCGAGGCGGGCGAACTCGTCATCGAATCGAGCAGGCGAACGGTGCGAGCCAGATTCGGCCGCTCCGGCGACCTCGTCGTGCACGGCCGGTGGCACGGTGGCGCGCATCCGCCCTCCGAATGGAAGTGGACGTTCCACCCCGACGCCTTCCACGCCATTCGCGGCGCCCTCGGCGACGGGCCCGGCGACCTCCTCAATCTGCTCGAGGACACCATTCCCTGGCTGGACGCAGGCGCCCGCCTAGACCCCGGCGCATGGCTGCGCGCCCACGACATTCCCGCGACCTACCGGGAGAAGGGCGTCAACGCCGCGCAGACCACCCGCGAACTACCCGTCCTCCAGCCGGGCCGTCCACCGCAGCCGCCGCGCGGGGGCAAGTCCCTCCGTAAGCTGCCCGATGACGCGTCCGGGACCGGGATCGCACGCCGGTCGGCCAAAGCCGTGGACGACGACCATGCCCGGCTCTCGTCCGGTCGCGAACGACCTCCGGCCGCTCCGAGACCCTCCGAGCACCGCTCCCCACCAAGCGCCGCCCGGCCCTCATCCCGCCGCTCCGGCGCCGATCGACGATCACGCGACGACGTGGGGCAACAGAACCTCCGGTCCGACGACCACGGCTCGGGCGCGCGAACGCCCCCGGCGCGCCGTCGACGCGGCGAACCCGAATTGGCGCAGCGCGGCGATCGGTGGCCCGGTGCGGAAGATCCGCAAGTGCCCACCCGGCCCACCCCCGGCCGTCCCGACCTCCCGAGACGTCGACACCGCGACCTCGCCGACGACGACCAGCACGTCGCCCGGCAGCCGGATCGCCACCCCGACGAGACCGATTCCCCTCGTTCACGACCGGGTCGCCAGCCAGGGCGCAACCTTCAGCCGCCTCCGGACTTCGAGCCGAGGACCAGCCGACGAGACCGGCCCATACCGTCCGAACGAGTCCCGGAACGGACCTACGACCAACCGCCACCCGACCGCCGCCATCAGCGCTCACGGCGCGAAACCCCGTCCCCCTCGCACGAGTCCACCTCACGGCGCGGGTGGTAGGACACGAAATCGGCGCTGTCACCCGGTGCTCCGGGTGACAGCGCCGAGAAGCGGAACTCAGTTCGCGCGGTGGGTGAACCGGCCGTTCTCGAAGCCGGCCACCATACGAAAGGCGAGGACAGCGCCCCACGGGCCGATCACCCAGATCGGCCAGAAGTAGGTCAAGGCGCCGACGCTCAGCGAGATCGCACCCCAGATGACGAGCACCAGCAGGCTCACGGCGAGCCAGGTGCTGCCCTCGATGCGCTGCCAGATCGGGATACGCGGGCGCGCGGAAGCCGGTGCGACGGCATCCTTGCCGAGTTCGGGCAGATCCGACAGCACCGAGCGCAGGTCCTCACGATCGGTGGTGGCGTACACCTGAGCGACGCGCTGGTCGTATTCGGGCAGATCGAGCCGCCCGTCTGCCATATGCCTGCCGAGCAGGTGCACCACGGCGTCGCGTTCGGCATTCGAGGCGCGGGTACCGGTGGAGATGTCCATGCCTGGTCCTATCGACGGTTCCACACTCCATAGTGGAATATGGTTTCAGCATAACCCTCCAAAGTGGAATGTCAACCCCATGGCGTTCACCGTCCGAAACCGGGGACTTCACACCCGGCAGCGGTAATGTTCGGATGGACGAGAACAACTGTATGGACAGGTGTTCGGCTCGCGGGCCCGCCGAACGGCCGGCTCCGCGTCCCGACCAACTCGCTGGAGGAGGAACAGGTGTCGGAAACCGTCCGCGGGGTCGTGGCCCGCAGCAAAGGCGCACCGGTCGAGATCGTCGAGGTGGTGATCCCGGATCCCGGACCACACGACGTGGTGGTGCGGGTGCAGGCTTGCGGTGTCTGCCACACCGACCTGCACTATCGCGAAGGCGGTATCACCGACGACTTCCCGTTCCTGCTCGGTCACGAGGCGGCGGGTGTGGTGGAAACCGTGGGCGCCGCGGTCACCCACGTGACGGAGGGTGACTACGTGATCCTCAACTGGCGCGCGGTCTGCGGCGAGTGCCGGGCGTGCAAACGGGGCCGTCCCTGGTACTGCTTCGACAGCCGCAACGCGAGCAAGAAGATGACGCTCGCCGACGGCACCGAACTGACCCCCGCGCTGGGCATCGGAGCGTTCGCCGACAAGACCTTGGTGCACGAGGGCCAGTGCACCAAGGTCGATCCGGCGGCCGACCCCGCGGTGGCAGGTCTGCTCGGCTGCGGCGTGATGGCAGGCATCGGCGCGGCGCTGCACACCGGCAACGTCTCGATCGGCGACACCGTCGCGGTGATCGGCTGCGGCGGCGTCGGGGACGCGGCGATCGCCGGAGCCCGGCTGGCGGGGGCCCAAACCATCATCGCGGTCGACCGCGACGCCCGGAAACTGCGCTGGGCTACGGACTTCGGCGCCACCCACACGATCGACGCCACCACCGAGGACGTGGTCGAGAAGATCCAGGAGTACACCGGCGGGTGGGGCGCCGACGTCGTCATCGAGGCCGTCGGGCGACCGGAGACCTGGAAGCAGGCGTTCTACGGCCGCGACCTGGCAGGCACGGTGGTGCTCGTCGGCGTGCCGACTCCGGAGATGACCATCGAGATGCCGCTGCTGGACCTGTTCTCCCGCGGCGGCGCGCTGAAGTCCTCCTGGTACGGCGACTGCCTGCCGGAACGCGACTTCCCCACCCTGATCGGCCTGCACCGCCAGGGACGGCTGCCGCTGGACCGCTTCGTCACCGAACGCATCGGGCTCGACCAGGTGGAGCGGGCCTTCGCCGAGATGCACACCGGCGATGTGCTGCGCTCGGTGGTGGTCTGGTGACCGCGCGCATCGACCGCGTCGTCACCTCCGGTGACTTCTGCCTGGACGGCGGCACCTGGGCGGTGGACAACAACATCTGGCTGGTCGGTGATGACGACGAGGTGGTCGTCATCGATGCCGCCCACGACGCGGGCCCGATCGTCGCGGCGGTCGCGGGCCGCGCCGTCCGCGCGATCGTGTGCACCCACGGGCACAACGATCACGTGACGGTGGCGCCCGAACTCGCCGAACGCTTGAACGCACCGGTCCTGCTGCATCCCGGCGACGAGCCGCTGTGGCGCATGACCCACCCGGACGCCGGCTACCAGCCGCTCACGGACGGTGATCGGATCGCCGTGGCGGACACCGAGATCCAGGTGCTGCACACGCCCGGGCATTCCCCCGGATCGGTCGCCCTGCACCTGCCGGACGCGAAAGCCGTGTTCACGGGCGACACGCTGTTCGCGGGCGGCCCCGGCGCGACCGGTCGCTCGTTCTCCGATTTCGGAACGATCATCGAGTCGATTCGCGAACGCCTGCTGACGCTGCCGGAGGAAACCGCGGTGCACACCGGGCACGGCGATTCCACCACCATCGGCGCGGAGAAACCGTTCCTGGCCGAGTGGATCGCCCGCGGTCACTGAGACCTCGAGGATCGCGGGTGGATCGAGCGCGGCCGCCCGCGATCCCGCTCAGCCGCGGTACGGGTAGCGCTGATCCAGATCCAGATTCAAGCGCAGGACGTCGACCCGCGGCTCACCCAGGAAACCCAGGGTCCGGCCGCGGGTGTGTTCGTCGACCAGTGCCCGCACCTGCCCCTCGGTGATCCCGCGTGCCTTCGCGACACGCGCCACCTGAATGGTCGCGTACTCCGGTGAGATATGGGGGTCCAGCCCACTGCCGCTCGCGGATACGGCGTCCGCGGGCACCGCCGGGGAATCGGGGGCGTCACCGCGAATCGGCACGATACGGCCGAGGGTGTAGTCCCGTCCGGGTTCGGCACATTCGACACGCACTCCGCGATAGGTGGCGAGGAACGGCCGCGCGGGGCAGACCTGGTTGACGCTGACGACCTGCACCGGATGCGCCACGTCGCCGTCGGCGCCGCGCGCACCGATCACCGAGAGGACCGCGCCAACGCCGTCTTTCGTGCAGAACGGGCGACTGCCGTCGACCCCCTCACGGTCGCCGACCGCCTTGCTACGCGCGCACACGGTGGTGAGCAAGCTCGGCCGCGATGCGGTGTCCACGATGTCCTCCGGTCCGAGATTGCTCGCCGCCGTGGTCATCGGGTCGTAGCCGTGACCAGCGGCCGACGGGCGGCTCTGGAAATACTGCGCGAGGGCGGCGCCGTCGGCGTCGGCGAATGATTGACCGATGAGCGCGGAGCCCACGACCGATCCGTTCGCCTCGAGCAGTGAACCGCCCGCCTTGTCGTGCAGCCCGGGTAGCTGCGCCGCAGCGAGTACCGCCGAGGGATAGCCGATTCCGGTGATCGCCGTGAGCACGAGCAGGGCGCGCAACGCGGCGAGATGCTGTCGGATCCAGGTCGAAAGGCGCATCTCAGGACATCCCGGGGAGGAAGTGGACAACGAGGTCGATGAGTTTGATGCCGAGGAACGGCGCGATGACGCCGCCGAGCCCGTAGACGGTGAGATTGCGGCTGAGCAACTTCGACGCGTGGGACGGCCGGTAGCGCACCCCGCGCAGCGCGAGCGGGATGAGCGCCACGATGACGAGGGCGTTGAAGATCACCGCCGACAGGATCGCCGACTGCGGACTGGCCAGGCGCATCACGTTGAGCCGGTCCAGACCGGGGAACAGCGTCACGAACAGCGCCGGAATGATGGCGAAGTACTTGGCGATGTCGTTGGCGATGGAGAACGTGGTCAGTGCACCGCGGGTGATGAGCAACTGTTTGCCGATCTCCACGATCTCGATCAGCTTGGTCGGATCGGAGTCCAGATCGACCATGTTGCCCGCCTCCTTGGCGGCCGAGGTGCCGGTGTTCATCGCGACGCCCACGTCGGCCTGCGCCAGCGCGGGCGCGTCGTTGGTGCCGTCGCCGGTCATCGCGACCAGCCGTCCGCCCTCCTGTTCCCGTTTGATCAGGGCCAGCTTGTCCTCCGGCGTCGCCTCGGCGAGGAAGTCGTCGACGCCGGCCGCGTCGGCGATCGCCCGGGCCGTCAACGGATTGTCACCGGTGATCATCACGGTCCGGATGCCCATCCGGCGCATCTCGTCGAACCGTTCACGCATCCCCTGCTTCACCACGTCCTCCAGCTGGATCACACCCAGCACCCGCGCGACACCATCGGCTACCCGGCCCACGACCAGCGGCGTGCCGCCCGCCGCGGAGATCCCGTCGACGGTCGCGCCGAGTTCGCCGGGCACCGCACCGCCCTCGGCCCGCACCCAGTCGGTGACCGCGCCCGCCGCGCCCTTGCGCAACCGGCGGCCGTCCAGGTCGACACCCGACATCCGAGTCTGCGCGGTGAACTCGACCCACCGCGCGTGGGCCAGCTCGCCTGCCGTCCGCTCCCGCAACCCATGGGCCTGCTTGGCGTAGACGACGATGGAGCGGCCTTCCGGCGTCTCGTCGGCCAGGCTGGAAAGCTGTGCGGCGTCGGCCACTTCGTCCTCGCTCACGCCCGGCGCCGGGACGAAGTTCGTGGCCTGTCGATTACCGAGGGTGATGGTGCCGGTCTTGTCCAGCAGCAGCGTGTTCACATCACCCGCGGCCTCGACGGCACGACCGGACATGGCGAGCACATTGCGCTGCACCAGGCGATCCATGCCCGCGATGCCGATCGCCGAGAGCAGCGCGCCGATGGTCGTGGGGATCAGGCACACCAGCAGCGAGACCAGCACGATGCCGGTGACACCATGCGTGTCCAGCGCCGCGCTGTCCGGCACCCCCGGATTGTTCGACTTGCTGAAGATCGCCATCGGCTGCAGGGTGACGACCGCGAAGACGAAGATGATCGTCAGCGCCGCCAGCAGGATGTTCAGCGCGATCTCGTTCGGGGTCTTCTGCCTGCTCGCGCCCTCCACCAGCGCGATCATCTTGTCGATGAAGCTGCGCCCCGGCTCCTGGGTGATCCGCACGACGATCCGGTCCGACAGCACCGTGGTGCCGCCGGTCACCGCCGACCGGTCACCGCCGGATTCCCGGATCACCGGCGCTGATTCACCGGTGATCGCCGACTCGTCGACCGAGGCGATGCCTTCCACGACGTCGCCGTCGCCCGGGATCACCTGCCCGGCTTCGACCACGACGTGATCGCCGCGGCACAGTCCTGCAGCGGCGACGCGCTCCTCGACCACCCGCGCGCCAGATGACCATTCGACCAGTCGCCGTGCGACGGTGTCGGTCTTCGCCTTGCGCAGTGTGTCGGCTTGCGCCTTGCCGCGCCCCTCCGCGACCGCCTCGGCCAGATTCGCGAAGATCACCGTGAGCCACAGCCACACGACGATCGCCCAGGCGAAAAAGGACGGATCCGCCAGTGTGAGAACGGTCGCCCACACCGCGCCCAGCTCGACGATGAGCATCACCGGGTTGCGCCAGAGGGTGCGCGGATCGAGCTTGCGGAACGCGTCCGGCAACGAGGTCAGCAGCATCCTCGGATCGAGCACTCCCCTCGGGACGCTCTCGCCCCGCCGCCGCCGCTCGGGCTCGGCATGGGCCGAAACCTTCCCCTCCATCACAGAACTGGACATGTCAGTGGATTCCTTCGGCGAGCGGCCCGAGCGCCAGCGCGGGCAAGAAGGTGAGCGCGACCAGGATCACCGTCACGCCGACGACCATGCCGACGAACTGCGGCCGGTGCGTCGGCAGCGTGCCGATCGACGCGGGGGTGGTGCCCTGCCGGGCCAGTGAACCGGCCAGCGCGAGCACGAAGATGATCGGCAGGAAGCGGCCGAAGAGCATGGCGAGACCGAGTGCGGTGTTGTACCACTCGGTGTTGCCGGTCAGGCCCGCGAAGGCGGAGCCGTTGTTGTTGGCGGCTGAGGTGAACGCGTACAACACCTCCGACAGACCGTGCGGCCCGGTATTCAGCATGCTCGCGCGCGGGCCCGGCATTGCCATAGCGGCGGCGGTGCCGACCAGCACGATCAGCGGACTGATCAGGAAATAGGATGCCGCGAGCTTGATCTCGCGCGGCGTGATCTTCTTGCCCAAGTATTCCGGGGTGCGCCCGACCATCAGGCCCGCGACGAACACGGTGATCACCGCGAGTATCAGCATGCCGTACAGACCCGATCCGGTGCCGCCCGGTGCGACCTCCCCCAGCTGCATATCGAACATCGTCATCAATCCGCCGAGGCTGGTGTAGGAGTCGTGGAACGAGTCGACGGCTCCGGTGGAGGTCAGTGTCGTCGAGGCGGCGAAGGTCGCCGAATTCGCCACGCCGAAGCGCTGTTCGGCGCCCTCCATGGACGCGCCGATCGCGGACGGCACAGTGCCGTGGTGCTGGAGCTGGAAAAGATTGGTCGACATGACACTGATCAGTGCGATCGTCCCCATCACCGCGACGATCGCGTAGCCCTGCTTGCGGCTGCCCACCATCCGGCCGAAGGTGCGCGGCAGCGAAAAGCTGATCACCAGCAGCAGGAAGATCTCCACCCAGTTGGTCCAGGCAGCCGGGTTCTCGAAGGGGTGCGCGGAGTTGGCGTTGTAGAACCCACCGCCGTTGGTGCCCAGTTCCTTGATCACCTCTTGGCTGGCGACCGGCCCACCGGGGATCGTCTGCTCCGTGCCGTTCAGAGTCTGCGCCACCTGATCGTGCAGGTGGAAGTTCTGGATCACACCGCCCGCCACCAGCACGACCGCGAACACGAACGCGATCGGCAGCAGAATGCGCAGCGTGCCGCGCACCAGATCCACCCAGAAGTTGCCGAGGTCGCCGGTGTGCCTGCGGGCGAACCCACGCACGAGCGCAACCGCCACGGCCATGCCGACCGCCGCCGAGACGAAGTTCTGTACGGCGAGCCCGGCCATCTGCACCAGGTGCCCCTGGGTGGACTCACCGGAGTAGTTCTGCCAGTTGGTGTTCGTCACGAAACTGACCGCGGTGTTCCAGGCGAGCGCGGGCGTCATCGTGGTGCCCGAATCGTTCAGGTGCAGCGGCAATCGACCTTGCAGGAGTTGGAAAAAGAACAGGAAGAGAATGCCGACCGCCGAGAAGGCCAGCACACTGCGTGCGTACACCGGCCACGGCTGCTCGACTTCCGGTTGCGCGCCGATCGCGCGGTAGACGAGGCGTTCGACACGAGAGTGTCTTCGCCCCTCGTACACCCGGTACATGTAATCCCCCAGCGGCACGTGCACCAGCGCGAGCGCCAGGATCAGGGCCGCCACGAAAACGGCCCCGGCGGTTGTCGTGCTCACTCAGAACCTCTCGGGAAACAGCAGCGCCGCGATCAGGTAGATCGCCACGCCGACAGCGAGGACCAGACCGATCGAATTCGCGGTCACAATTTCTCCACCCCGCGCTGGACCAACCCCAGCAGCGCGAACGCCGCCACGGTGAGCGCGGCGAACACGACGACCGACATGACTCCACAACCTCCCTCTACGCGCCGGGACGCGGCGCATCAGAGCGAGTGAACCGCCCGTCCGGCCCCGCCGACCGGTTCCTGACGACTTCTTGATGCTCCGCTGCCGGGCATTTGCGCTTCGTTGACGGCCGCGCGACGTCCCGCAAGTAACCCGTCAAGGAATCCCGGTGAACCGTCAGCACACCGTAAAGATCGAGGTCGGCGGGTCCGTCGGCGGTAGAAGTGGAGAGCCGGACCACGCGGACCATTCCAGCGCGACCGGCGCCGAACGGCTGGGAGAGAAGAGAGGGATCACAATGTCGGTAGTCGTCCTCGTCGCCACCTTCGTCTGCTGCGCGCTGGTCATCCGCGCGCTCGGAACTCGTGAACAGACGCGGCGGCCGCTACCGGTCATGATCGAGGCGGACGATGCGCGCCGGTGACGGGGACCGGCGACGCGGCGCGGCAGCACCGTGCCCGTGGCAGCACGCCGTGGTGATCGAGCCTTGTGCGGCCCCGGCAGCGCGACGCGCGATGATGAACACGTGAAACGCGGTCAGCTGCGTATCTACCTCGGCGCCGCGCCGGGAGTCGGCAAGACCTACGCCATGCTCGGCGAGGCGCACCGGCGACTGGAACGCGGCCGCGATGTGGTGGCCGGGGTGGTCGAAACCCACGGCAGGGAGAAGACCGCGAGGTTGCTCGACGGCATCGAACGTATACCGCCGAAGTCGATCGAGTATCGCGGCAGCACGTTCGCGGAACTCGACGTCGAGGCGGTACTACGGCGCGCGCCCGCGGTGGTGCTGGTCGACGAGCTGGCGCACACCAACGCCCCCGGAAGCAAGCACAAGAAGCGCTGGCAGGACGTGGCGGAACTGCTCGACGCGGGCATCGACGTGATTTCCACGGTCAACGTGCAGCATCTGGACAGCCTCAACGACGTCGTGGAGCGGATCACCGGCATCCAGCAGCGCGAAACCGTGCCGGACGCGGTGGTGCGCGGGGCGGATCAGGTCGAGCTGGTCGATATCACCCCGGAAGCGCTGCGGCGCAGACTTTCGCACGGCAACGTGTACGCCGCCGAGAAGATCGACGCGGCGTTGCGCAACTATTTCCGCGCGGGAAACCTCACGGCGCTGCGCGAATTGGCGTTGCTCTGGCTGGCCGACCAGGTGGACGCCGCACTGGCGGCCTACCGCACCGACCACCACATCACCGAGCTGTGGGAGGCACGCGAGCGGGTCGTGGTGGCGGTGACCGGTGGTCCGGAATCGGAGACCGTCGTGCGACGGGCCGGCCGGATCGCCGCCAAATCCAGTGCCGACCTCGTGGTCGTGCATGTGGTACGCGGCGACGGCTTGGCCGGGGTGTCCACCGAGCGGCTGGCGCGGCTGCGTGAACTGGCGGCCGGTCTGGGTGCCTCGCTGCACACCGTCACCGGCGAGGACGTGCCCACCGCGTTGCTCGAGTTCGCCCACGAGGCGAACGCGACCCAGCTCGTGCTCGGCACGTCCCGCCGCTCCCGTTGGGCACGAATCTTCGACGAGGGCATCGGCTCCGCCGTCGTGCAGCGCTCCGGCAAGATCGACGTGCACATGGTGACGCACGAGGAGGCCCACCGCGGGCTGCGGTACTCGGCGCTACACCCGCGCCGCCCCGTGGCCGCCTGGCTCGCGGCCGTGCTGGTGCCGGCGCTGGTCTGCGCGCTGGGCGCCGCGTACCTCGACGACGTGCTGGACCTCGGCGGCATCAGCGCCGTCTTCGTCGTGGGTGTGGTCGCGGTGGCGCTGCTCGGCGGCGTCGTGCCCGCGTCGTTCTCGGCGCTGCTGTCGGGGCTGTTGCTGAACTGGTTCTTCGCACCGCCGCGCTACAGCCTCACCATCGCCGAGCCGAACAGCTTCATCACCGTGGTGGTGCTGCTCATCGTCGCCGTCGCGGTGGCCGCGCTGGTCGATCTGGCCGCGAAGCGAACAGCTCAGGCGCGCAAGGCGTCCCGGCAGGCCGAGCTGCTGACCATGTTCTCCGGCGCGATCCTGCACGGCGCGGATCTGCCCCGGCTGCTCGACCAGATCAGGGAGGTCTTCGCGCAGCGCGCGGTCGGCTTGGTGGCGGGCGACCGAATACTCGCTGAGGTGGGCGTCGACCCGCCACGGCAGCCTTCTGACGCGGACACCGTGGTGGAAGCCGGCGATGCCCGCCACTGGCTGCTGCTGTCCGGCCGCCCGCTGGCCGCCGCCGACCGCCCGGTGCTCAACGCGGTCACCAACCAGGCCGTTGCCCTGGTGCGGCAGGCGCGCCTCGCCGAGGAAGCCAGCGCCGCCGCGGCCCTGCTGGAGGCCGATCGCCTGCGGCGTGCGCTGCTTTCGGCGGTCAGCCACGACCTGCGCACCCCGCTGGCAGGCGCCAAAGCTGCGGTGTCCAGCCTGCGCAGCGACGACATCGAATTCTCCCCCGACGACACCGCCGAACTCCTGGAGACGATCGAGGAATCGGTCGATCAACTCACTGCGCTGGTCGGTAATCTGCTCGACTCCTCCCGGCTCGCGGTCGGCGTGGTCACGCCGCAGGTCCGGCGGGTCTACCTGGACGAGGCGGTGCACCGCGCGCTGGTGAGCGTCGGGATGGGCGCGCGGGGATTGCGGCGCGCGGCAGTGGACCGGATCCGGGTGGAGGTCGGCGACGTCTCGGTGCGCGCCGACAGCGGCCTGCTGGAACGGGTGCTGGCGAACCTGATCGACAACGCGTTGCGGCACGCGCCCCGCGCGGACACGGTCCGGATCACTGCGGAACGCGCGGGCGACCGGGTCGCGATCGCGGTCGTCGACACCGGCCCCGGTGTGCCGCACGGCACCGAGGAGCAGCTGTTCGAACCCTTCCAGCGCCTCGGCGACCGCGACAACACCACCGGCGTCGGCCTGGGTCTGTCGGTGGTGCGCGGGTTCGTCGAAGCGATGGGCGGCACAGTGCATGCCGAGCCCACCCCGGGGGGAGGATTGACCATGCTGGTCGACTTGCCCAGCGGGGAGCCGCCGGATGCCGGCGGCGCGGCCGTGGCGCACGAGACGACGAACGCGGGTGAGTGAGGTGTCCGTGACGACACAGGAGGCGGCGGTTGTGACGAAGACGCCCGAGGCGATGGCGACGAAGGTACTCGTGGTCGACGACGAACCGCAGATCGTGCGCGCGCTGCGAATCAACCTGTCGGTCCGCGGCTACGAGGTGATCACCGCCGCGACCGGTGGCGCGGGTCTGCGTGCGGCCGCCGACCGGCACCCGGACGTCGTGATCCTCGACCTCGGCCTGCCGGATATGGACGGCATCGAGGTGCTCGCGGGATTGCGCGGCTGGACCTCGGCGCCGGTGATCGTGCTGTCGGCGCGGACGGATTCCGCCGACAAGGTCGAAGCGCTGGATGCGGGCGCCGACGACTACGTGACCAAACCGTTCGGCATGGACGAGCTGCTGGCTCGGCTGCGGGCCGCCGTCCGGCGCGGCGCCACCGACTCCGACGCCTCCGCCCCGGTGGTGACCACCGACTCGTTCACCGTCGACCTGGCAGCCAAGAGGGTCACCAAGCGAGGACATACCGTGCACCTCACGCCCACCGAGTGGGGCATGCTCGAGATGCTGGTCCGCAATCGCGGCAAGCTGGTCGGGCGGCGCGAACTGCTGCGCGAGGTCTGGGGCCCCTCCTACGCCACCGAGACCCACTACCTGCGGGTCTATCTTGCGCAATTGCGCCGCAAACTGGAAGACGATCCGTCGCACCCGAAGCATCTGCTCACCGAGGCGGGCATGGGTTATCGGTTCCAGGAGTAATCCCGGCCACGGGCCACCGGCGGCGTGGAATGGCGCGACGGGTCGCGGCGTTGCCAGGCGCGCGAGTTGATTGCGACGACAATGGCAGGATCGAACCCATGGCTGAACACACCGCTACACCCGCCACCGCCACCGCGGCGCCGAGCGCGCCGGAGCCCACCACGCTGTGGGTCGAGCGCACCGGAACCAGGGCCTACACCGGACGCAGCTCCCGTGGCGCCGAGGTCCTGATCGGTTCGCAGGGCGTCCCCGGTGTGTTCACCCCCGGCGAGCTGCTGAAGATCGCGCTGGCCGCCTGCTCCGGCTTGAGCGCGGACTTCCCGCTGTCGCGCAAACTCGGCGACAACTTCGACGCGACCATCCGCGTCTCCGGTGACGCCGACCGGGAGAACGAGGTCTACCCGCAGCTGGACGAAGTGTTCGAACTCGATCTCAGCGAACTCGACGACGAGGCCCGTGAGCGGTTGCTGGTCACCGTGCAGCGTGCGATCGACAAGGTCTGCACGGTGGGACGGACGCTGAAGGCGGGATCGAAGGTGACGCTGTCGTTCGACATCGAGGCCTGATGGACGAGGCCGTTCGGTTGAGCGCCTGGGTGCACGGCCTGGTTCAGGGCGTGGGTTTCCGCTGGTGGACTCGGTCGCGGGCGCTGGAGCTGGGGCTGGTCGGGCAGGCGAGGAATGCCAGGGACGGCCGGGTGCACGTGGTCGCCGAGGGGCCGCGACCGGCCTGCGAGCGGTTGCTCGCACAGCTGCGTTCCGGCGATACTCCTGGTCAGGTCAGGTTGGTTGTGGAAAGCTGGGAGCCCGCGCGGGGCGATTTGACCGGTTTCGAGGAGCGGTAGTGGTGGTTCGGGCGACGAGGGGGGAACAGCGGTGAGCACGCGGCATCCGGGTGACGACGAGCGCCGGGACGATCCCCAGCGGCCGCCCGGGACGCCACGCCCCGGCGAGAACGATCCCGCCGCGCCCGGGTCCGGCGACGAACAGGACTGGTCGACGCCCGTCTCCGGTGGCACCGAACCCGCTTCCACACCGGGTGGCCCCGAGCAGTCCGAGACCGACTGGTCCACGCCCACTTCGGTGCCGGCCGGCAGCCCGAGCGGTCCCACCGACCAGCAACCACCCGCCGAGCACCCGCCGCGTCCCGGCAGTATCCAGCGGCAAGAAGCCGGCGTGACCCAGCCCCGCCCGCCCACGGTGGCCGAGCTGCGAGCGAGGGACAAGGCCCGCAAGCGCGCCGAGGAAGCGCAGCGCGCGGCCGCGGCGGCCGAGGAGGCCAAGAAGCGCACCCGCAAGCGCGTCATGATCGGCGGTGCCGCCATTGTCGGCGTAGCCGCGCTGGTCGGCGGCGGCTACCTGACCTATCGCGCCTTGACCGCGCCGGACCGGGTCACCGCTCAGTGCGTGAAAGTCGAGAACGGCCAAGAGGTCGTGGTGGACGACTCCTACTGCGGCGACGGTCGTCCCGGTTTCATCGGCGACACCGGCGTCGGTCCCGGTCTGATCATCCTCGGCGGCGGACCGCAGTACCGCTACTACTACGGCGGCACCGGCACCGTCGGCAGACCGCCGACCGGCGGCACCACCATCAAACCGAAAGGCGCCGAGATCAAGACCAAGAGCGGCACCACGATCCAGCGCGGCGGCCTGGGCAGCAAGAGCACCGGCGGAGGGTCGTAGATGCGGCGCGTGCGGGATACGCCCCGGGCGGGCTGGCAGCAGATCATCGAGGGCCAGGGCCTGGTCTACGGTTCGCCGGGACGGGACGCGAGCGGTCAGCCGCGGCCGTACTGGGACGAGTCGGTGCACTACGAGTTCGAGATGCCGGAGATCCTCGCCTTGGAGGCCGACGTCGAACTGCTGCACTCGATGTGCCTGAACGCGGTGGAGCACATCGTGTTGACCGAGCGGTACGCCGATTTCGGCCTGCCCGAATGGAGCTGGGGCCCGATCGCCGAATCCTGGCGGCGCTCCGACCCGCACGTGTACGGGCGCTTCGACCTGCGTTACGACGCGCGGCGCCCGGCGAAACTGCTGGAGTACAACGCAGACACGCCGACTTCGCTGCTGGAGGCGGCGATCGTGCAGTGGCACTGGCTGACCGACCGCTACCCCGGCGGCGACCAGTGGAACTCGTTGCACGAGAAGCTGGTCGAGCGGTGGGGCGAGCTGCGCGACGTGCTGCCCAGCGCGCAATTGCATTTCACCTGGTCCGGCGCGGACGCCACCGGTGAGGACAACGTCACCACCGCCTACATGCAGGAGACCGCGGCCGAGGCCGGGTTCGACACCATCGCGCTGCCGATCGAGGAGATCGGCTTCGATTCCGCGCTGGAACGCTTCGTCGATCTGGCGGAGGCTCCGATCGAGGCGATCTTCAAGCTCTACCCGTGGGAGTGGGCGCTCGACGACGATTTCGGCAAGCGCGTCGTGGACAGCCTGCCGGAGACCATGTGGATCGAGCCGCTGTGGAAGACGCTGCTGAGCAACAAGGCGATCCTGGCGGTGCTGTGGGAGATGTATCCGGGCCACCCGAATCTGCTGCCCGCCTATCTCGACCAGCCCAACGAGCTCACCGAGTACATCCGTAAACCGAAGCTGGGACGCGAGGGCGCCAATATGACGATCGTCGGCGCGGGTTTGGAGACCGCGACCGGTGGCGTCTACGGCGAGGAAGGTTACGTGTACCAGTTGCTGGACCCGCTGCCGGAATTCGACGACATGCGTCCGGTGCTCGGCGCGTGGATCGTCGGCGATGCCGCGGCGGGACTCGGCATCCGCGAGACCGCGGGACTGATCACCGACGACGGCTCCGCCTTCGTCCCGCACCGCATCACCGATTGAACCTCGTCACCGGCAAGCACGAAATAATCTCGGCCGCCCGCCAATCCCTCTCGGAAGGATCAAGATGACCGCAGTCGCCCTGGAATCGGGGTACTGGAGTTCGCTGGGCGAGGGTGTGGGAGCGATCATCCTCTACGCCCTCGTCGGCTTGGTGCTCATGCTCGTCGGCTTCTACGCCATCGACCTGACCACGCCGGGCAAGCTGCGCAAACTGGTGGTGGCGGGCAAGCCGAACGCCGTCATCGTCACTGCCGCGGGCATGATCAGCATGGCGTTCATCGTCGTGCTCGCCATCTTCGCCGTCGGCGGCGGAGGCAAGCTGTCCGAGGGACTGATCGCCGCGCTGGTGTTCGGCCTGGTCGGCATTGTCGCCCAGGTCATCTCGGTGCGCGTGATCGAGCGGGCGCTCGGCATCGACATCGGCACCGCGCTGCACGCCGACACCTACACCACCGAGGTACTCGTGGTGGCGGCCGCGCATTTCGCGCTCGGCTTGGTCGTCGCCTTCGCGATCCTCTAGGCGTATCCGCGAACTCATCGGGCCCCGCGTCCGGCACCGACCCGACATCCCTCGCAGCGGCGCGGCCGCGGGTCAGTGCGCGTCTCCGTGGTCGAGACAGTACGCCGCCGCGGCGAGGTACTGGCGGCACTCCGGACCGTGACCGGCGTGCACACCGCGGACGAACAGCGCGCGATCGAGGTCGAGATCTGTCGGGTCCGCGGAACAGTCCCGGTATCGGCTCCGCCAGAGGTCCTGCGTATCCAGCGATGTCTGCATCGTGCACCTCCCGTGCCGCGTATCAGTGCGAGAAGGCTTGCAATGTCCCTACGCCGGAGGCATACCCGCTCGGGCCTCTCGGCAACCGGTGTGGCTCACCGGGTCACCAGCCGCCAGTCGTCGGGCAGGCGTGCCGCGGTGATCTGCGCGCCCTCGGCCTCCAGGTCGACGGTGGTCGCACCGAGCCGCAGCGCGCGCAGCGAGACCTTGCCCCACCGCGCCGGTAGCTGCGGCCGGACGGTGAGCGTCCTGCTCGGCGTGTGCGGGTCGAGTCCGAGGAACGAGCGCACCAGCAACAGCGGCGCCGCGCTCGCCCACGCCTGCGGCGAGCAGGACGTCGGATACGGCACGGGCGTAGCGAATCGGGACCGGGGGAAACCACAGAACAGCTCCGGCAGGCGCCCCTCGAACGCCGCCGCCGCGTCCAGCAGGCCCGTGGCCAGCCGGGTTGCCAGCTTCACCGCACCGGGCACGTGCCGGTAGCGCAGCAGCCCCGCCACCGCGATCGCCGTGTCGTGCGGCCAGATCGAACCGCAGTGATAGCTCATCGGGTTGTAGGCGCCCATATTCGAGGCCAAGGTGCGCAGCCCGAAGCCGGAGTCCATCTCGGGAGCCGCCATGCGCGCCACCAGCTCGGCCGCGTGCTCGTCGGTGGCGATACCCGACCAGAGACAGTGCGCCACATTGCTGGTCAGCGCGTCGACCTGCCGCTTGCCACCGTCCAGCGCCACGGCGTACCAGCCACGGTCGGGCAGCCAGAACTGCTCGGCGAACTTGACCCGCAACTCCGCGGCTCGTTCGCGCAGCAGGCCGGCCAGGCGCGGGTCGTCGAACGCCTCGGCCAGCTCGGCCCGGGCCAGCATCGCGGCGTGCACATAGCCCTGCACCTCGCACAGCGCGATGGGCGCCTCGGCGATATGGCCGGTGGCGTAGTTGATTCCGTCGAAACTGTCCTTCCACCCCTGGTTGATCAGGCCGCGGTCGGTGGCGCGGCGGTACTCGACGAAGCCGTCGCCGTCCCGGTCGCCGTAGTCGGTGATCCAGCGCAACGCGGCGTCGGCGGCGGGCAGCAGTTGCCGGATCACCTCGGAGTCGGCGCCCCAGCGATGGCATTCGGCCAGCAGCATCACGAACAGCGGCGTGGCGTCGGCGGATCCGTAATAGATGTTGCCACCGAACACCTGCCCGCCCGCCGGGCCGCGGCGCATCTCGTGCATGATGCGTCCGGGTTCCTCCTCGGTGAGCGGGTTCACGTCCTGCCCTTGCAGTTCCGCCAGCTGCTCGAGGGTGCCCAGCGCCAGATCGACCTCCAGCGGTAGCGCCATCCACGCGGTGAGCAGGCTGTCGCGGCCGAACAGGGTCATGAACCACGGCGCACCCGCGGCGACGAAGGGGCGGGCGTTGCCGGATTCGTCGTGCATCTGCAACGCGCCCAAGTCGCTCTCGGTGCGGCGCAGCACGCGGGTGAGCGCCGGGTCGGACGCGGCGATGTCGGTGGCGGTGTCGCGCCACGCCTCGATCTTGCGGCCCGGCGCGCTGACGTTGTAGTGCTCCCCCGGCGACACGGCTTGGAATCGCTGGTTTCCCACCGTCGGCTGGGCGATGATCTCGGTCTGCCAGCATTCGCCGACCGGCACGATCACCCGCCACAGCAGTGAACCTGGAAGAACCTCGGGTTCCACCGTGGCGGAGATCGATATTCCCCGGCTGCGGTCGGCGTGGTCGTGCAGCACCAGTTCGCCGTCGGCGACCGTCACGTCGGCCCGTGCGTGCCCCGCCCGGCCTTCCTTCACCGCGAAGAGGTCGACGAAGTCGGCGTCCACGTGCAGCTCCAGCAGCACCGCGGTGGGCTCGCGGCCCATGTTCTCCAGCGTGATCAGCTCGTGCATGCCGTCGGCCACGATCCGTTCGCGCACCACCAGCAGCGTGCTGTCGGCCAGGCCCGCCTGCGGGGGCCTGCGCAACACGAACCTGGCGGCGAACGCCTCCGGACTGAGCACCGAAAGCGACTCGGCGGGTTTGCCGTTCACCAGCAACTCCCAGCGCGACAGCACGCGTGCGTCCCGGAAGAACAAGCCGTGCGGCTTGCCCGGTTCGACGTCACCGAGCCGATTGGACAGGCAGAACGTGCCGCCTTCGACCAGGGTCACCGAACCGCACCCCCCGAACCCGGTGGACTCACCGGAAATCAGGGGGGCCGGGGTCAACGGGGTGGCACCGCTCACGCCAATCCGCTCGCCGCGATCCGGACGGGCGCGGAGCCGGTCGCCGTGGCGTCGAGCGGCGCGGCCGCGGGCGCCGCGATATCGAGCGGCGCGGCGCCGAACCGCTGCTTGGAACGCAGCAGACGGCGATACACCTGCTCGTACCCGAAGCCGAGCGTGTCGGACCCGAAATTGGCCTGCACGTGGGCTCGGCAGGCATACGGGTCGATGCCGCGGACCTCTTCGATGGCCGCGGGCAATTCGGCGGGATCCGCACAGATGCGGCCGGTCACGCCGTCGACGATCACCTCGGACACCGCCCCGCCGCGCAACGCGACCACCGGCGTGCCACAAACCATGGATTCGATCATCACCATGCCGAACGGTTCCTCCCAGCGGATTGGGAACAACAGGCAACGCGCATTCGCAAGCAGCTTACGCTTGGCAGCCGCGTCGGCGAGTCCGAACACGTGATCGTTGTCCGTCAACATCGGCCGCACCTTCTCCTCGAAGTACGCCTGTTCCGGACGTTCGCTGCACTTACCGGCCAGCACCAGCGGGATGCCCGCCGCGTGCGCCGCCTCCAGCGCCAAGTGCGGGGCCTTGCACTCGTTGAACCGGCCGAGGAACAGCGCGTAGTCGTCCTTCTCGACACGGAACGGCCAGTCGTCGACGTGCAGCGCGTTGTGCACGCGCCCGGACCAATTCAGGCCCGGCGCCAGCTCGCGCTGCCGGTCGCTGATCGCGACCAGCGCCACCTCGTCGCCCAGATCCTGGTAATAGCGGTAGATGTCGTCCTCCACCGGCCCGTGCACGGTCAGTACCGTCGGCAGGCCCATGCTCTGGAAGACGGACGCGTTGAGCGGGCCTGCGAAGGTGTGGTCGTGCACCAGGTCGACACCCGATGTGGCCACGAGCTTCTCGATGGCGCGGCGCACCCGCAACGCGTGCACGACCTCGGGAAACGGCTCCCCGAGGCGCTCGGGCAGCGCCCGATCCCACACCGGCACGAACTTGGCCTTCGTCCCCGGTTCCCCCGCGCCAAGCAGAGTCACGTCGTGGCCACGGGCCACCAGTGCGTCGACCAGATCGGCCACCACGGCCTCGACACCGCCGTATGCCTTGGGCGGGACGTCGAAGTACGGCGGCACGACCATCGCGATCCGGAACGGACCGCTGGAGCGATCTGTCGACACGTAGTCGCACGACGGCATCTCCAGATCGGACGACGCCTGCGCGGAAATCGGCACGGAAAGCGCGCTCATGACCCTCCTTCCAGGGACAACCAAGTAGCACTCGCATTCACCCAGCACTCGGAGTACCGGGCGCCGAACTGAACTAAGTGGCCCCCGCGGCGGAGGTGAAGACCTAGCTGCACCGCCGTCCATGGGGCTTGGTTGGCCTGGTCACGCTTTCGGCATGATCAGGGGGGCCGAGTGGGAGGTACCTCAGGCGGTGTGGTTCAAACCACAGTTGGGGAAAAATCCCGTCGCCCAGCGATTGTTCAGCTACCGATGGGTAGTCCGGTGGCCCGCCTTCTCCGACAGCCGGTCGCCGCGTGTCTCACCCTTCGAGGACGACCTGCGGATCGCGGTCGGCGGCGGTGGCGTCGCCACCCGCCACGATGAACGACAGCAAATCCTCCGCTTCCGCGCGCACCGCCGCCTCCTCGGTCGCGGACAGCGGATGCCAGGGCATGATGCGCAGCGTGGTGCCGTCCAGTGCCCAGCGGCCGTGCACGAAACCGTCGACCAGATACATGGGCACGCCCGCGGAAGCCTCCCTGGCGGTGCGCTTCCGGTCTTCCTCGCTGATGATCCTGCGGCGGTCCCTGTGGCCCAGCAGCGCGTTGTCGAAGGCGGGCAGAAAGCGTACGGGCACGGGCAGATCCGGCTCGGCCAACGGCGCGTCCGGCAGATCGAACAACACGCGGTGCTGGTCGTCGGTGAACACGCGCAGCCGGGTGCGCAGGTCGTCGACGACCTCGGCCAGCCGGGTGATACCCGCCCACGCCTGCATGTCCGCTACCGTGGCCGGACCGAACGCGGCGAGATAGCGCAGGATCAGCGTCTCGGGCTGGGCCACCTCGGCCATGGGCAGGCCCGTCCATTCCTCGGCCAGACCGACCGTGACCTGCCGATTGCGCCACCGCCCCCACGCGCCGGTCTCGGGGCCGTGCGTCAACGGGACCAGCAACTCGACGGTTTCGGCGAGCCTGCGCGTGTGCCGGTCCGGGAAACGCCGGGCGAGCAGGTCACCCAGTTCGCGGCGGCGCAGCCGCTGTCCGGCCAGCAGTTCACGTCCGGCGGCCGCGAGTGCTCCCAGGTCGACGCCGTCGATCTCGTCGCGAAAATACGGCGCTTTCAGCGCGGCGTCGACCACCGGTTGCACCGTAGGCCGCAGCCAGCGGTAGTCCGCGGCGTCGGCCAGATGGACGGTCCGGCGGATCATGGTGGAGCGCACCAGCCTGCGGTCACGCAGCAGCGCGGCCAAATCGTCGTGCCGGAACTCCGCGAGGCGCGACCACAGCCCCACATAGGGCCAGTTCGGCTCCTGGCCCTGCACCGCGACCAGATGCCGGACCAGTTCGAGCGGGGGCAGCGCCACCCGCTCCACCAGCTTCTGGCGCACCAGCAGCGTCCGATTCAGCTCGCGCAGTGATAGTTCCGTCATGCGCCCATCTTCGCCGAGCCCACCGACATCTCGACGCTCCTCGCGAAGCGTGCGCACCGTGCCACGGGTTGCCCGCGACGGCGTCCGGGGTTCACTGATCCGGTAGGCAGCGGCCGGGATCGGGCAAGTCGGCGCACGGCGCGTTGCCGTGCGCGCGCAGCACCTCCTTGCCGGTCTGATCGGTCAGGAAGTGCAGAAAGCTCGCGGCGAGCGAGTCGCCGGGCAACTCGCCGTTGCTGTAGGCGTACTCGACCCCCCAGAAGGGGTAGGCGCGGCGCACCGCGGCGTCGCGGCCTGCGCCGACGCCCTCGATCACCAGGGTCGGCAGACCCGCGTCGACGGCCTCGGAGAACTCCGTATAGCCGATGGCTCCGGGTATCTCGGCCACCGCCTTGCGCATGTCGGACGTGACCTGGACCTCGCAGTGCGCGGGCGCGGTGGTGACGGTGCCCTTCAGCGCCGTGCAGCTCACGTGCGGGCGATCCGGCTGAGTGCCGTCGAGCAGCCTGCGTTCGAAGGTGTTGCGCGAACCGGAACCCGGGGTGCGGTTGACCAGCACCACCGGCAGGTCGGGTCCGCCCACCTCGCGCCAGTTACCGATGCCGCCCCGGTACAGATCCCGGATCTGGGCGACGGTGAGATCCCGGACGCCGACGCCGGGATGCACGATCATGGTGAACAACGACAAGGCGAGCGGACGGTGCACCAACGACGGATAACCGCTGCCCTTCGCGCCGTCGGTGATGGCGAGCAATCCGGAGTTGCCCGCACCCTCCTCGGCGAGCCGGTCCAGTCCACGCTCGGTGCCCTCGAAACCGAACGCGAATTCCGCACCGGTGCAACGCTTCCGATACTGCTCGGCGGCTTCCCTGACCACCGGGCCGAACGCCGACGACCCGGTCACGGTCAGTTTGCCCGAGGCGCACTCCAGTGGCGTCGGCGACGGCTCCAGCGCGGCCACTACCAGTTGGACGACGATCACCAGCACCAGGAATATCGTGAGCGCGACCATCATCAGCGGAATTCCAGTGCGGCTGCGGGTCTCGGTGATCCGGCCGGCTTTGATGCCGCCGCGCAGCACCGGTTGCGGGTATTCGCCCACACCTTCGGAACGCTGCAGGATCGCCAGGATCTTGTAGTGATCGCCGGGGCCGAGCGGCACCTTCGGCAGGTCGATCACACCGATGTGCCCGTCGGTGTCCTCGCGTACCGCGATGCCGGAGTCGGCGTCGAGGTTGTCGGCCAACGCGGGATCGCTGAGTTCGTTGACCGCCATGCCGATTACGCGGCGCTGCGGAAAGCGCAGGTGCAGACCGATCCGCGCGGCTTCCGGCGCCTTGTAGTCATGACTGTCGATGGTCGTGACGCCGCTGTTCTCGATGCGCACCAGCACGACCGAGATGTCCTTCAGGTCCGGGCTGGCGCCGTCGGCCGAGGGGCGCAGCTGCGGAAGCACACCGGGGAACACCGACTCGATCTCGCCGGTGACCGGCGTGTCCATCTGCACTCGATAGCCGAGCCGCCTGCGGCCCGCGAAGACGAACTCCCACAGGAACGCGCCGATCGGCACCGCGATACCGATGAGCGCCAGTACGATTTCGAGCGGAAAGTCGCCCACCAGTCGATCCCCCCAGCAATCCGTGTGGCCCTCATTCTCGGCGGCGATCGCCTACCGACCCAGGCGAAGTCGAAGTGTTCGGCAACAGTTAACCCGGCGGTCACGCTCGCGCGCGAGTCCAAGCCGAGAGATCCGCCAGCGGCCAGGTGTTGATCACCCGTTCCGGCGCGACACCGTTCGCGACCGCGCGCTCACAACCGTAGCCCTGCAAGTCGAGCTGTCCCGGAGCGTGCGCGTCGGTGTCGATCGAGAAGTAGCACCCCATCTCGGCGGCCAGTCGCAGCAATCGCGAAGGCGGATCGAGTCGTTCGGGCCTGCTGTTGATCTCCACGGCGGTGCCGTAGGTGCGGCACGCCTCGAACACCACCTCGGCGTCGAACGTCGACTCCGGCCTGGTGCCGCGTCCACCCGCGACCAGGCGGCCGGTGCAGTGGCCCAGCACGTCGACGTTGGGGTCGGCGACCGCGTACGCCATGCGCTTGGTCATCGTCGCGCTGTCGTCGCGCAGGTGCGAATGCACGCTGGCCACGACGATGTCCAGGCGAGCGAGCAGATCCGCCTGCTGGTCGAGCGTGCCGTCGTCGAGGATGTCCACTTCGATGCCGGTGAGGATACGGAACGGCGCCATCCGGTCGTTGAGTTCGGCGACCACGTCGAGTTGCTTGCGCAGTCGGTCGGCGGACAGGCCGTTGGCCACGGTCAGGCGCGGCGAATGGTCGGTCAGGGCGCAGTACTCGTGCCCGAGCGCCGCCGCGACGCGCATCATCTCCTCGATCGGGCTGCCACCGTCGGACCAGTTCGAGTGCGTGTGCAGATCGCCGCGCAACTGTTCGCGCAACGGTTTGCCCGGCGCCCCGATCGGCTGGGCGGCCGCGCGCAACTCGGCCAGGTATCGCGGCACCACACCGGCGTACGCCTGCTCGATGACGGCGGCGGTCTTGGGCCCGATGCCTGCCAGTTCGGTCCAGCTGCCGGCCGCTCGGCGCGCCGCGCGCTCGTCGGCGGGCAATCCCGCGACGACGTCGGCGGCGCGCCGATAGGCCTTCACCCGGTGGGTCTCCGCACGGGAGCGCTCCAGCCAGAAGCCGATCTCCCGCAGCGCCGCCTCCGGACCGGGCACCGCGGCCCGGTCCGGCAGCCCGCTCGGATCCTGGTCGGGCACCGTGCTAGCGCACCCGGCTGTATTTGACGAAGGCCACGCCGTCCTCGAACACGGTGCTGGTGATCACCCGGAACTTGGCGGGTTCGGGCAGCCGCGACCCGGCGCCGAACAGCGGGCGGCCGCAGCCGAGCACGATCGGGTAGAGCTTGAGGAAGATCTGGTCGATCTCCGGCAGCAGCACCTGCGCCAGTTCGCCGCCACCGCACAACCAGATGCCCAGCCCGCTCTCCCGTTTGAGTTCACGAACCTTCTCGACCGGGTTCTGCGAGATCAGCTCGACAGCCGGATCGGGGCTCTCGGGCAGCGTGGTCGAGACCACGAACTGCCGCAGGTGCGCGTACGGCGTGGAGGTGCCGGTGCGGACGCCGAAGTCGTGCGTCTTGCGCCCCATCAGCACGGTGTCGAAATAGCGATTGTGCTCCTCCACCCCGAGCGCCTCGCGGACCTTGGTGGGCAGCGTCTCGGGGTACTGCGCATTGATCGACGGACCGTGGTCGCCGCCGACCGGGAAGAAGTCGACCGAGCCGTCCTCGGTGGCGATGAATCCATCGATCGTCGACGCGACGTAATAGGTGAGCTTGCGCATGCTTCCCTTCCTCACGGCCGGCTGACATTCCGAACCGCCCTGAGGAAACGGTAGCCCGCCCGCGCTAGCGACGGCGAGGCTTCGGCTGGCAGCGCGGGCAGGAGTAGGACGAGCGGTTCATGAACCGCTCCCGGATGATCGGCGCTCCACACCGGCGACACGGCTCGTTCTCCCGACCGTATACGGCCAAGGCGCGTTCGAAGTAGCCCGACTGGCCGTTGACGTTCACATAGAGCGCGTCGAACGAGGTACCGCCCGCGTCGAGCGCTTCGCCCATCACCGTGGCCACGTCGGCGAGCAGTCCGCGCACCGCAGGCCTGGACAGTCCCGAGGCGAGCCGGCCACCGTGGATCTTCGACCGCCACAGCGCCTCGTCGGCGTAGATGTTGCCGATCCCGGAGACGACGCCCTGATCGAGCAGGACGCGCTTGATCTCACTCTGCTTGCCCCGGACGACGGCGACCACGGACTCGGGGTCGAAACGCGGATCCAGCGGGTCGCGGGCGATGTGCGCGACCGGCTGCGGCACCAGGGTGCCGTCCACCTCGACCAGCGGCGCGAGCGCCCAGCCACCGAAGGTGCGCTGGTCGACGAAACGCAGCTGGGTACCGTCGCCGAAGGTGGCGCGGATGTGGGCGTGCTTCTCCAGCGGCGCGTCGGCGCGCTGAACCAGCATCTGACCGCTCATGCCCAGATGCACGACCAAGGCGGCTTCCGGGTCGTCGAAGGTGAGCCAGAGGAATTTGCCGCGCCGCTCGGCCGACTCGACCCGCAGGCCGGTCAACCGCGCGGCGAGATCGGCGGCGCCTTCGAGATGGCGGCGCACCGAGCGAGGATGGGTGATCGCCACCGATTCCACGACCCGGCCGACCACATGCTCGGCGAGGCCGCGTCGCACGACCTCGACCTCGGGTAGTTCGGGCACGTCAGGTTTCGGCGGTCAGCGCCTCGTAGGCGGCCCCCGCGGCCTTCTGCTCGGCTTCCTTCTTGGACCGGCCGACACCCTGCCCGTAGGCCCGCCCACCGATCACCGTGGTTGCGGTGAATTCCTTGTCGTGGTCGGGCCCGGTCGAGGTGATCTCGTAGCTGGGCACGCCGAGACCACGCTCCGCGGTGAGTTCCTGCAGGCTCGTCTTCCAGTCCAGTCCGGCGCCCATTCGCGGTCCGCGCTCGAGCAGCTCGGCGAACAGCCGCAACACCACGGCACGAGCCACCTCGATGCCGTGCTCCAGGTGCACGGCGCCGAGCAGTGACTCCATGCCGTCGGCGAGGATGCTCTCCTTGTCCCGGCCGCCGGTGAGTTCTTCGCCTTTGCCCAGTAACAGGTGCACACCGAGGCCGCCATCGCCGAGCCCACGGGCTACCTCCGCAAGCGCGCGCATGTTCACCACGCTCGCGCGCAGCTTGGCCAGTTCACCCTCGGACTTCGAGGGATGCTCGTGATACAGCCGTTCGGTGATGCTCAGCCCGAGCACGGAGTCGCCGAGGAACTCGAGACGCTCGTTCGTCGGCAGACCGCCGTTCTCATACGCGTACGACCGATGGGTCAGCGCGAGACGCAGAAGATCCGGCTGCAGATCGACGCCTAGGGCGGCGAGCAGGCTCGCGTGTTCACCGGACGAGTCGGGTTCGTCGGTCACGTCGCTACGACAGGTCTAACGATCAGACCGCGGCGGTGACCTGGCGGCCCTTGTAGGTGCCGCAGGACGGGCAGGCGATGTGCGGCAGGGTCTTCTCGCCGCAGGCGCGGTTCGGGCAGGTGATCAGGGTCGGCGCGGTGGCCTTCCACTGGCTGCGCCGCGACCTGGTGTTGGAACGGGACATCCGGCGCTTGGGAACGGCCACGACTACTTCTCCTCTGTCTAATTGCTCTGCCGGTTCGGCTGATCGGTCTTGCTCAGTGGTCTCGGTCGGCCGCACCCTGATCGGGGCTGCCGGGGCTGCCTGTGCCGGGCGATCCGGAGGCGAACTTAGCCAGTCCGGCCCAGCGAGGGTCAAGTATCTCATGCCCGTGGTCGGATCCCGCAATCGCCATCCGCACGCCGCATTCCGGGCACAGTCCCGCGCAATCCGGCGAGCACAGCGGCTGCAGCGGCAGCTCGAGGCCGACGGCGTCGATCACCACGGGCTCCAGATCGATCGTGTCGTCGATCAGGCGGTGGATCTCGTCGTCCTCGGTGGTCTGCTCGGTGGCGCTGTCCGGGTAGGCGAACAGCTCGGTCACCCGCAGGGTGACCTCGTCGCCGAACGGCTCCAGGCAGCGCGAGCACTCCCCTTCGATCGGCGCGGTGACCGTGCCGGTGACCAGCACACCTTCGGATACCGCCTGCAGCTGCAGGTCGAGTTCCACCTGCGCGCCCACGGGGACGGCGATCAGATCCAGACCGATCCGATCCTCGGTGGTGACGGTCCGGCGCAGCTCGCGCATGGTCCCCGGCCTGCGGCCGAGGCTGCGGGCGTCCAGCACGAAACCGGCGTCCGGCAACCGGCGCTTGGCCGATTTGGGACGCGACGCGGAACCGGAACCGGCGGACATCACGAACTCACTCACGCTCGAGGGGTATGGGCAACCACTCCACAATACGCGATCAGGCGGAGCGCTCCCAAACGCAGCCCCGCACGCTCGGCGCCGCTACCTGCGAAATTCGCTGGCGTAGTCGGGTACGCCCGTGCCACTGCGCAGCTGATGACGTCCCCGTCCGACCGTGCGCAGCGTGCTGGTCAGCGTCTCCTCGAAATCGGCCAGCCGGGAGTCGACGTAGTGATCGCATTCCTCGCGCAGGCGATCGGCTTCGGCGTGCGCGGCGTCGATCACCCTGGCCGACTCGGCGTGCGCGGCCCGGACCACCTCGGTCTGCGTGACCAGCCGCTCCTGCTCGGCGAGGCCCTCTGCCACGGAGCGGTCGTAGGCGGCCTTGCCCGCCTCGATCATCCGGTCCGACTCGGCGCGCGCCCGGCCGGTCACCGCCTCGTATTCGGCGTTGCCGTCGGCCACCACCCGAGCGGCCTCCTCCTGAGCGGAGGCGACCAGGTGATCGGCGTGCGCACTCGCCTCGGCGACCATCCGGTCGGCGTGCGCCTTGGCGTCGGCGAGGATGCGATCGGCTTCCTCGCGCGCCGAAGTGATGGTGTGGTCGGCCTGCTCGTTCGCTCCGGTCACGGCGGTCTCGGCCGCGGTCCTGGCATCGGACACGATCTTGTCCCGATGGTCGAGCACGTCCTGGGCGTCGTCGAGTTCGCCGGGCAGCGCGTCGCGGACGTCGTCGAGTAGTTCGAGTACGTCGCCACGCGGCACGATGCAGCTTCGGGTCGGGGGGATACCACGCGCCTCTTCGACGATGGCGACAAGTTCGTCGAGCGCTTCGAATACGCGATACATGCTCACTACCCTCCTGCGGACTCACGGCGAAACTCTCCGCCCAGCCCAGTGTGCCCGTCGTCACGGCTCGTGCCGAGTCACTTTCCGGTGTGTCGTGCCAGTGTCTCGCACGCCACAGAAATCAAGTGGAGACCTCCTCTCCGCTTCGTGTTACATTTTTCTGGAAGGCCGACCAAGACCTTGTGTTCGATCGGAAAGACGATGACTGTTCTGGAACTACCGCGACCGGCGGGAGTGAGCGCCACCAGCTTCTTCGTGCCATGGGGCGGCCCCTACCCCGCGTTGCCGGCCACCGCGGTCGCGAGCAAGTTCGGACAGCTCGCCCAGTACCTGCGCGGCGATCGCGCCTTCGCTCAGCTGATCCGGTTCGCGCTGGTCGGCGGGTCCAGCAATATCGCCTACGTCCTGCTGTTCTTCGCCATGCACGGTGCCGGGCCGCTGCTCGCCAATGTCGCCGGCTCCGTCGTCAGCACCATGATCGCCAACGAGCTGCACCGTCAGCTCACCTTCCACGCGGCGGGACGGGTCGGCTGGTTCACGGCACAGTGGGAAGGCGGCGGGCTGGCGATGGTCGGCCTCGGGGTCACGACAGCCGCGCTCGCCGCACTCGGCGTGTGGGCCCCCGGCCTCGGGGACACCGCCCAGGCCGCCGCGATCCTCGCCATCACCGCCGCCGTCGGCGGCATGCGCTTCCTGGCCCTGCGCGGCCTGGTGTTCTGAGCCGGTCCGCCTCTTCTGGAGCGCTCAGGGCGTACCGGTGTGGCGGGACTCGGCCATGTTCAGGGCTTGTTTCTCCGTCAGTTCTCGCGCTCGGCCAAGCGGTCGAGGAGGCGCTTGTGCACCGAAGGCGGCAGCATGTCGGCGACGTCGCCGCCGTACGCCGCGACCTCCTTGACCAGGGAGCTGGACAGGAAGCTGAGCGACGGGTTGGTGGCGATGAAGAAGGTGTCCACCCCGGACAGCTTCTTGTTCATCTGCGCCATCTGCAGTTCGTAGCCGAAGTCGCCCGCGTCGCGCAGGCCCTTCACGATCGCGGTGACGCCCTGCTCGCGGGCGAAGTCGACCAGCAGGCCCTGCCACGACTCCACCCGCACGTTGGCCAGGTGCGCGGTCGATTCGCGCAGCAACTCGATGCGCTCCTCGACGGTGAACATGCCCTGCTTCTTCGGGTTGATCAAGACGGTGACGACGACCTCGTCGAACTGGGCCGCGGCCCGGGTGAAGACGTCGAGGTGTCCGTAGGTCACGGGGTCGAACGACCCGGGGCACAGTGCTCCTGCCATGAGGCGACGCTAGCAGGGCGACCGCAGGCGGGCACGCGCGGCCGGATCCGCGCCTACCCGTCCGGCTCGAACTCGGCGAGATCGATGCGTGTTTCGCCGTACCGTCGCGATTTGGCCGGGACGAAGCCTGCGGGCCAGGCTGTTTCGGGCGAACGCGCCGAACGCTCCAGTACCACCGACGCCCCGGGACTCAGCCAACCGTGCTCGGTCAGCGCCCGCAGATCGGCCAGCACCGCGGCGTTGTCCACCGCGTAGGGCGGGTCGGAGAAGACCACGTCGAAGCGGCCCGCCCCGCCCTGTCGCAGTACGCCGGCCACCGTCGCGACCCGCAGTTCGGCGCCCGGCAGCCCGAGGTCGGCGATATTGCCGCGGACCACGGCCGCGGCCTTGCGGTCGGACTCGACGAGCAGCGCGTGCTCGGCGCCGCGCGACAGCGCCTCCAGCCCGAGCGCGCCGGAACCCGCGTACAGGTCCAGCACGCGCGCGCCCGCGAAATCCAGCCGGGCGTCCAGCGCGCTGAACAGCGCCTCCCGCACGCGGTCGGAGGTGGGGCGGGTGCCCGACGGCGGCACCCGCAGGCGCCGCCCACCCGCCGTTCCCGCGACGATCCGCGTCATCCGGCGGACGACTCCCGGACCGCCAGTTCGATCAGCAGGTCACCGCCTTCGACCTGCTGCACGGCGCCGATGGCGACGCGGCCGACGGTGCCCGCGCGGGGCGCGGTGATCGCGGCTTCCATCTTCATGGCCTCGATGGTGCCGATGGTGTCACCCGCCGCCACCGAATCGCCTTCGGACACCGCGAGAGTGACGACACCAGCGAACGGCGCCGCGACATGGCCGGGATTGGTCTTGTCGGCCTTCTCCGCCGCGGGGATCTCGCTGGCGATCGACCGGTCGCGCACCGAGATGGGCCGCAACTGCCCGTTGAGGATGCACATCACCGTGCGCATACCGCGCTCGTCGGGTTCGGAGATGGCTTCCAGGCCGATGAGCAGAGTGACGCCCTTCTCCAGCTGCACCCGGTGCTCCTCGCCGCGGCGCAGGCCGTAGAAGAACTGGTTGGCCGACAACCCGGAGGTGTCGCCGTACTTCTCGCGGTGGGCGAGGAATTCGGCGGTGGGGCCGGGGAACAGCAGCCGGTTCAACGTCGCCCGCCGCTCCTCGGAGCTACCGGCCAGGGCCTTCTCCTCCGCGGGCGTCAACGGTGTCTCGGGCTTGGCCGCACCGCGCCCGGCGAGTGCCTTGCTGCGGAACGGTTCGGGCCAGCCACCGGCGGGGGTGCCCAGTTCGCCGCGCAGGAACCCGATCACCGAGTCCGGGATGTCGTAGCGGCCGGGGTCGGCGGCGAAGTCCTCGACCTCGACGCCGGTGCCGACCAGCGCCAGCGCCAGATCGCCGACGACCTTCGAGGACGGGGTGACCTTCACCAGACGCCCGAGCAGCCGGTCGGCGGCGGCGTATTTCGCCTCGACCTCCTCGAACCGGTCACCCAACCCGAGCGCGATGGCCTGCTGACGCAGGTTCGACAACTGCCCGCCGGGGATCTCGTGGGTGTAGACGCGCCCCGTCGGCGCGGGCAGCCCGGACTCGAACGGCGCGTACACCTTCCGCAGCGCCTCCCAGTACGGTTCCATGTCGCAGACGTTCTGCAGGTTCAACCCGGTGTCGTACTCACTGTGCGCCGCCGCGGCGACGATCGCCGAGAGCGCGGGCTGGCTCGTGGTACCGGCCATCGCGGCACTCGCGCCGTCCACGGCGTCGGCGCCGGCCTGCCAGGCGGCCAGGTAGGTGGCCAACTGCCCGCCGGGGGTGTCGTGGGTGTGCACGTGCACCGGCAGATCGAAATTGCTGCGCAACGCGGTGACCAGCTTGGTCGCGGCGGGAGCGCGCAACAGTCCGGCCATGTCCTTGATCGCGAGCACGTGCGCGCCCGCGTCCACGATCTGCTCGGCCAGCTTCAGGTAGTAGTCCAGGGTGTAGAGCGTCTCGTCCGGATTCGCCAGATCGCCGGTGTAGCTGATCGCGACCTCGGCGACCGCGGTGCCGGTCTCGCGGACCGCGTCGATGGCCGGGCGCATCTGGTCGACGTTGTTGAGGGCGTCGAAGATACGGAAGATGTCGATACCGGTGGCAGTCGCCTCGGAGACGAACGCGCGGGTCACCGCTTCCGGATACGGGGTGTAGCCGACGGTGTTGCGGCCACGCAGCAGCATCTGCAAGCAGATATTCGGGATCGCTTCCCGCAATGCGGCCAGCCGCTCCCACGGATCCTCGTACAGGAATCGCAATCCCACGTCGTAGGTCGCGCCACCCCAGCACTCCACCGACAGCAGCTCCGGCGTCAACCGCGCCACATGCCCCGCCACTCCCAGCAGGCCGTTGGTGCGCACGCGGGTGGCCAGCAGCGACTGGTGCGCGTCGCGGAAGGTGGTGTCGGTGACGCCGACCGCCTTCTGCGCACGCAGCGCCTGCGCGAAGCCCTCCGGTCCCAGCCGCAGCAGCCGCTGGCGCGAGCCGTCCGGCGGCGGCACGCTCAGATCGATCGCGGGCAGCTTGTCGTGCGGGTACACCGTGGTCGGCCGCTCGCCGTGCGGCTTGTTCACTGTGACGTCGGCCAGGTAGTCGAGGATCTTGGTGCCCCGGTCGGCGGATTGACGCAGGGTCAGCAGCTGCGGACGCTCCTCGATGAACGAGGTGGTGACCAGGCCCGCCTTGAAGTCGGGATCGTCCAGCACCGCGAGCAGGAACGGGATGTTGGTGGCCACACCGCGGATGCGGAATTCCGCGAGCGCCCGGCTCGCCCGCGCCACCGCCGCGCCGAAGTCGCGACCGCGGCAGGTGAGCTTGACCAGCATCGAGTCGAAGTAGGCGCCGATCTCGGCGCCCAGGTTCGCACCGCCGTCCAGCCGGATGCCCGCGCCGCCGGGGGTGCGGTAGGCGGTGATGCGGCCGGTGTCGGGACGGAACCCGTTGGCCGGGTCCTCGGTGGTGATCCGGCACTGCAAGGCCGCGCCCCTGATCGTCACGGCGTCCTGGCTCAAACCCAACTGCTCGAGCGTCTCCCCGCCTGCGATGCGCAGCTGCGACTGCACCAGGTCCACGTCGGTGATCTCCTCGGTCACCGTGTGCTCCACCTGGATGCGCGGGTTCATCTCGATGAAGACGTGGTTGCCGCGCTCGTCCAGCAGGAACTCCACGGTGCCCGCACACGAGTAACCGATCTGCCTGGCGAAGGCGACCGCGTCGGCGCAGATCCGTTCACGCAGCGCGGGGTCCAGATTCGGCGCGGGCGCCAGCTCGATCACCTTCTGATGCCGACGCTGCACCGAGCAGTCCCGCTCGAACAGGTGCATCACATTGCCCTGCTGATCGGCCAGGATCTGCACCTCGATATGGCGAGGGTTCACCACCGCCTGCTCGAGGAACACCGTCGGGTCACCGAACGCCGACTCCGCCTCCCTGGAGGCCGCCTCGATCGACTCGCGCAACTGCTCCGGCGCGGCGACCCGGCGCATTCCGCGACCGCCACCACCGGCGACCGCCTTGACGAAGATCGGGTACTCCAGCTCGCGCGACGCGGCCAGCAACTCTTCCACGTCCGACGACGGCGCGCTCGAACGCAGCACCGGCAGACCGGCCGCCTTGGCCGCCTCGATGGCGCGCGCCTTGTTACCAGCGAGTTCGAGCACTTCTGCCGACGGGCCGATGAACGTGATGCCCTCGCGGGCGCACGCCGCCGCCAGATCGGGGTTCTCCGACAGGAACCCGTATCCCGGGTAGATCGCGTCCGCGCCCGCCGACTTGGCCGCCTCGATGATCGCCTCGATCGACAGGTAGGCCCGCACCGGATGACCGGGCTCGCCGATCTGGTACGACTCCGCCGCCTTCAACCGATGGACCGAATTGCGGTCCTCGTAGGGAAACACGGCGACCGTCCCGATGCCGAGTTCGTAAGCCGCGCGGAAGGCTCGGATGGCGATCTCGCCACGGTTGGCAACCAAGACTTTCGAGAACATTGACCTAAGGTACCCGGCCGCGTGAACCGCACCGACATGGAATCCCCCTTCGCAAACCTCTTCACAAGACCGCCTAGCATCGTTGCGAAGTTGCGTTCACAGCGCCGACACATGGGCGGCGCCGCAGCAACCGGTGTGCTGCCCGGCGGCCGGAGCCGGTGCGAGGTGGGGTGCGGGTGGCCGCCGTGCGGTCGACCGACGACCGGGCTCGGCCTCGATACCTCGACACGCGGCCGCGGCCACGCACGAAGCGAACCACGCGCACGACGAGTTCGGGAGGCGGATCACCGGTAGCCGCTGCGGGTATCGGCGAAGATCCGATCCGATTCCGCGCACGACTCGGGGAATTCCGTGAACGGTCGATACGAATCGGCGTGCCCGGTCCTGCCGATAGCCGGAACGCAAGCCGGCGCCGAATCGGTACGCGGCGATCGTCTCGGGCAAATGCGAGGCCGCTCGTGGCGCGCCACCGGACAACTTCGCGTCCGCGGGGCCGACCGGTGCGGCCCCTATCCGACCGCAGGTGGCCGCGGCAGCGGCTCCCGATCGCGGGTCGGTCGTTCCCGGCGGCCGCACCGCGTCCTATGCTGAGAGTGCAGCTGGTTCACCGCAGCACGACGAGATGGAGCCCCGACGTCGCGCGACGGAGTCGAGCCCGCCCGTGCGGCGACGTTACGGCGGGCGAGAGGGAACCCGGTGGGAATCCGGGACTGTCCCGCAGCGGTATGCAGGAACGACCGCCGTCACCAGGCACTGGGTTTCAGCGAGCCGGAAGGCTACGCGACCCGGGAAGCGACGGCCAGTAGGTCGGCCATCGGGAGCACTCCGGCGTACGCCGGCCCGCACGGCCGGTGCCCGCGAGTCCGAAGACCTGCCAGTCGTGCCGGGTACGCCGTACCCGGCGGCCATCGCCTCGTGGATTGGGCGTGCGGATCACCAGCTGACGTGTCGGGCTCCTCGGCCGAGATTTCACCGGCATGTCACAGGGTTCTCCGCCTGCCCGTACGGCGATGGCTTTCGTCCACAGCAATGGAGAAACATCGTGACTGTTGCACAGCAGAAGCCGTTCACCGCGACGGTTCTCGGGCTTCCGCGAGTAGGGCCCCGGCGTGAACTGAAGCGGGCCACCGAAGCCTATTGGGCAGGCGAGATCGACGCGGGCCGGTTGCACGGCGTGGCGCGCGACCTGCGGCGGGCCCAGCTCATCGATTTGCGAGCCGCGGGCCTCGACTCGATTCCGGTCGGCACCTTTTCCTACTACGACCAGATGCTCGACACCGCCGAACTGCTGGGCGCGCTGCCGCCCCGGGTCGCCGGGATCGCCGACCCACTGGATCGGTATTTCGCCGCCGCGCGCGGCACCGAAACGGTGGAGCCCTTGGAGATGACCAAGTGGTACGACACCAACTACCACTACCTGGTGCCGGAAATCGGCCCCGAGACCGCGTTCTCGCTGCACCCGGAGAAGCTGCTGGCGCAACTGCGGGAGGCGCTCGAGCTGGGCGTGCCTGCGCGACCGGTGGTGATCGGCCCGATCACCTTCCTGAAACTGGCCAAGGCGAGTGGCGGCTCGGCCCTGGCCCGGCTGATCGAACTGCTGCCGCTGTATCGGGAACTGCTGCGCAGGCTCGCCGGGGCCCAGTGGGTGCAGATCGACGAGCCGGTGCTGGTCACCGACCTCACGGCGGAGGAGATCGGCCTGGTGCAGGTCACCTACGCCGAACTCGCCGACGCCGCCGAGCGTCCGGCGATCCTCGTCGCGACCTACTTCGGGCAGCCGGACGCCGCGCTGCCTGCGCTGGCGAGCACCGGTATAGAAGGAGTGGCCCTGGACTTCACCTCCGGCGCCGATGTCGCCGCGGTGGCCGACGTGCCCGCGCTGACCGGGAAGCTGATCGTCGCGGGGGTCGTGGACGGTCGCAACGTCTGGCGCACCGATCTCGACCGCGCTCTGGCCACCCTCGATACGTTGCGGGGATCCGCTGCGCAGGTGGCTGTTTCGAGTTCGTGCTCGCTGCTGCACGTGCCCTACACGTTGGCCGCGGAGACGAGCTTGGACGAGCGGCTGCGCTCCTGGCTGGCGTTCGGCGCGGAGAAGGTAACCGAAATCCGCCTGCTCGCGACCGCGCTGAGCGACGGTGCGCAAGCGATCGGCGCCGAGTTGGCCGAGGTGCGTGCGGCGCTGGCGTCGCGGAGGTCCGATCCGCGGCTGAACGATCCGCGGGTGCGGGCCGGACTGGCCGCGCTCGGGCCCGGCGCCGTCCCCCGCGCACCCGCCGAACAACGCCGGGAACTGCAAAGGGACCGGTTGCGGCTGCCCGCGCTGCCGACCACGACGATCGGTTCCTACCCGCAGACCTCGGCCATCCGGCTTGCGCGCGCCGCGCTGCGCAAGGGCGAGATCGACCAGGCGGAATACGTCCGCCGGATGCGCGCCGAGATCGCGGAGGTCATCGCGCTACAGGAGCGGTTGGGGCTGGACGTGCTGGTACACGGCGAGCCGGAGCGCAACGACATGGTGCAGTACTTCGCCGAGCAACTCGACGGGTTCGCGGCGACCGAGCAGGGATGGGTGCAGTCCTACGGGACCCGCTGCGTGCGGCCGCCGATCCTGTTCGGTGACGTCGCGCGGCGGGACCCGATGACCGTCGAGTGGATCGCGTACGCGCAGTCGCTCACCGACAAGCCCGTGAAAGGCATGCTGACCGGACCGGTCACCATTCTGGCGTGGTCGTTCGTGCGCGACGACCAGCCGTTGGGCGAGTCCGCCCGCCAGGTGGCGCTGGCGATCCGCGACGAGACCGTCGACCTCGAGTCGGCGGGCATCCGGATCATCCAGGTGGACGAGCCTGCCCTGCGTGAACTGCTTCCGCTGCGCGCGGCCGACCAGCCCGGGTACCTGGAGTGGTCGGTGCAATCGTTCCGGATCGCGACCTCCGGAGTGTCCGACGCGACGCAGATCCACACGCACCTGTGCTACTCGGAATTCGGCGAGGTGATCGATGCGATCGCCGGGCTGGACGCCGACGTCACGTCGATCGAGGCGGCGCGCTCCCACATGGAGGTGCTCGACGATTTGAACGCGGCGGGATTCGACCTCGGCGTCGGCCCCGGCGTGTACGACATCCACTCTCCGCGGGTGCCCAGCGTGGACGAGATCACCACTTCGTTGCGTGCGGCACTGAAAGCTGTTCCGGCCGAACGGCTCTGGGTCAATCCCGACTGCGGGCTGAAGACCAGGGGACGCGCCGAGGTGGAAGCCGCACTGCGCAACATGGTCACCGCGGCGGCCGCCGTCCGGTAACCCTCTCCCGCACATCGGCGTTCGGTGCCCCCTTCCTTCCCGAAGGGGGCACCGAACGGTCAAGAGCCGCAGTCCGTTTCCGGCTCCGGCCGCGGTGGTTGCCTGCGGCGCAGCGTGTACCGATCGCACGGTTCCTCCCGCCGCGTCACCGGCAACTCCCGCGCCCGCGCCCGCATCCCCCGCCGCCACGCCGTATGACACCCGGAACAACGCTCCATCGGCTACCCCTCCTCGCATGTCGACCACCGGACAATCGTTCCCCTCTTACCTACTTCGACGTGCCCACCCCTCGATTCGGTTCCATCCGATCCGGAAATCATCGCCGCCACCGAGGCCGGTCGAACTCGGTCACCCACAGCCGAATTCGGGGACGACCTGTTCGATCGAGTCCCGCGCTACAGTCCGAAGGCCCGGTTGATCGCGGCCATGTCGAAGTAGTCTCGCCACGTGGTGATTTCGCCGTCGGCGACCTCGAAGAAGCCCATGACCGGCAGCGGTGTCTCGCGGCCCGCGGATCGGAGGGTGTCGGTGCGCTCGTTCATCACCACATTGCCGGAGGCGATCTGGTGATGGATATCGAAATCGATGGCCTCGAAGGTGGTCAGGAAACCTGCGATGAAGTCACGGATGGCGGTGCGGCCGACGATGGGTTCCATCGGGATGTTGTGGTAGACGGCGTCCTCGGCGAAATACGCGCTGATCCGATCCGGATCGGGGTCGGACCAGCTTCGGCACATCGCACGCACGAGTTCGTCGGGATCGGGCATTCGTTCTGCTCACTTTCCTGCTGCCGGAAGGCGGGTGCCGGACCTCTCGATTCAACCAAGCAATCGCTCGGTAGGGAAGGGGATCGATGGCCATTTTCATGCCCGATCCACAATGCGACGGCAAACCTCTCTTCGCACGCTACGCAGATCGAAGGCATTGCTGGATACCTCGCAAAAGCATATTCATGCGGGTAAGAACGCGCGTTCTTGCGATGATTGCGAATCATCGCAGCTACCATCGTGCACGTGCGCAAGATGTATGCGGGCGCCCGGCTTCGGCGATTGCGTGAAGAACGGAGGATGACCCAGGCGGCTCTGGCGAAATCGCTGGACCTGTCGCCGAGTTATCTCAATCAGCTCGAGCGCGACCAGCGCCCACTCACCATTCCCGTACTGCTGAAACTCAATTCCACCTTCGATCTCGACGTCCAGTTCTTCGCCGCCGATTCCGACGCGCGGCTCGTGTCGGACCTGCACGAGGTGCTCATCGACGCCGCGGGCGGGCACACCGCGCCGCTGACCGAGGTGGAGGAACTGGCAACCCGCCAGCCGGAGGTCGCCAGGATCGTCGTCGCGATGCATCGGCGACTACGCGCCGCCACCGATCAGCTGGACCTGCTCTCCGCGCGGGTGTCCGCGCCCGCGGGCGCGCCGGGCGTGCCCATGCCCTACGAGGACGTGCGCGACTTCTTCTACGACCATCACAACCACATCGCGCAGCTCGACATCGCCGCCGAGCAGCTGTTCGAGAACTCCGGGCTCACCATCGGCTCGCTCGATCGTCAGCTCGCCCGCATCGCCGAGGAACGCGCCGGAGTCACCGTTCTGGTCCGCGGTGACGGCGCCGACCCCACCGTCCCCAAGCGCCACTACGACCCCGAGACCCGGACGCTCACGCTGGCTCGCCGGTTGCGGCCCGGCCAGCGCGCCTTCCAGATCGCCACCACGCTCGGCCTTCTGCTCTACGGAGCCGAGCTGGACGCGGTCTTGGCCGAGAGCCCGGCGCTCAACGGCGAATCCCGCACCCTGGCGCGGATCGGGCTGGCCAATTACTTCGCGGGCGCACTGGTGCTGCCGTACGGCCGATTCCTGCGGTCGGCCGAGGAGCTGCACTACGACATCGATCTGCTCGGTCTGCGGTTCGAGGTCGGCTTCGAGACCATCTGTCATCGGCTCAGCACCCTGCAACGGCAGGGCCAGCGTGGCGTCCCGTTCTTCTTCGTGCGCACCGACCGGGCGGGCAACATCTCCAAACGGCAGTCCGCCACCGCCTTCCACTTCTCCCGGGTGGGCGGCAGTTGCCCGCTGTGGGTGGTGCACGAGGCCTTCTCCAACCCCGGCCGCATCCTGACCCAGGTGGCCGAGATGCCCGACGGCCGCCGCTATCTGTGGGTCGCGCGCACCGCCGCGATCGCCCCGCACGGGTTCGGGAGCGCGGCGAAGAATTTCGCGATCGGCCTCGGCTGCGATGTGGAATACGCCGACCGTCTGGTGTATTCGGCCGGGTTGCAGCTGGACGACCCGGCGGCCTCGGTGCAGATCGGCGCGGGCTGCAAAGTGTGCGAGCGCCCCGCGTGCCCGCAGCGCGCCTTCCCGCACATCGGCAGCCCATTGGCGGTCGCCGAGCACACCAGCACCGACCTGCCCTACCCACGGCTGGGGCACTGACTTCGCCGGGGCATCAGGACTTGGCCAGGTACTCCAGCCGCTCGGAATCGACGGCCGCGTGCATCATCCCTGCCAGACCGGGATGCTTGCGCAAGCCCGGGTCGGACGCCACCACGGCGCGCGCGAATTCCTGGGCGGCGGTGATGACCTCGAGGTCGTCCAGCAGCGACAGCAGGCGCAACGAGCGGGCCGTGCCGGACTGGGCGGCGCCGAGCACGTCGCCCTCGCGGCGGGTACGCAGGTCGAGCACCGAGAGTTCGAAGCCGTCGGTGGTGGCGGCGACGGCGTCCAGCCGCGCCATCGCCGACCCGCCCGGCGCGGCATCGGTGACCAGCAGGCACAACCCGGGGTGGCGTCCCCGGCCGATCCGGCCGCGCAGCTGATGCAACTGACTGACGCCGAACCGGTCGGCGTCGACGATGACCATCACCGTCGCGTTGGGCACGTCCACGCCGACCTCGACCACGGTGGTGCACACCAGTACGTCCACCGATCCGTCGTTGAACGCACGCATCACCTGGTCTTTTTCGTCGGCGGGCAGCCTGCCGTGCAACAGGCCCACCCGTACGCCGGCCAGCGGGCCGCCGCGCAGCATCTCGTATACGTCCAGCGCGGCCTGGGTGGTCGGGCCCTCCTTCTCGCCGTCGCCGGACTTCGAGCGCCCGTTGCGGGATTTGCCCGTCGTCTCCTCGTCGTCGCCGATGCGCGAACACACCACGTACGCCTGACGCCCGGCGGCGACCTCCTCCACGATCCGCTCCCACGCGCGATCCACCCAGTTCGGATGCTGCCTGCGCGGCACCACCTTGGAGACGATCGGCGAGCGCCCTTTCGGCAGCTCGGTCAGTGTGGAGGTCTCCAGATCGCCGAGCGTGGTCATGGCGATGGTGCGCGGAATCGGCGTCGCGGTCATCACCAGCAGATGCGGGCTGACACCGGTTTTGGCCTTGGCGCGCAGGGCATCTCGCTGCTCCACGCCGAAACGATGCTGCTCGTCGACCACCACCATGCCGAGATCGAAGAACTCGACGTTGTCCTGGATCAGCGCGTGCGTGCCGATCACGATGCCCGCCTCGCCGGTCACCGCTTCCAGCAGCGCGGCCTTCTTGGCCGCGGCCGACATCGACCCGGTCACCAGCACCACGCGGGTGGCGTGGTCGGCCGCGCCCAGTTCGCCCGCCGCCCCCAGCTCACCGAGCATGGCGCGCAGCGACCGATAGTGCTGCGCGGCGAGCACCTCCGTCGGGGCGAGCAGCGCGCACTGCAATCCCGCGTCCACCACCTGCAACATGGCGTGCAGGGCGACGATCGTCTTGCCGGAGCCCACCTCGCCTTGCAGCAACCGGTGCATCGGTTGCTCGCGGCCCAGATCGGCGGAGATCTCCGCCACGACCTGCTTCTGCCCCGCCGTGAGTTCGAAGGGTAGCCGCTGGTCGAACGCGGCGGCGATGCCGTCGGCGCGCGGCGCGCAGGCACGCGCCCGGCGGCCGGAGACCTCGTGCCTGCGCTCGGCCAGCACCAGTTGCAGGGCCAGCGCCTCGTCGAAGCGCAGCCGATCCTTGGCCTGATCGATATCGGACTTGCGTTCGGGCAGATGGATCAGCCGCAACGCGTCGGAGAGGTTCGGCAGCGCCCGTTCGGCGCGCACATCCTCCGGCAGCGGATCATCGAGCGGATCGAGCTGGTCGAGCACCTGCCGCACACAGGCGAGCACGTCCCAGCTCTGCACCTTGGCGGTCGCCGGGTAGACCGGGATGAACTCGCGTTCCATGAACGACGTGTCCACTCCCCCCGCGCCCGCGGCGCTCTGCGCCAGACCCCGCAGGTCTCCGCCGCCGCGCACCTTCGTCAGCGCGCCGACCGAATCGTCGTCGCCCTCGGCCTCCGGCAGGATCAGGTAGCCGGGATGACTGAGGTTCCACTGGCCGGGGCGCCAGTAGTTCACCGTGCCCGACATCATCGCGCGCAGACCTTCGCGGACCACGTATTTCACCTTGTCGCCGTTGAAGAAGGTGACGTCGACGCCGCGCCCGGAACCGGTGTCGAGAACCACCTTCAGCAGCGATCCGCGGCGGTTGCGCATCGGCCGCAGTTCGGCCTTGGTGATCCGTCCGATGACGGTGATGTGCGAACCGTCCTCGGGCGCCTCCTCGGTGAGCGGCTGCCCCTGCGTCGCGTACCGGAGGGGGTAGTGCCGCAGCAGATCCTCGACGGTCCGCATGTCGAACGCGTCCGCCAGCGAGTCCGCCGCCTTCGCGCCGAGAATGTGGTCGAGCCGATCGCTCAGTGCCGCCATGCGCTACTCCACTCCGATCTGCACCGAATCGCCTTGCTGCCCACCGGAATACACGATCACCTCGACCCCGGGGAAGTTCTGCGCGATATGAGCGGCGAGTTCGTCGCCGAGAGCGTCCGGCGCCGCCGCTCCCATCAGCAGGGTGACCAGCTCGCCGCCGAAGGCGAGCAGCCGATCCAACAGCGTCCGCCCCGCCGCGCGCACGTCGGGCTCGATCACGACGACATCGTGCCCGGCCAGTCCGAGACCGTCGCCCGGCTCGCAGGTGCCGACCATGGTGAGCGCGCGCTCGGTCGCCGGGCGCAGCGAGCCCCACCGAGTCGTGGCGGCCGCCTCCGACATGGCAAAGGCGTCGTCCACCGCGAATCGTCCTCGGTCGTGCACGGCCAGGGCGGCCAGACCCTGCACCATCGACGCACTCGGCAGCAGCAGCACGTCCCGATGGGCGTCACGCGCGGCGACGCCGACCGCGACCAGTTCATGCGCGGGCAGGGCGCCGTTGGGCAGCACCAGTACCTCGCGGTTCGGCATCCGCCGGATCGCGGTCAGCAGCGTCGTCGCGGTGACCGGCTCGTCGCCCGCCAGCACCACGGCGCCTGCGTCCTCGAACAGCGTCGCGGCACCGGCGCCGGCGACCACCGCCAGAATCCCCCGATCGGCCGGAAGTTCGGGCGTCGCCCCCTCGCTCGAGGAGAGCCCACCGGCCACCACCTGGGTCGAATCGGCAGCCGGTGCGGACGACGCGATACCCCCGGTTCGGACGGGCCGGGGCCGCGAGTCCGAGATACCGTCACCGGCGAGGGGATTCGCCGCTTCCACGCGTTCGCCGGACCCGGCCGGGGTGTCTCGCTGCGGCGTGCGAACGACATTCTCGATGCGGATCCGGCTGAGTTCGCCCGCCGCGATGCCCGCCTCCACCGCCGCTCCGGCGTCGGCGCAGTGCACATGCGCCGACCAGGACCCGCCGCCGTCACCGACCACCACGACCGAGTCGCCGAGTTCGCCGAGCCGGGCGCGCAGGGCGGCCACCTTCCGCTCGTCGGAGCCTGCCAGCAGGTACATCACCTCGTACTGCGGCTGGGCGTCGTCGGCGGCCGCCGATCGCGCCGCCGCGGGCCGTGGGTACTCCGGTCGCGCGGGCGCCTCACCCCGGGTCACGGTGACCAAGCTGTCCAGCAGCACCACCAATCCGCGAGCTCCCGCGTCGACGACACCGGCCCGACGCAGCACACCCAATTGGAACGGCGTGTCGCCGAGCGCCTTGGCCGCGCCGTCGGCCGCCGCCAGCGCCACGTTCGCCAGCTCCTGGTCCGGGCACTGCGCGGCCGCCGCGGCCGCGCGGTCCAGCACGGTGAGAATGGTCCCCTCGATCGGCACGCTCAGCGCTTCGCGGACCAGTCCGGAGGCCCGCGCCAGCGCGGCGCGCAGGCTGTCGGCCGTGAACGGGCCACCGTCCACCGCGTCCGCGACGCCACGCAGCACCTGGGACAAGATGATCCCGGAGTTGCCCCTGGCGCCTACCGTCGCGCCGTGCGCCATGGCGACGGCTACGGCGCGGGCCGCGCTCCCGTCCGCGTTCGCCGCCGCCTCCCCTGCCTCCACCGCGGCGCGCATGGTGGCCAGCAGATTCGTACCGGTATCCGCGTCCGGGACAGGAAAGACATTGAGTGCGTTGATCTCCTCGCGCCGGTGTTCCAGGCCCGCGAGACAGGTACGGCCCCAGCGCAGCAATGCCGTGCCGTCCACTACATCCCGCACTCCGGACACCGTCACCGCACTCCCTTCCGCCACCTGCCCACCCTCGCCGTCCGCCAGGTTAGCGGGCGGTCCCGACAGGCGACCGGCAAGACCGCGCTCCTACACTGGGGATGCCCGGCAACGGATCCGGCACTCGTCCGTGCGGACCGGTTTGGTGGATCGGCGCCTGCACAGCTACCCTTGCAGGGTTGCCTCGCGTGGCCGTCGCCGGTCTGCGCTGGTCGGCTCTCCGTCGGCAGGGCACACTCGACATTGCAACGAGGACGCGTCGCACCGCGAAAGCGGCGGTCCCCACCATTGACATGAAGGAGTTCGCGACTATGGCTGCCGTCTGCGACGTCTGCGCCAAGGGCCCCGGCTTCGGGAAGTCGGTCTCGCACTCGCACCGGCGCACCAACCGTCGTTGGAACCCGAACATCCAGACCGTGCGTGCACAGGTCGCTCCGGGCAACACCCGCCGCATGAACGTGTGCACCTCCTGCCTGAAGGCGGGCAAGGTCGTCCGCGGCTGATCCGCTTCCCGGCTGACCAATACCGTCGGCACACGCCCCGGCACCCGTATCGGGTGGTCCGGGGCGTTGTCGTGACTGCGGCGCTCCGACGAGCGCGGCAGCGGTGACCGAGCATCCGTGGCGGGTCCAGCCGCTGGCCGGCGAATACGTCTACAGCCTGGCCGAATGCCACATCGACTGTTGGCGCGAGGCGTATCGGGGGCTGGTGCCCGCGCACGTGCTCGACGCGTTCGACATCGAGCGCCGGGCCGAGCTGTGGGAGCGCGACCGGGTGCGCTATCCGGGCCGCACACATGTCGCTGTCGTCGAGGACCTGGTCATCGGATTCTCCAGCGCGGGCCCGCCCGACGATGCGGACGCGGTGACCCCGCTCGAGCTGCACGCCCTCTATGTGCGGTCCCGCTGGCACGGCAGCGGAGTCGCCGACGACCTGATCCGCGCCGCCCTCGATCCGGCCGCCCCGTGCTCGCTGTGGGTGTTCGAGCTGAACGCGCGGGCCCAGGCGTTCTACCGCAAGCACGGGTTCGTGCTCGACGGCACGCGCAAGGTCGAGCCGTTCACCGCCGCGATGGAAGTGCGCATGGTGCGCACCCCGACGAAGCACGCGGACTTCACCCGGGATGACATCCACTAGGCACACCTACGCCTCCGCTCACACGTACGTGCTGCGCAGCTGCGCCCGGCGCCCGCATCCCCCACTATCCGCGACCTCACCTCCGCGTCGGCCACCCACGGACGTGTCCTACCGTGCCCGTTAAGGTGCAGATCATGACCTCCAGCGAGCAAGCAGGGTACGTGACAACCGTCGACGGCGTCCTCCAGATCACCATCGCCACCTCCGCCAACGGCACGTCCATGGACTTCGCGGGCATCAACGCAGGCACCGCCGCACTGCACTCGCTCGGTTCCGAGGTGGGCGCGGTACTGCTGCGGGGCTCCGGCGCCAACTTCTGCGCGGGCGGCGACGTGCGCGGCTTCGCCGCCGCGCGGGATCGCTCGGCGCACATCCACGGTCTGGCCACCGACCTGCACGAATTCGTCCGCGCGCTGGACGCGGTCACGGTCCCGGTGGTGGCCGCCGTCCAGGGCTGGGCGGCCGGGGCGGGCATGAGCCTGGTCTGCCTGGCCGACATAGCCCTCGGCGGACCCGGCACCAAGCTGCGCCCGGCGTATCCGGGCATCGGCCTGAGCCCCGACGGCGGCATGTCCTGGACGCTGCCGCGCGTCGTCGGGCGGGCGCGCGCCCGCGAGATCCTGCTCACCGACGCCGTCTTGGACGCCGACGAGGCGGTGCGCCTCGGCGTGCTGAGCAGGCTGGTCCCCGACGGCGAGATCGCCGAGGAGGCGCAGCGCCTCGCACGCACCATCGCCGCCGGACCGCGTTCCACCCACGCGAGCATCAAAACGCTGCTGCGGCAGTCGGATACCGCGACGCTGAGCGATCAGCTCGACAGCGAGCGCGACGGAATCGCCGCGGCCGCGAGTTCCCCCGCCGGACGGGAGGGCGTCGACGCCTTCGTCGCCAAGCGCAAGCCCGACTACGCCGCAACGGCCTGATCGGCCGTCACTCGAGGGTCGAGAGGACGAATTTCGCCACCGCGTCGGTGAACGAGTCGTTGTCGTCACCGGCGGCGGTGTGCGCGGCGCCGCCGATCTCCACGAGCTGGGCGTGCGGCACCAGCCGCTGGAACGCCTCGGCTCCTTCGGCGCTCACCACATCCGAGCGCATGCCGCGGACCAGCAGCACCGGAATGCGCAGCGCCCGCGCCGCGTCCTCCATCGGCTCGATCATCGCGGACGGGTCCTCCGGCCGGTCGCCGAGCATCTCGGGATCCCAGTGCCAGTACCAGCGACCGTCGCGCTCGCGCAGGTTGCGCAGCAGGCCTTCGGCGCTCTTGGGCCGCGGGCGGTGCGGCAGGTACTCGGCGACCGCGTCGGCCGCCTGTTCGATGCTGTCGAAGCCATCGCGGTGCTTGCCGAGGAAGTCGATCACCCGGGCGACCCCTTCCGGCTCGGGCCGGGTCACGATGTCGACGAGCACCAGGGCGCTGATCGCCGCTCCGCCGGGCCGCGCGGTGGTGAGCAGCCCGGTGATTCCGCCCATGCTGGCCCCGACGACCACCGCGGGGGCGCCCAGCTGTTCCAGCACCAGCAACAGGTCGTCGACCATGGTCTGGCGCCGGTAGTCGCGATCCGGCGCCCACTGGCTGTCGCCGTGGCCGCGGGCGTCGACCGTGACGACCCGCATCCCCGACGCGCCCAGCCGGGCGCCGGTCTTCTTCCACGAATGCCGGGTTTGCCCACCACCGTGCAAGAAGACGACGAGCGGGCCGTCGACCGGGCCGAACTGATCGGCGGCCAGCTCGATTCCGCCCGAACCGCGCAGCCGGAGCCGGGACGGTTCGAGAAGATTGTTCGCATTACTCACGATCTGTAGGATCGCACAACGCTGTTCCGCGCCGGCGCGAACCCGGCGAATCGAGGGTTCAGCAGCCGAGATTGCCCACGAAGAACAGGCACGCGATCTTGGCGTTCACCGACGCGGACAGGGTGGAGGAGCCGCTGGAGGTGTATTCCTCGGCGACCGGAGCCGTCGTGGTCTCCGTGGCGGGCTCGAGCCGCAGGGGGGCCGCTCCCGCGATGGCCGCGCCGCTGGTCAAAGCGGCACAGAAGGCCAAGGTCGCGGTGGTGCCGCGCAGCGCGCCGCGAACGGTGGTGTTGTGCATGGAACAGCTCCTCACTCGTTAACTCTCGGTCGATCACACACAGACGCCCGATTCAGGGCAGGCGCCAGTCAACCGGTTCGGCACCCAGTTCGTCGAGTAGTTCGTTCACTCGAGAGAAGGGGCGGGAACCGAAGAACCCACGAGACGCCGACAGCGGCGACGGATGCGCGGACTCGATGTACGGGACCTCGGCTTCGGCCAGCAGCGGCTTCAGCGTCGCCGCGTCGCGGCCCCACAGGATCGCCACCAACGGCTCGTCCCTGGCGACCAGGGAGCGGATCGCCTGATCGGTGACCTCCTCCCAGCCCTTGCCCCGGTGCGAAGCGGGCTTACCCGGCGATACGGTGAGCACGCGGTTCAGCATCAGCACACCCTGGTCCGACCACGGGCTCAGATCGCCACAGGAGGGCGTGGGGTGGCCGAGATCCTTGCTGTATTCGGCGAAGATATTGGCCAGGCTGCGCGGGATCGGCGAAACATCCGGCGCCACGGAGAAACTCAGCCCCATCGGGTGGCCGGGCGTCGGGTAGGGATCCTGGCCGACCACGAGCACGCGCACCGCGTCGAACGGACGCTGGAAGGCGCGCAGGACGTTCTCACCGGACGGTAGGTAGCCACGGCCCGCGGCGTTCTCGGCACGAAGGAATTCGCCCATGGCGGAAATCCGATCCGCCACCGGCTCGAGTGCCTTCGCCCAGCCCGGATCCATGATTTCCGACAGTGGTTTCGCGCCCATGACCGCACAACTTAGCGTGGCTCGCCGCCGGACGGCGATTCCGCCCCACGGAACGATTCCCACCCACCGCCGCCCGTGTGCGCGACGCCGTCGACGGTAAGCCCGCGACCGGCCACGACTCGCCCGATCACGACCCATCCGGGTGGCAGCGCGCGGCCCGGCGCCCACGCGCCCGCGAAGGCATGATCCTCACCGCCGGTCAGGATCCATTGCGCCGCATCGGCGTCCAGCCGAGCGGCGACAAGCTCCAGCGCCGGATCGCGCAGGGCGGCCGAATCCAGGTCGATGGCCACGCCCGAGGCCGATGCGATGTGCCCCAGATCCGCGAGCAACCCGTCGGACACGTCGGTCAGCGCGTGCAGCCCGAGGCCGGGCACTCCCGGCGCTGGACTTCCGGACGCGGTGCGCGTTTCCGGTTCGGCACCGAGCGGCGCGGGCGGGGACGACGATTCCGGGTCTCGGGCTTCGAGCGAGACAGTCGCGGAATCCCGCGCGGCCACACCGGATGCGACGCGATCCGAAAATGACTCAGCCGCACCGAGTTCCGCTCCGGCGGGAGAACCACCGCGCAGTGCGTCCAGGACGAGGGCGTACGGCGGCTGCGGGATACGGTGCGCGGCAAGCGCTTCGGCGACCTCGGGGCCGGTCACCCCGGCGGTGAAGGCGGCCAGGCCCGCGGCCGACCAGCCGAGCCGGCCCGCCACCGCGACGACATCCCCCACGCGCGCACCCGCTCTGGTGATCGGCGCGCCACCGCCCGGATCGCCGAAGGCGGTGACGGAGACGACCAGTTCCCGGCTGCGAACCAGGTCGCCGCCCGCGATGGACGCCCCCGCCCTGGCCGCCTCGGCCCACATGCCGTCGGCGAGTCCGTCGACCACCTCGAGCGGGGTGTCGGCGGGGCAGCCGAGCGCGACGACGAACGCGGTCGGCGTGGCGCCCATGGCGACCACGTCGGCGGCGTTCTGCGCGATCGCTTTGCGGCCCACGTCCTCGGGGCTGGACCAGTCCAGCCGGAAATGCCGGTCCTGCACGAGCATGTCGGTGGTCACCACGAACCGGCCGTCGGGAGCCGCGATCAGCGCCGCGTCGTCGCCGGGGCCGAGCAGCACACCCGGCACCTGCACCCGGCCCGCGTTGATGCGGTCGATCAGCGCGAACTCCCCCAGTTCACGCACTGTCCTCGGGGCCCTGCTGGCGCTGATGACCGATCCTCTCCGGCGCGGTGCTTGCTGGAACGAGCCCGACGGTACCCTTTCGGAGGCATTCGAGTACTTCCGGCCCGGTCCACCGCTGCGCGGCTGCCGACCAGGGCGACGCGCACCAGAAAGGATCGGTGACCATGGCGGCGGATTCGCCGGACCGTGATTCGGAGCAGCGGGACGAACACCCGGAAGCCGCTACCGAATCCCGCAAGCACACGGACGATGCGGTGGGTAGCGCCGACGCCGCTTCCTCCGACGCCGCGACACCGGACAACGGCACCGAGGACTCGCCCGCCCCAGCAGACGAGAGCGACGCCGAAGACTCCGCGGCAGCGGGCGAACCGGACAACCCGCCTGCCCCCGCGCACCAGTACTCGCCCGCGCTCATCGCCACCGCCGTGGCGCTTCCGGTCGTGCTGGTCGTCGCCGTGATCGTGGCCGCCGTGCTCGCGCGCCGCGCGCCCGTCGAGCGTGAACCGCTGGTGCTCGGCCCCGTTCCGGCCCCGGCGGCGGAGGGTCCGGCCTGCGCCGAGCTGCTGCCCGCCCTGCCCGCGAACCTGGGCGAGTTCACCAAATCGACCCTGGTCGAGCCCGCCCCGCCCGCCACCCGCGCCTGGCAGCGCGCCGAAGGCGGCGACGCCATCGTCCTGCGCTGCGGGTTGGATCGCCCGCTGGAATTCAACCGCGCCTCGCCGTTGCAGATCGTCGACGGCGTGCAGTGGTTCGAGGTCCGCGACCAGGCCGCCGCGGCGAGCACCTGGTTCGCCGTCGACCGGGGGACCTACGTCGCTCTCACCGTCCCCGACGGCTCCGGCCCCACGCCGCTGCAAGAAGTCTCCGACACCATCACCGCCCACCTCCCGGCGCAGCCGATCGACCCGGGACCGCTGCCCAACTGACGGCGAGCAACGTGCGCCGATCCGTCCGCGAAAGCCTGGGCGAACCACTCGTCCGGTGGCGCACAGCGCAGGCGATCAGTGCCGAACGCGAACCGGAGTGGGACCGAGTTCCGAGGGGAGCGAGCTCAACGCAGGCCGGTGCCGCGGGCGAGCGCGGTGTCGATGAGCGAGGAGATCAGTCCGGCGAAGTCGACGCCGGTGGCCTCCCACATGCGCGGGTACATGGAGATGGCGGTGAATCCCGGCATCGTGTTGATCTCGTTGATCACCGGTCCCTGCTCGGTGACGAAGAAATCGACCCGCGCCAGGCCCTGGCAGTCGAGCGCGCGGAAGGCTCGCACGGCCAGTTCCCGGATCTGGTCGGAGACCTCGTCGTCCAGCTTGGCGGGGACGTCGAATTCGCAGACGTCGTCGAGGTACTTGGTGTCGAAGTCGTAGAAGGCGGGCGCGTCGGTGATGGTGCCGGTCTCCGGCATCCGGATCTCCGCGACCACGCTCGCCGCGACCCGGCCGTCCGGGTATTCCAGGACCCCGCACTCCACTTCGCGCCCCACGATGCCCGCTTCGACGATCACCTTCGGGTCGTGCCGGCGCGCCGCCGCGATGGCGGCATCGAGGTCGTTCCACTCGCCGACCCGGGTGATGCCGATCGACGAACCGCCGCGGGCGGGCTTGACGAACACCGGCAGGCCGAGGCGCAGCCGGTCCTCCTCGGCGACCGTCGCGGTGCCGGGCCGCAGCACCACCTGGGTGCCGACGGGCAGTCCCTCGGCCGCGAGCAGTTTCTTGGTGAACTCTTTGTCCATGCCCGCCGCGCTGGCCAGCACACCGGGGCCGACATAGGGGACTCCGGCGAGTTCCAGCATTCCTTGCAATGTGCCGTCCTCGCCGAACGGTCCGTGCAGGATCGGGAAGACCACGTCGACCGCGCCGAGCGCGGCGCTCGGATCGTCGAGCGCGATCAGCGCCCCCGGGCGGCTCGGGTCCGCGGCCAGCGTGAGTGCCGTGCCCGCGGCGTCCACCGAGGGCAGGGCGCGATCGTGGATGCCGAGCGCGGCCACCTCCGCACCGCCGAGTACCCAGCGGCCCTCCGTGGTGATGCCGATCGGCACGGCCTCGTACTTCTCCGGATCCAGATGACGCAGCACGCTACCGGCCGATACGCAGGACACGGCGTGCTCGTTGCTGCGCCCGCCGAAGACCACTGCCACCCTGATCCGGTTCGTCATGCTCCGAACCGTACCCGTTTCGGTACGCGCTCCCACCGCTGACCGTCCCGGACACTCCGGCCTCCGTTCGCGCGGGGCGCAGCCGGAATCACTCCGGCTTCATCCGCCGCCCGAGCAGGTTGCCGACCGCTTCGCGCACGGAGAGTCCTTCATGGCAGACCTGATGCACGGCGGTGGTCAGCGGCATCTCCACGCCCTGCCGCTCGGCCAGCGCGCGCACCGATGTGCAGGACTTCACACCCTCGGCGACTTGGCCATGAGTGGCCGACTGCGCGGCCTCCATGGACCCGCCCGCGCCGAGCACATGACCGAACGACCGGTTGCGCGACAGCGGGGAGGTGCAGGTGGCGACCAGGTCACCGACTCCGGCCAGGCCCGCCAGCGTCACCGGCTCGGCGCCGAGGGCCACCCCGAGCCGGATGATCTCGGCAAGACCGCGGGTGATCAGGCTGGCGATCGAGTTGTCGCCCAGGCCCATTCCGGACGCGATACCGCAGGCCAGCGCGATGACGTTCTTGCAGGCGCCGCCGATCTCGCAACCGACCACGTCGGTGTTGGTGTAGGGCCGGAAGTATCCGGTCGCGCTGGCGAGCTGCACCGCCACGGCGCGGTCGTTGTCCGAGCAGGCGATCACGGTCGCGGCGGGCTGGCCCACCGCGATCTCGCGCGCCAGGTTCGGCCCGGACAGCACCGCGATCCGGCTCGGATCCGCCTCGGTGACCTCCTCGATCACCTGACTCATCCGCAGCAGCGTGCCGGTCTCGATCCCTTTCGCCAGGCTCAGCAGGGTGGCGTCGGCCCCGATCAGTCCCTTCCACGCCGCGAGGTTCGCGCGCAGCGACTGCGACGGCACCGCCAGCACGACGATGTCGGCTCCGTCCAGCGCCACCGCCGGGTCGTGGGTCGCCGCGATCGGCGGCAGCGGAATATCCGACAGGTAATCGGGATTGCGATGTTCGGAGGCCAGCGCCGCGGCGACCTCGGGGCGCCTGGCCCAGATCGTGACCTCGGTTCCCGCGTCCGCCAACACCTTCGCGAACGCGGTGCCCCACGATCCCGCGCCCAGCACTGCCACCCTCGTCATCAGCCCAATATGCCATGGAAGGATTGCTCGCATGCGCCCGCACGCCGTGCATGCCGTGATCGCGGTCAAGAGCCTCGATCAGGCCAAGAGCCGACTGGCCGACCGGCTGCGCCCGGAGCACCGGGCACGCCTTGTGCTGGCCATGCTCGCGGACACCGTGACCGCCACCGCGGCGGTCGGGGAGGTCGTGTCGGTCACCGTGGTCACGCCGGATCCCGAGGTGGCGGACCGGGCCCGCGCGCTGGGCGCCGACGTCCATCCGGAACCGCGCGGACCGCACGCCGACGGGCTGAACGCCGCGCTGGCCGCCACCGCCGCCGCGTTGCGCGGTGCGCACGGGCCGATCGATCTGCTCGCGCTGCAAGCCGATCTGCCCGCGCTGCGCCCGGAAGAACTCTCGGACATGCTCGCCGCCGCCCCGCGCGGACTGCGCTCGATCGTGGTCGACCACGAGGGCAGCGGTACCGCCGCGCTGGTGGTTCGCGACCCGGTCGCCGCGCTCGACCCCCGCTTCGGCCCCGGTTCGGCGCGCAGCCACATCGAGGCGGGGGCGGTCGATCTCGCCGGGGACTGGCCGGGGCTGCGCCTGGACGTCGACACCGCCGCCGACTTGGACCGCGCGGTGGCGCTCGGGGCCGGAAACGCGACCCGTGCTGTCCTGCACGACATCGGCTGGCCGGGCGGCGTTCACGAACCCGTTCCACACGTGTGCTAGCCGGTCGCCATGGTGGTGTGAGACACACGTCGATCGTGCTCGCGGGATGCGCGGGTGCTCTCCGGTAGGGGATGATCGTTGGCGTGAGCGATACGGAAACCGTCAAGCAGCAGCCGTTGCTTCCCACGCCACCCCCGGCGGCGACACCCCTGTCCGCCGACGAGTCGGCTGCGCGGTTGCCACGCGATCGCTACCTCAATCGTGAATTGAGCTGGCTGGACTTCAACGCCCGCGTGCTCGCCCTCGCCGAGGACGCGTCGCTCCCGTTGCTGGAGCGTGCGAAGTTCCTGGCGATCTTCGCGTCCAATCTCGACGAGTTCTACATGGTGCGGGTCGCGGGACTGAAACGCCGCGCCGAGACCGGTCTGCTGGTGCGCTCGGCCGACGGCCGGTCTCCCGGCGAGCAGTTGGAACTGATCGCCGCGCGTACGCAGGAGATCGCGGTGCGGCATGCCCGTGTCTTCCTCGACAGCGTGCTGCCCGCGCTGACGGCCGAGGGCATCGCGATCATCCACTGGAGCGACCTGGACGACAGCGAGCGCCAGCGCCTCTCGGGTTACTTCCAGGATCAGGTGTTCCCGGTCCTCACCCCGCTCGCGGTGGACCCCGCGCATCCCTTCCCCTATATCAGCGGGCTGAGTCTCAACCTCGCGGTGACGGTGAAGGATTACTCGACCGGCGGCGAGCATTTCGCCCGCGTCAAGGTGCCCGACAACGTCGACCGGTTCGTCCGCGTGCGCCGCACCGAATCCGGCTCCCCGATCGCCGCTTTCCTGCCGATGGAAGCGCTCATCGCCGCGCACCTGGATCTGCTGTTCCCCGGCATGGAGGTGGTCGAGCACCACTCGTTCCGGATCACCCGCAACGCCGACTTCGAGGTCGACGAGGATCGTGACGAGGACCTGCTGCAGGCGCTGGAGCGCGAGCTGGCCCGGCGGCGGTTCGGTTCGCCGGTGCGGCTGGAGGTGTCCGACGACATGACCGAGCACATGCTCGATCTGCTCCTGCGGGAGTTGGACGTGGACCCCGGCGACGTCATCGAGGTGCCCGGCCTGCTCGACCTGTCCTGCCTCTGGCAGGTGTACGGCGTGGACCGGCCGAATCTGAAGGACACACCCTACGTCCCCGCGACACCACCCGCGTTCGGCGAGCGCGAGACGCCGCGCAACGTCTTCGCCGCGCTGCGCGAGGGCGACGTGCTCGTGCACCATCCGTACGACTCGTTCTCCACCAGCGTGCAGCGTTTCATCGAACAGGCCGCCGCCGACCCGCAGGTGCTGGCCATCAAGCAGACCCTCTACCGCACCTCCGGCGACTCCCCGATCGTCAACGCGCTCATCGACGCGGCCGAGGCGGGCAAGCAGGTGGTCGCCCTGGTGGAGATCAAGGCGCGCTTCGACGAGCAGGCCAACATCAAATGGGCCCGCGCGCTGGAACAGGCCGGCGTGCATGTGGTGTACGGCCTGATCGGCCTGAAGACGCACTGCAAGACCTGCCTGGTGGTGCGCCGCGAGGGCGCGACAATCCGCCGCTACTGCCACATCGGGACCGGCAACTACAACCCGAAGACCGCTCGCCTCTACGAGGACGTCGGATTGCTCACCGCGGCACCGGAAATCGGCGCCGACCTGACCGACCTGTTCAATTCGCTGACCGGTTACTCGCGAAAAGAGAATTACCGCAATCTGCTGGTCGCCCCGCACGGCGTGCGCTCCGGCATCATCGAGCGCATCCAGCGCGAGACCGAACTGGCGAGTCAGGGCGAGGACGCCCGGATCCTGATCAAGGCCAACGCGATCGTCGACGAGGAGATCATCGACGCGCTGTACCGGGCCTCGCAGGCGGGCGTGCCGGTGCGGATCGTGGTGCGCGGCATCTGCGGGCTGCGCCCCGGCGTGGCCGGTATGAGCGAGAACATCGAAGTCCGCTCCATCCTCGGCCGGTTCCTGGAGCATTCCCGGGTCCTGCACTTCCAGGCGCAGGACGAGTACTGGATCGGCAGTGCCGACATGATGCACCGCAACCTGGATCGACGGGTCGAGGTGATGGCGCAGGTGAAGGACCCGCGGTTGACCGAGCAACTGCACGGGGTGTTCGACTCCGCGCTGTCGCCGACCACGCGCTGCTGGGTGTTGCAACCGGACGGCACCTGGCGGGCATCGCCGGGGACGTCCGGCGACGGGGACAAGATCAGAGATCATCAGGAGTTCTTGATGCGGCTGCGGAGGCCAGAACAGCAGTGAACGCCAAAACGGGGTTCGAGCAGGAGGGGGGCCCGATCTGGGATCCCCGGGTGACTGCCAATATCTACGCCGCCGGGGCGGTGCTGTGGCGTGAATCGTCGGCGGGGACGATCGAGATCGCGCTCGTCCATCGCCCCAAGTACGAGGATTGGTCGCTGCCCAAGGGCAAGCTCGATCCGGGTGAGACCCCGGTGCTGGCCGCGGTTCGCGAGGTCCGCGAGGAGACCGGGCTCGAGTGCAGGCTCGGGCGCTACCTCGGCCACGTGACCTATCCGATTCCGGGCCATCGCAAGCTCAAGCGGGTCGACTATTGGGCCGCCGAGCAGGCGGGCGGGGAGTTCACCGCCAACTCCGAAGTGGACGTGCTCAGCTGGCACCCGCTGGATCGGGTGATGGACCAGTTGTCCTATCCGATGGATCGGCAAGTGGTGCGCGCCTTCACCCGGCTGCCCGCACGCACCGACACCCTCCTTCTGGTCCGGCATGCCAAAGCAGGCCGCAGGGACCGCTACAACGGTCCCGACGAGCAGCGTCCGCTCGATCGCGAGGGTGAGACGCAGGCGCGCGCGCTCACGCCGAATCTCTTGGCATTCGGCGCATCTCAGGTCTATTCGGCCCCTCCCCTGCGTTGCGTGCAGACCGTGGCGCCGCTGGCGGAGAAGCTCGGCGCCGAAATCATCGAGGAGCCAGTGTTTTCCGAGACCGGGTACGCCGAACACCCGGACGAGGCCCGGGAATGTCTTCGAGCCCTGGTATCGGACAAGGCCGTTCGCGTCGTCTGCAGTCAGGGCAAGGTGATTCCGGATCTGCTGGGCTGGTTGGCCGAACGCGACGGGATCGCGCTGCCGTCGGCGCGCAATCGCAAGGGCAGTGTGTGGGTGCTGTCGTTCGTCGGCCACCGCTTGGTGGCCGCCGACCATCTGGATCGATCGCTGTCAGCCTACGACGCGGAGTCCTGATACGACGGCAACTTCCCCGTCACCGCGCGGGTCGGCGGGCGCCGATGACGACAACGGCGCCGCGAGGATGAGGCCACGGTAGGCGGACAGCCGAAAACGGCCCCGGGTGTCTCCCGGGGCCGTCTCGACGTTGAGGCGAATGGGCCCGGTGGTGGGGCCGCGCATTCAGCGCCGATCCGGCGGTGGCTCGAGATCAGCGGGTTCCGCGAGCCGAGGCCTTCTTGGCCGCGGTCTTCTTCGCTGGGGTCTTCTTGGCGGCGGTGGTGGTCTTCTTGGCCGCCGTGGCCTTGGTGGCCGTCTTCTTGGCCGGAGCCTTCTTCGCGACCGCGGTCTTCTTCGCGGGCGCCTTCTTCGCAGCGGTCTTGGTAGCGGTCGTCTTGCGCGCGGTGGTCTTCGCCGGGGCCTTGGCGGCGGCCTTACGGGCCGTGCTCTTGGCCGGAGCCTTGGTCGGCGTCGACTTCTTGGCGGCGGTCTTCTTCGCCGCCGTCTTCTTCGCCGCCGCCTTCTTCGCGGCCACCGGCGCATTCACCCCACGCTTGACGGCGGGCCCGGTCGCGGCCAGTTTCTGCTTACCCGCGATCACCGCCTTGAACTGAGCGCCGGGGCGGAACGCGGGCACCGAAGTGGGCTTGACCTTGACGGTTTCGCCGGTACGCGGGTTCCGTGCGACGCGAGCCGCGCGCTTACGCTGTTCGAACACACCGAAACCGGTGATAGTGACGCTCTGACCCTTGTGCACCGCGCGCACGATGGTGTCGACCACATGCTCGACTGCCGCGGTGGCCGTGCGCCTGTCCGTACCCAACTTTTCGGTCAGAACGTCGATCAGTTCCGCCTTGTTCATTGAATCCTCCGCAGACTAATGGCCCGTCGTCGGACCGACTAGGTACCACGGTAAACCCACTTTGGGCAAGAGTCTATGTGCCACGCCAAAATTCATGTGGTTTAGCACACGTCCAGCTACCGCAACTCCGGCTGTCCAGCTAACCGACCGGGGTGATTACGTCTGCGAAATATGTGCCGGGAGGGTAGTGGGTTTCCATGTTGGCCTTGCCTTTTCGAACCGGGTGATCGCGTCCTCCTGGCGCAGCGTCAGCCCGATGTCATCCAATCCCTCCAGCAGACGCCACCTGGTGTAGTCATCAATATCGAACGGCAACACGACGGTTCCGGCCGTCACCGTGCGCGCCCCGAGATCCACAACCAATTCCAAGCCGGGCTGTTCCTCGAGCAACTTCCAGAGCATTTCGACATCGTTCTGTGACATCTGAGCGGCGAGCACACCGCCCTTGCCCGCATTGCCGCGGAAGATGTCGGCGAACCGGGATGAGATGACCACCCGAAAGCCGTAGTCCGCCAGCGCCCAAACAGCGTGCTCACGAGACGACCCGGTACCGAAATCCGGACCCGCCACCAGCACACTACCGCTGTTGTAAGGCGCGATGTTCAGAATGAAGTCCGGATCCGACCGCCACGCGGCGAACAAGCCGTCTTCGAATCCGGTCCGCGTGACCCGCTTGAGGTAGACCGCCGGGATGATCTGATCGGTATCGACATTGGAGCGGCGCAGCGGCACTCCGATGCCCTTGTGCACGGTGAAGGCTTCCATTACGAATCTCCTGGGTTTGTTCGAGGGAATCGGGGCCGGTCAGTCCAGATCCGCAGGCGACGACAGTGTTCCGCGGACCGCTGTCGCGGCCGCTACGAGGGGGGAAACGAGGTGCGTACGGCCGCCTTTACCCTGCCTGCCCTCGAAGTTGCGGTTCGAGGTGGACGCGCAACGCTGGCCGGGCTCGAGCTGGTCCGGATTCATTCCCAGGCACATTGAGCAGCCCGCTTGCCGCCATTCGGCGCCCGCCGCGGTGAAAATCTCGCCGAGTCCTTCTTTTTCCGCCTGTGCGCGAACCCGCATCGACCCCGGTACAACCAGCATTCGCACGCCGTCGGCGACATGGCGTCCCTTCAAAATCCCGGCCACCGCACGCAAATCCTCAATGCGTCCGTTGGTGCATGAACCGACGAATACTGTGTCGATCGGTACTTGTCGAAGCGGAGTACCCGGCTCCAAGTCCATGTAACGCAGAGCTTTCTCCGCGGACTCGCGGGCCACCTCGTCGGCGAAGGCGGTGGGGTCGGGCACCGTCTCGCCCAGCGGGGCGCCCTGGCCCGGGTTGGTGCCCCAGGTGACGAACGGGGTCAGCTCGGTGGCGTCGATGTGCACCTCGGCATCGAAAACGGCGCCCTCGTCGGTCTTCAGCGCCTCCCAGGCGGCCACCGCCGCGTCCCAATCGGCCCCCTGCGGGGCGTGCGGCCGTCCTTTGAGGAATTCATAGGTCGTTTCGTCCGGGGCGATCATGCCCGCCCGCGCGCCCGCCTCGATGGACATGTTGCAGATCGTCATTCGGGCCTCCATCGACATGGCCCGGATCGCCTCGCCGCGGTACTCCAGGACATAGCCCTGGCCGCCGCCGGTGCCGATCTTCGCGATGACGGCCAGGATCAGGTCCTTGCTCGTCACGCCGGGGGGCATGGTGCCGTCCACCGTGATCGCCATCGTCTTGAACGGGCGCAGCGAGAGGGTCTGGGTGGCAAGCACATGCTCGACCTCGGAGGTACCGATGCCCATCGCCAGCGCCCCGAACGCGCCGTGCGTCGAGGTGTGACTGTCGCCGCAGACCACGGTCATGCCCGGCTGGGTCAGGCCCAGCTGCGGCCCGACCACGTGCACGATGCCCTGATCGAGGTCGCCCATCGGGTGCAGCCGCACACCGAATTCCGCGCAGTTGCGCCGCAGCGTCTCCACCTGGGTGCGCGAAACCGGGTCGGCGATCGGCTTGTCGATATCGATCGTCGGGACATTGTGGTCCTCGGTCGCGATGGTGAGGTCCGGCCGCCGCACCGGCCGGCCCGCGGCGCGCAGCCCGTCGAAGGCCTGCGGACTGGTCACCTCGTGGACGAGATGCAGGTCGATGTAGATCAGGTCCGGCTCGCGCGAGGCACCCGCACCCTCTCCGCGAGCGACGACATGCTGGTCCCATACCTTCTCGGCCAGCGTGCGCGGTTCGGCCATTGTCGATCACCTTTCGGACGAAGCAGCCGTTCCGCGATCTGGACTCCGACGCGGCGACGGTTGCACGAGTTGGGATAGCTGCGCCTGGTCCGAACGCCGAGGGCACGTACCGGTGAAGGTGGATTTCTCAACATTCGAGACGCTAGTATCGTTCTATGAGACAGCATAGCGGCATCGGCGTCCTCGACAAAGCAGTGGCGGTCCTGTACGCCGTAGCCGAGCATCCCTCGGGTCTCAACGAGCTCTGCGCGCGCACCGGCCTGCCCCGCGCCACCGCACACCGATTGGCCGTCGGCCTGGAGGTGCATCGCCTGCTCGCTCGCGACAGCAACGGCACCTGGCGGCCGGGTCCGGCGCTCGCCGAGCTCGCGACCAGCGCCGATGACCCGCTGCTCGAGGCCGCCTCGGCCATCCTGCCCCGGTTGCGCGAGATCACCGGCGAGAGCGTCCAGCTCTATTGCCGCGACGGCAACGCCCGCGTCTGTGTCGCGGCGCTGGAACCCCCCGTCGGACTGCGCGACACCGTGCCGATCGGTGCCCGACTGCCGCTCACCGCGGGTTCGGCGGCCAAAGTGCTGCTGGCGTGGGCCGACCCGGAACTGCAGCGCACCATCCTGACGGACGCGGTGTTCGGCGAGCGTGCGCTGGCCGAGGTGCGCAAGCGCGGGTGGGCGCAGAGCGCGGCCGAGCGCGCGGCAGGCGTGGCCAGTGTTTCCGCACCGGTGCGGGACGCCGGCGGCACCGTGGTCGCGGCCGTGTCGGTGTCGGGGCCGATCGATCGGATGGGCCGCAGGCCGGGCGCCCGGTGGGCGGCGGATCTGGTCGCGGCGGCCGAGGCCCTGCACAAGCGCCTGTAACCCGTTTCACATCGGGCTATCTACAGTGGGCCCATGGGAGTCAACCAACGGGCACAGATCGTGATGTCCGATACCGAGATCACCGATTTCTTGCAGCGCAGCCGGATCGCGACGCTGGCGACCATCGGCCCGATGGGCACGCCGCACCTCACCGCGATGTGGTACGCGCTCATCGACGGGGAGATCTGGTTCGAGACCAAGGCCAAGTCGCAGAAGGCGGTGAACCTGCGCCGCGATGCCCGGGTCACTTGCATGGTCGAAGCGGGCGACACCTACGACCAGCTCAGGGGCGTGGCCATCGAGGGCCGCGCCGAGATCATCGAGGACGCCGAGAAACTCTTCGCCGTCGGTGTGAGCGTCTGGGAGCGCTACACCGGCCCCTACAGCGAGGAGGTGCGGCCGATGGTCGAGGCCATGCTGCACAAGCGGGTCGCCGTGCGCGTCGTGCCCGAGCGCACGCGCAGCTGGGATCACCGCAAGCTCGGCCTCCCGGCCATGCCCCTCGGCGGCAGCACCGCGCGGGCGCTGGACTGACCCGCCCGCGCCCGGATCGCGCGACGCGCCCGAAATCCAACTGACACAACCGCCCCGCACGGGCTAGCGTCGGGGTGTTCGACAGGAATCGGCCGGGCAGCGCCGCCCGCGAGGACGCGCTGCGCGACCGCGACGACGAGGAGCAGCGATGGCGGATTCGGGTAAGTCCAATGGCGCCGACGAGGTGAAGCGCAAGTTCCGGGAGGCACTGGAGCGCAAGAACCAGCAGAACGCCCGCGCGGCAGACCACCTCGACGGGCGGTCCAAGGCGTCCGGGGCGCACACCGCGGTCGGCCACAAGCGGGAATTCCGGCGCAAGAGCGGATAGTCCGCGCAGACGGCGAAGGCCCTCCAGCAAGATCGCTGGAGGGCCTTACTTTTGCGCCGGTTCGGGCCGGACGAGCCGAGGGGCACCCGGTTCTCGGCGAACCACCCCGGCTCGGCTTCTCCGGCAGCGCGGTATCGGGACCGGCGAAGGCGTCATGCCAGCGGCGCGCCGACAGCAGCCCGATATCCGGAGTAGCGCGAACAGTCGCGGGGCGGAACCACGAGACGTGGCAACGCACCCCACCCGAGCGAGTCCGGGCCGGCGCCGAGGTCTGTGAGCGCGAGGGTTACACCGCTCACTACTGGACCGCGCGACCGTGAGCGATGCGCACTTCGACCTCGAGTACGGCGCAAGCCATGAGCGCGACCTGACCGGCGCACGCCGTGTCCGCGAGCCCGGTCTGCTCCTGTTCACGAGATGCCCCAAAGGGTGCGCCGCATCTCGGAGCGCCCTGGCCTCGGCCTGACCATCCGGCATCCACGCTGCCGTCGCGGCGCAGCGGATACCTGGCTCTCGGGGCACGGAGTTGATCCATGGGCCAGAGTTCGCAGGCGGGGGCGGCCCTCGCCAGGGTCCGGGGGCGAAGCCCTCCGGCTGGGGGTCCGGATCGCACCCCACAAGACATAGTGAAACGAGAAAGGCCCATGCTCTATGAGCATGGGCCTTTCACTCGCGTAGCCCCGACGGGATTCGAACCCGCGCTACCGCCTTGAGAGGGCGGCGTCCTAGGCCGCTAGACGACGGGGCCAGGACTGCTTCTCGCTGTCGCGAGGAGCGCCGTGGTGATCTTTCGATCAGGAGGCTCGGCTAGCTTAACCGGCCGAGGCCCGGCGACCAAATCGCCAGGTGTTGATTGATTTCGGCCGCGAACCGAAGTCGAACAACCCACTCCGCTGGGGTACCAGGACTCGAACCTAGAATGGCTGAACCAGAATCAGCTGTGTTGCCAATTACACCATACCCCAATGACCAGGCGTTCAGCCTCGCGTCTGGATGACTCGAGACCGTGTTCCGGGCCGAGAAGAAGAGTACCAAACGGGTGAGGGGGAACTACAAATCGCCTGGTCAAAGCCATGTTTTCAGCCTTCGGACGAGTCCGGGCCCGCTTCCTTCCAGTGCAACGCCGAGCGCAACCGGTCCAGGGTGACGCCGCGGCCGAGCAGTTCCAGCGATTCGTACAGCGGCGGGCTGATATGCGACCCGGTGACCGCGACCCGCACCGGTGCGAAGGCTTTGCGCGGTTTCAGACCCAGATCATCGATCAGCGCCTTTTTCAGCGCCTCTTCGATCGCTTCGGCGGTCCAGTCGGTCAACGGCTCCAACACGGTAATAGCGGACTGCAATACCTCTGCGGCGCCGGAACCGAGATTCTTGGCACCCGCGGCGGGGTCGATCGCGAACTCGTCCGCGGGCGCGAACAGGAAACGCAACAGTTCCCAGGCGTCGGACAACACGACGATCCTGGTCTGTACGAGTTCCGCCGCCTCTGCGAACACCTTCTCGTCGATTTCCGCGCCGATATGACCGTGTTCGGTGAGATACTCCCGCAGCCGGTGAGCGAAATCACCCGGCGCCAGCAATCGGATGTGCTCGGCGTTGAGCGCGTCCGCCTTCTTCTGGTCGAAACGGGCCGGATTCGAATTTACTTTCGAGATATCGAAGGCCTCGACCATCTCCGCCATGGAGAAAACGTCGCGGTCCTCGGACAGTCCCCAGCCGAGTAGCGCGAGATAATTCAGCAAACCTTCAGGAACGAAGCCGCGGTCGCGGTGGGCGAACAGATTCGACTCCGGATCACGCTTGGACAACTTCTTGTTGCCCTGACCCATGACGAAGGGCAGGTGACCGAACTCGGGAGTGAAATCGGCGACCCCGATCCGGCGCAGCGCGGCGTACAGCGCGAGCTGGCGCGGTGTCGAGGAGAGCAGGTCCTCGCCGCGCAGCACGTGGGTGATCCGCATCAGCGCGTCGTCGACCGGGTTGACCAGGGTGTACAGCGGATCGCCGTTGCCACGGGTGAGCGCGAAGTCCGGCACGCTGCCCGCCTTGAAGGTGGTCTCGCCGCGCACCAGATCGTTCCAGGAGAGGTCTTCGTCGGGCATCCGCAGCCGGATAACGGCAGGGCGGCCCTCGGCCCGGTACGCCTCGATCCGCTCGGGCGTCAGATCGCGATCGTAGTTGTCGTAACCGAGCTTCGGATCGCGTCCGGCGGCACGATGGCGAGCTTCGACTTCCTCCGGCGTGGAGAACGATTCATACGCCTCACCGGCCTCCAGCAAACGCCGAACCACGTCCAGGTGCAGATCTTTTCGCAACGACTGGCGATATGGTTCGTAAGGGCCGCCGACCTCCGGCCCCTCGTCCCAGGTGAGCCCGAGCCAGCGCAGCGCGTCGATAATCGCGCGGTAGGATTCCTCGGAATCGCGTGCGGCATCGGTGTCTTCGATCCGAAAGACGAATGTGCCACCGTGGTGGCGGGCGTAGGCCCAGTTGAACAGCGCCGTCCGGATCAGGCCGACGTGCGGCGTTCCGGTCGGTGACGGGCAGAATCGGACCCGTACTTCAGTCATGGCTCTCTTTCGTATCAGCGTTTGGCGGCAACGGGATTGGTGAGGGTTCCGATGCCCTCGACGGCCACCGACACCTGCTGACCCTCGCGCATCGGGCCGACGCCCTCGGGGGTGCCGGTGAGGATGACGTCACCGGGCAGCAGCGTCATCACGGTGGTGACCCACTCGATGAGTTTCGGAATGTCGTGCAGCAGAAGCGAAGTCCGACTGCGCTGGCGCACCTCGCCGTCGAGCTCGGTGACGATCTCCAGATCCGAAGGGTCCAAAGACGTTTCGATCCAGGGACCGAGCGGGCAGAAGGTGTCGTAGCCCTTGCCCCTGGTCCACTGGCCGTCGTGGCGCTGCTGGTCGCGGGCGGTCACGTCGTTTGCGGCGGTGTAACCCAGCACCACGTCCAGCGCGCGGGCGGCGGGCACATCCTTACAGGGGCGGCCGATGACGATCGCCAACTCCCCTTCGTAGTCGACCTGAGATGAACTGGGCGGCAGGATGATCGGGGCGTTCGGGCCCACGATCGCGGTGTTCGGCTTGAGGAAGATCACCGGGTCGGCGGGGGCGGGCCCGCCCATCTCGGCGGCGTGGGCGGCGTAGTTCTTGCCGATGCAGACCACCTTGCTGGCCAGGATCGGCGCGAGCAGCCGCACATCGGCCAGCGGCCAGCTCCGGCCGGTGAACGTCGGTGTGCCGAACGGGTGTTCCGCGATCTCCTTGGCCACGCTGTCGCTTCCGTCACCCTCGATGCTGACGAAGGCGACTCCATCGGGACTGGCAACTCGACCTAGACGCATGCCCGGAGTCTATCGACCCGCCGTCACCAGCCCGAACGCGCCCGACCGAGTGGTCGGATCCCATGCGGACGCGGCCGTGCCCGCGCTGTGAGGAGTTCGACAGCCGCTGTCGTCGAATCGAGCGGCCACCGGGGTGTACCGTGAGCGAAGCAGTTCATAAAGTGGGAAGATTATCCCAAATAATGAGATTTGAGGTGGGGCCGATGGCGACCGTTACGCAGATCGACGAGGTTCGGCGCTGGTCCATGCTCGGTCTCGGGGTATTCGCCCAGGCCTCCAGCGCGGTCTTCATCCACGGTGTCCCGTTCCTGCTGCCCGCGCTGACCGATCGCGGCATGCCGCTGGCGACGGCAGGCCTGCTGGTGGCGATGCCCACCGTCGGCCTGGTGTGCACCCTGATCGCGTGGGGTTACCTGGTCGACCGGATCGGCGAACGCAAAGTGCTGATCGGCGGTCCGCTGCTGATGCTGGCGGCCGGGTGCGCCGCGGCCGCCACGACCGACGACATCGCGTTGGGTGCGCTGCTCTTCCTCGGCGGCGTCGGGGCGGCGAGCACCAATGGCGCCAGCGGCCGGGTGATCGTCGGCTGGTTCCCGCCGCACCGGCGCGGGCTGGCGATGGGGATCCGGCAGACCGCGCAGCCGCTGGGCGTGGGCGTCGGCGCGCTGGCGATTCCGGCCGTCGCCGCCGCCCACGGCGTGCCCGCGGCCATCCTCGTTCCCGCGCTCATGGCGGGCGTGGCGGCCGTGGGTTGTCTGGCAGGCATCGTCGATCCGCCGCGCCCCGCCGGTTCCGCCGCCGATCCGGCGTTGCGCGCCAATCCCTATCGCGACGACGCCACACTGTGGCGCATCCATCTGGTCTCGGTGCTGCTGGTCGTCCCGCAGGGCACGGTGTGGACCTTCGCGCTGCTGTGGCTGCACCGCGACATCGGCTGGTCCCTGGCCGCCGCCGGCGCGCTGGTGACGGTCACCCAGATTCTCGGTGCGCTGGGCCGCATCGGCGCGGGTGCGTGGTCGGATCGGGTCGGCAGCCGGATGGGGCCGCTGCGTACCGTCGCCGTGGCCGCCGTGCTCTCGATGGCCGCGCTGGCGCTGACCGCATGGACCGAGTGGTGGTGGGCGGCCATCCCGCTGCTGATCGCCGCGTCCGTGATCACCGTCTCCGACAACGGTTTGGCCTTCACGGCGGTCGCCGAGATCGCGGGCCCGTACTGGAGCGGCCGGGGCCTCGGCATCCAGAACACCGGCCAGAACCTGGCCATGGCCGCCGTCCCGCCGGTGTTCGGCGCTCTGATCACCGCGAGCGGCTTCCCCGCCGCCTTCCTGCTGGCCGCCGTCACGGCTGTCGCGGCAGTCCCCCTCGTCCCCCGAGACGCCGACTAGGCCAGCGCCCCGAACTTTCGCCCGTCCCGGCCGAAGGGCGCCCAAGCGCACGAGACGCTCTCGACCTCGGCACCAGCGATCTACCGGAACCCGACAGCCCAGCCGCGACCGAGCCGCAAGGACGACCGAACCGCACCGGATTCTCCTGCCGAGCGTCCTCACCGCGCCTCGACCTCGGCCCACCGATTAGCCGGAACTCGACGACACAGCAGTAGGCGAACTGCAAAGGCGGACGAGCAATCCCGAAGTTCCCAGTAGTCCGGTCATGTTCGGGTCTCGATGTCGGCGCCATTGATCTACCAGGAGTTCCGTCGCGCGGCCGAAGTCGAACCGCGGACAAAGCCCAGCCGCCGGAGTATGTAGCAGGCGGACTCCCGCGATGTCGTGGCCCCACCCGGGGCCGCTTCGCGCGGCGATCGGTCTCACACCGGCGACGCTGATGTCCGAGACAGTGGGTGCGTATACACAGGCTGAAGGCAGGAAGGCCCCGTTTCCCATGGGAAACGGGGCCTTCGTGAGGAACGGTCAGAGGGTGGCGGCGATCCGGTCGCCGATTTCCACGGTCGACGCGGCCCCGGAGCGCGACTCGAGGTCCTTGGCGACCGCCGACTCGATGCGCGTGGCCTCCTCGGTGTGGCCCAGGTGGTTGAGCAGCAGGGAGACCGAGAGGATCGCGGCGGTGGGGTCGGCCTTGGACTGGCCCGCGATGTCGGGGGCACTGCCGTGCACCGGCTCGAACATGCTGGGGTTCGTCCCGGACGCGTCGATGTTGCCACTGGCGGCCAACCCGATGCCGCCGCTCACGGCCGCGGCGAGGTCGGTGATGATGTCGCCGAAGAGGTTGTCGGTGACGATCACATCGAACCGGCCCGGGTCGTTGACCATGTGGATGGTGGCGGCATCGATGTGCTGGTAGGCCGTGCTGACGTCGGGGAATTCGGCCGCGACCTCGTCAACGGTGCGCTGCCAGAGCGAGCCCGCGAAGGTGAGCACGTTGTTCTTGTGCACCAGCGTCAGGTGCTTGCGCCGGGCCTGCGCCTTGGCGAAGGCGTAGCGCACCACGCGCTCGATGCCGAAGCGGGTGTTGGTGCTGACCTCGGTCGCCACCTCGTGCGGAGTGTCCACGCGGATCGCGCCGCCGGTGCCGGTGTAGGGCCCTTCGGTGCCCTCGCGCACGACCACGAAGTCGATGTCGGGGTTGCCCGCCAGCGGGCTGGTCACCCCGGGGAACAGCTTGGACGGCCGGAGGTTCACGTGGTGGTCCAGCGCGAACCGGGTACGCAGCAGCAGGCCGCGTTCGAGCACGCCGCTGGGCACCGACGGGTCGCCGATCGCGCCGAGCAGGATGGCGTCGTGCTGCTTCAGCTCGGGCAGCACCGAGTCCGGCAGGATCTCGCCGGTCGCGTGGTAGCGGCGCGCACCGAGGTCGTACTCGGTCTTCTCGACGCCGGGCACGACCACGTCGAGCACCTTGAGCGCCTCGGCGATGACCTCGGGCCCGATCCCGTCACCCGGGATGACAGCAAGCTTCATGACAAATGCTCCGTTCGATGTTGCCGGTCGCGGCCGCCGCATCATGCGGCCCAGAGGTGACCGTCGGGTGCGCACGACATTCCGGCCGGGTGACCGCAGCACCGTCACGGTACTCGGCGCGGCCGGATCGCCGAGCACCGGGCGCGAGCACGCGGCGCACCGCGAACTCGTCCCGATCCGCGCCGGTGGCGCGCCGGACGAGCGACCGGCGCCGCGCACGAGTGCTTCGCGCGCGGCGCCGATTCCGCTTCGGCCGGGGCATCGCGCCCCGGTGGAATCAGGACAGGTCGACCTGGACGACCTTGGCCGCGCCGACGGACTCGGCGATCGCGGCCTGCACGTCGGCGGGCACCTCGCGGGCCACGCGCAGCACGACGGTGGCGCCTTCCTTGTCGACGTCCTGGGTCAGCTGCGCGGCCAGGATGTCGACCTCGGCCTCGCCGAGCTTGGTGCCGATCCGGCCCAGCGCGCCCGGCCGGTCCTCGTAGTTCAGGATGGCCAGGTTGAGGCCCTCGGCGCGCATGTCGTAGTTGCGGCCGTTGATGTTGACGATCTTCTCCACCAGCTGCGGCTCGGTCAGCGTGCCCGCCACGTTCAGGGTGCTGCCGTCGCCGAACACGGCGCGCAGGTCGACGACGCTGCGGTGGCTCGGGCTCTCCGAGGCCGTGGTGACCTCGGCGGTGATCCCGCGGTCCTTGGCCAGCGCGGGCGCGTTGACGAAGGTGACCTGGTCTTCGACCAGCGCGGAGAAGATGCCGCGCAGCGCGGACAGCTCCAGCACGCCGACCTCTTGGGCGGCCAGCTCGCCGCGCACCTGGATCTCCACGCTCACCGGCAGTTCGTTGGACAGCGCGCCGAGCAGGGCGCCCTGCTTGCGGACGATGTCCAGCCAGGGGGCGACCTCTTCGCCGACGGTGCCGCCGGTGACGTTCACCGCGCCGGGCACGAACTCACCCGCCAGCGCCAGCAGCACCGACTTGGCCACGTCGGTGCCCGCGCGGTCCTGGGCCTCGGAGGTGGAGGCGCCCAGGTGCGGGGTCACCACGACCTGCGGCAGATCGAACAGCGGGCTGTCGGTGCACGGCTCGGTCTCGAACACGTCCAGGCCGGCGGCGCGCACGTGGCCGGACTTGATCGCCTCGGCCAGGGCGGCCTCGTCGACCAGGCCACCGCGGGCGGCGTTGACGATGATCACGCCCGGCTTGGTCTTGGCGATGGCCTCCTTGCCGATGAGGCCCTTGGTCTCCGGGGTCTTCGGCAGGTGGATCGAGATCAGGTCGGCGCGCTCGAGCAGCTCGTCGAGGGTCAGCAGCTCGATGCCGAGCTGCGCGGCGCGCGCGGGCGACACGTACGGGTCGTAGGCGACGATCTTGGTCTCGAAGGCGGCCAGGCGCGCGGCGAACAGCTGGCCGATGCGGCCCAGACCGACGACGCCGACGGTCTTGTCGAAGATCTCGACGCCGTTGAACTTGCTGCGCTGCCAGGTGCGCTCGCGCAGGGTGGCGTCGGCGGCGGGAACCTGGCGGGCGGCGGCCAGCAGCAGGGTGACCGCGTGCTCGGCGGCGGTGTGGATGTTCGAGGTGGGCGCGTTCACGACCATGACACCGCGCTCGGTGGCGGCGGGCACGTCGACGTTGTCCAGGCCGACGCCCGCGCGGGCGACGATCTTCAGGTTCTTCCCGGCTTCCAGGACCTCGGCGTCGACCGTGGTCGCCGAGCGCACGAGCAGCGCGTCGGCCTCGGGCACCGCGGCCAGCAGGGCCGGGCGGTCGGGTCCGTCGACCCACCGGACCTCGACACCGTCACCGAGCGCGTCGACGGTCGACTGGGCGAGCTTGTCGGCGATCAGAACTACAGGACGGCCTGCTTGGCTCACGTGGAGTACTCCTGGGGAATGGGGTCGGCAATTACCGCCGAACAGCTTAGTGCGCGCGATTTCCATCCCCGCTACCACCTGGTAGGCGGGCGTCCTCAGTCACCCTCCTGGTAAAAATATGAAGACCGGTCTACAGTCGACGCATGGGCGTCAAAGGCACCGAAACCCGCGGCAAACTCGTCGACGCGGCCCGCACGCTGGTGGAGCGGCACGGCTACTACGGTGCGGGACTCAACCAGATCCTGGCGGCCAGCGGCGCACCGCGTGGGTCGTTGTATTTCCACTTCCCCGGCGGCAAGGACGAATTGGTCGCGGCGGCGATCGCCCAGGCGGGCAAGGAGATCACGGCGTTGATCGACACGATCGAGCCCGGCGACGCCGGCGCGGCCGCGAGCATGCTGCTGCGCGCGTTCGGCGACCGGCTGGAAGCGTCCGGTTGGCAACAGGGCTGCCCGGTAGCCACGGTGGCCTTGGACGTCGCGGCAGGGAACGACCCGATCCAAGCGGAGTGCGCCGCCGCGTACGCCGCATGGGAACAGGCGTTGCGGCTGCGGCTGCGCGCCGACGGCCGCGCGAACGCCGACGATTTGGCCGCCACGGTGCTGGCGATGGTCGAGGGCGCGTTGTTGCTTGCCCGCGCCCAACGCAGTCGTGAACCCCTGGAACGGGTGGAACGCACCCTGCGCACCCTGATCTGACGGCGGATGTCCCGCTGCGCATTTTCGACGTGTCCACAAAATATGTAGACCGGTCTAGTAAGGAGAAGTCATGTCCGACAGCATCGTCTTCGGAGCCGCCGGGTTCCTCGGCCGCAACGCGGTCGCCCGTTTACTCGAGCAGGGGCATTCCGTCACCGCCGCCTTGCGGCCGGGCAGCGAGGAGCGGCTGACCGGGTGGTTGCGCCGCCGCGGCGTCGACGCGAGCGGACTGGAGATCGTCTCGTGTGATGTCACCGCCCCTGACCTCGGCCTGCCCGCGGGGTTCGACCCCTCCGGCATTCGCGACGTGTACAACTGCGCCGCCCGCTTCGCCTTCGGGCTCGCTCGTGATGACGCGTACGCGGTCAATGTCACCGGCGCGCTGCGGGTGCTGGAGTGGGCCGCCGCCCGGCCCGAGCTTCGACGCGTCGTGCACATCACCGGATATCGGATCACCGTCGAGGAATCCGAGGAGCAGCATTACGAGAGGGGCGCCTACGGCGCTTCGAAGTTCGAATCGGACCCGCTGCTGCGCAGCCGGGCGGCGGAGCTCGGCGTCGCGCTGACCATCGCGAATCCGAGCAGCGTGATCGGACCCGGTCAATACGTCGGGCTGTCGAGCGTCGTCGAGGACCTGTGGAACGGACGGCTCCCCGCCGTCCCCGGCGGCCCCGCGACCTTCGTGCCGATCGTCGACCTCGACTACTTCACCGATTTCTTGATCAGCCTGCCCGCCCTGCCGGATACCGCGGGTCGCTCCTACACGGTTCTGGACGATCGAACACCCGAGCTGCCGAAGCTGATTCGCCTGCTGGCCGGGCACCTCGGCGTCCGCGCTCCGCGCTTGTCCATTCCGGTCGGCGTCATCGCGAAACTTCCGCGCGCGCTGACCGGCACCGATCCGGAAACGATGACCTTCATCGCCGAGGACCGCTACGACACCTCGGCGGCGCAGGACGTGGCCCGCCGCGCCGGGCTCACCATGCCTCCGACCGAGGCGACCTTGCTCACGTGGGCCGACCATCTGGTGGCCAGCCGGTTCGGCGCGGTGGCCGACGATCCGACCGCCGGGTTCGTCGACGGCGTATGGGTGAGTGGCGAACGGAGCCGTCCGGACTACGTTCTGGTGCACGGCCTTCCGCTCGACGGGGAGTCGTGGAACGAGGTGCGCGCCGAGTTGGACGGGCCGAGTCTGGTCGTCGACCTGCCGGACTTGGGGCGCTCGGCGCCCGGCGATGCCGATGCGGTGTTACCGAAACTGCTCGCCCCCGTCCGTAGCCGTCCCGTGCTGGTCGGCCATTCGCTCGGCTGCGGTCCGGTGCTGCGGTACGCGGCGCGGCATCCCGAGCGGGTCTCCGGGGTGGTGCTGGTGGCTCCCGCGTTCCTGCAACCGCGGTCCGGCCCGCTGCTGCGCTCACCATTGGCCGCGGTGGCGATGCGCCGGATGTCGGCCGGTTCCCTCGCCGATCGGCTCGGCGTGCCGGAGAGCGCCGCGCTCGCGAGCGCCGCGGCGAACCTGCGCAGGCCTGGCGTCGCCGCACGAACCGTCGCCGCGCTGCGCCGCGCGAGCGCCCCCGCGCGGCGCGAGGAGTTGCGTGCCCTGCTCGCGCGGATCGAGGTGCCGGTGCGGATCGTCACCGGTTCGGCCGATCCGCTGACGGTCGCGACCGCTCGCGACTCGATCGCGATACCCGACACGGGCCACTACCCGCAGTTGACCCATCCCGCGCGGCTCGCGGCCGAGATCGCCCGAGTCCGCGCCGTCGGGGCGCTGCACTGATAGGGCCCGCACCGGGGTCGCCTGCGTTACTGAGGGCCGGACTGCCACGGCGTCGCCCGACATCGCCCGCGCTACGGCGGCCCGGACTGCCTCGGCGTCGCCGCCGCCCGACGTCGCCCGCGCTACCGGCGGCCCGGACTGCCCCGCGGCGTCGCCGCCGCCCGAGGTCGCCCGCGCTACGGGGGCCGGACAGTTCGTTTCGCCGTGCGAGCGGGCCCGCACAGCGGCGGGCCCCCACACCATTCGGTGCGGGGGCCCGCTCGGTCACGCCTCGGGTCGGCGTGGAACCCGGTCGATCTCCTCGACCGTCACGTCGGTCAGCGGCCGCCGAAGGAACCCGTCCACAGGGTGTCGACGAGGCCGTGCAGTGCGGCGCCGAGCGTGTCGAAAAGACCGTTCAGAGCAGCGCTGCCGGTGTCGATGATAACGGGGATCATGGAAATACCTCTTCCTCGAAACATTATCCAGTCGAACTGGCTGACACGGGGGACATCGGCGGCGACTCGGTGGCGGTTACAAATTTCGATAATATGGAGATGCAGACCACATATAAGCACGATATGTGGTCCACGACACCTGGAATAGCGGCTTTGAGCTGCTGTTCTAGTCATACGTCCAGGTCGAGAGCCGAATCTGCACCGCTAATTTCCCCCGCTAACGGATGCGTAGACGAAACTCGAAACAAAGTCGAAGCGAGTTTTCGCCACCCCGGCAATAGGGGCGCACGAACACCTACCCCGGCACACCTTTCCGAGCTGACCGATAGAGCTTCCGAATAACTCTCCGTATCCCTTTTCGGCGGCTCCGAAAACAGCCGCGCCCTGTCGGCACGGGATTCGGTGACCGACGCGATCTCGATCGCCGGGGAGGTCAGGGAGCGTCCACGGTGACCAACGGCACACCCTCGGTAGCCTTCGTGGCGGCCACCGCGCGGGAGAACGCACGCACCCGCGGCGTCTCCCGGTAGCGGTGCCACACCAACCCGAGCCGGGACTCGGCGATCCCGGTCACCGGCACGAAGGTCACCGGCCGCCTGCGGTGCGACTCCGCGGTCGGATGGCACAGCAACATCGCGCCACGGCCGGCCGCCACCGCGGCGAGGCCCTCCTCCAACGTGCCGACCTCCGGACCGGGGCGCACCGTCCGGCCCTCCGGCGTCACATCCAGCGTCTGCGCCCTGCGCCAGTACTCCGGCGCGGGAGCGCGCACTCCGACCAAGGAGACCTCGGCGATGTCCTCGACCGACAGTGCGGGGCGTCCCGCGAACGGATGAGAACTGGGCACCGCGAGCGTCTGCGGCTGTCCCGCGAATACCGATCCGAGCACCAGATCACGCTCACCCATCGGCAGCAGCACCACCGCGGCGTCGACCTCGGCGCGTCGCACCGCCCCGAACGGATCGGCGAGCGGGATCTCCGTCAACTCGACCGAGCAGTCCGGGTGCCGCCGCTGAAAGAACTCGACCGCGGCCATCAGGTGATCGTTGCCCGCACCCTGGAACCCGATGCGCAAAATCCCGTCCATACCCCGGGCGGCGGCACGGGCGGCGTCGACTGTCGCGCGTAACGCGGCATAGGCGGGCCGCAGCTCGGCGAGGAAATCCGCGCCGAGCGGGGTCAGCCGGACGGTGCGGCTGGTCCGTTCCACCAGAGCCCCGCCGACGCGCCGCTCCAGCGCACGCAGCAGCTGGCTCACCCGGCTCTGCGACACATACAGCCGGGCACCGGCCCGCCCGAAATGGAGCTCCTCGGCGAGCGCGAGAAACGCCTCCAGTTCCCGGATCTCCAAGCCGCCCATCAGACTCCCTTCCACGGTCGATGAGTTCAGCTCATAGAACTATGAGACCTTCGCCGTTGTTTCCTCCGGCCACGAACCCTTGGCTGGAAGACATGACAGAGGTTCGGGAAATCGTTGCGGTGCGACCGGTTTCGGTGCTGCGCGGCTGGCTGGGCGTCGGCGCGGTGACAGCGGGCACGTTCACGGTGGTCACCTCCGAGATGCTGCCGGTCGGTCTGCTCACTCCGATCGGCTCGGCGCTGCGGGTGAGCGAGGGCCGCGCCGGTCTCGCGTTGACGGTGACCGGCCTGGTCGCCGCGGTGTCGGCGCCCGTGGTCACCGCGGCGCTGGGCCGGCTCGAGCGCAAGCTGGTGCTGTGCGGGTTGATGGCGGTGCTCGCGCTGGGCAATCTCGGCGCGGCGGCGGCGCCCACGTTCGGTGTGCTGATCGGGGCGCGGGTGCTGGTCGGCGTCGGCATGGGGGGTGTGTGGGCGATCGCGGCGAGCCTGGCGGCGCGGCTGGTGCCCGCGCGATCGGTCGCCGCCGCGACGTCGCTGGTTTTCTCCGGCGTCGCGGTCGCCTCGGTGCTCGGCATCCCCGCGGGAACGTTCCTGGGCGCGCTGGCCGGGTGGCGGATCACGTTCGTAGCCGCCGCCGCTGTGGCGCTGCTGGTGCTCGTGGCCATGGCGGCGTTGCTCCCGCCGTTACCCGCGATCGAGACCATGGCGCTGGGTGGCGTGTTGCGGCTGACCGGGCAGCCGGGCTTGCGCGTCGCCCTGCTCGTGGTCGCGTTCCTGGTCACCGGCCACTTCGCCGCCTACACCTACGTGCGGCCGGTGCTCGAGGAGGTGACCGGCGTCGGCGCGCGGACGATCGGCGCGCTACTGCTGGTCTACGGGATCGCCGGAGTCGCGGGCAATTTCGCTGCGGGAGCGGCGGCGGCGCGCACACCACGGAAGACGCTGATCGTGATCGGATCGATCCTGGCCGGGGCGGCGATCGCCTTGCCCATGCTGGGCGTCTCGCCGCCGCAGGCCGCCGCGCTGATGATCGTGTGGGGGCTGTCCTACGGTGGCGTCTCGGTGAGCACGCAGAGCTGGGTCTTCGCCGCGTCGCCTCAGCACAGGGAAGGCGCGTCCGCTCTATTCGCCGGAGTTTTCAACGCCGCCATCGCATTGGGGTCGCTGATCGGCGGCCTGGCCGCGGACGGGATCGGCCTCGCCGCCGCCCTGTGGCTGGGTGGCGCGCTGGCCGTCGTCGCCGTACTCGTCGCTTCGTTCGGGCCCGTCGCGCCTCGCCCGTGAGTGGCGGTGAAAAGCAGCTGCGACAACCTTTTTCGGCACCTACCATCACGCTCATGTCTTTGCGCGCGATTCCGGCTTCGATGGACCCGGCGGTGGTCGGGTCCATCGATCGTGAGCTGGACCGGATCGAGCGGGAGCACCGGGTGTCGATCCGGTTGGCGATCGAGAGCGGTAGTCGCGCTTGGGGATTCCCGTCTCCGGATTCGGACTACGACTGCCGGTTCGTCTATGTCGCGACACTGGAGACCTACCTGTCCCCGTGGCGCACCCGCGACGTGGTGGAGACGCCGCTGACGGACTTGCTCGACGTGAACGGCTGGGATCTGGCCAAGGCGCTGCGGCTGCTGGTGCAGGGCAACGCGGTGCTCATCGAGTGGCTGATGTCGCCGATCGTCTATCGCGGCGACGAGGATTTCCGCGACCGATTGCGCGCGGTGGCCGACGAGGTCGCCGACCGGGACAAGGTCGCGCGGCACTATCTGCACCTGGGCGCCAAGCAGTGGGCGCTGTACGAGCGCACCGGATCGTTGAAGAAGGTGTTCTACGCGCTGCGCCCCGCGATGGCGCTGCGGTGGCTGCGCGAGCATCCCGCGGCGGCGGTGGCGCCGATGCATCTGCCGACGCTGTTGCGGCAGTGCGAGCTGCCTGCCGAGTTGACGGCGGCGGTGACCGAGCTGACCGACCTGAAGTCGCGGACAAGGGAGATGGGCAGCGGGTCGGTGCCCGCGCCGATCACCGGGTTCATCGCCGCCGAATTCGCCTGCGCCGCCGAAGTGTTCCGCAGGTCCGGGGGCCGCGACCACACGCGGGCCCGCGCGATCACCGCGGAGTTCTTCCGCTCCGAGGCGCTGGCGGGCTGAGCGGCCCGAAGAGGTCTACGAGGCGGCTTTCGGCTCGTCGGCTTCGCTCGACTCGGCGACCGCGTCGGCGTAGGCCTGAGCGAGTCGTCGCGTCGCGGTCGGACGATCCGGGTCCGGGCGCGGGATGCCGAGGTGGCTCTCCCGTAGCTCGTCCATGAAGTCCGCCCACAGCCGCGGACCGCCCGCCTCGAGCAATTCGGCCCGCACCCGAAGAGTCCGGGTGGTCGGGCGGTGCCGCAATCCCCACGCGCCGAGCTGCGCCATGATCGGCACCAACTGGATGGCCGGTTCGGTGAGCCGGTATTCGGCTTTCTGACCGGGCCGGGTATCCGCGCGGCTGAGCAGCCCCGCCGCCACCAGGCGCTTGAGCCGATCGGACAGGATGTTGGAGGCGATGCCTTCTTCCGAGCCCGCCAGCAGCTCGCGGAAGTGCCGCCGGTCGCCGAACATCACGTCGCGCAGCACGAGCAGCGTCCACCGATCGCCGATCACCTCGATCGTCGCGTTGATCGGGCACCCCGAACGTCCGTCCTCGCGCACCCGGCACTCCTCTCGGTCCGACAACCACTGCTTGCAATATACAACCGGTAAGCCGGACGCTGCACACAACCAGTTGCGAATTGCAATCACTTAGTGGAATGAGCGAACCGATGCCCGAGCTGCGCGTACACAACCTCGCGATCGCACTGGACGGCTACGTCGCCGGCCCGAACCAGGGGCCGGATTCATCCACGTGACCTCACCCGCTCCGCAGCGTGAAAATGTCCTGAACAGGGGAAAGGCCCCGCACCCATCCCGGTGCGGGGCCTTTCGAAGCTAAAGTCGCGATCAGAGAACGCGGACGTCCTGGGCCTGCGGACCCTTCTGTCCCTGGCCGATCTCGAACTCCACGCGCTGCCCCTCATCGAGGGACCGGAAACCCGAGCCGCTCACAGCCGAGTAATGCACGAAGACGTCGGGCCCCCCGCCGTCCTGTGCGATGAAGCCGAAGCCCTTCTCGCTGTTGAACCACTTCACAATGCCTTGAGCCATTTCATACTTTCTGTAGACGAGCCAGGTAGGTGTTATGAGATGCCCTGGCCTCGTAGATCAACGATGCCACGATCCGACGAATTACTCACGTTCCGCACCACCAACTGTGAGCTAACGCTCACGACGACGCTCGGCTCCGTCGTGCGCGACGCTCGCCCAGGGGGCTGGGTCTGTCACCTCCCACGTTCGGTCGGGTCCCGGTCCGTGCGATTTCGCCGGGCCCATCAGGCGGATACCCGCACTTCGCCTCGAATAACGTCCGCCGCCGCGCCCGGTCGAGCACACCCCACGCGCAGGGGACCACCGCGCCCGGCATCATGGGACTCCTTCTTCGACGCGGCTCGGCACCGATGCACATCGGCTACCAATTGTGTTGTGCCACAATTGATTTCAGTGTACCGGACACAGAATACGACAAGTCAGCCTACGTCCGGGGTGCACCGGCCGCACCGTTCTTTAAGTTCTGTTCACGGCCGGAGGTAGCGCACCTGGCGCGGTTTCGTCTCGTCGTACGCGGCGCGGCCGGGCAGATGCTCCGGCACTCCGACCTCCCACCAGGCGCCCGCGTCGGTCCACGCCGACGGCTGCGTACGCACGACGAGCACCGCCGGCCGGCGCTCGTCCTTCGCCGCCGCCCGCGCCCGCGGGTAGGCGGCACGGAATTCGTCCAGGCCGGACGCCGTGAAAACCGAACATCCCAGCGCGGCGGCGTGGGCGGCGAAATCGACACGGGGCGGATGTTCGTGTGTGGTGTGGCAGTGGGCGTAGAAATTGTTGAACGGCTCGCCGCCTTGCCCCTCTTGCAGCCGGGCGATCACGGCGTACCCGTCGTTGTCGCAGACCACGGCGACGAACGGATGCCCGGCGAACGCCGCGGAGAACAGTTCCGAGTTCAGCATCAGATACGAGCCGTCGCCGAGCAGGGTGGTCACCACGCCTTCGTCCCGCGCCATGGCCGCGCCCCACGCGCCCGCGAGTTCGTAGCCCATGCAGGAGAAGCCGTACTCCACGTCCATCGTCGGTGCGCCGCCGGTCGCCCGCCAGCCGCCGACGAGTTCACCGGGCAAGCCGCCGGAGGCCGTCATCACGTAATCGCTCGGCTCGCTCAGGTCGTTCACCGCGCCCACCACCTGGGCATAGCTCGGCGCGCCCGGTGTCGGTGCGCGCGATTCGTCGATGCGCGCGTCCCAAGAGCCGCGTAATTCGGCGGCTCGCGCGGTCCAGTCGGGGTCGGCTCGCCATTGCCCCACCTGCGCGGCCAGCTCGCGCACGGTGGCCTCGGCGTCACCGACCACCGCGCGGGCGCCGTGCTTGACCGCGTCGAAGCGTGCCACGTTGATCGTGACCAGGCGAACGTCCGGCGCGAATACCGTCCAGGACGCGGTGGTGAAGTCCTGTAAGCGGGTTCCGACCGCGAGGATCAGGTCGGCTTCGGCCGCCATCTCGTTCGCCGACGCCGAGCCGGTGATGCCGAGCGGTCCCGCGAACAGCGGATGCTCGTGCGGCACGAGGGTGCGGCCCGCGGTGGTCTCCACCACCGGGAGGCCGTGGCGCTCGGCGAATTCGAGCACGGTGGGCCCCGCGCCCGAATAGCGGACGCCGCCACCGAGCACCAGCAGCGGACGGCGCGCCGCGCGCAGTGCGGCCACGGCGTCGGCGAGCGCTCGCCGATCGGGGCGCGGCCGCGCGAGACGGTGCACCACCGGCTCGAAGAGCGCGTCGGGGAAGTCGTAGCTCTCGGCCTGGACGTCCTGTGGGAGCGCGAGCACGACCGGACCGGCATCGGCCGGATCGGTGAGCACGCCGACCGCCTGCGGCAGGGTCGAGATCAGCTGCTCCGGGCGGGTGATGCGGTCGAAGTACCTGCTCACCGGCCGGAACGCGTCGTTCACCGTGACGGTCGGGTCGCCGAAGTGCTCGACCTGTTGCAAGACCGGGTCCGGCGCCCGGCCGGTGAAGGTGTCGCCGGGCAGCAGCAGCAACGGCAGCCGATTCGCGTGCGCGACGCCCGCCGCCGTCACCATGTTGAGCGCGCCGGGACCGATCGACGAGGTCACGACGCCCACCTGACGCCGGTGGGCAGCCTTCGCGTAGCCGACGGCCGCGAGCGCCATTCCCTCTTCGGTGTGCCCGCGCCAGACCGGGAGTTCGGCGCGCCGCTCGTGCAGCGCGGTGCCGAGGCCGAGCACGTTGCCGTGGCCGAAGATCGCGAACACGGCGGGGAACAATGGCGCCGCGCGGCCGTCGAGCGTCTCGGAGCGCTGGGCGATCAGCCAGGCCACCAGCGCCTGCGCCGTGGTCAGTCGCATCCCGTCCGTCCTTCGTGCGAGGTGACCGGGCAGCGCGGATCGAGCGGCTCGGCGGCCCAGCGCGCCCGCACCCAGCTGTGGGCGGGGTCGTCGCAGAACGCCATCGATCGCTCCGGCGCGGGACCGGCCAATACGTTGAGGTAGTACATGGGGTAACCGGGCGCAGCGACGCACGGGCCGTGATAGCCGCGCGGGATCAGGAAGACGTCACCGTCGCGGACCGCCACATTCTCGTCGACCGTGCCGTCGGCCGTATAGGTGCGGTGCAGGCCGAATCCCTCGCGCGATGGCGTGATCCCGTCCCGTCCGGCGATGCGGAAGTAGTAGATCTCCTCGTTGACGACTTCGCAGGCACCGGCCGAGTCGTGCTTGTGCGGCGGGTAGGACGACCAGTTGCCGTCCGGGGTGATCAGCTCGCAGGCGTTGAGTTTGTCCGCGTGCTCCCACACGCCGGGTATCCCGAAGTTGGTGACCTGGCGCGTCGCGCGTCCAGCCCCGCGCACTTCGACCGGCACCTGCTCGGCGGGGCCGTATCGCGGCTCCAGCCGTTTCGTGCAACGGGCCATCGGAAGCGCCACCTCCAGGTCGACATCCTCGGCCGTCAGCCACACCTCGGCGTCTCGCGGGACGTAGGCGAAATCCGTGACCCGGGTGAAGACCGAATCCCGCCCGGCCAGCATGAAGGTCGCGCCGTCCACGCGCACCGTGCACGCTCCGGCCAGCGGCAGGACGAACGCCTCGAACTCGCCCGTCCGAACGATCCGCGATTCGCCCACGCCGATCCGCAGCACCCGCAGGCCCGCGTAGGTCCATCCGGCGTCCTCCGGGGTCAGCAGGATCGGGTCACCGTCATGGCGCAATGTTCCTTCGGGACGATGCAGGGTCATCACACCTCCTCGATACAGATTCCCCGGATACCTTCGATCCGATCGCTCCGTCGGCAGACGAATTCGACCGCCGAGCGGCACTTCTTGCTCGCGGCCGTGCCGACGCCCAGACGTACCCGACGGGGTCCGCGCGTCATCGGGCTTCCTTCAACAGGCGGGCGGCGCTCTCGACCGCCCGGGCGACATCGCCGTCCGGCGGGTACAGCAGGGTGCGCCCGACGACGAGACCGCGGACCACGTCGTGGCCGAGCGCCCCGCCCCACAGCGCGCGATCCACCGCCGAGTCTCCGGACGGCGCTCCGCCCAGCACGAGAACCGGCAGCGTGGTGGCGTCCAGCACCGAGATGTCCTGTGGTGCGGGGATCTTCAGCCAGGTATAGGCCGAGGTGACGCCGAGCCCCGAGGCCACCGTGATCGCCCGCGACAGCGAGACGGCGTCCTTGCTCATCACCAGCGCACCGGATTCGTCCCGGTGGTAGGGCAACGGTTCGACCATCGCCATCAGCTCGTGCGCCGCCAGTTCCGAGACCGCCCGCGCGCAGGCTTGCAGGGTCGGGACGGTTCCCGCGTCGGAATCGACCAGGCGCAGCAGCATCTTGCCGCCGTCGAGCCGGAACCGCGCCAGAGAGTCGGCGTCGTATCCGGTGAAGCGGTCGTCGATCTCCCACTCCGCGCCCGCCAGTCCGCCCCGGTTCATCGACCCGATCACGACCTTGTCGTCCAGGGCGTCCAGCAGCAACAGTTCCTCGACCACATCCGGCGAGCCGAGCACACCGTCGACATCCGGGTCGGCCAGCGCGATCAGCAGCCGTTCCAGCAACGCGCGCCGATCCGCCATGGCGGTACGGTCCTCGCCGACACCGAGCGCGCCGCGAGCAGGATGATCGGCGGCGACCAGGAACAAGGTCTGCTTACCCGCCAGCAGGTCGGCGCGGCGCAGCCGTTTCGCGTAGGCCCGCTCGACCGCGGCGGAGTCCGTCGCCCGCGTGTGCAGCAGCTCGCGCCAGCGCTCGTCGGTCAAATGCATGCGCCGGCTCAGCCGCACAGCAGTTCCTCGATCTCCGCGCCGGTGGGCATCGCGTCGGCGCAGGCGAGACGCGAAGCGACCAGCGCGCCCGCCGCGTTGGCATAGGTGGCGACGCGCCGTGGGTCCCAGTCCGAGAGCAGGCCGTGGATCAGCGCTCCACCGAATCCGTCGCCCGCGCCGAGCCCGCAGACCACTTCCACGCGGCACGGCGGCACCGTCCAGCGTTCCTGGGCGGTGGCCACCAAAACGCCGTCACCGCCCTGCTTGATCACCGCGAGGCGCACCCCCCGCGCGAGCAGCCGATCCGCCGCCGTCTCCGGGTCGGCGGTGCCCACCGCCACCTCGACCTCGGTACGGTTGCCGACCACCACGTTCACGTGGTCGACCATCCATCCGATCTCGGCCCGCGCGGTGTCCACGTCGGGCCAGAACATCGGCCGGTAATCCAGATCCAGCACCGTGTGCCCACGTCGTGCGCGACGAAGCAGAATCTCCCGCTGTGTACTGCGGCCGGGTTCCGCGCTCACTCCGGTGCCCGTCACCCACAGCAGCGGCACGGCATCCACGACATCCCAGGGCACTTCGACCGGGGTGAGGGTGAGGTCCGGCGCGATCGGCGCACGGTAGAACAACAGCGGCGGATCCGACGGCGGCGTCAGCTCGCAGAAGACGACGGGTGTCTGAAGGTCCGGCGCGGTCGTCACGTAGCGCGATGAGACGCCGAAGTCCTCCAGCGCCGCGCGCACGAAGTCGCCGAAGCCGTCGGGGCCCACCTTGGTCAGCACCGCGGAGCGACGGCCGAGCCGGGCGGCGGCCACGGCGACGTTGGTGGCGGTGCCGCCGAGGAACTTGGCGAAACTGCGCACCTGCGCCAAGGCGACGCCGCTCTGTTCGGGATACAGATCCACCCCGACGCGACCGATCGTCAACGCTTCCAGCTCGCCTGCTCGCTTGTTCACGGCGTCACCACACGCTGCAATTCGTGCTGCAATGCCTCCAATTCCGCCCCGCCTGCCATCTGGCGGGTCAGCTCCGGCAGGTCGATCTCCGATTTCTCGTACGCGCCGAGCATCGCGCCCCGCTTCAGCAGCAGGAACCGGTCGCCCACCGGATAGGCGTGGTGCGGGTTGTGCGTGATGAGCACGACGCCGAGCCCGCGTTCGCGCGCCTGCACGACGTACTTCAGCACCACCCCGGCCTGTTTGACGCCCAGCGCCGCGGTCGGCTCGTCGAGGATCAGCACTTTCGCGCCGTAGTGCACGGCACGCGCGATAGCGACGCACTGCCGCTGGCCGCCCGACAGCGTGCCGACCGGCTGTTCCATATCCCGGATCTCGATACCCATGTCGGCCAACGCCGTCCGCGCGATCTCACAGCCTTTCTTGCGGTCCAGCAGCCGGAAGGGACCGTATCCGAAGGTGGGCTCGGACCCGAGCACGAAGTTGCGCCACACGCTCATCAGCGGCACCACCGCGAGATCTTGGTAGACCGTGGCGATGCCGCGATCCAGCGCCGCCCGCGGCGAGGCGAACCGGACCGCTTCGCCCTCCACACGCAGTTCGCCGCGGTCGTGCTGGTGCACCCCGGCCAGGATCTTGATCAGCGTCGATTTGCCCGCGCCGTTGTCGCCGAGCACGCAGGTCACCTCGCCTGCGTTCACCACCGTGGACACCTCGCGCAGGGCGACGACGCCGCCGTAGCTCTTGCCGAGATCGACCGCCTCGATGAGGGAAGTCATCGGCGCACCCTTTCGGCTCGTTTCTGGAATCTATTGTTGACCAGCACCGCCGCCAGCAGCAGCACACCGAGGAACAGCATGAACCAGTCGCTGTCCCAGCGCGCGAACACGATGCCCTGGCGCGCCATGCCGAAGATCAACGCACCGATGGCGGCGCCGACCGCCGAGCCGAAGCCGCCGGTGAGCAGGCACCCGCCGACCACGGCGGCGATGATGTAGTGCAATTCGAGCCCGACGCCCTGGTTGGCCTGCACGCTGGCGAACCTCAGGATGTCGCAGGAGCCCACCACCCAGCCCGCGAACGCGGTGCCCATGAACAGCAGGATCTTGGTGCGGTCGGCGGGCACACCGACCGCGCGGGCGCTCGGCAGCGCACCGCCGACGGCGAAGATCCAATTGCCGAACCTCGTGCGAACCAGGATCGTCGCCGCGATGGCGGTGAGCACGATCCACCAGACCACCGAAGCCTGGATGTGCGCTTCGCCGATGTCGAGGGTCGAGGCGAAGACCCAGCCCGCCGATTGGTAGCCGCCCGCGCTCCGCACGCCCGACACCTGCACCGTGTCGGTCACCAGGCGCGTCACGCCCAGGTTCAACCCTTGCAGGGCCAGGAAGGTGCCCAGCGTGACGATGAAACTCGGCAGGCCGGTGCGCATCACCACCCAGCCGTTGAACGCGCCGACGGCCAGCGCGAAGACCAGCGAGGCCAGCAGCGCGAGCCAGACGTTCCATCCGGCGTGCACCGCCAGCAACGCGGTGACCAGCGCCGTGGAGGCAGTCATCACGCCCGCCGACAGATCGAACTCGCCGCCGATCATCAGCATCGCCACGGCCACCGCCATGATGCCCAGCGTGGAGGCGTCGTCGAGCCAGGTCGCGACGCCGAGCGGGCTCAGGAACCGGTCGGTGACCAGCGAGAAGAACACGAACACCAGCAACGCGCCGAGCGCAGCGCCGATCTCCGGCCGCACGGCCAGACGTTGCAGCGGCGAGAGGCCAGGACGGTCCTGTGTCGAGTCGGAGGCTCGTGTGGCAACGGTCATTTCATCCACCTCAGCGCGTACCCTGCGCGACGAGCGCGGCGACGGCGTCCACATTGTTCTTGTCGACGAAACCGGGTCCGGTCTGCACCGGCGCGCCGCCTCCGACGGTGTTCAGGTTCGTCCGATACAGCTTCAGCAACACGATCGGAAGATAACCCTGCTCGTACTGTTGCTGATCCACCGCGAACAGCAGCTTTCCCGCCCTGATCGCCTCCACCACATCGGCATTCAGGTCGAAGGTCGCGACGGTGGCGGGCGACCCGGCCTCCCGGACGGCGTCGACAGCGCGTGCGGCGACCTGGGAGTTGAGCGTCAGGACCGCGTCGATGGACCGGTCGGCCTCCAGCGCGCCCTTGATCCTCGATTGCGCGTCGGTCGGATTGTTGATGTCCACCTGAAGCGTGGTCGCGGTGCCGAACGCCCTCGTCGCGCCTGCGCAACGCTCGTTCGCGCCGATATTGCCCGCCTCGTGGATGACGCACAGCATCTTCCCGCGCCCGGCCTCCGCGAGCCGTCTGCCCGCGGCCTGCCCGGCCAGCGATTCACTCTGCCCCACATGGACGAACGCGCCGAACCGCGCGCTCTCCGACTCCCCCGAATTGATCGTCACCACCGGAATCCCCGCGGCGACAGCCTTTTCGACCGAGCGCCGAAGCGCCTCGGGATTGGCCATGGACACGACGATGCCGTCGACGCCTTGCGCAACGGCGTTGTCGATCAGCTTCGCCTGCTGACCGGGATCACCGGAGGCGTTGTACTCCACACGGATCCCCAAATCCTTGCCCGCGGCCTCCGCGCCGTTCTTGACGACGTTCCAGAACGCGTCACCGGGGCTGCCGTGGGTCACCACCGCTACCGATCGCACCGTGCCGACCTCGGTCGGTGCCTGTGACGGAGCGGGCGCGTCGGCGCCGGGGCCGCTGCATGCCGCCAGGAGAGCGGCGGTGGCGATCCACGGCAGCAGGCGGGTCCGGTGCCGAGCGGTCGCGCCGCGTCGTGCTCGCAAAAGCATCCGCATCGCCTAGATTCCGGCCGCGGCGAGCGCGATGTCGCTGAGGAACCGGAGGCTGCGCGCGGTGTCGCCGCTCGGCTTCTCCGCCGAGTCGGACGGTCGCAGCGCGGCGTCCTGCTCCAGGACGTACCAGCCCCGATACCCCGCGCCGCGCATGGTGTGCACGAGTGCCGCGATGTCGACGTCCCCCTCGCCCAGCGGGACGTACAGCCCACGGCGCACCGCCTCGCTGTACTCGAGCGTCCCGTCACGGACCTGATCGGCCAGCGAGCCTCGGACGTCCTTGAGATGAACGTGCCCGATCCGCTCGGCGTGCCGCCGGGCGAGCCGAACCGGGTCGGTGCCGCCGACGAGCAGATGCCCGGTGTCCAAGCAGAGGTCGAGATCGGAATCGGCGAGGAACCGCTCGACCTCGGCCTCGCTCTCCACATGCGTGCCGACATGCGGATGCAGCACCGTGCGCAGGCCGTACGCGGCGGCGATAGCGCGGATCTCGGCAGCGGTGTCGATCACGGCGCGCCAGTGCGCGTCGTCGAGTGGCGGGCGCTCGTCGTATCCGCCGAGTCCGGTCGCGGCGGCGAGCACGAGCACTTCCGCGCCCGTGGCGGCCAACAGCGCGGCGGTCTCCTGCGCCCGAGCGAGGGCGGCGTGCCGGTCGCGATGCAACACGACGGCGAGGAAGCCGCCGACCGCGGTGATGTCGAAGTCCGCGAGGAGTCGTCGCAGTTCGCTCGGGTCGCGCGGCAGATAGCCGGGTGGCCCGAGTTCGGTGGCGGACAGGCCGAGCGCGGCCATCTCCGACAGAACGGTGCGTGCGCCGAGCAGGTGACCCCAGCCGGGGACCTCACAGACTCCCCAGGAGATCGGCGCGGCCGCGAGGCGCAGCGGGTGCAGGGATTCGGGCATCGGCACTTCTCCGACCTTCGATATCGAGTTGACGCCGCCGTAGTTGGAGCGCTCCAACTATGTAACGTGGGTCATAGCGTGTCAAGGGCCTGCGGCGTGCCGGTCAAAGCCGCTCTACCAGCGATTATTCGGTCTTTCATAGAAGACTGCGGTGCGCCGAAGTCGGATTGGAGCGCTCTATTGATCCCTTCTGGCGCACCGCGTATCGTCCGTCCCGGCAGGGCTGGTGGACGCGGAACGGAGGCGCCGTGGCACGACCGACCATGGAGGACGTCGCCGCGCGCGCGGGCGTCTCCCGCGCCCTCGTCTCGCTGGTCATGCGCGACTCCCCGAAGGTCAGCGAGCACCGCCGCCGCGCCGTGCTGGACGCGGCCGAAGACCTCGGCTACCAACCGCACATCCTGGCCCGCTCGCTGGCCAGCCGGACCTCCAACATCGTCGGTGTCCTCGTCTCCGACCTGCGCAACGCCTTCTTCGCCGACGTCGTCGAAGGCATGGACGCCGCCGCGCAGGAGTCCGGCCTCGAACTGATCCTCAATACCGGCCGGCGCAGCGCCGCACGTGAACACACCGCGTTGGAGAGCCTGCTCTCGTTCCGGCCGGGAGGGGTCATCCTGCTGTCTCCCATCCTGCCCGCCGCCGCCATCCGCGCGGCGGCGCAACAGGCTCCGCTGGTGCTGGTCTCGCGCACCTCCACCGTCGCAGGCATCGACACGGTCAACGACGACGGCGAGGCGGGCGCCACCCTCGCCGTCGATCATCTGGTCTCGCTCGGGCACCGGCGCATCGTCCACCTCGACGGCGGCGGCGCGTTCACCTCCGCGCCGCGACGCAAGGGCTACCGGGCCGCCATGCGACGCCACGGCCTGGAACCGATGGTCGTGCCGAGCGAGCACACCGACTCCGCGGGCATGGCCGCGGTGCGCAAACTGCTGAACCTCTTCTCCCGCGACACTTTTCCCACCGCACTGGTGTGCGGCAACGACTTCAACGCCGTCGGGGCGATGTCCGCGCTCGAGGAAGCGGGATTGCGGGTGCCGGAGGACGTCTCGGTGATCGGCTACGACAACACCTCGCTGGCCGCCCTGCGTCACGTCGCGCTGACCACCATCGATCAACCGCGTATCCGAATGGGCAGCCTCGCGATCGAGGCCATCGCCGAACGACTTCGCGACGGCCGCACGAGACCGGTCCGCCGCCGGTTGGAACCCACGCTCGTCGTCCGCTCGACCACGACCGCACCGGGGCGCTGAGCCGCACCGCCCGTCGCGATCCCCTACGAAGGAGAGCCGATGTCCTCCCACCGAGCCGTCACCCTCGGCCTCGCCGGAACCGGCCGCATCGGCACCGCACACGCCGAAATCCTGAGCAAACTCCCGAACGTGGCCACCGTCCTGGTCGCCGACGCCGACCCCGCCCGCGCCCGCGCCACCGCCACCGACCTCGGCGTCGAATTCGCCCCCGACCTCGACACCCTCTTCGCCGCCGACCTTGACGGCCTGATCATCGCCACCACCACCGCCTCCCACCCCGACCTCATCATCCGCGCCGTCGACGCGCGCATCCCCGTCTTCTGCGAAAAGCCGGTCGCCGCCGACATCACCGGCACCCTCGCCGTCATCGACCGCACCCGCCACTCTCGCGTCCCCGTCCAGATCGGCTTCCAACGCCGCTTCGACGCGGGCTACCGCGCGGCCCGCGAAGCGATCCGTTCCGGCCGCCTCGGCCGGCTGCACACCTTGCGCGCGACGACCCTCGACCCGGCTCCCCCGCCCGCCGAATACATCGCCCGCTCCGGCGGCATCTTCCGCGACTGCGGAGTGCATGATTTCGACATCATCCGGTGGGTGACCGGGCGCGAGATCACCTCCGTCTACGCGACCGGGGCGAACCGTGGCGCGTCGTTCTTCGCCGAAGCGGGCGACGTCGACACAGCGGCGGTGCTGCTACGCCTGGACGACGGGACCCTCGCGACCGTGTCGCTGACCCGCTACAACGGGGCGGGGTACGACGTGCGATTGGAGGCGTTGGGCTCTGAAGGGAACGCGATCGCCGGACTGGACGACCGCGCGCCCCTGACTTCCGTCGAGCCCGACCACAGCCCCTCCCCCTCTCCTCCCTACGCGGGGTTCATGGAACGGTTCCGTGCGGCGTATGCCGATGAACTGGCGGCGTTCGTCGATGTCGCCACGGGGCAGCTCGACAGTCCCTGCACACCGGACGAAGCGCTGGAGGCGTTCTACGTCGCCGAGGCGTGCGAGCTTTCGCGGCGTGAGGGCCGGGCTGTCGAGATAGCTGAGGTTCGGCGCTGAGGAGTCGCCGAGATGGGTCACCGCGTCGAGCGGATCCTCCCCGTCCTCGACGGCTTACGGCATACGCCGCCGGTCTGAAACTCATCCCGAACCTATCCGATATCCGCCGATCGAGATTCGCCGAGGAGCGCGACAAACCCGAACGGCTAAGCGAAGATGGCACAAGAACTTACGAGGGGCCTCCATGAGTGCGCGTACGGCTGTTGCCCGCCCTGTCCAGCGAGCGTGGCCGGTCGTCGGTCACGGACTAGCCCTCCGCCGTAGGCCACTGGAGTTCTTCGCGGAATTGCACCGGATGCCGGAACCCTTGGCGCTGATCCGATTGGGCAGTAGAGACGCATACCTGCTGACTGCCCCTGAGCTGATCGATTCGGTACTGCGCGGCAAGGCGGCGCACAGCGTCGAGAAGGGGGCGTTCTTCGAAGCCATGCGGGTGCTGCTGGGCGATGGTCTGTCGGTGTCGGCCGAACCCAAGCATCTGCGGCACCGCCGCCTGATGGCACCAGCCTTTCACTACGAGAAGATCGCCGACTACGTGCGAATCATGCAGCAGGAAGCCGATGCCATGGTCGACAGTTGGAGCGACGGCGCCCGATTGGAACTGGACGACCGGTTGCGGGTGCTGGCCATGCGAATCGTCGCAAAGGCGTTGTTCGCCAGTGAACTCGGCGAAGAGGTGGTCGCCGAGTCGCTGCGTTCGTTCCCGATCATCGTCGACGAGCTACCGAAACGCACCATGATGCCTTGGCTGGCGCGCATACCGCTGCGCAACCGCACGTTCGACGCCGCGGTGCGCAGACTCTCCGACGCGATCGACCGCATCATCGCCGAATACCGTTCGAGCGACACCGATTACGGCGACCTGGTGTCGATGCTGCTCGCGGCGCGCTTCGACGACGGCACCGGACTCACCGACCGCGAGCTCCACGACGAGGTGATGACGCTCTATGCCGCAGGGTTCGCAACCACCGCCAACACCTTGGCTTTCGCCTTCTACGAGTTGGCGCGGCGGGCGGATGTGCGGGAGCGCGTCGAAGAGGAAGTCGCCGAGGTGTTAGGCGGCGGTCCGGTCACCGCGGACAACATCCAGCGTCTCGAGTACACCGAGCGAGTGATGGCGGAGACACTGCGCCGCTACGCTCCCACCTGGCTCGGCACGCGCGAGACGATCGAGGAGATCGACCTCGCCGGAGTCACGCTGCCCCCGGGCACCACGCTCTTCTACTCGCCGTACACGCTGCACAACAACCCGAAGTACTTCGACGATCCGGCACGGTTCGACCCGGACCGGTGGACGCCGGAATACCGCAAGACCGTCACCCGGTCCGGGATATATCAGCCATTCGGCATCGGCAACCGAAACTGCATCGGCGAGCCATTCGCGTGGTACGAAGCGGTCACCATCCTGGCCACGGTCGTCGCACGGGCGCGTTTGGAGCTGGCTCCGGGAGCCGGAGTGCACGAGGTCGCGCGGGCCACGCTGGAGGTGAACCACCTTCCGGTGAGGGTGCGGCTGCGTGGTGCGGCGCAGAACGCACCGTCGGCCTGAACACCAACCTATCGTTGCGGAGATTCCATCCATCGCTACCGAGCCGCGGCGGCGAGGTCCGCTCCCAACCACATCACGAAGCGATGGTCAGCAGTACCGCACACACCCTGGCCGCGCCGCCGGTCGGACACCTGGGTCGTCCGCCCGATCAGCGGAAGGCGACCCTTGGACGAGCAGCGCCATACGTGAAAAGCCGCGCACTATCATGAATAAGAACGTCTACCAGGTGGGGAGGTAGGAATTGTCCAATCCAGAACACACTGACCGGCGAGTGGTGCCGACAGGTCGGCGAATGCGTTCTGTGGAACTCTGCGCAGGTGCCGGTGGACTCGCTCTCGGTCTCGAGCAGGCGGGCTTCGATCCCATCCTGCTCCTCGACAATCGTGACGTCGCGTGCGCGACGCTACGGACGAATCGGCCTCACTGGAATGTGCTCAACACAGACCTGCTGAAGTTCGAACCGCGGTGGGATCTACCACAGTCGATCGATATCGATCTCTTAGCCGCAGGCCTCCCGAGAGTGAAGTCTGCGGCAACGGCATCGAGACGCCGTGGCAGCGGCTGGGAGTTGGAGTTGCTCGAGACCACAGGCCGGTTGGCGTCGGAACTGCGACCCCGTGCCTTGCTGATCGAGAACGTGCCCGACATGGTCACTCGACCCGAGTACGGTGACAGCCGGTCCCGGGTCGAGAAGTACCTCGATAGTGCTGGTTACGAGTACCGATGGCTGGTGATCGATGCGCGCGACTTCGGGGTACCGCAGCACCGACTTCTGGGCATTCTCGTCGCCTTGCGCGGCGGCGACATCACACGCTTCGAGATGAACTTGACGGCTCTGCCGCCCAGCCTGACCCTGACAGTCGGCACGGTGTTGCGGCCTTCCATGGGTGCACGCGGCTGGCCTCAGGCCGACGAGTGGGCGGCACAGGCCAACGAGGTCGCGCCCACGATCGTCGGTGGTTCATGGGACCGCGGCGGTGGGGACCTCGGGCCAAAGGGTTCTGTCAAAGCTTGGGCGAGAATCGGCGTCAACGCTCGGTCGATCAACGACGACCTACCATCCGTCGACTTCGTGTGGAACCCCGCTCTCGGGCCGGAACACATGGTGAAACTCACCATCGAACAGGTCGCGGTATTGCAGGGGTTTCCCGCGCACTGGCGTATCGAAGGCCGCAAAACCGCGCGATATCGCCAGGTAGGAAATGCGACCCCGCCACCCGCCGCGTGCGCGGTCGGCCTTGCCCTGCGGGCAGCGTTGACCGGCTGTTGAACGCACTATAGCGACGCGGTGTCACGCCGCTAAGATCGCGAGTCATGCCCTCCGATCTGCACGAGCAACCCCGACCGCGCCGAGTCGACATGATCGACCTGTTCGCCGGGCCCGGTGGGCTCGATGTGGCCGCGCGGTGGTTGGGGTTGAGCGTTTATGGATTCGAGTGGGACCGGAATGCATGCGCGACAAGGTCGGCTGCCGGCCTGAACGATCGCCCGCACGATGTACGTGATTTCGGACCTGGGACAGCACCGAGCGCCTGGATACTAGCCGGTGGGCCACCCTGCCAGACGTTTACTGTCGCTGGTTCGGGAGCCGGCCGCAAGGCCCTCGACGAGGTTTTGCGTTACGTCGCCCGGATGGGTCAGGGCGAGGACGTCTCTGAAGACCTCGCTACGCTGAAGGACGAGCGAACCGGTCTCGTTCTGGAGCCCCTGCGATGGGCGTTGGCCGCACACCGACGCGACGACCCTTTCAAAGTGATTGTGCTGGAGCAGGTTCCAGCAGTTCTGCCTATCTGGCAAAAGATACGCACCGTCCTAGAGGAGATCGGGTATCACGTCCGCTGCGGCATCCTGCGTACCGAACAGTTCGGCGTCCCGCAAACCCGTCGCCGTGCGATCCTGATCGCCAGCCTCGATGGTGCGCGCGAACTCCCGGCACCAACGCACCGCCCTTATCGCAAGGGCGTCGAACGTGCGGCGGGTGATTCCGATCTCCTTCCCTGGGAGACGATGGGCAGCGCGCTCGATCGCGGCTACGACTTCCACGTCATCTCGAACTACGGCACCGGTGGCGATCCCAAATTACGAGGGCGTCGCGGTTCTCGAGAACCGTCGGCGACTATCACTGGCAAAGTGTCGCGAAATAAGATCGTCGACGGCGCCGGGATCGAAAGTCCGCGGTTCAGCCTGGCGGAGGCCGGCCGACTCCAAACATTCCCGCTCGACTATCCATGGTCGGGTAACGACATCGCCCAGCAGATCGGCAACGCAATTCCGCCCGTACTGGCTCTGCACGTGCTGTCGGCTGCCCTCGGGAAGCAAGTGAGTCATGAGGATGCGCGAAAGGTTGTCGATCGTCCATGGATCGACACGCGTGACTCAGCGCCCCTTGACCACTTCGCGCGAGTCGGCCAGCTGTTCGTCTGACCGTCCTCACGGTGAACCTGGCGTCCTCGCCGCAACTTCTGTGTCGAACCCATCGGATCCACCGGGGCCTGTAGCGATCCCGCGTCAGCGTCCGATACCTGACATCAGCGGGGTAACACTTCATCCACTTAGCCAAAAATCATCGGATCGAGCCGATACTGTTACCCGCAACACGGGGGAGCCAAACCTCCCATCGTCGACGTAGGGGTAGCACGCAGTGGGAGATGCCGGTGAGCGATGTGATTGACGAGCAAGACGAACTGTTCGATGTATTCAGGTTGTTGCTCGATACGTACACACCGGCCGAGGCGATCAAGAAGCTCCGACTGTTCTCCACGCCCGATGACGTCATCAAGCGGATTGTGGACCGTCACGAGCGGGAAGTAGTGCGCATCAAAGAGATGCGTGAGCCACCGTCTGTCGTGATCGACAACTACGAGACCTGGTACGCCGGGCCTCACCCCGATGACAAGCTGTGGCCATCCATCACCGCCGGACTGGCCAAGGATGGCTGGCCGCAGACATCCATCGATAGCTTGGACGGATCCTCGACGCGAGTCGTCTCACTTCTACAGCATCCGAGACAGAGTTCCTTCTCGACGCGTGGTCTCGTCGTCGGTTACGTGCAGTCCGGCAAAACCACCAACTTCACGGCCGTGATGGCCAAGGCGGCCGACCGCGGCTACAAGCTGTTCATCGTGCTCGCGGGAATTCACAACGGTCTCCGCAGGCAGACCCAAGCCCGCTTGGTTCAGCAGCTCGTAGAGCCGAATCCCACGCTGTGGTCTCAGATCACCGACCTGGATCATGATTTCCGACCGACCGCGAACCCCGCCAGCTTCTTCGGCAAGTCGAATAAGACCCACGTCCTTTGTGTCGTCAAGAAGAACGCCACCGTGCTGCGCAAACTGGTGAAGTGGCTCGGGGACGCTTCGGAGTATCTGGCAGATTGCCCGGCGCTGATCATCGATGACGAGGCCGACCAAGCGACTGTCGCGACGAAGTCGATCAACCCGTTGATCCGCCAGATCCTCAACACTCTGCCGAAGTCGGCCTATGTCGGCTACACGGCGTCCCCGTTCGCCAACTTGCTGATCAATCCTGCCGCTGAGGATCTGTATCCCGAACACTTCATCGTGAATCTTCCTCAGCCGCAGGAGCATTTCGGTACGGAGGTGCTGTTCGGCCGGTACGCGTTGGATGGCGAAGATCCCAACGACGTCGATGACGGTTACGACATGATCCGCACCGTGCCCGACGGCGATGTGGAACTCGTTCGACCGAAGACGAGGGCAGACGCCGAAGGCTTCTACCCGACTATTACGGACACCCTGCGTCGGGCGGTGCTGTATTTCTGGCTGACGACTGCTGCGCGGCGCGTGCGCGGCGGGGGAAATCCGCACTGCACGATGCTGATCCACACCAGCGTTCGCACCGCCGTGCACAACAGTTTCCGGGACCCCCTGCTGTCTTTACGAGCCAAGATCGGCCGCAACCTGGGGGATATCGCGCTACAGAGCGAGTTGCGTGCGCTGTGGGACGAGGAGACCTCTCGCGTGCCTGCTGCCAAGTTCGATGAGGAGTTCGTCTCCTTCCAGGAACTCGAGGCAGAACTGCCCGGCGTACTGCGTGATTGCCGTGTGGTGATGGACAACTCGGAGAGCACCGACCGCCTCGACTACGAGAATGGCCCTGTGGTCGCTATCGCGGTGGGTGGCAACACACTGTCGCGCGGTCTGACGCTCGAAGGTCTGTCCGTCAGTTACTTCGTGCGTTCGGTCTCGACGTATGACACGTTGCTACAGATGGGCCGCTGGTTCGGCTATCGCAAGGGCTACGCCGACCTGCCGCGCATCTGGATGACCAAGGAACTCGAGGACTGGTTCCGCCACCTGGCGACGGTCGAGACCGAGATGCGGCGCGACATCGATGTCTATATGACCGAAGGTAAGACACCGATGAACTTCGCGGTACGCCTTCGAACACACCCAGCGCTGCGTGTGACGGCAGCCGCGAAAATGAAGGACGCGGTATCGGCGTCGTCGTCCTATGGTGGACAACGCGTCCAGACCAGATACTTCCGTTTGGAATCCGAGTGGCTGCGGCAGAATCAATCGGCAGCACGCAAGCTCGTGAACGAGGGTATCCGGATCGGTAGCGTCGAGGGAAGCCCTACAGATGGACGCTTCCTCATTCGAGATGTCCTCAGTGATGCCGTACTGGAGTTCCTGCGAAATTACCAGTTTCACGAGCGGTCGCAGGAGTGCGATGCGAAACTGATGGCGGGATACATCGAGAAGCGTATCCGAAACGCGGGGACACTGCGGCGTTGGAACGTCGCGGTGGTCGGGAAACCAGCCGAGAACAGTTCAGAGCAGTTCGACTTCGCGCCAGGGATTCGCGTCGGGACAATCGTTCGCTCGCAGTTCTCCTCGGGATCGGATTATTCCGATATCAAGACGCTGATGAGCCGGCGTGATGCAGGTTTGGACCTCGAGGGCATCACGACCAGCACGACCGAAGGAGATATTCAGAAGGCTCGTGCTGCACAACAAGCCGACGCCGGCCTGTTGGTGCTGTACCCGATCGACAAGGTTTCGGAGCCAGAGCCTTCGAAAGACAAGCGTCAACCGCTGAACGCACCGGAGCATGTCATCGGCGTAGGGCTGGTGTTCCCGAAGCCCAAGGACGACGACAGCACCGTCGCATGGGAAGCCAACTACATCTCGGCAGACCTGTCCGGCGTCGAGATGGAGGAGGAGGACTTCAGCGCCCTCGAAGCAGAGGACGTCTGATGTCGACAGAGATCAGGGATGTTCTGGACGATCACTGGCGACGCCTCGAAAATTGCCCACCCTCGATGTCGTCGGTCGTTGCCGTCTCCGAGCTACCCGTGCCTACACCGAATGGATCGCTGGCAGCCGCGATCGACAGCGGGCGGAATCGGCACCTGCTGGTGCCGGTCGGCGCGCATCAGAATGTACGCAAGGGGCTCAACGGCCCGGTCCTGATGCTGAACAAGCGGACCCTCGATGACGACAGGACCAGGCACGACTATGCCGATCTGGCCTGTCTTCGATCCGATCTCAGCGATATCTTCACGACGTTATGCGCTGATGTCCTCATCGCAACCGAGGCAGCCCCCGAAAATCCGCTGAAGGTTCTCAACCGAGTACTCGATCGGTGGAAGGCGCTGTTTCAAAATCCCGGTCCGCCGTTGGGCCCGGAGCAACGAGCCGGACTGTTCGGTGAACTGATCGTGTTGGCGCGGCTACTCGAGCAGGACAGCAGCGCTCACCTGTTGTGGCGAGGGCCGTCAGGCTATCGTCATGACTTCGCGACCGACGCGGGAGCTCTCGAGGTGAAAACCTCGACAAGTCCAAACGGTCGCCGGATTCGCATCCACGGCCTCGATCAGTTGGAGCCGCCGATCAACGGTGTATTGGGGCTGGTCTGGCTTCGGCTGGAACCGACCGTGCGCGAGGGCATCGGCTTCCTCGACCTGATCGATCGCGTACTCGAGCTTTCCGACGACGAGACGGCCGTACTCAACAAGCTGGCATCGATCGGCTACCGCAAAGCCGACGACGACCATTATCGCCACGCCCGGTACGCAGTCGACGAACAACGCTGGTACAACGTCGATGTCGCGTTTCCACGACTGACCACCGTCGACCTGGCAGCGGCCGCGATCTCCTCGAACGTGCGCGAGGTCAACTACACGATCGACCTGTCAGGGGACACGCCAGACCCGATGGAGGACAGCCAAGTGGAGCGACATATTCGGATGATGATCGAGGAGCATGTGTGACTGCGCCTGCTTGGGTTTCCCAGCCCTTTCCTCCGGAAGGCGCCAGCGCTGCGGAGGGAATAAGAAATCAACTCGGCAAGCCCGAACTCGATCATCTGACCATCCTGGTCCGCGAATCGGCGCAGAACAGCTGGGATGCTCGTAGCAGTGATGGCGTTTCGGTGGACTACCACATCGATCTGCAGACAGTCAGCGCCGCCGACGCGCCGGCATGGAGGGACAATTTACTGCGGCGGGCTCCTGTCAAGCAGGTTCTTCCCCTCCGCGACTCATTGGCGCATCCCACTATCCGGGTGTTGTCGATCTCGGATCGGGGCACTCGGGGGCTGGGCGGACCGACCCGAGCCGATGCGGTCACCGAGAACCGCCGCGACTTCGTTGCATTCCTTCGCAATATCGGTGAACCACGTGACCAAGCGTTGGGCGGAGGCACCTACGGTTTCGGCAAAGGCATTCTTTATCTCGTCTCGAGACCGGGAACGATCCTGGTGCACACCCGGTGCCAGTACGAGGGGCGCTACGAGACCCGATTGATGGGGGCGGCGCTGTGGAAGAGCTATGACGCGAGAGAGTCCGACCGCGATCGCCGCTATACCGGCAGGCACTGGTGGGGAGACACTTCCGGGGACGTGATCGAGCCGCTCGTCGGCGCCGAGGCCGATGCGATGGCGCGGAAGCTCGGACTTCGACCGTTCGAAGACACCGAAACAGGTACGACGATCGCCATCCTCGACCCCGATCTGGAAGGGGCAGAGCCTGCCGCCGTAGCCCGATATCTCGCCGAGACGATCACATGCCAGTTGTGGCCGAAGATGATGCCCGACGGCAACGGCGTTGTTCCCATGCGATTCTCCGTGACCTGCGACGGTATCGAATACAAAGTGCCGCAACCCGCCGAGATGAAGTCTCTGCGCTTGTTCGTCTCTGCCTATCGCAAAATGGTGGGCAACGAGGCACAAGAATTGCATTGCCGCAGGCCGAAGAAGCTACTCGGGCGCTTTGCCGTACACCAGTCGATGGCGCAGCGGTTCGAGCCGACCGACGCCGAGCGGATGGCCGGGTTCGAACATGGAATGGTGCATCATGTCTGCCTGATGCGCCCGGCCGAACTTGTGGTGACGTATTGGCCCGGACCCAAGCCCGCTAGCGAGTACTCCGCGTATGCGGGTGTCTTCCGAGCCGATACTGCGATGGACGAAGCGTATGCGGCAGCCGAGCCGCCGACCCACGACAACTGGAACTACCAATCGCTGGACTATCCTGACTACTCCTTCGTGAAGATGACCTTCATACGCATGAAGGAGGCCATCGAGCAGATGTTCGGCCCGCGTGGCAGCAGTGGGGTCGAGGTTGCACAAGTGTCGCTCGGGGCAGCCAGCGAACGCCTTTCGCCTCTGGTGGGCGGCGCGTGGGGTATCGGTGCGGCCACAGACTACGGCAAGCCAGGCGACACAGCACCGCCCGCTCGGCCGACACCCGCACGTCGCCCGAGTGGTCGACGACAAGAGGTCGATGAAATAGAAGAGGTGGAAATTCCCGACACTGCGGGCATAGCGGGACACGAGCTTCCCGGATCGCTCGAGTATGGGCAGAGCACGAACTCGACCGACACCGATCCGTACGCCGAGGCCGTGAAGCCGGTCAAACAGCGACGGCGACGCCCGAAGATCGAATACATCGGGGATCCGGAGCCAGAGGAATTGTGGGGGAATGCCGTGGTGGTGCAGCGCTTCCGTGTGCCGGTCGGCATTCCGCAACGAGTCACCGTCGATTTGGCCGTTGCCCTGAACAGTGACGGCGGCCTGGAGATGGACCCACCCGCCGGTGCCGATATGCCTGGCCTCGTCGGTTGGCAGGATCCGCACGGCGAGATCCACCAGGTACCGTCGTATGTCATCGAGGGCGGCGACGGCCAGATCTGGAAGGCCGTGGTGAAGCCTGCCGCCGACACCATGACCGACATCGTGCTCTACACCGAGGCGGTCGGCTGATGGCCCATCGCGTTCTTCCCTACAAGAAGCCGTCGCAGGCTGTCATACAGGCAGGTGAGTGGTTGTTGTCGGTCGACGGCAACGAAATGCCGCTGCCGGAGTCCTACCCCCACTGGGACTATCAGACGACACTGAGTCTGCGCCGCACTATCAAGGTCGATCTGCGCCGCGCCCTGGCGGAATCGACCCTGGACCCGGGTACCGAACTCACTCTGGCCGCGATCTGGACATCGACGGGATCGAAACTTAGGGGAACAGTGATGCGCGCGGTGGTCCCCGGCAGCGGCGAAGTCGAATTACGCGCCGATCTTCCAGGTGCGGATCTCGGTGGTGTCGTGCTATTGGACACCGCCCTGGTACTCGCTCGGCGTCGACACGGCGGTGGTCGTCCGGTAGCCCCCCGCCGTGGTGGCTCGGTCCTGTGGAGTGATCGAAGGCAGATTCGCTTACAAGGTGACGCTCCGCAGTTCCCGATCGCCATAGTCGATTTCGACCGAACCGACTATCCCGGTGACGCGGCGTGGCACTTGGAGATCGGCACAAACCTCGATGCGGCGACGATGGGCTCTCTCCTCCTGCTCGTCAATGAGAAGAAGACCGTCGTCACCGAAGCCCTCCAACGCGCGAGCAGTCCGCGTATAGAAGACAAGGTCGCACTGTCGGCGCTCTACGCCGACGTAGCCCGCACTATGGTGGACCACGCCCTGCGCCTGAGTGAGTTCGATGACGACTCACACTACGTCGATGAAACCTTGGGTGCCACGCTGCAGGAACTGTTCGGCCGACTCTTCCCGGGCCGGTCCATCACGGATATCCGACTGGCAGCACAGGAAGCCCCGAACTTGTTCGCCTCCGAACTGCAGGCGGCCGTAAAAATCTTCGAGGGGGTCGCGTGACACTTCTGTACCCTCGGTTGCTGCGCCACCGTGCAAAACTATTGGCGGCCGAATACAAGGAACTCAGCCCGCTCGACCTGCACAACCGTTGGGCCATCGCTGACGAATCCGCGGTGTTCGTCGCGACCGGCGGTACCCGTGTCGACCGTGACAAATTGCAGTTCCTTCGCGACGTGGTCATCGACCTGGCCAAGGAATCCGGCTTTCCGGAGCCACCTGACGCGCGCCAGAAGGTTTCCTTCGACCTCAGCCTCGCCGTTGCGTTGCACAAGGAAATGCGCATCGCCCCGGCAGAAGCTGCCGCCGGCGACGTCTGGGCTTTTTTCGCCTTGATCGTTCTCCCCGACGTCGCTCACTGGCGCTACCCGAAACCGCCGGCCGACCGCGTCGTCGGTTCCGATCTCACTCGTCATGCCTTCGGCCGGATGTGGTGGCGAGCGCATCTGGTGTATTCCCCGGCCGATTCCGACCCGTATGCGGCGCTGCATGTCCTAGGTGAAGCGGCTTTCGATCAGATCTACGCGCGGCGCGCGGCCTTGGGTGGCAGTCCACACTTGATCAAGTCGATCCTGCGAGTGTGGCGACGCATGGATCTCCGAGGTATGACAGAGCGAGAAATATTGCGGGACTTTCTCAAGCGACTGCTGCGCTTGGCACCGTTCGTCGTCTTCGAGGCAATGGACGAAGCAGCGTTGGACGAGGAACTCGTCGAGATCGCGAAGGAAACCGTCATCGGTGCACTGTCCGCAGGCGGCCGGATGTCGCTCGAGGAAGCCGGTAACCGCGCACAGCGTGTATTCGGTGAGTAGAGATGAACTCTCGTCTCACGTCCTTTCACCGATGCGGTCACACCGAAAGCAGCGCACCGCAGTTTCTGGTGGGCCTCCACGGCAGGTCCAGCGCGACCGCTACCTCAAGGCGGGGCCCGGTGGATGAAGAGTGCCGGTATCAGCAGGTCCAACGGTGATACCTCGTCCGCGATCGTGACACCTTCGATAATCGGATCAAGGATCGGCGCGGCGTACAACCGGCCCGCATCAGGGCCGGCAACGCTACGCGCACTGACGATCAGCTCGTATAGCACCACGGCAAAGAGGCGCACACAGTCGGCGTCGCCTATTTTGCGGCAAGCGGTACTGGTAGTTGCGCCGAGTGCGGTCAGCACGTCCGTTAGGACGTCGATTTCCGCCACGGCCCGTGCGTCGTAGTTCATGATCCGGACCGCCGGTCATCGGGGGTGCCCAGAAGCTCGGCGAGTTCGCCACCGGACGGGGGCAGTCATCGACCACCCGGGTGCCGATCCATGGGCAGCGACCGCGAGCCGATCCGGCTGGGGCGGCATGTGGCGCGATCCGGCCCGCTACGAGCGGCACAACGAGATCACAGCAGAACTTCGATGGGCAGCGGACCGCCAGCAGTTCACCGGTCGCATGATCGACTTTCGTCAGACCGCAGTGCGTTGCGGTGATCCACGGCTCGCATTCCGGGCCGCAGCCGTGCGCGCCATCAGACATAGTTCACCAGTCCCCTTCGCTTGCTCGTGTGCTGCACGACGCATCCCCGAATCGCATCGATCACGACGCGGCCGGACGGCCGGAACGAGTTGCGTGGCGGCTGCACCCACGCGCGGAACAGACCTCGTCGCTGTCCTGGGCCGGGCAAGGCGATGAGCCCTCCGCCCCGGATGATGGAGACCTGCACCCGCGACATCTCCGCATACAAACCGATGTCGTCCGGGTAGTCGGTACGTGTGAGGAATGCCCAGCGTTGCGAGCGCGGGTGCGTCAGAATCGGCCCCGCCTCCTGCCCCAGACTCCCCAGTCGCGCTTTCACCTCAGAACCGATGAAGGCAGGCATCATCAACCCGCACACGACACCGGTGCGGATCACGATCCGTCCCATATGCGGCGGGTCGACCACCGCGGGCAGATCACAGACCTTGCGATAGAAGTGGCACACCGACAACGGTGTATCCCCTGTGTCGTTCGATGAACTCATTTGGGTCCCCTCCGCCTGATCAACGTGGTGGGCGCCCACCGCCGGGGACTCCGTGAAGATTCGATCTCAACCCGGCGGCGGGGCCTCATCCAGCTTCGCCGGGCCGGGTGCGCGATCCCAGACACAGGACTCGCATAGAAGTAATACGCTTGCGCCGCCATGCATTGCAGGGTTGATCAGGGGGTGCGGATGATTGTCAGCAGATGGACGAAGGTAGAGGTCAAGGCGCTGCGCTTGGCAGCCCTCCGGCTGACACAGGAACAGTTTGCAGAACGAATCGGCTTCCAGGTCGCGACAATTCGCAAATGGGAGCGCGCCACACCGGGAAAACCGGTGCGCAACGAGTCTGCGGAGGCGTTGGACACCGAACTCGCCAGACTCACCGACGAACAGCGTGCCCGCTTCCGCGCAGAGATCGACGAGGTGCGCGAGGCTGCGATGTCGCTGGCTCGCCAACCCGCCGAAGCGGCGAGGGATAGCCTGGTTGTGGGCGACCAACATAGCGCGGCGGAAGTCGAGGTTGATGTGAAGCGACGCGAATTCGGAATGCTAGCGGGGGCCTTCGTCCTGACGGCAGGCGGCGACACCGGCCCCACCCTTATCGGCATCGCCGACGCGCGGAGGCTCAACGAGTTCGTTGCCTACCTCGAATGCCGCGAACAACACATCGGCGGTGTTTCGCTTGTCGAATCCGCCGTTCAAGCCCTCGGAACTGCGAAGCACCTGCTCGACACATGCGCATTCTCCGAAGAGGCGGGCCGCGCATTCATGAGGGCCACTGGGGATCTCGCGACGATCGCCGGATGGCTCGCCTACGACTCCGACCTGTACCCACTCGCTCGCCGCTGCTACGCCGACGCTTTCAGCTTGGCGAACCAGGCAGGTGACGACCCGCTCACCGTGCATGTGTGCATGAACGCCGCATTGCTCGCGGTCTCACGCGTACGCAACGAGGAGCCGAACCCACATCGCGCGCTGAACCTCGCCGGCCGCGCTCGACAACTCGCACGCGGCCACGCCCACGGCCCTAGCCGTATCCATGCGCTCATCGCCACCCGCGAGGCGCAGGCATACGGAGTACTCGGCGATCGGGCCGCGTACCGGAAAGCTATTGCGACCGCATGGCGGGAATTCGACTTTGCGGTGGACCACGAGTCACTCGATGATTGCCCGCCATGGCTGCGCTTCGTCAGCGCCACCGAAATCAGGTACCACGAAGCTCGAGCCCACGGACGTTTGGGCGATCAAGCAAAGTCAGCTGATCTGTATGCCGGCCTAGCTCTGGAACATGCTGGAGCCCGCAATTCCGCAGGTTATCGTGCAGGATCGGCCACGGCGCTGGCGAAGGTCGGCGACGTCGATGCTGCGGTCGATCAGGGATTATCGGTCCTTGCAGACCTGGAAGGATCGGTGTCCTCTACTCGCATACTGCGGAGGCTCGAATCGGTGCGCGCCGCCGCCGAAGGCCGATCCGAAGAGTTCACGACCCGATTCGATGAACTGGCAAGACGGGCGGCTACCGCGTGAGTCCTGGGCAGTCCGGCTCGATAGAGGGCATCGACTTTCAGCACTACACCGCCGCACAGGCTCGCGACCTCCGCGACGAAGTCGAGCTTATCTTCCGAGACTCCTACGTCGATGCGATCGAGTCCGGTGAGGAATTCGAGTCGCCCGAGGCGTTCATGCGCCGGTTCGATGCCTACACCGACCCCTCCCGCGCCGGCGCGTTCGAGTTGGTGATCGCTCGGCTCGACGGCGAACTCTGCGGGCAGGCGTGGGGTTGGCCGCTCACCGCCGAGACCGCGTGGTGGGACGGGTTGCGGCTCGACGAAGGCGACCACGCGGCGTTCACCGCCGAGAACGGTTCGCGCACATTCGCCTTCAGCGAGATCATGGTGCGCAAGCAGTTCACCGGGAGGGGTATCGCGCGGGCCCTGCACGACGAATTGCTCGCGGGTCGGCCCGAGCAGCGCGCGACACTGCTGGTCCGCCCGGATAATCATCGGGCATATGACAACTATCGCCGGTGGGGGTGGTACCGCGTCGGCACTTTGCGACCGAGCTGGCCGGAAGCCCCGCGATTCGATGTTCTGATGCGTGGTCTCGAGCGAGGTCGACGGGAAGCAACCGACTGATCGCCGACAAAGAGTGCGCCGTCTGACCGCATGGGCGCGGGTGGCAGTGAAGACCGGCCGGACGAATTTGCGAATTACCGTGCGAAGTTTCTGCGGCTCTACGTCGGCCACAACCGCGCGGTGACCTCGGTCAACTGCGTAGCGTTCCGGCACGCGCGCATCATCACGCGCTCCGCGTCGATGAGTTCTCCCGGTGGTTAAGCGCGTACGTCGATATTGGAACGAATCCGGGGCTCGAGGGGGAAAAACATTCTGGCAATCGGCATTTCACGAACCGTGGATCGACGGTGCGCGCGCTGGCGCGTTGCTAGCATCGGGCGGTTCGTGACAGTGGTTCGTATGGACCTGGGAGGGGATGCATGAGCGGCACATCGGGCTGCGGTCGTCGGCAGAAGCGGGTCATGGCGTCGCGCCGTGTCTCGTACACACTGCCCGCTTTGGTGGCCATGACGCTGGTGTCGAGTGGGTGCGGGGCTGGTGGCGCCGCCGCTCCTCGCCCGATCGTCACCACGGTCTATACCACCACCTCGAAGCCTCCGGTTCGCACAACTCCGCCGGTGACCACCACGACTACCCCACCGGTGACGACCACTTCTCGGATCCCCTCGACCACGCCGACCACCGACACCGCGCAACCGATCTACGTCGGGATCTGTGTCGACCAGACAACGAATACCCGGTCGATCGATGACCTGTGCGACACCACCGACAGCCGCTACGCCACCTTCTGGTACCGGCACGCCGATGCCCTCATATACCCCGCGGTCGGCGCCGCGGTGGCCCTCGCCGCCGGGACCTTCCTGCGCCCGAGCGGAACCGAAGTCCACGACCGAGGCGTTCCGACCACGGGCGGCACAATCCAGCGCGGCGTGCTCGGCCGGGGTCGACCCGACATCGGCGGCGTCGGCTCGTAGTCGACCTGTAGCCGATCGCGACAGCGATTTCGGTCGGGCTCGCTGCGGCGGATACAGAGTCGGCTCACCTCCGGTGACGCGTGGCCGTACTACCCTGCCGGAACCGCGGCGATGCGGCGATGGCGTAACCATCCGCGGAGGCCGATGGCCAGCGGCAGCAGGACGGTGAGAAACCCGGAGACCGGCTCGAATGCGAGGCCGAACGCGGTGAGCACAGCGATCGCGGCGAGGATCGGCGCTGGAACGTAGCCGCGCGTTCGCTCCGTCTCGATCACGGCGATACCGAAGCCGACGGCGGCGACTCCGAACGCGGTGAACCAGAAGGCGAGTTCGGTCTGCTCTCGGCCGGTCGCCCAGATGACGACGCCGAGTGCGGTATGCGCCGACCCGATGAACGCGAGCAGGCTGCCCGTCACCGGGAACGGAGTTTTTGAATCCATATTCCTAAACATTGCCCTAGGCTCTCCCCTATGGCAAGACCCCGGCGATTCACCGATGACCAGATCCTGGATGCCGCGCGCGACTTGCTCGCCGATCCGGCGACGACCAGGCCGACCATCGCCGCGATCACCGCTGCCTCCGGCGTCCACACCGGATCGATCTACGTGCGCTTCGCCTCCCGCGAAGAATTGCTCGCACGACTGTGGCTGCGCTCGATCCAGCGCTTCCACACCGGATTCGTCGCCGCGCTGTCGGGAGCCGACCCGCTGCTCGCCGCCGCGATGCACCTGCCGCGATACTGCCGTGCACATCCCACCGAAGCTCGTGCGATGAAGATGTTCCGGCGTGAGGAACTGCTCCAGGTGGGCTCTGCCGAGTTGCGCGCCGACATCGCCGCGGTCAACGACCGCATGAACGACGCGCTACGCGCCGCCGTCGCGACGGAGTTCGGCGAAGCCGACGAGCATCGCATGGCGATCGCGGTGGCTGCCGTCAAGGCTATTCCCTACGGGCTCGTTCGCGAGTACATCGCGGGCGCGGCGCCCATTCCGGACTGGGTCGATGACGTCATCGCCACCGCGACGGCCGCCGTGGTCCACAAGTTGCGCCCTGCGGGCAGTGAGCGGGCATCCCGCTGAGGCACCATTCCGGCGGCCGAGTCACGCAGGCAGCAGCCGCGCGATGACCTCGGCCAGCTGCTTGACGTTCCGGCACTCGTGCATCGTCACACAGTCCGCGTACACGTGGGCGGCGGAATCCCCCGTCGACCAGGACCGCGACGGCTCCGGATTCAGCCAGTAGGTGTGTTTCGCGCGGTCGACAATGGTTTGCACCGCAGCGAGATTCGGGTCCGTGCGGTTGGTTCGCCCGTCACCGAGGATGAGTACGGAGGTGCGCGGCCCGAGGGCGTCGGCGTAGTTGTCGAGAAATCCTTGGAACGCTTCGCCGTAATTGGAGCTGCCGAAGCGGGCGACCTTGGTGGAGCGAACGATTCGGGCGGCGGTGCCGGGGGTCGGTGGTTCGCCGGGGGTGAAGAAGTGGGTGATCTCGTCGCAGGTGTCGACGAAGCCGAAGCTGCGGACCCTGCTGAACTGGTCTTGCAGGGCCTGGATCAGCTGCAACGTGAATTCGGCGAAGCCTGTGACCGAGCCGGAGATGTCGGCGAGGACGACCAGGTCGGGGCGGCCGTGTTTGCGGGCGCGCAGGACCGGGTCGATGGGGACGCCGCCGGTGGACATGGAGCGGCGCAGGGTGCGGCGGAGATCGATTCGGCCGCGAACGGCTTTGCGGCGGCGGACGGCCAGTCGGGTGGCGAGTTTGCGAGCCAAAGGGTGCACGAGGCGGCGCATTTCGGCCAGGTCTTGTTCGCGGGCGCCGAGGAAATCGATCTGGTCGGTGCTGGATTCGACGCCGCGGCGGGCGATGTATTCGGTGCCGCGCAGTTGCGCCGAACGCAGCCGGGCCTCGGTCTGGACGGCGGTGCGGAAGGCGGCGAGGCGGCGATTGGCTTCGATGGTGTGAACGGTCGTGTCGAGTTGGGAGGAGCCGTTCATGCCCGCGACGATGCGATCGATGAGGTCTTCCGCGCGTAGGGCTTTCATGGTCAGGTAGGAGGACCAGCCCGCGCCGGATGCGGTGGTGACCGGCGCGGAGGACTGCCCGGTTCCCGCCCCGCCGTAGGCGCCGAGTTCGGTCAGCGCTTGACGGGCCAGCTCGGCGACCGACTCCGAATCGTCCTGTGCCAGTGCCGAGGCGAGGCGATCACGCAGGGCTTCGATGGATTCGGGCGTCGACGGATCAACAGGCTGTGGCTGCCGAGCGGTCGAGAAATAGAGGTCGAAGAGTTGATCGAACACGGCGCGTTGACCATTGCGCCGCAGCAGGCAGGCGGCCATGCCGGAGCGCAGGCGAGCGCGATCCTCGATACCGAGGGCAAGCATCGCCTCAGCCGCATCGATGGTCTCGCTCGGCCCCGCGTTGATGCCGTGATCGCGGAGCAGGCCGACGAATTCGACGAGCCGATCGGTCAGCGAACCGGAGAGGTCGCGCCCCGCCTCACCGGCGCGGTCTTCAGCGAGGCTCATGCCCGACTCCGGTAGCTCCGCCTCGCAGTCGGCACGGTGACCGGCCCGAACGGCAGTCGAATGGCGGATGCCAGAAGCGACGGCGTGCGAGGGTGCGTAGGCCTGACGGTGCTGCCCGGCAGAGGCTTCGCAACACCGGAGCAGCCGGTGGGCGCATGCGAGGCCGGATTGCGCGGCGGCGCTGCGGCATCCGCTGGAGGGCAGGCCGAACCTGCCGCACGGCCCGGTGGTGGGCACGAAGGGAGTTGACCGAGTCCGAACTTCATCTCGCCGACCCCCCTTGCTCGGCATCCGGATCGAGTCCGAGCCGCTTTACCGCTAGGCGGTGGTCGGATTCATATTTCAACAGCACTCCCAGCGTCGACCGGACGACGCTTCCGCTGAGGTTCCGCGCACCGAGCGCGACCAATGTCTTCGCCCAGTCGACGGTCTCGGCGATAGAAGGCGCCTTCCGCAACGAGAGCTGACGCAACGCGCCGACCACGCGGACCACCGGCTCCCCCAGCGCCTCGTCCAGCTCCGGAACCCGCATCCGCACGATCGCCCGTTCCAGCTCCGCCGTCGGGTAATCGATGTGCAGATAGAGGCAGCGCCGCTTGAGCGCTTCGGACAGCTCACGGTGCGCGTTGGACGTCACGATGACGAACGGCTTGCGCACCGCGGTGACGGTGCCGAGTTCGGGGATGCTGACCTGGTAGTCGCCGAGCACCTCCAGCAGCAGCCCTTCCAGCTCGACGTCGGCCTTGTCGAGTTCGTCGATGAGCAGCACCGTCGGACGCGGGTTGCGGATGGCGGCCAGCAACGGGCGGGCGAGGAGGAACTCTTCGGTGAAGACGTGGTCGCGGGTGCTGTCCCAGCCTTCGTCGTCCGCGGCGGTGATGCGGAGCAGTTGCTTGGCGTGATTCCACTCGTAGAGCGCGCGGGCCTCGTCGATGCCCTCGTAGCACTGCAAGCGCACCAGGTCGGAGGTGGTCGCGGTGGCGACGGCCTTGGCCAGCTCGGTCTTGCCGACGCCCGCCGGACCCTCGACCAGCAGGGGCTTGCCGAGGTGGCCTGCGAGGAACACGGCGGTGGCGATATCGAGAGACGGGAGATACCCGGCCTCGGTCAGGCGCTCGGTCACCTCGTCCACCGACGCGAAGAACTTACTCATCGGTAACTAGTCTAGCCGGGGTCAGCTCGGTGTCGGTATCCGGAAATGACTGGGCTCGGCGTCGGACGGCACGGCGCCTGCCGTGGTGAACGGTTCGACCAGCGACCGCAGCTCGATCAGGTGCCGGGCGTGCGCGTCGAGCGCCCGATCCTCCTCGGAGACCGGCTCCCACTGCCGCACGGCTCGCGCCTTTCCGTCGTCGTCGATCGCGACGACCACGGCGAGGCCGTGCGCCGCCAGCGCGGGTTCGTCGGAATGGGTGTCGGTGGAGGTGACGTGCACGCTGACGTGCATGCTGCGCGGACCGGTGTGGATCAGTCGCGCGGTGACCTCGACGACGTGGCCGATCACGATCGGCCGATAGAAGCGGATCCCGCCGAAGTAGGAGGTGAGGACGCGCTGCCCGGCCCAGTCCGCGCCGCACACGTACGCGGCCTCGTCGATCCACCGCATGGTCCGGCCGCCGTGCACCTTGCCGCCCCAGTTGATGTCCGAGGGCGCGGCGAGGAAACGCAGCGTGGCGCTCGGCGCGGTGCCCGCGGAGGTGTAGCGCTGCGCGGCCATCGCCTCCTCGATGTGCTTGCGCACCGAGACGCGGGCGCGGGCCTGCCGGTGCCGCTGCGATTCGAGCAGCGTTGTCGGATTCCATTGCGGGACTTCGACGGTGCGCCGATCGTCGTCCACCGCGACGAAGATCGTCAGGCATTGCGCCGACTGCACCGGCTTCACCCGGGTGGGATCGGTCGAATAGACCGTGACGAGGATGTGCATGCTGGTGCGGCCGGTGTGGACCAGATTGGCATGCAATTCGACCAGCTCACCGACCGCGATGGGCCGGTCGAGATGGATGTTCCCGACGTAGGCGGTGACGCAGTATCGACCGCTCCACTGGGCCGCCGCCGCGTAGGCGACCTTGTCGATCCACTCGAGGAGCTTGCCGCCGTCGACCGCCCCCACGATGCCCGCGTCGGCGGGTTGAACGAGGAAGCGGTGGATCGCCTCGGGACGCCGACCGGCCGAGGCCGGATGCGAGACGGTCGCGCGAGGGTCGGTATCGGTCGGGTTGGGCAAGGCTCACCATCCGTTCGGTCAGAGAATCTTCGGCTACCTGACCTCGTTGTCCGGGAGAACCTTAGGCCCCGACATCGGTACGAGCGAGTAACGAATCACCAGCCATGCGAAACGGCCGCATCGGCCGACCCGCGAATGGTCTTCGGCGATCGATGAGCAACGCGAATGGGGGTGTCGCGGGGGTAGGCCGTGGGCAGACCCGCAACGGGAGATGTTCGGCAGCAGTTGGGAAGCCGTGAAGACGCGGGTGGCCCGCTCCGGAATCCGGAGCGGGCCACCCGTGAATCAGGAGATGTGTCAGGCGGTTTCGGTGATCGGACGATCGACCCAGCTCATCAGGCCGCGCAGCTTGGCGCCGGTGACCTCGATGGGGTGCTCGGCGTTCTGCTTGCGCAGCGCCTCGAGCTCCTTGTTGCCGCCCTCGACGTTGGCGACCAGACGCTTGACGAAGCTGCCGTCCTGGATGTCCTTGAGGATGTCCTGCATGCGCTTCTTGGTGTCGGCGTCGATGACCCGCGGGCCCGACAGGTAACCACCGAACTCGGCGGTGTCGGAGACCGAGTAGTTCATCCGCGCGATGCCGCCCTCGTACATCAGGTCGACGATCAGCTTCAGCTCGTGCAGCACCTCGAAGTAGGCCATCTCCGGCGCGTAACCGGCCTCGACCATGACCTCGAAACCGGTCTTGACCAGTTCCTCGGTGCCACCGCACAGCACGGCCTGCTCACCGAACAGGTCGGTCTCGGTCTCTTCCTTGAAGGTGGTCTTGATGACGCCCGCGCGGGTGCCGCCGATTCCCTTGGCGTAGGACAGCGCCAGCGCCTGGCCCTCGCCCTTCGGGTCCTGGTCGATCGCGATCAGAGCCGGAACGCCCTTGCCGTCGACGAACTGACGACGCACCAGGTGACCGGGGCCCTTCGGCGCCACCATGCCGATGGTGACGTTGGCGGGCGGCTTGATCAGGCCGAAGTGGATGTTGAGGCCGTGGCCGAAGAACAGCGCGTCGCCGTCCTTCAGGTTCGGCTCGATGTCATTGGTGAAGATCGACGCCTGCGCGGTGTCCGGCGCCAGCACCATGATGAGGTCCGCCCACTCCGAGACCTCCGCGGGCGTGCCGACGGTCAGGCCGGCCTCCTCGGCCTTCGGACGCGACTTCGAACCCTCGGCCAGACCGACGCGGACCTCGACGCCCGAGTCGCGCAGGCTCAGCGAGTGCGCGTGACCCTGGCTGCCGTAGCCGATGACAGCGACCTTGCGGCCCTGGATGATCGACAGGTCGGCATCGTCGTCGTAGAACATCTCGACTGCCACTGTGGTTCCTTCCGGGATCATCCCCGCGCGAGGCGGGGCACACCGTGCTTGCGCCGGTGTTGATTTTCGTTGTTCTGGATCGGATCAACCCCCGCAGCAGCGGGAGGGGATCATTCCCGCGTAGGCGGGGAGGGCGGCACGCCAACCGTCGATCGCAGAAAGACTAGCGCGTGGCCGCCTTCGGCCGGTCGGCCCCATCGGTGTGCCGCTCGCTACCTCATCGAGTGGCGGTGATGGACTTCGGTCCACGTCCCACCGCGACGACACCGGACTGCACGATCTCCCGGATGCCATACGGTTCGAGCATCCGCAGCAGCGCGTCGAGCTTGGACCGGGTTCCGGTCGCCTCGACGGTGAGCGCGTCCGGCGACACGTCGATGACCTTCGCGCGGAACAGCCCGACCGCCTCGATCACCTGGGTCCGCACACTGGCGTCGGCGCGCACCTTCACCAGGATCAGTTCGCGGGCCACCGAGCTGTCGGAGTCCTGCTCCACGATCTTGATGACGTTCACCAGCTTGTTGAGCTGCTTGGTGACCTGCTCGAGCGGCAGGTCCTCGACGGTGACCACGATGGTCATGCGCGAGATCTCGGGCAGTTCGGTGCCGCCGACCGCCAGGGATTCGATATTGAAGCCGCGGCGGGAGAACAGCGCCGCGACCCTGGCCAGCACGCCCGGTTTGTCCTCGACGAGAACGCTGAGGGTATGCGTGGTACTCATCCGTTGTTCACCCTGTTCTGTTCCTGCGACATCGCCGCGTGGATGACCGCCGGCTCGGCGGCCTGCTCGTCCTCGTCGAACAGCGGGCGGATGCCGCGCGCGGCCATGATCTCGTCGTTGCTGGTGCCCGCCGCGACCATCGGCCACACCTGCGCGTCCTTGCCGACGATGAAGTCGATCACCACGGGGCGGTCGGTGATGGACTGCGCCTCGCGGATGGCGGCTTCCACGTCCTCCTCGCGCTCCACCCGGATGCCGTGGCAGCCGAGGGCTTCGGCGAGCTTCACGAAGTCGGGGATGCGCAGTGAGTGCGTGCCCAGGTCGGTGTTGGAGTAGCGCTCCTGGTAGAAGAGCGTCTGCCACTGGCGCACCATGCCGAGGTTGCCGTTGTTGATCAGCGCGACCTTGATCGGGACGCCCTCGACGGCGCAGGTGGCCAGCTCCTGGTTGGTCATCTGGAAGCAGCCGTCACCGTCGACCGCCCACACCTCTTTGTCCGGCGCGCCCATCTTGGCGCCCATGGCCGCCGGGACGGCGTAGCCCATGGTGCCGAGGCCACCGGAGTTCAGCCAGGTGCGCGGCTTCTCGTACTTGATGAACTGGGCGGCCCACATCTGGTGCTGGCCGACGCCCGCGCAGTAGATCGCGTCGGGTCCGGCCAGCCGGCCGAGCGCCTCGATGACGAACTCCGGCGACAGCGACCCGTCGGCGGGCGGGGTCCAGCCCAGCGGGTAGGAGTCGCGCACGCCGCCGAGGTAGGTCCACCAGTCGGTCAGCGCCAGCGGCAGAGCGTCACCCGCGGCCGGATCCGCCTTCAGCGTCTCGATGAGCTCGACGATCACCTCGCGGCAGTCGCCCACGATCGGGACGTCGGCGTGCCGGTTCTTGCCGATCTCGGCCGGGTCGATGTCGGCGTGGATGACCTTGGCGCCCGGCGCGAAGGAGTCCAGCTGGCCGGTGACGCGGTCGTCGAACCGCGCGCCGAGGGTGATCAGCAGGTCCGAGCGCTGCAACGCGGCGACGGCGCCCACGGTGCCGTGCATGCCGGGCATGCCCATGTTCAGTGTGTGGCTGTCGGGGAACGCGCCGCGCGCCATCAGCGTGGTGACCACGGGGATGCCGGTCAGCTCGGCCAGCTGCAGCAGCTCGGCCGAGGCGTCGGCCTTGATCACACCGCCGCCGACGTAGAGCACGGGGGCCTTGGCCTCCATGATCATCCGCGCGGCCTCGCGCACCTGCTTGCCGTGCGGCTTGGTGACCGGACGGTAGCCGGGCAGCCGCATCTCCGGCGGCCAGCTGAAGGTGGTCTGCGCCTGCAACACGTCCTTGGGGATGTCGACGAGCACGGCGCCCGGGCGGCCGGACGCGGCGAGGTAGAACGCCTCGGCGATGATCCGCGGGATGTCGATGCCGTCGGTGATCAGGAAGTTGTGCTTGGTGATCGGCATGGTGATGCCGGAGATGTCGGCTTCCTGGAACGCGTCGGTGCCGATCAGGCTCCGGCCGACCTGGCCGGTGATGGCCACGATCGGGACCGAGTCCATCTGCGCGTCGGCGATCGGGGTCACCAGGTTGGTGGCGCCGGGGCCGGATGTGGCCATACACACACCGACCTTGCCGGTCGCCTGCGCGTAACCGGTGGCCGCGTGACCCGCGCCCTGCTCGTGCCGGACCAGGACGTGGCGCACCTTGGTGGAATCGAACAGCGGGTCGTACACCGGGAGAATCGCGCCACCCGGAATGCCGAATACGGTGTCGACGCCCAGCTCCTCGAGCGACCGGACGACCGACTGCGCGCCGGTGACCCGCTCGGGCGGGACCGGACGGCGGTTGGCCGCGGAGATCGCGTTGGCAGCGGGCGTGGCCTGCTGATTCGCCGAAGGCGCTGGCCTACGGGCGGAAGGCCCGGGCCGTGCGGTAGGTGCGCTCACCGTCTTCGTTCCTTACTGGTTGTCGTTCTGACCCCGGATTTTTGTGCCAGCGGTGTCTTGCGCTTCGCCATGCTGGAGGTTAGTCCGAACATAAAAAAGCCCCCGACAGCACAGGGCTGATCGAGGGTGGCGCGTCGCAACGCGAGCTGACGTATTCGACTCAGTGTGTCAGGCTCAACGCTGGACGCGCCGGCCGATTACGAGCAACTCGTTTCGATTCACGCGCACGACGTTAAGCGGGTGTGAACCGAAGAGTCAAACAGATGACCCCGTGCGTCCCATTATGTGGGACAGTGCGGTTGCTTGTGTCCGTTCACCAGGATGCGAGGATGGTGGTGTGTCATCACCGCATCAGTCCGTGCCACCTTCTGAATCGTCCCACACGCCCGCGGCGGCGACGGATACGGGTAGCGCCTCAGACGCCCGTGTGATCCGCATCCCACGGCTGGCCTTCCTGGGCGTGTTCATCCTGCTGATGTGCGTGTTCTTCCCGTTCGTCGGCTGGCCCGCCGGACTGTGGTGGCTGCTGCTCGTCCCGGTCGCCGTGCTGGCGTGGGTGCTGCGGACGCAGACCGCCGTCTCGGACGCGGGGCTGGAGCTGCGGACGCTGTTCGGATCGCGCCATCTCGACTGGGCGCAGGTGAAGGGTGTGCGGATCCCCAAGCGCGGATACGTGCGCGCCGACCTGACCGATGGCACCGAGGTGAAGTTGCCCGCGGTGAGCTATGACCGGCTGCGCGATCTGGCGGCGTTCTCCGGCGGACGGATTCCGGACCCGTTCGCGGAGCCCGCGGCCGAAGAGTCCCGCACCGAGACGACCGGGCACGACGCGGGCCCGAGCGGCGAGGACAGCGCGCCGACCGACGGGGTCGCGAAGTCCGGCGAGGACGCCACCGGCGAAGACACGCGCTAGAAGTCGGTCGTGTCCCCGACCGGCTCGAGCGATGCGCGGAACATCCACCGCGGTTAGGTTGTTGCGGCCGAGTGATGGGATGATTTCTCCGGAGCAGTGATCCTCCTTCTCGTCCCCACCCCTCGACGGTCCGGCACCTCCGGCGACCCGTCGTCGCCTGCGACACCACGCACAGCGACAAACCCGATCCGGCCGACAGCCATGGCCGCCGCGCCCGGCGCACCACCGACCGGTGGACACGCCCACCGGGAGTAACGTGGTGGACCGCCGAGCAGGCTCTGCGCCGTCGCACGTCAGCCCCCGCGACCCGAGGACCATCCACATGCCACCGCTTCGTTCACGAACCACGACCATCGGCCGCAATGCCGCAGGCGCACGCGCACTCTGGCGCGCCACCGGCATGACCGACTCCGACTTCGGCAAGCCGATCGTCGCCATCGCGAACTCCTACACCCAGTTCGTGCCCGGGCACGTGCACCTGAAGAACGTCGGCGACATCGTGGCCGACGCGGTGCGCGCCGCAGGCGGCGTGCCGCGCGAATTCCACACCATCGCCGTCGACGACGGCATCGCCATGGGCCACGGGGGCATGCTTTACTCGCTGCCCTCGCGCGAGATCATCGCCGACTCCGTCGAGTACATGGTGAACGCGCACACCGCCGACGCGCTGGTCTGCATCTCCAACTGCGACAAGATCACCCCGGGCATGCTCAATGCGGCCATGCGGCTGAACATTCCGGCGGTCTTCGTCTCCGGCGGGCCGATGGAGGCGGGCAAGGCGGTGGTCGTCGACGGCGTCGCACAGGCGCCCACCGACCTGATCACGGCGATCTCCGCGAGCGCGAACCAGGCGGTGTCGGAGGAGGGGCTGTCGGAGGTGGAGCGGTCGGCGTGCCCGACCTGCGGCTCGTGCTCGGGCATGTTCACCGCGAACTCGATGAACTGCCTCACCGAGGCGCTCGGCCTCGCGCTGCCCGGCAACGGCTCCACCCTCGCCACGCATGCCGCGCGCCGAGCGCTGTTCGAGCGGGCCGGCACCGTCGTGGTCGACATCGCCAACCGCTGGTATCGCGAGGACGACGCGTCCGTGCTGCCGCGCAACGTCGCCAACGCCAAGGCTTTCCGCAACGCGATGGCGCTGGACGTCGCGATGGGCGGCTCGACCAACACCGTGCTGCACACCCTGGCCGCCGCGCAGGAAGGTGAGATCGACTTCGATCTGCACACCATCGAGGAGACCAGCCGCCGGGTGCCCACCCTGTCGAAGGTGTCGCCGAACTCCGACTACCACATGGAGGACGTGCACCGCGCGGGCGGCATCCCCGCCATCCTCGGCGAATTGCGCCGCGCGGGCCTGCTGGAGACCGACGTCACCACCGTGCACACCGCGAGCTTCGACGAGTGGCTCGACACCTGGGACATCCGTTCCGGCAAGGCTTCCCAGGAAGCCGTCGAACTCTTCCACGCCGCGCCGGGCGGAGTGCGCACCACCGAGCCGTTCTCCACCGACAACCGCTGGTCGTCGCTGGACACCGACGCCGAGGGCGGTTGCATCCGCGACCTCGAGCACGCCTACACCACCGAAGGCGGCCTCGTCGTGCTGCGCGGCAACATCGCGCCCGACGGCGCGGTGCTCAAGACCGCGGGAATCGATGAGGAACTGTTCACCTTCCAGGGGCCAGCGGTGGTGGTGGACTCGCAGGAGGAGGCCGTGTCGGTCATCCTCGGCAAGAAGATCAAGCCCGGCGACGTGATCGTGGTCCGCTACGAAGGTCCCGCGGGCGGCCCGGGCATGCAGGAGATGCTGCACCCGACCGCGTTCCTGAAGGGTTCCGGACTCGGCAAGCAGTGCGCGCTGATCACCGACGGCCGGTTCTCCGGCGGCACCTCGGGCCTGTCGATCGGGCACATCTCGCCCGAGGCGGCCAGCGGCGGTGTCATCGGCCTGGTGGAGAACGGCGACCAGATCCGCATCGACGTGGCCACCCGCACGCTCGAGGTCCTCGTCGACGACGCCGTCCTGGCCGAGCGCCGCGCGAAGATGGAAGCCTCCGAACGGCCCTGGCAGCCGGTCAACCGGGATCGTCCGGTGACGACCGCGCTGCGCGCCTACGCCGCCATGGCCACCTCCGCGGACAAGGGCGCCGTGCGGCACGTGCCGTAGCTCCCGCGTCTCCCCGCCGACCGAACGCGAAGGCCCCCTCGTCCCACTCTTGGATCTTGGATTCCAGGGGGTTCTTCGCGTTCAACTGGTCGAGTCGATGACCCACTGTCTATAACCGGGGTGTGCGTCGAGCACGGGGACGGCAAGAACCTGGGGCGTGGTGTCGGGGTGGTCCGTGTTGGCCCGTTCGATGATCGCGGGCACGAGGTCGGCTCTGGTGTGGAGGATGACGAGTGTCTGCTGGTCGTCGTGGATTGCACCGTCCCACCGGTAGACGGAACGGACACCTGGGATCAGGTTGCCGCACGCCGCCAGCTTGTCTTCTACGAGGCTGCGGGTGAAATCTGCCAGCCAGTCGGCGTCGTCGGCGGAAATGCTCACGTCTACGAGATCATGGTCGGCCATGTGAGCCAGTCTCGCCTACTCTGGTTGCCGATGTCATCCATGATGACCTCCAGGTGGTCGCGATCCCGGTCGATCGCGGCCCATCCTCGGACCGCTGGACCCTGGTAGCTGAGTCCGATCCAGCCGCCCATCATGTGCGTGCCGTGCGGGTGCAACGTCATGAACATGACGCCCTTCGAGCGGACTGCGCCGTCGGTGGCGCGATACCAGCCCATCAGCAGGTCGGAATCCCACAGCTGCATTTCCCCAACCCAGGCGTACGAACCTTCCTCAACCGACCGCGCTCGATCGCCGAGGAACTCGAAGAACACACCCTCCTGCTTGACGTGAAGCTCGTGGATGTCGACACGCGGAATGTCGTCCTCGAGCGTTTGCCAGGCGGCCCACCAATCGCCGGACAGGTCCAGCACCGACGACTTCCGACCGGACAGCTCAGTGAGCGAGATTTGACAGGCTTCGGAAATCTGGACGGCGTCTTCCAACGTCAGCTTCGCCGAACTGTCTTCCAGCCGCGAAATCGTGCGCAATTCAGGTGAGGATCGATGCCGCAATGGGTTTCAATTGGTGGCAGGAAGAGGACGCCCAACGGGGGACCAGCGTCCAAGACATCGTGGACCGCGTGCAGGCCGAGTGGAGGGCGAGCCAGCAGGGTCTGTCCGGATGGTCCCACGTCGCCCCACAGATGCCACTGAGCGTCGAAGAAGCCCACGTGACCATGCAGCAGCATCGAGGCTGCCGCGCCGCCGAGTGCCCGCGTAAGGACGCGGCTCGCCAAACGCTGATCAAAGCCGGACGCATGAAGCCGGACACGTCAAGGGAGTACTGAGCGTCGTCGTCGCTCAGGCAGAAAGGGGAATCCTATGAAGAACAGCGCATTTCGATTCGCGACCATCCTCGGTTCTGCGGGTGCTCTCGCTCTCACAGGTGCCGTGCCTGCGGCTGCCGCACCGACACCGGCCGCGGCCAAGTCGTGTGACTTCACCACCTTCTTCCGCAAGCCGACCGTGCTGCATCCGGTCATCTACACCGAAGCGAAGGTCTCCTGCGATGCGCCTCCGGAGTCGCATACGTTGGAGTTGAGCCTGGAGCACTACCAGACTGACCAGTGGGTGCGCTGGGCGATCCAGGTGGACTCCAAGATCCCTTCCCGCTCAGGGCATGAGGTCCGTGTCAGCGCGGAGTGTGCGACCGGTGACTGGAGGCACACGGTGCACGTCTATGGCAAGCTGCAAGGACGTCCGTTCGACTACACCGAAGTCGGCGACACCAAGAAGGTCTCGTCCGACGAATGCCCGAGAGGATGAGCCCCATGCCGACGTTCAACGGCAGGTACGCGGAGTATGAAGATCCCGGCCTCTGGCACCGGGTGAAGTTCTGGGGACCGGTCCGCATCCAAAACGCGCTGTGGCGCTTGAAGCATCGGCTCAGGCGCAAGAACCCGTAAACGCAAAAAGCCCCCTCCCCAGGAGAGATTTTGGATTCCAGGGGTTGTCGCAACACTGCCTGGTTTCTCAGATGGTGAGTAGATCACGTAGGCGCTCGGCTGGGGTACCCCAGCCGAGCGTTTTGCGTGGGCGTCCGCATTCAGTCGAAGGGGCCGATGCCGGTGAGCGGGTTGCCGCCGTGCAGGTACCAGTAAGCGCCGACCGCGGCCGCCACGGCGAGGAGAAGGACGACGAAGGACCCTGCGGCGGGGCGAACGGCCCAACCCCGGTTGCGGTCGAAGGACAAGCGGCCCGGACCGGTCAGGATGATCGCTGCGGCGGTGCCGGCGAGGATGCTTTCCAACTCCACAGCGCCCGGCCCGGCTTTGTACTGGAACCCCGGGGCCATCCCCTGCTTCCAGGCCCAGGCGTCGAGGATCACCGCGAGCACCGCGCCCGCGGCCAGCGGGGTGGCCAGCCCGAGGATCAGTAGCGCGCCGCCGCCCACCTCGCCCGCCGTGACCAGCATGGCGGACACGCTCGGGTGATCCCAGCCGCCGCGCTCCATCATGTCGCGGGTGCCGTCCAGGCCGGGGCCGTGGAACCAACCGGTGAGCTTCTGCAGACCGTGGTAGAGGAAGGTGCCGCCGACCACCCAGCGCAACAGCAACAAACCGAGATCGAGTGTGCCGCGCCTGGTCTCGCCGGTGCGCCTGCGCAGGCGGCCGGTGTCGTTCGGTGGAGTGGGGGCGGGCGGGATGCTGGCGTACTCGTAGGTGGACCCCTTGCCCCCGGCGGCTTTGCTCTCGGCGGTGGTCGGCACCTCCGGGTCGAGCCCGAGTTCGTCGTCGGTGCGCGGGACGTCCTTGGACATCCGCGGACGCTGGGCCTCATCCACCCGCGCGAATTGCTCGGTCGGCGAGTCGTACGGGCTGGTCACCCCTCGACCGGTGGACGACACCGCCGACTGCTCGGCCGTAGCGGCAGTGGCCTCCCCGGCCTTGGATTCCGGCGTGTCTTTCGGCTTGTCGGTCACGGCCAATACCCTATGCCGCACCGTGCCACGGCGGGCAAGTACCGCACGGCGTGTCAGTGCGCGCGCAACACGCACCCGGAGGGGGCGCGGGCAACGGTATTTCCGTAACGTCTGAGCTATGAGTTTGGTTGTCGTGGGCCGCGTCGCGGCGAGCTTGGCGCTCGGCTCCGTCCTGCTGGTCGGGTGCGCCCGGTTCGACGATTCGGCGTCCAGTCCGTTCACCCCGGAACCGACCCTGCGCGGAGCCAACATCGACCCGAAGAAACCGAGCCAGTCGCCCACCTCGACCACCCGGCCGAGCGGCCCGTGCATCGATCCGGATCCGGCGGTGGTCGCCACCTGCCTGGACACCACCGGCGGCCTGGTCACGCTCGCCGACGGCGCGCTGGTGGCCGAGCGCAGGACCGGGCGGATCATGAAGGTGGCTCCGGAGCAACCGCCGGTCGAGATCGCCAAGCTGGACGTGGACGGCTCCGGCGACGGCGGCCTCAGCGACATCGCGCTGTCGCCCACCTACCACGAAGACGGCCTGATGTACGCCTACATCACCACCGGCAGCGACAACCGGGTGGTCCGCATCGCCGAAGGCGGCTCCCCCAAGGACGTCCTCACCGGTATCCCGAAGGGCGCCACCGGGAATCACGGCGCGATCGACTTCGCCGCGCCCGACCAGATGCTGGTGCTGACCGGCGACGCGGGCAACCCCGGCGCGGCGGCCTCGGCGGGCTCGCTCGCGGGCAAACTGCTGCGCGTGAAGTCTCCGGTGCCCGGCCGCACGCCCGCGCCGGAAATCGCCGTCTCGGGCATCGGCACCGCGGGGGACGTGTGCCGCGACAGCAAGGACAGCATCTGGATCACCGACCGCACCCCCGCCGAGGACCGGCTGCAACGGCTCGGCGGCGACGGCGTGGTCACGACCACGTGGACCTGGCCGGACCGGCCCGGCGTCGCGGGCTGCGCCGCGGCGACCGACGGTGTCGCGATCTCGCTGACCGGCGCGAAGGCCCTCGCCATCGCCGCCGCCGACCCCAACACCCACGCGGTCACCGCGGCGCCGACCCTGATGGCGCAGGACAAGTACGGGCAGCTCGGCGGCGCGGCGGTCGGCGCCGACGGCACCATCTGGGTGACCACGGTGAACAAGACCGACGGCCAGCCCGGCCCGTTCGACGACCGCGTCGTCCGCATCCCGCCCCCGCAGGCCGGAGGCGGCGGCCCGGACTGAGCTGTGTTTGTTCTGCCGCGACTCCGTCGCGGCGTGTTCGCGGCCCCTTCATGGTTCGCGTCCGAGTGGCCACCGCTGGCGACTTCGTCGCGGACGCAGTGGCCACTCGGACGCGAACCGGGCCGCGAACGGCGCATGCTCGGTCTCGCTTCGCTCGAAACAGGTGGTTGAGCTGGTGGGGTGCGTGAGGCGGTGATGGCACGACCCCGCAGCTCACCCTTTCAGGGTGGTGCTGCCGGTCCCGGCCGTCGGACGCAGCCCGATTCCTCGGCGATTTGTCAGGAGTCGTCACGATCTACCGGGACGCCGAGGACGGTGAGGAAGGCGGTGGCCGCTGGTAGGCGGCTGCGGCTCCAGATGATGTATTCGACGCGCGCCGGGGCGTCGGAGACCTCGATGGTGACCACGCCGTCGAGTTGCGGCGCGTAGGCCGACGGCAGCATGGCTACGGCGAGGCCGGGGCGGACGAGGCGGGCGATGTAGTCGGCGCTGGTCACTTCGAAGGCGACGTCGCGGTCCAGGCCTGCGGCCGCGAAGGCCTGGTCGGATTGGAGGCGTCCGGCGGTTCCGGCCGGAAGGTCCACGAAAACCTCGGAGGAGAGTCTGCGCAGATCGACCGTGGGCGCACCGGCGAGGGGATGGTCGGGGGCGACCACGGCGACGAGCCGGTCACGGGCGAGTTCGTGGGCGGCGACACCCCGTGGCCGGGCCGTGGTGGGCAATCCGAGAAAAGCCACGTCGAGGGCCCCCTGGGTGACGCGCTCGACGAGTTCCTCGCTCGCGCCCACCCGCAGGCTGATGCGCACGTGCGGGTACCGCTGCCGGAAATCACGCAGCGCCTCCGGGATGTCGACCGCGGCGACGGTGGGGATCAGGCCGACGGCGAGCCTTCCCCGTACCTCGCCGACCGCCGCGGCGACCTCGGCGGCCGCGCGCTCGGCGGCATCCAGGCATTGGCGGGCGGCCGGAAGGAACGCCGCACCGGCCGCAGTCAATCGCACCCGGCGGCTGGTGCGCTCGAAGAGCCTCGCGCCCAATTCCCTTTCCAAGCGCGCGATCTGATGACTCAGCGCGGACTGGACGACCAGGCATCGCTCGGCGGCCCGAGTGAAGCTGTTCGTCTCGGCGACGGCGAGGACGTACCGCATCTGCTGAAGCTCCATGGATCAATCGTGTATCGAGATCGATGAAGTGACAAACATGTGTTGGACTCATTGATCGCAGCGGGCGAGACTGCGAATGTGGAAAGTTCAGCAGCACAGAGGGTTTCCGGCAGAGACGGAAGTCTCCCTCGCACCGTCCTGACGGCGCTCGCCCCCGTGTCCTGGGGCACGACATATGTCGTCACCACCGAGCTTCTTCCCCCGGGGCACCCGCTTTTCGCAGGGCTCCTGCGCGCGTTGCCCGCGGGTGTGCTCGCGCTGGCGTTCACGCGGACCCTGCCGCGCGGAGCCTGGTGGGGCAAAGCCGCGGTGTTGGGCGTGCTCAACATCGGGCTGCTGTTCCCACTGTTGTTCCTCGCCGCCGAACGCCTACCGGGCGGGGTGGCCGCGACGTTGGCGGCGGCCCAGCCGCTGGTCGTGGCCGTCCTGGCCGTGGTGGTCCTGCACGAGAGCCCATCGGCATGGCGCCTGGTCTGGGGCGCGGTGGGCGTCGTCGGCGTCGGCATGGTGGTGATCGGGCCGCACGCGGCCCTCGACCTCCCGGGGATCGTGGCGGGCCTCGCCGCCGCGGCGTCGATGGCGCTGGGCCTGACGCTGACGAAGAAGTGGGGACGCCCCGCCGAGGCGAGCCCCACCGCTTTCGCAGGCTGGCAACTCACCGCGGGAGGCCTGTTCCTGCTGCCCCTCACGTTCCTCGTCGAGGGTTCGCCTCCCGCGATCGACCCGCCCGCTGCCCTCGGCTACCTCTGGCTGGGCCTGGTCGGCGGTCTGCTCGCCTATGTCCTCTGGTTCCGCGGGATCGGGACACTTCCGGTCACCTCGGTCGCGGTTCTCGTCCTGCTCTCGCCGCTGGTCGCCGCGGTTCTCGGCGCGATCCTGCTCAGCCAGACGCTCGGCCCGATCCAGCTCGCCGGGTTCGGGCTCGCGCTCGCCGCGATCGTCGCGGGACAGCTCCCCGCGCCCAGCCGCTCATCCCACATTGTCTCGACACCCGAAGGAGTACTGAAATGAAGATCACCGTCGTCGGAGCAAGCGGCATGGTCGGCTCCCGCGTCGCCGGCGAAGCCTCGAGCCGGGGCCATGAGGTTGTCGCCGTGTTCCGCAAACAGCCGCCGAGCGCTCTGCCTCCCGGGGTGACCGCGGTCGAGGGCGACGCGAACGACCCCGCCCGGATGGGTGACCTGTTCCACGCCACCGACGTGATCGTGGCCGCGACCCGCCCGGGCCCCGGCCAGGAACACACCGTCGCGGCGACGACGACCGCCCTGCTGGACGCGGCCACGGCTACCCGGACGCGCATCCTCGTTATCGGCGGCGCCGCCCCGCTCCGGAATCCGGAGCGTCCCGATCGGCTGGTCCTCGACAGTCCGGAGTACGTACCGCCCGCGATCCGCCCGATCGCCGCCGCCAGCGTCACGCAATGGGAAACCTGTCGAGCGCATCCGGCCGACTGGGTCTATCTCAGCCCGCCCGCCCTCCTCGAACCCGGCCAGCGCACCGGCAAGTATCGACGCGGCACCACCACCCTGATCACCGGCGCCGACGGCGCGTCCCGGATCTCGGCGGAAGACTTCGCCGTTGCCGTGCTGGACGAACTCGAGAACCCAGGTGAGAGCAGGCATTTCACTGTCGGCTACTGAGCGCGGACTCCGGGACTGCCGCACGTCATCCGCGATCGGCGGCCCCGGGACGGAGGGACGATGGGATGAGGCGAATCCTCGTGATCTCGGCCGCACTGGCCTGTCTCGGCGCTACCGCGCTGGTATCCACCGATCGAACAGCGGCACACCGCCCGGTCCGCACCGCGATCGACCTGCCCGCCGGATTCCAGCCGGAGGGCATCGCGGTCGGGTCGCGGCCGGTGGCCTACTTCGGTTCGCGGACAGACGGCTCCATCTACCGCGCCGACCTGGTGACCGGTCGCGGCGACATCCTGAGCCCCGGGCCGGGCACCCCGGCACTGGGGATGCGGCTCGACCACCGCGACCGGCTGTTCGTCGCCGGAGGCACCGGAGGCGACGCCCGCGTCATCGACACCCGCACCGGCGCGGTGCAGGCGAACTACCGGCTCGCGACGCCGCCGGACACGTTCGTCAACGACGTCGTACTCACGCCCGCGGGCGCGTGGTTCACCGACTCGCGGACGCCCGTGCTGTACCACCTACCCATCGGCGACGACGCTGCCCTGCCGCCACCCACGGCGGTGGTGCGCCGCCCGCTGACCGGCGACATCCGCTACGAGCCCGGAGCGATCAACGCCAACGGGATCGTGCGCACGCCGGACGGTACCGGGCTGATCATCATGCAGTCGGTGACCGGCCGGCTGTTCCGTGTCGACCCCGCGACCGGTACGACGCGGCGGATCGATCTCGGCGCCGAGTCGCTGCCCGACGGCGACGGACTGCTGTTGTGCGGCAGCACATTGTTCGTCGTCCAGAACCGGTCCAACGCGATCGCCGTCGTCGCGCTCGATCCCGCGGGCACGACGGGCACGATCGAACGGCGGGTCACCGACCCGCGTTTCGACGTACCGACGACCGTGGCCGCGTTCGGCGAATACCTGTACCTGCCGAACGCCCGCTACACCACGCCGCCGACCTCGAGCACGCTCTACACCTCTATCGGGGTCGATCGACCCCGATAGGGAGTCAGCTGCAAGCAGCGAGCACGAGTTCCCGGACGCGGGCCGCGTCGGCCTGCCCCCGGGTCGCCTTCATGACGTCGCCGACGATCTTGCCCGCCGCCTGCACCTTGCCGGAGCGGATCTTGTCGGCGATGTCCGGGTTGGCGGCCAGGGCCTTCTCCACCTCCGACTGCAAGGCGCTGTCGTCGCTGACCATGCCGAGGCCCTTGGTTTCGACGATCTGCGCCGGGTCGCCCTCGCCGGCCAGCACGTGGTCGACGACCTGCTTGGCCACCTTGTTGTTGATCGTCTTCGCGTCGACCAGCTTGATCACCTCGGCGACCTGGGCCGGGGTGATCGGCAGCTCGTCCAGCGCGACCTCGCGCTCCTTGGCCTTCTCGGTGAGGTAGGCGACCCACCAGGAGCGCGCCTCGTTGGCCGGGGCGCCCGCGTCGACGGTGGCGATGATCAGGTCCAGCGCACCCGCGTTGACCAGGTCGCGCATCACCTCGTCGGACAGGCCCCAGTCGGACTGGATGCGCGCGCGGCGCAGCCAGGGGTACTCGGGGATGGTGTCGCGCAACCGCTCCACCCACTCCGCGTCGGGCGCGACCGGCTCGAGGTCGGGCTCGGGGAAGTAGCGGTAGTCCTCGGCGGTCTCCTTGCGGCGGCCGGGCGAGGTGGTGCCGTCGGTCTCGTGGAAGTGGCGGGTCTCCTGCACGATCGTGCCGCCGCTCGCGAGCACCGCCGCCTGCCTGCGCATCTCGTAGCGCACCGCGACCTCGACGCTGCGCAGCGAGTTGACGTTCTTGGTCTCGGTGCGGGTGCCGAATTCGGTTGCGCCGACCGGCATCAGGGAGACGTTCGCGTCGCAGCGCAGCGAGCCCTGCTCCATCTTCACGTCGGACACGCCGAGCGACTTCAGCAGATCCCGCAGCGCCGTCACGTAGGCCCGCGCCACCTCCGGCGCCCGCTCCCCCGCGCCGGTGATCGGCTTGGTGACGATCTCGATCAACGGCACGCCCGCCCGGTTGTAGTCCAGCAGGGAGTGGCTGGCACCGTGGATGCGACCGGTCGCGCCGCCGACGTGCACCGACTTGCCGGTGTCCTCCTCCATGTGGGCGCGCTCGATGTCCACGCGGAAGGTGCTGCCGTCGTCGAGCAGCACGTCCAGGTGCCCGTTCGTGGCGATCGGCTCGTCGTACTGGCTGATCTGATAGTTCTTCGGCTGATCGGGGTAGAAGTAGTTCTTGCGCGCGAACCGGCCCCACGGGGTGATCGAACAGTTCAGCGCCAGCCCGATCCGGATCGCGGACTCGACGGCCTTCTGGTTCACCACCGGCAGCGAGCCCGGCAGACCGAGGCACACCGGGCACACCTGGGTGTTCGGCTCGGCGCCGAACTCGGTCGGGCAACCGCAGAACATCTTCGTCGCGGTGTTCAGCTCGACGTGGACCTCCATGCCGAGCACCGGCTCGAACCGGGCGAGGACATCCGAGTAATCCATCAGGTCGACCGTGGGTGCGCTCATGGCCATCAGTTTAGGTAAACGCTCCCGCCGCAGCGCAGCGGCTCTCGCGTCGTGTGGCGGCGCGCTACTTCACCGGGACCCGCTGACGCAGCCAGCCGGTGACGTAGTCGAGCACCTCGGGGGCGATGGTCGTCTCGATGGTGCTGTACTCGCTGGGACGGCCGGTCTCGGTGGGCTGCATCAGGTGATTGAGCCCCGGGAAGACGTGGACGGTCGCATCGGGGTCGGCGGCGAGGTGGTCGCGCATCGGCTGCTCGCTCTGCGCCGGGGGCACCTGGAGATCCTTGCCGCCGAAGAACGCGAGCACCGGAACGCGCAGGGCGGCCAGGGCGGGCGCCGGATCGTAGGCGACCAGGGCGGCCAGATACGGCGTGATCTGCGCGGCCGCCTGGTCGTCGGGCACGCGCTGGTCGGCGGGCAGCGACTGGTTCTGCCGGATGGCCAACTGCCGAGCGCCGTCCAGGTCACCCGCTTTCAGCAGGGCGGCCAGTTCGGTGGTGTCGCGCACCCGGGTCTGCACCTGGTCCGCAGGAGTGCCGTTCGCGGCGGCGAGCAAGCGGGTCTGCTCGATGAGCACATCCGCACCGGGGACACCGGGCCCGGCCATCAGGACGGCGAACGCGACTCCGCTGTCGGGGCGCGCGGCGACCAACGGTGCGAGGTAGCCGCCTTCGCTGTGCCCGAAGAGCCCCACCCGGGCCGGATCGACCTCGGAGCGGGCGCGCAGGAAGCGGACACCCGCGGCGGCGTCCTCGGCCAAGTCGGCGTAGCTCGCGGCGTCCAGTTTGCCGCCGGTGCCGCCGACGCCCCGGTCGTCGGTGCGCAGCACGGCGTAGCCCGCGCGGGTGAAGGTGTCGGCCAGCAGCAGGAACGGCTTGTGGCCCATGAGGTCTTCGTTGCGGTCCTGGGGGCCGCTCCCGGAGATCATGAGGATGGCGGGGAACGGGCCCGGCCCCTGCGGTTCGGTCAATGTGCCCGCGATGGTGATGTCGCCGTCGCGGTAGGTGACGTCCTCGGTCTTGTAGGGGAACGGCGGCTTCGGTTCCTGTGGGCGGGCGGGCGGCGTCACCTTGCCTCGGCTCAGCGTGAGCCGGAAGCTCTGGCCCGCCTGGGTGAAATCGCCGGTGATCCGGTCGCTTCCGGACTCGTACTCGCCGCGGAACACCGGGTCGCCCGGGAAATCGGGGATCGCGAACGACACGCCGTTGCGGTCGGTGCTGACGTCCTTCAGCTGTTTGTCCGCCACACCTTGCAAAGGAATGTCGATGGTGGCCGTACCGTCGTCGCGGAAGCTCACTCCGACTTGCAGGGGCTGACCGGGGACCTCGATGGCGCCGTGCCAGTCACCGGTGGTCGGCTCGGGCGGATTCGACTCCGAACACCCTGCCACCAACGCCGCGATGACCAACAGAGCCAACGCGATCAGTCGTCCACTGCGCATGCGACTCACAGTACCGACGATCCGGACCGTCTCCGGCTACTCGCCGCGCGCGTACCGCGCCTACCCGAAGAACGCTTCCGCCTCGCGGTGGCGTTCCGGCGGCACCCGCTTGAGCTGCTTGGTGGCCTCCGACAGCGGAACCAGGTCGATGCTGGTGCCGTGCAGCGCGACCATCTGACCGAACTTGCCCGCGTGCACCGCCTCGGCCGCGTGCAGGCCGAAGCGGGTGGCCAGCACCCGGTCGTAGGGCGTGGGGCTGCCGCCGCGCTGCACGTGGCCGAGCACGGTGGTGCGTACCTCTTTGCCGATGCGCCGCTCGATCTCCACGCCCAGTTGCTGGGCGACGCCGGTGAACCGCTCGTGGCCGAACTCGTCGATACCGCCCTCGCGCAAGGTGAATCCGGAGTCCGGCGCCGGGTGCGACCCCTCGGCGACCACGCAGATGAAGTGTTTGTCGCCGCGCTGGAAGCGCCGCTTGATCATCGCGCACACCTCGTCCACCTCGAACGGGACCTCGGGCACCAGAGTCAGGTGCGCGCCGGCCGCCATGCCCGCGCCGATCGCGATCCAGCCCGCGTGCCGGCCCATCACCTCGATGAGCATGACGCGCTGGTGTGACTCGGCGGTGGTGTGCAGCCGGTCGATCGCCTCGGTGGCGATGTTCAGGGCGGTGTCGTGGCCGAAAGTGACGTCGGTGCAGTCGATGTCGTTGTCGATGGTCTTCGGCACGCCGACCACCGGCACGCCCTCGTCGGACAGCCAGCTCGCGGCCGTCAGCGTGCCCTCGCCGCCGATCGGGATCAGCGCTTCGATGCCGTTGTCGTCCAGGGTTTGTTTGATCCGGCCCAGGCCTGCGCGCAGCACGTCGGGGTTGGTGCGAGCGGTGCCGAGGATGGTGCCGCCCTTGGTGAGGATCCGGTCGGTGCGGTCGTCATTGCGGATCTGGATCTTGCGATCCTCCAATAGACCGCGCCAACCGTCCTCGAAGCCGACGATCGCGTCTCCGTAGCGGCCGTTCGCGGTACGAACGATGGCGCGGATGACCGCGTTCAGTCCTGGGCAGTCTCCGCCTCCGGTCAGAACTCCGATGCGCATGGCCGCTATCTTGCCCTTCATGTCCGATCTGGGCAGCCCCGCCCCCGTGAACGGCGTGTAACACTGACCTGGACGGATGGCCTCATGCGGCCGGGCAGCGCCCCCCGGCCAGCTCGTCGAGATGCTCGGAGACGACCGTGGCCAGTTTGTCCAGGATGTTCATGCCGTCGCTGAACGATCCGGACTCGGGCTGCACCGCGATCGCGATCGCGATCTTGCCCGAGGGGATGTCGATGACCCCGAACTGGCGCACGAGATAGGCGCCCGAGGTGTCCGGCCCCCAGCCGCCCTTGAACTCGGCGCCACCGAACTCGCCGAGACCCCAGCGCTGGCTTGCTATGACCTGTTCCATCAGCGAGGTCACCCGATCGGCCTGGGGCAGACAGGGCAGCCGCGAGGCGAACCGCACCTGGTCGGTCAGCGACCATTCCGCCTGCCCGAAGGCCGAATGCTCGGCACGGGCACGGGTCGCGGGGACGACGGTCCTGTTGTCGCCGCCCTCGCGCAACACCGCCTGCACGGCCTGCGCCGCCTCCTGCGCGGTGCCCAGCGACTGCCAGAGGGCGTCGGCGGCGGCGTTGTCGGACTGCATGATCGCCGCCGACGCGGCGTAGCTGGAGCTGCTCGAACTGCGCCGGAGCGCGGCGATGGTCAGCGGGACCTTCATCGTCGACCAGGCCGGGCCACTGGTCCATTCGCCGAAGGTGACCACCTGCTCGCCGCCGACCGGCATGATGGCCATGCCGAGCTTCCCGCGCACACCCGCCGCCAGTTCGGCGTAGCTCGCGGCCAGCGTGCCCGGCACGATGAGTGACAAGCCCTTCTGGTCGGTACGCGCCGCGGCCTCGGTGATGCTGGGTTCGGTCGACGCCGGATCTTCCGCGCGGTTGGTTCCGCATCCGGCTACCAGAGTTACGACAAGTGCCGCACAACCCAGGACGGTTCGAGTTCTGCGGAATAGATCAATAGACATTCTCGACACATTCTTTTCGCGAGCTCCGCCGGGCCGCGCCACTGGCACGGCGTCCCGATACCGTACTTGCCCGGCTCGCCGGCCGTCGGCCGCGACGGCGGGGGCGCGGCCACGGGTCGGCTGATCCTTGTGGCCCCGCCAGGTGACGACGGCGTGGTCAACAAGCATGGACACCTCCACCTACCCGCCCGATGTCGCCGAGCGGCCGGGGTCGGCAGCGGCGCTGCTCGCCGCGACCTCACCCGAGAACTGCTTCTCGTTATCCCGGAGAACGTACTAGATGAATTGATTACGCCCCAGTTCGCCGAAAACTCCTGACCGCCACCCGCACTGCCGAACCGCGCGCCGCACACCGGTCCCGCTCAATAGCATTGAAGTATTACCGCAGGATTTATCGGGTGCCGAGAGGAGGGATTCGCTGGTCCGATTTTCGGGGAGCACGTTCGGCGGGCTTCACGAGATGGCGCCTCGGACCCACCCGCGTGCGCCACTGCCGGCACGCGCCCGCGAATCCGAGGATCGGACGGCCGACACACACCGGACCGACCGCCATCGTGTAGGCGCTGGCCGAGGAGTCCGCAGCCACATGCGTTTCCCGCACACCGCGCGAGCGCTCGTAGCCGATGGCGATTATATTCCATTTCGGCTATATTGCCGATATGGCATCTACGTTCGAGGCGCTGGCCGAGCCTCGCCGCCGGGAGATCCTCGACCTGTTGCGCGAACGGGAACGACTGGTCGGCGATTTGGTCGCCGAGCTGCGCTTGGCTCAGCCCACGGTGTCCAAGCACCTGAAGGCCCTGCGGGGCGCGGGCCTGGTGGACGTGCGCCAGGACGCGCAGCGCCGCTGGTACCGGTTGCGGCCCGAACCGCTGACCGAGATCGAGGCCTGGCTCGCGCCGTACCGGCGGATGTGGGAATCGAGTCTGGACGCCCTGGAACGTCATCTCGACGCCATACCCGACGAGGAAGGACAGCCATGAGCGATTCCCGAGCACAACTGCGCACCGTCGACGGAGCCCCCACACTGCGGTTCGAACGCAGGCTGGCCCATCCCCCGGAGAAGGTGTGGCGCGCGATCAGCGAGCCGGGCGAGATGGCCGCTTGGTTCCCGGCCGCCGTCACGACCGAACCGCGGCCCGGCGCCGCGATGCGCTTCACCTTCGCCGACGCCCCCGAGACGATCGATAGCACCTCCGGCGGCGAGGTGCTCGAATTCGATCCGCCCAAGGTCTACATGTTCCGATGGAACCGGGATGTGCTGCGATTCGAACTCGTGGCCGACGGCGACGGGACGCTGCTGATCTTCACCCACGTCCTCGGCGGCGGACCGGAGGCGCGACTCGGCGCGGCGAGGTCCGCGGTCGGCTGGGACCGTTGCCTGTCGGCCCTCACGGCCGCACTCGACGGCACGCGCACCGAGCCGGACGCGACCTGGCTCGCCGACATCGAGGGCTACATCGCGGATTTCGGGCTCGACACGGGCGACTGCGAAGAGGTCGCCGACGGCTACGTGCTGCGGTTCGCCCGCGACCTGGTGTGGCAGCCGCTGGAACGGGTGTGGTCGTTGCTCGTCGAACGGGACACTCCGTCGGTGGGCGCCCACCCGCCCGTCCGGGCGACAAACCCGCATGTCGAGGCGGGCGAACTGCTCGATGTCGAGCCGCCCCGGTCGATGGAGTACCGGTGGCGGCACGACGGCGCCGTCGCGGGCACGGTGCGCTGGGCCTTCGAAGCCGATTCCGACCTGGGCGTGCGGGTGGTGCTCACCCAGACCCTGCCCGCCGAACTCGCCGCGCTACGGCCGGAACTGCTGGCCGCCTGGCAGGTACACCTGGAACTCTTCTTCGCCGCCACCCGAGGGGACATCCGTTGCCCTTGGCCCGCCGAGCGCGTCGCCGTGCTGGCCGAGCGGTACGCGGCGGACCTCCGCGAATGAGCAGGCCCATCGCCTGAACCTGCAACCGCATCCCCGACCGTCACCGGCCCGCGAATCCATCTCGCACGAAGGGCGATTCGCGCGGCCGGTGCATTCTCGGCAAAGTGATCCGGCGGCCGCGCCCCGGCCGGATTCGGCCGCCGCGGCTCGATCACCGCGCCGCGTGCCCAGCGGATAGCTCCGCATTCACTGATCGAGCGGCTCAAACGACCCCACCACCGGGTGCCGACTGCTTACGATCCCGTAGCACATCGCGAAACATGCACCTGCTCGGCGCGAAACCGACCGCGTGACAGTACGCGTCGGTGAAGTGCCTCCCCCTGGAGTCATGACCTTTGTCCACGCCACAGTCCCCGCAATCCGCCTCCGAGAGCACGAAAAGCTGCCCCGTACAGCACGGTTCGCCACTCGACTCCGACGGGCCCCGGTTCCCGCTGTATACGGAGGCATTCGCCGCCGATCCCCATCGCGCCTATCGAGAGATGCGCCACCGATACGGCTCGCTCGTGCCGATCGAACTGGCGCCGAACGTGCCCGCCACGTTGGTGATCGGCTATTACACCGCGTTGCGAATCCTCAACGACCCTGTGCATTTTCCCGCTGACCCGCGGACTTGGCAGCAGGACATTCCCGCGGGTTGCCCGATCCTGCCGATGATGGAGTGGCGACCGAACGCGTTGCGCAGCACCGGTTTCGAGCACCAGCGCTACCGGCAGGTGAATGTCGCGAGTATCGGCGACGTGGATCTGCACGCGTTGCATGCGACGACCGAGCAGATCGCGGGCCCGCTGATCAATGCCTTCTGCCAGGACGGCGCTGCGGACCTGATCAGCCAGTATGCGTTTCCGCTGACGTTCGCGGTGCTCAACTCGGTGCTCGGCTGCCCGCCGGAGATCGGGCAGCAAGTCGCGATGGGCATGGCCGCCATCTTCGAAGGCGTCAACGCGGACAAGGGCAACGCGATGCTCGCCGACGCGCTGTACGACCTGGTGCAGATGAAGCGGAGAAGTCCGGGCGACGACATCACCTCGCGACTGCTGCGCCACCCCGCCGCGCTCGACGACATGGAGATGATCCACCAGCTGGTCACCTTGTACGGGGCGGGCATCGAACCCCAGCAGAACCTGATCGCCAACACTTTGCGATTGATGCTCACCGACCGCCGGTTCGCGGGCGGGATATTCGGCGGTAGTCTTTCCACCCGCGACGCGCTCGACGAGGTGCTGTTCGACGACCCGCCGGGGGCCAACTACTGCTTCAGCTACCCGAAGCAGCCGATCCTGATCGACGACGTCTGGTTGCCCGCGCACCAGCCGGTCGTGATCAGCATGGCCGGTTGTAACCACGACCCGGCGATCCACACCGGCGAGTACACCGACAGCCGTGCGCACCTCGCCTGGGGAGCCGGACCGCACGCCTGCCCCGCCCGATCGATGGCCTACCTGATCGCGCAGGACGCTATCGACCAGCTTCTCGACGCGCTGCCCGAGATGCGGCTCGCGGTCCAGGCGGAGGAGCTGACCTGGCGACCGGGTCCGTTCCACCGGGCCCTCGTGTCGTTGCCCGTCGTGTTCCCCGAATCCCCGCCGATGCCCACGTTCGGGTAGCGAACCGCGCTCGCCGGGGCGCCGCCCCCGGGCCGTACGACCGCGCCCTGACCGCGATCGATCGAATTTTGTTCGCGCTGATCGTGATTGGTGTCAAACGCGCCGCGACGGCGCAGAATCCACGCGGCAGCCGCGAAGCGCTCATCCGACCGATCCCGTCAGGAGCACATGTGACCACTTCCCTTCCGGTGAACCTCAAGCACGCGCGCGACATCCATCCCGACATCGACGTGCCGCTGGTTCGAGACGCCATCCACCCGGAGCGGGCGCTGTGGTCGGCTGCGGAACTACACCGGCTGACCAGCCTGGTGGCCGCAGAATTGGCGACGCCGCTGCTGGACATCGTGCGCTTCGATGCCGATCAGCGCTGGTGGACCCGCCTGGCGTTGACCATGGGCGTCGAGTTGTGGCTGCTGTCCTGGGCGCCGGGACAGGGCACCGAACCGCACGACCACGGCGGCGCCTCCGGCGCGTTCACCATGACCGTGGGGGAACTCAGCGAGGAGTATCTGCATCTCGGCGGTTCGATCCGGAAGGCGGAACGGCGAGCGGGCGACACGGTCGGCTTCGGCCCCGATCGAGCGCACCAGCTGCGCAACGACAAGCTGTGGCCGGCCGCGTCGGTGCACGCGTACTCGCCGCCGCTCCGTCCGGTCCGCGAATACCGTACGCTGGCGGACTTCGCAGGAACGTCGGTGAGCGGAGTGGGAGCACGATGAGTACAGGCGCCGAGGACATGGTCGCGCGCGCCAGGGCGCGACTGGAGCGGGTGACACCGGAGCAGGCCGCCGCGGTGCAGTCCCGGGGTGGACTGATCGTGGACATCCGGCCGCACGCGAACCGGATCGCCGAGGGCGAGATACCCGGCGCGGTGGTGGTCGAACGGATCGTCCTGGAGTGGCGCTTGGATCCGAACGGCGATCACCGGCTACCGAGCCTCACCGCGGACACTCCCGTGGTGATCGTGTGCAACGAGGGCTACGCCTCGAGTCTCGCGGCGGCCGACGGGTTACGCCTCGGGCTGCGGCGGGTGACCGACCTCGTGGGCGGTTTCCGGGCGTGGAAGGCGGCGGGCCTGCCGGTGGTCGCGGGCGGAACCCCGGCAGTGCCCTAGCCGGTCCCCCACTCCGGGCGACGCGGCATCAATCGGGCAGCCCTCAGTAGACGTAGACGACCGCGTTCTCACCGCCGCTGCAAGTGACGAGCGGCCCCTCGGGCAGGCAGTTCATCGTGTACGACCGGCCGGTGACCGGGCTGGTCGCGACGACCGTGCGTGGTGCGTCGCGAGTCGCGTTCTGCGCCGCACCGTTCGCGGCATAGGCGCTGCGCACCGCTTCCGCGAACGCGCAACTGGTCACCGGGGTACCCGTCGCCGACTGGGTGAACGTCCCGGAGGCGGCTTGCCCCTGGCCGCACGGTTTCGCGCCGGGGGGCAGCGTCACCGGAGTCGTCTTCGCCGAGGTGGACGTCGCGGGCGAGGACGACGTGCGGGTCGGCGCCTGGGTGCTGGGCCGCGCGGCCGGCGCGGGCGCCTCGGAAAGGGCGGCGGCGGAGGTCGGCTCGACCTCGCGGGAGCCGAACGACTGCCAGGCGATCGCGCCGCCGACGGTCAGCGCGACGATGGCGAAGACGGCCACCATGATGGGCAGCGCTATCGAGCGACCCGCACGCGACGAGGAGTAATCGGACTCGTCGTAATCGTCGTAGCCGTACTCCGGCTCGTCGCGGCCCACCGGATGGCCGGTGCGCGCGGGGTAGTCGCCGTGTGGCGGATAGTCGGTACGCGCCGCGTAGCCGTCCTGCCCTGCCGGTTCCAGATACTGGGTCGGCGCCGCGTCCGGTGCGGGAAGATAACCGGACGTGCCCTGCGGGGCGACCGAGCCGGGTCCTCGATCCGGATACGTCGCGGCCTCCGGGTAGTTCTCGACTCCCGGATGCGGTCCCTCGGCGAAGGCGTAACCAGGCGCCTGGGAGTAGGCCTGCGGCGGCATATCGGAATACGCCCGAACCGCGGTCGGCTCCGCATAGCTTCGCGTGGCATCCGGATCGGCCTGCGCGAAGTCATCCGGCTGTCCCGGATAGGCGTGCCCGGAATCGAAGTAGTCCCGCGCGGCCGGATCGGTGAAATTCTGCGGATACACCTGCGTCGGCGGGGCCGGATGCTCCGGTGCCTGCGGGTATCCCGCGGATTCCAGATATGCCTGGGTTGCCGGGTACAGGTGCGCGTCCGGGAAGGGGCGCATCGGAGGCAATTCCACCTCCGGCGTCGACGGCGCTCGCGGCCCCGAGGGGGGCGGGGTCGTTTCCGCGGGCGGAAGCGGCGTGAACTGGAATTCCGCCGGCCGGATCACCGTCGGCGCGCTCGGATGGATCACCGCGGGAAGCGAGAGTTCGCCCGTCGATTCCGGCGCGGCCGCCGCACCGGGGCGCTGGGACCGGTCGGGTGCCCGCACCACCAGCATCGGCCCGGTGGCAGGCGCCGAGGTGAGCGCGGTGCGCGCCGCCCTGGCCAACGCGGTCGCGGTCGGGAAGCGGTCGGCGGGGTCCTTGGCCATACCGCGGCTCACCACCTCGTCCAACGCGGCGGGAATGCCGGCGGCCTGTGCGCTCGGCCGCGGCGGCGGATCGGACATGTGCGATTTGATCAGCACGTTCATGCTGGCCGACGGGAACGGCGTCGCTCCGGTCAGGCATTCGTGCAGCACGCAGGCCAGTGAGTAGACGTCGGCGCGGCCGGTCACCGGTCCGACGTCGAAGCGTTCCGGGGCCATGTAGATGTAGGAGCCGACCGCCATGCCGACCAAGGTCACCGCGCTGTCGCCCTCGGTGTGCGCGATGCCGAAATCGGCGAGATACGCGAAATCCGCGTCGGTGACCAGAATGTTCGCCGGTTTCACGTCGCGGTGCACCAGATTGCTCGCGTGCGCGACGTCCAGCGCGGAGGCGATCTGCTCGATGATGCCGACGGCGCGGGCGGGGCTCAGCGGCCCCTGACCGCGCAACATGGTGCGCAGGTCGGCGCCCCGGACCAGCCGCATGTCGATGAACAGCACGCCGTCGATCACGCCCCAGTCGTGGATCGGGATGACGTGCGGTTCGGCCAGCCGGGCGGCGGCCTGCGATTCGCGCCGGAAACGCAACTGGTACATCGGGTCTTTGGCGAGTTCTTCCGACAGCAGCTTGACCGCGACCGCGCGGTCCTTGACCGTGTCGTATGCCTCGTAGACCTCCCCCATTCCCCCCTTGCCCAGCAGCGACCGCAGTTCGTACGGCCCGAAACGCGTGCCGGTTCTCGGCCCAGGTTCCTGCACCCGTCATCCTCCGCATCCCGGGCGGGGATCGCACACCGAGATCACGCGGTACGCGACCGGAGCCCACCCGTCACACAGTGGATTCTCCGGGTGTCACCACCCCGTGGTCAAACGCGAACACGATCGCCGCGGCGCGATCCCGGAGTTCGAGCTTCCCGAAGATATGTCCCACATGACTTTTCACGGTCACTTCCGAGATGCCGAGCTCGCGAGCGATCTCAGCGTTCACCCGGCCGCGCCCGATCAGTTCGAGCACCTCGTACTCGCGGGCGGTCAGGTCGGACAGGCGGGCATCGGTGTTGGTGCGCACCGGGCGCACCGTGCGATAGGCCGACAGCACGCGGCCGGTCACCGCGGGGTCGAGCCAGGCTCCGCCGCCCGCGACCATCCGCACCGCGCGGATGAGGTCCTCGGCGGGCGAGTCCTTCAGGATGAATCCGGCCGCGCCCGCGCGCAGCGCCCCGGACAGCAGCTGATCGTCGTCGAAGGTGGTGAGCACGAGAACCGGCGGAGCACCCTCGCGCGCCCGCAGCATCCTGGTCGCGTCGATGCCGCCGACCCGTTTCATCCGCAGGTCCATCAGCACCACGTCGGGGCGGGCCTGGGCCACGGCAGCCGGGACCTCGTCCCCGTCGGCGCACTCGCTGACCACGAATCCGTCCCGCCTGCGCAGGATTCGCCGCAGCCCGCCGCGCACGAGCTCCTGGTCGTCCACCACCAGCACCGTCACGGCCTCTTCGCCACTCGCGGGCGAGGTCAGGCTCACGACCGCACCTCGCCGACGCCCGGCTCGACCGTGCGCGACGGCACACCGCCTCCTCGGCTCACCCACCGACGCTCAGCCACAACCACCTCACCCACGCCCCGCTCGACCGTGCCCGACGGCACACCGCCTCCTCGGCTCACCCACCGGCGCTCACTCACAACCACCTCACCGAAGCCCGGCTCCATCGTTCGCGACGACGACACGCCGTATTCCCGGTCGACTCGCTGACGCTCGCTCACGACCCCTCCCGTCCGTTCGTCGTGGACCCGGGCAGCACCGGACACGACAGCCCGCCCCTACCGGGCGCGAGCGGAATACCGGCGCGCACCGACCAGCCGCGGTCCGACGGGCCCGCGGTCATGCGGCCGCCGAGCAGTTCGGCGCGCTGGCGCATGCCGGAAAGTCCCATGCCCGCGCCGCGGTGGGCGGGCAGTTCGCCGGGCACCGTGTTGTCCACCGTGAGGGTCACCATCGTCGCGTCGACCGCGAGCCGGACGCTGGCGGACGCGCCGTGCGCGTGCTTGACGACGTTCGCCAGCGACTCCTGGCAGATCCGGTACAGCGCGAGCCCGACCGCGGGTGACACCGCGCCCACATCGCCGTCGCGGTCGTAACGCACGTCCAGACCCGCCCGCACGAAATCGCCGACCAAGTCCTCGATGTCCTCCACGCCCGGTTCCGGCACCTGCTTCCAAGGTCGCGCGTCGAGCAGGCCCACGGTGCGGCGGATGTCGGCCATCGCCTGCCGCCCGAGCCGCTCGGCATCGGTCAGCGCTTCCACGGCTTCGTCCACGTCGCGGTCGGTCTGCAACGCGTGGCGGGCTGCGGTGAGATGCAGCAGCGTGACGCTCAGCGAGTGCGCGATCACGTCGTGCACTTCCCTGGCGATCCGGTGGCGCTCCTCGTCGGCGGCCTGCGCCGCGCGGATGTCCTGGTAGCCGCGTTCCTGGTAGAGGAAGCGGCGCTGATATTGCAGCATCAGCCCGGCCATCCAGCCGAACGCGATGCCGACCAGGTAGGTGGGCAACCCCTCCGGGACGTGGCCGATCGCATCGAAGGCGATTAGTTGCAGCATCATCGCGACCGTGACCGGGATGCTCACCCGTTTCGGCGCGATCGCCGCGATCTCCCCCGCGGCGGCCACCAGGACGAACGGAGCGAAGTCGGCCGCGACCGGTTGGGCGAGGAACAGCGCCTCGGCCGCCATGGCCAGCACGCCGAGCAGCACCGGGCGCGGCAGCACGCCGAGCAACGCGTGCAACGGACCGAAGGCACAGGTCAACAGGACCGCGATGATCGGGAGCGGGGTCGGGAAGTAGCTGTGCCGCTGCACCGCCGCCGCGACCGCCACGGCGAAGACCGCGATATCGACGCTGACGATGACCGACGGCGGATAGTCGTAGGGCAGCTCTTCCACGCTGCGCCGGAACGCGGCGATCGGATCGCGCGCGAACTCGGCGCACCGCTCCAGCACACGCCGCATCGAGGCCCGCACGCGGCCCGCGCGAGGCGTACCGGGCGGTGCTTCGGCTACGCCGATCGAACCCATTCTGTAAGGCTAGCCGCCGCATCCGGGCCGGTACATCGTCCCGCGAGCGGGCCGCCGCTCCTACCGTGGGCGGAGACGCATTCGGGTCCCTGGCACGACGACAACAAGACCGCCGCGTCCGTAGCGTGGGCGATAGTTCACAGAGGAAGGCGATGGCCATGTCCTGGACGGATCAGCACGCTCGAACCGACATCGTGCACACCGTGCTCACCCGCGCGGCGCTCGACCCGGCCGATCCCGACCTGTTCGAGGGGTTCGATGACCTGGATCGGCTGTTCGGCGGCGCGGAGGGGCTCCTGCTCACGCTGCGCTACCGGTGGAACCTGCATTTCGCCACGAAACTCGACCAAGGGCTGACGGCGATGGAGGCCTATCTGGAACTGTCGGCCGAACAGCCGGTGCTGCGCGCGGTGCTCGACGCGCAGTATCGTCGCCGCAAACTCGCGTCGGAGGCCATGGCGCGGTAACGCGCGACGAGGAACGAAGAATTGATCGACCGTACGGAGCGGGGGACAACGATGCCGGAACCGGCGATGCTGGAACTATCGGGCGTGACGAAGGAGTATCGGGTCGGCGGCCAGGCGGTCCGCGCGCTCGACGACGTCGGATTGCGTATCGAGACGGGGGAATTCACCTCGATCATCGGGCCTTCCGGTTCCGGCAAGAGCACTCTGTTGCATTTGCTCGGCGCGCTGGACAGTCCCGACGCGGGCTCGATCCGGTTCCGCGGCGAGGAGATCGGCGCGCTGGACGAGGAACAGCAGTCGGCATTCCGGCGCCACCAGGTCGGTTTCGTGTTCCAGTTCTTCAATTTGCTGCCGACGCTCTCGGCGTGGGAGAACGTGGCGATACCGAAATTGCTGGACGGCACGGGTTTGCGTAAGGCCAAGCCGCGCGCTCTGGAATTGCTCGACCGGGTCGGGCTCGCCGAGCGGGCCGAACACCGTCCCGCCGAATTGTCCGGCGGGCAGATGCAGCGAGTGGCGGTGGCGCGGGCGCTGATCATGGACCCGCCGCTGATCCTGGCCGACGAGCCCACCGGCAACCTCGACTCCAAGACCGGCGCCGCCATCCTCGAATTGCTCGGGGAGATCGCCGGAGCCGGCAGTTCGGTGGTGATGGTGACCCACGACATGGGCGCGGTGACCTACTGCGACCGGGTGATCACGCTGCGCGACGGCCGGATCGGGTCCAATGACAAGGTCGAGCGGACGGTCAACGCATGAGCCTGAGCGGTCAGGGCCGGAGGCGGCAGCGAAGCGTGACCACGCAGGACCCCGCTCAGGCGACAAACCAACACCGCCTGAGCGGTCAGGGCCGGAGGCGGCAGCGAAGCGGGAAGGTCACCGCGTGATCGGCGCGGCGTGGGATCGTCTGCGGCTGTTCAATATCGGCGAACTGCTCGCCCATCGCGGCCGCACCCTGATGTCGCTGATCGTGATGGGCGTCTCGGCATCGCTGCTGGTCGCGGTGCTGAGCATCTCCGGCTCGGTCACCGGTTCGGTGGACAAGCTGACCCGCGGCCTCGGCGGCAAGGCGCAGCTGGAGGTCAGCGGTATCACCGACGCGGGCTTCGACCAGCAACTGCTGCGGCGGATCGCGACCACACCCGGCGTCGCGGTGGCGGTGCCGATGCTGCGGACGCAGATCGGCACCGGCGCCGACCGCGCGCTGCTGATCGGCGCCGATTCGAATATCGGCGCGCTGGGCAGCGAATTGACCACGCCGATGAGCGCTTTCACGGGAAAGCTGCTCTCGGTGCCCAACGGGGTGCTGGTGGGCACGGGACTGGGTCGCGCCGAGGGCGAGCAGTTCACGCTGGGCGCTACGACGGTCACCGTCGCGGGCGTCCTCGATGAGGAGACTTCCGGCAAGCTCAACGGCGGTCACCTCATCGCCGCTCCGCTCGGGCTCGCGCAGAAGGTCACCGATCGCGCGGGACGGCTGGATTCCGTGCAGATCATTCCCGCCGAGGGGACCGACCTCGCGCAGGTGCGCGCGGCGCTCACCGAGGCGGTGGACGGCCGCGCGGTGGTGGCCGAGCCGAGCCTGCGCACCGCGCAGGCGGGCGGGGCGATTCAAATGGTCCGCTACTCCACCACCATGGCGTCGGCCGCCGCGCTGATCGTCTCGGCGTTCCTCATCTACAACGCGATGAGCATGGCGATCGCCCAGCGCAGACCGATGCTCTCGCTGTTGCGCGCGATCGGCGGCAAACGCGGACCGATGGTGCGCGATCTGCTGGCCGAGGCCGCGCTGCTCGGCGTGCTCGGCGGCGCGGTCGGCGCGGCGCTGGGCGTGTTCATGGGCAGCGTCGCGATCGGCACGCTGCCCACCGCGATCGTGGAGTCGGTGGAGGCGCGCACCGAATACTCGGTGCCCTGGTACGTGATTCCGTTCGCCGTCGCGGCCTGTGTGTTCACCAGTGTGCTCGCGGCGTCGCTGGCCGCCCGCCAGGTGTACAAGGTCCAGCCCATCGAGGCGCTGGCACCGGTCGGGGCCGGGCGGACCGATACGGCGAGCCCGCTGTTGCGCTGGCTGGCCGTCATGGCGGGCGGCGGGCTGGCCGGGGCCGCGGTGCTGATCGCGAGCAGCGATCTCGGCCGCTATTCGCTGACCGCCATCTCGATCTCGTTCATCGCCGCGATCCTGCTCTGCTTCGCCGCCACCGGTCCCATCGTGCGGGCCGCCGCGGGCATCGCGCGCTGGTTCCGCGCTCCCGGCGCACTGGGCGCGACCACCCTGGAACGCGCGCCGCGGCGGGTGTGGGCCACGGCGATGACGGTGATGATCGGCGTCGGGGCCACCGTCGGCATGAGCGGCGCCTCGAGCAACATGATCGACTCGGCCACGGTCACTTTCACGGATCTGGCGCGCAACGACGTCTACATCAGCCCCGCCTCGATGGCGCAGTTCCCCACCGGACCGCTGCTGCCCGCGGATCTGCGGGACAAGCTCGCGGCGGTGCCCGGCGTCGCACATCTGAGCCCGGCCCAGATGGCCTTCGCCACCCTCGGCGGCACTCGCGTGATGCTGCAAGGGTTTCCGCCGGATGCGCGCGAGACCCGGATGCGCATGCTCACCGACGATTCGGTCGCCCGGTTGTCGGCCGGAGAGGGCGTGGCGATCTCCCGCGACGTGGCGCGCTCGCTGGGCGTCGGTGTGGGCGCGGAACTCACCCTGCCGACGCCCACCGGCCCGCACACGGTGCGGGTGCTGCAGGTGATCCCGTATTTCTCCGCCATCGCCGGCGTGGTGATGATGGACCTGAACCTGCTGCGCACCTGGTACGAGCGGCCCGGCGAGACGGTGATCGCCGCCGACATCGCGCCCGGCGCCGATCGCGCGGCGGTGCTCGCTGCGATCCGGCGGGTGGTGCCGCCGGAGCTGAACGTGGACACCGGCGCGGACACCGTGGTTGCCGCGTCGTCGAGCATCGAGCAGGGCATGGCGATGAGCAACGCCATCCTGTGGATCGTGGTGCTCGTGGCCACGGTGGCACTGCTCAACACGTTGATGCTCTCGGTGCTGGAGCGCCGCAGGGAACTCGGCGTGTTGCGCGCCATGGGCACCGGGCGCAAATTCCTGATGCGTTCGGTGCTGGCCGAGGCCGCCGGAATCGGGATCGTCGGCGCGGTGCTGGGTCTGGCGCTCGGCGCGGCGGTGCAGTTCCTGGGTACGGTCGCCATCGGGCACGCCCTGACCATCGACGTCGCCTACCGGCCGAGCCCGATGCTGCTGGTCTACGGCATGATCGCGCTGGCGCTGGCGTTGCTCGGGTCGATCCCGCCCGCGTTGCGCGCGGCCCGGCTGCCCATCGTGGAGGCGCTCGCGGTCGACTGAGCGTTCACAGCGGCAGGTCGGCGAACCACGTCTTGAATTTCGCCGCGGTGATGCCGAAGCCGGAGCCCGGGTTGCTGTCGGTGAGGGTCACCGTGGCGAACAGCAGGTAGCTCGACCGGGCCGGATCGTCGTCGAAGTCGACGACGAGATAGCCGTCCGGAAACCCGCTGGTCTTCTCCTGCCAGCGGTAGGTCGAATACGACTTGCCGCCGTTGCGTTCGGTGGCCGCCGTGTTCGACGGCAGGTCCCGCACCGCGGCCTGGGCGTCCTGCGGCGACTTGAAGCCGATGAGGACGTAATCGGGGTCGGCGATCGGCGTGCCCCAGCAGTTCCAGGCCCTCGCCCAGTTCGGGAAGTCGGGTACGCCGTTGGCACTGGACACCTTGCCACCCGGTTTGGCGGTGCCGAGGAAACAGGTCTTACCGCCATACCCCGGGCCGGAACCGATGTCGTATTTCGTGTCGACACCCTGGGGTAGCAGTTCGGGAAACGCCTTGGCGAGCTTGTCCGCATCCGACGGTCCCGCGGGCGTCTTGGTGCCGAGGTCCAGCGGCGACGCGGAATCCGAGAATCCCACCTTCGCGACGATGATGCCCGCCCCGACCAGCAGCGCCACGATCACCAGAACGATCGTCACGATGAGGCCGGTGTTGGAGCGCCCTTGCGACGGATAGCCGGGCGGCTGGTGCGACGGGTAGCCGATCGGCGGCGGGGCGGAATGTGGCGGCGCCACGGGATAACTCGGCTGCGGAGCCGGCGCGGCATAGCCGTTGGACGGCGGGAACTGCTGTCCGCCGGTCGGATTCGGGTGGTACTGCGGCGGCGCGGTGTAGCTCGGGGTGGAGGCCGTGGGGACGTAGGTCGGCGGACTCGCCTCCGGCCCGGGGTACGCCGGTTGCGCGAGGACGGTGGGCGCAGGTTGCGGCTGGTACTGCGCGGCCACCACCGTCGGAGCGGGCTCGGTGAGCGCGCGCCGTGCGGCGGAGGCGAATTCGACGCAGGAGGCGAATCGGTCGTCGGGCCGCTTCGCCATGGCCCTCGCGATCACCGCGTCGAGCGCGGGTGACAGACCGGCGCGCCGTGCCGCGACGGAGGGCGGCGGCAACTGGAGATGTCCGCGAATGATGTCGGCCGGGGCGGGAGCGTCGAACGGGGCGATGCCGGTCAGCAACCAATACAGCGCGCAAGCCAGTGAGTACTGATCGGAGCGGTGGTCCAGGTGCGCACCGGTCATCTGCTCGGGCGAGGCGTAGGCGAGCGTCGCGGTGAACATGCCGGTCTGGGTCAGGTGGGTGGAATCCTCGCGCAGCCGGGCGATGCCGAAATCGGTGAGGAAGACCCGCTCGCCCTGGCCGCCCACCGCCCGCGCCAGCATGATGTTCGCGGGCTTGACGTCACGGTGCAGCACGCCCATCCCGTGCGCGTAATCCAGTGCGGACGCGACGCCCTCGATGATCTGCACGGCCCGCTCCGGCGGCAGGCTCTGCGGGTTCACCGTCGCCGCGTCGACCCCGTCGACGTACTGCATGGAGATCCACAGCTGTTCGTCCTCGGTGCCGCGGTCGTACACCGCGACGATGTTCGGATGGTCCAGCTGCGCCGCCAGGTCCGCCTCCCGCTCGAACCGGGCACGGACCTCCGCGTCGGTGAACAACTCCCGGTTGAGCAGTTTGAGCGCGGTCTGCCGTGGCAGCCTGGGGTGCCTGGCGAGATACACCGATCCCATGCCGCCCTGGCCGAGCAGCCTCTCTATGGTGAACCCGGCGAACACCGCACCGCTGTTGAGCAACACGCCCCCTTCAGGTGACCGCGGCGACCGGACAGCACGTCCGGGCGCTTTCATACCGATCCTGGAGCCTACCGGGTGACGCCGTGGCCACGGAGTTTCGAATTCTCCGGGAAGATCGGCAAAACTATGGTCGAGACATCGCGCCGTCGACGCCGTCGCGCCGCGGCGATGTCTCTCGCCCGGTCACCGGCCGGACGAGCCCGATGAGCTATTTTGCACCGCCGATTTACAGTGTGACCGCGTCACCGGTGGTGGGGAGGACTCGGTGGTGAGGTCGACGAGATCCGCTTCGACGTGTCGTGCGGCGCTACGCGCCGGAGCGATGGTGGTGCTGCTCACGTTGACCTCGTGCACTCTGTTCCCCGTCGATCGGGCCGCCACCGAGACACCCGCCGTGGTCGTCGACACGGCGGGAGCCTGGCGGCCGAACCTCGCGGTGTCGGTGCCGGACTCGCTGGCCGCCGACTTCACCCAGTTGCAGCCGCAGCTGGGCGGACAGGTCGGCATGGCGATCATGCCCGTGGGCGGTGGCCGGATGACCGTCTACGGCGACTGGGTCAGCGGCATCGCGTGGTCGACCATCAAGGTGCCGCTCGCGATCGCGGCGCTGCGGCACGACTCCCAGGATGAGATCCGGCAGGAGGTGGAGGCCGCCATCACCTGGTCGGACAACGACGCCGCCGAGGCGCTGTGGCAATCGCTCGGCGACGGGCTGGCAGCGGCCAAGGCGGTCCAGGACGTGATCGACGAGGCGGGCGACGCCACCACCGGGGTGGCGGGCCCGCGCACCACCCTGGACTACAACTCCTTCGGCGGCACCGAATGGACGCTGGCCAACCAGGCCCGTTTCGCCTCCCGGCTGCCCTGCCTGCCCGAATCGTTCCACGTCACCGAGCTGATGACGGAGATCACCCCCGAGCAGGCGTGGGGCCTGGGCGTTCTGGAGGGCACGGCGTTCAAAGGCGGCTGGGGCCCCGACGACATGACCGGCGTCTACACCGTCCGCCAGTTCGGGTTGGTGCCGGTGCGGTCCGGCATGATCGCCGTGGCCATGGCGGCGACGGCCGATTCCGGGAGCTTCGACGACTCCACCACCATCCTGAGCCGGATGGCGCGGATGCTCGGTCGTCATCTGGGCGAACTGCGCGGCGGGTCCTGCCCGCCGCTGTGATCCGGCTCAGCCAGGGGTGACCAGGCCGGTCTCGTAGGCCAGGACCACCGCTTGCGCCCGGTCCCGCAGGTTCAGTTTCGAGAAGACCTTGGAGACATGGGTCTTCACGGTCTGCTCGGCCACGAAAAGGGTTTCGGCGATCTCGGAGTTCGACATGCCTTTCGCGATCAGTTCCAGCACTTCCCGCTCGCGGGGAGTCAGCGCGGACAGTTGCGGCGCGGGCTTGGCGCGGGCCGCGCCGCGGCGGCGGGTGACGTCGGCGATGAGCCTGCGGGTGACCGTCGGCGCGAGCAGCGCCTGACCGTCGGCGACCACGCGCACCGCGCGCACCAGCTCCTCGGCGGGCGCGTCCTTGAGCAGGAACCCGCTGGCGCCGAGACCGAGCGCCTCGTAGACGTAGTCGTCGATGTCGAAGGTGGTGAGCATCAACACGCGCACCGGCGGCTCGAATCCGGCGGCCAGGATGGCGCGGGCGGCGTCCAGCCCGTTCATCTCCGGCATGCGCACGTCCATCAGCACGACATCCGGGCGCAGCCGCTTCGCCTCGGCCACCGCGGCCTTCCCGTCGGCCGCGTCGCCCACCACACTGATATCCGGCTGCGCCGCGAGCAACGCCCCGAACCCCTGCCGGACCATCGCCTGGTCGTCGGCGATCAACACCGTAATTGCCACCCGCTCACCCTAATTGCCTCTGGCCTCCGCCCGCCGAGCCGTTCGCCCGGCGGCGCTGTCCCTTCGTCGCCACGTCGGACGGCAACCTGTCGGGTGGCCGTCGGCATCTGGGCGGCGGCTGCCGACAACGCCACACCGGCATCGACCGGCGCGTACGCTCCACGACTCGTCCGCCCCAGCGGCCCGGCACTCAGCGTTGGGGTTCGCCGGGCGCGGCGGCGACGGCGGCAACGGCGGCGTCCGGCGCGGTGCGGGGGAAGCGCGCGTGGACTCCGAACCCACCGTCCGCCCGCGGCCCCGCCGTCACCTCACCGCCGACTGCCAGGGCTCGCGCCTGCATACCCGCGATGCCGTGGCCGCCGTTGCCGACCGGCCGGGCGGGCGTTGCTCCCGGGCCGTTCTCGACGTCGAGCAGCAGTTCCGCGCCGTGGGTGATGCGCACCTGGACCGGGGCGCCCGGGGCGTGGCGGGAAGCGTTGGACAGCGATTCCTGCACGACGCGATAGAGGGCTAGGCCGGTGGTCTCCGCGATCGTCTCCAGCGCGCCGTCGACGGTCCACTCGATGTGGACGCCCGCGCGTCGCGCGCCCTCGAACAGGGCGATCACGTCGGCCGCCTTCGGCTGGGGCGCGTGTTCCGGGAGCTGGCCGTCGCTGCGCAGGACACCGAGCATGCCGCGGATCTCGTTGAGCGCTTCCCGGGCCGTGGCGCCGATGGACTCGAACTCGGCGCGCGCGGCCGGGGTGACGCCCTCCACCCGGTACGGCGCGGTCTGCGCCTGTACCACCACCAGGGACATGTGGTGGGCCACGACGTCGTGCAGATCGCGGGCGATGCGAGCCTTCTCCTCCAGGATGGCCCGGCGGGCCCGCTCGAGTTCGTTGGCCTCCTCTTGGCGCACCAGCTGCCGCCGCGACAGCGCCAGCCAGCGGATGAGCAGGCCGAACAGCACCAGCGCGGCCAGCGCGATCGGCCAGCCCCATGCGGCGTTCGCCAACGCCTCCCCTTCGCCGGGCATGGTGGTCGCGAACAGCAGGGCCGTCGCCGCCCACGCCACCGCCACGATCTGCCCCGGGGCGCGCACCGCCACCGCGAGCAGCAGCACGAGCAGGCACAGCACGTGGACGACCTGGAACGGCAGGTCGTTGTTCGGTTGATGCGGGATAGCCAGCGCGATCACCAGCGCGGAGCCCGCCGAGATCGACCAGCCCAGCGCCGGGTTGATCCGTACCAGCAGCACCGGGAACGCGGCGAGCGCGGCGATGAACGGCTGCACCGCGGTGGGGACGGCGTGGGTCAGGTGCAGGGTCGGCCAAGCCACCGAGTACCAGATCAGCGCGACCAGCACCGTGCCGAGGTCGAACCAGGTCCGCGCGTCCAGCCGTCGCGTCCAGGCGCGACTTTCTCCGTTCATGCCTACGACACTAGGAACTCGCAGTTCACCGCGGCCTCATACCCACGGGTGATTTCCGGCCCGCTACCCCGGTGGGAGACCGTGCGACCGCTCCCCCGGCGGCACGGCACGGGAAACGTCCCCGGGCGTGAGGCGGCCGCCGGAAGCGATTCCCTAACGTCGTCGCCATGAGCACACCGACCAGCGCCGGGCGCGAGACCCGGTACGCATCGGCCGCAGGAGCCCGAATCCATTCCGCCGCAATATCATCCGTCACCGCGCAGACGCGACGCTACGCGGCGCTCACCGCGTCGGCGTTGACCACCGTCGCGGCGACGGCGTTTCTCGCCCCCGCTCCGCATGCCGCCGCGGCGGCCGCGCCGATCGAGAGCGCGCAGGCCGGCGCCGCTGTCGCCGAACTGGCCGCGGGCGGCCCCGACGCACTCACCGCGATCCCGGCGGATTTCGTCGCGTCGTTCGGCTATCGGCCGAGCACGATAGACGGGCTGCTGGTCGATCCGAACGGCGACTGCTCTTCTCCGGTGACGCTGCCCGCGGAGTTCGATACCGCGTGCAAAGCCCATGACCTCGGCTACGACCTGTTGCGCTACGCCGACCGGCGCGGCGAACCGCTGGGCCCGTGGGCACGGCAAGCCTTGGACGCGACGCTGGACCGGCAGATGCACCAGGCATGCGCCGCCCGCGTCGACTCGTTCTCCCGCGCCCGCTGCGACGCGATGGCATCGATCGCGAACACCGCCGTCGATCTGAACTCGCGCAGGCAGGACTACGGCGCGCCCGTGGTCGAGCCCCTGCTCGGCGCGGCGGACGCCGATTCGACGACGAGTTGGCAGCTACTGGGCACGCTCTGCGCCGGGATCGCCGGGCTGACGGCAGTTCTCGTGCTGCGCAACCGGCGGCGAGGCCCCGTACCCGCGACGGCCCTGTCGTACGCCACGGGCGCGGTACAGCCATGACCTGGTCCGTCCTGAAGTCTTCGGATCGCCGCGCATGGTTCGCCGCCGGGGTCGGCCGGGTCGCGCCGCCGCGGATCGGCACGACGCTCGGCATCGGGACCGGTGTCCTGGCCTCGCTGGCACCCGGACTGCTTCCTCGCACGCCGAGCGCGCAAGCCGTACTGACCGGGCTCCTCGCGGCGCTCGCTCTCGGCGTGGCGGGCGTATTGCGGATCACTCTGCGACGCTGCGGATTCGACATCGACGAGCGCCAGGCGTGGGCCCGGCTGCCGCTGCTGATCGCGACGGCGGTGCTGGTGGTGGGCGCGACGGCGAACGCGGGGCACTGGCAGAACCGGCTTCGCGCGGCGATGAACACCCCGCCGATCGGCACGGGCTACTGGCTGCGGTGCGCGCTCGGCGCCGCGTTGATCATCGGACTGTTCGCCTGCGCCACCCGCTCGATCGCCTGGGCAGCGCGGAAACTGGGCTGGGCGCGGGGCGTTTCGCTGGCCGCCGTCGTCGCGGTTCTGCTGTATCTCGTCGGCGTACCCGCGATGGTCGGATGGCGCGAGTCGGTGTACGCGCGGGCCAACGCCGAGCTGGATCCCGCTCTGGTGCGCCCGGTTTCGTACTCCGGGTCCGGTGACGCCGAGTCCGCGGTGAGCTGGACGTCGCTGGGCGCCGAGGGGCGGAAGTTCGTCAGCGATTCGCCGACTCGAGCCGTGCGGGTCTACATCGGGGTGGCCTCGGCGCCCGACCTGGACACTCGCGTCGCGCTGGCGATCCGGGAGTTGGAGCGCTCGGGCGGCTTCACGCGCTCCCACCTGGTCGTCACGGTACCCACCGGCTCGGGCTGGATCGACGCGAACGCCGTGGCGGGGTTCGATCAGCGCTTCGACGGCGACGTGGCGCTGGTCGGGTTGCAGTACTCCTATCTCCCGAGCTGGGCGACGTTCGTGTTCGGCCGGGACGCGGCCGTCACCGCCGCTCGCACGCTGTTCACCGCCGTGGAACGCCATATCCAGGGAATGGCGCACCCGCCGAAGCTGTACCTGTACGGGCAGAGCCTCGGGGCCCTCGGCGGGAATGCCGTCTTCTCCGGCGACGCCGAGCAGGACGGCCGGACCTGTGCGGCGCTGTGGGCCGGACCTCCGGCCAACCGCGTCCACCATGGCGGCGCGACCGTGCTGGCGAACACCTCCGACCCGGTGATCCACTGGTCGCTCGCGCAGCTGTGGCGCGCGCCCGACCTCACCGGGGCCCGCGTCGACGCCCCGATTCCGCAGTGGCTTCCGGTGATCAGCTTCGCGCAGACGACCGCCGATCTGCTGGGCGCGTTACACGCTCCGCCGGGCCACGGCCACCGTTACGGCACCGATCAGGGCACCGCCATGGGTTCCTGCTGAGCCGTTCGGCGCGGCGCCCGCGCGGGACCGTCATAGAACGTGTTCTAATTTCTGCATGGCCTTCGTCATCGACCTCGCCACCGACATCGACGCCCCCGCCGAGTTGGTCTGGCAGGTGATCACCGACTTCCCCCGCTACGGGGAGTGGAATCCCTTCGTCACCGAGTGCCGCAGCTCACTGGTGCCCGGCGAGCCGATCGACATGCTCGTCCGGGTCTCCGGGTCGAGCCCGCGCAAGCAGCGGGAATGGATTCGTTCGCACACGCCGGGCCGGGAGCTCAGCTACTCGATGAAACCGGTGCCTCCCGGCGCGCTGCACAGCCTGCGCTCGCACACGGTGACGCCGCTCCCGGACGGCCGCACCCGCTACGAGTCGCACTTCGAACTCGGCGGATGGCTGCATCCCGTGGTCGTCGCACTACTCGGCAAGAACCTGCGGCGCGGCTTCGAGGGCATGACCGACGGCGTCCAGAAGCAGGCCGAATCGCTGCGGGCCTCCTGAGCGCGATCGGCCCGAAGGCGTCGAAGCGCACTCACGAGCGGCTTCACCCGCGCAGATAGGCCAGCGCCGCATCGAGCGCGGCGTCGGCGTAGGCCTCGGTGAGCCCGCCGAGCCCCAGCGACCACCGCATCTGCGCCGGACCGAACAACAGATCGACGGCGAGCTCGAGATCCAGCCCCGCGCGCAGGTCCCCGGCGGCGACGGCGGCGGCCAACCGGTCGGCCACGGCGGCGCGCTGGGGCAACAGCAGGCGCTCGCGATAGGCGGCGGCCAATTCGGCATCCTGCTGGATCTCGATGTACATCGCGCGGAGGAAGGATTCGAACCCGGGATCGGTCAGCGCGACGACCGAACCGCGCAGCAGCGGGCGCAGGTCCGCGGCGATGTCGCCGGTGTCGGGTAGCGCGAGACCCGCTGGACCCGAGTCGGATTCGAGCATGGCATCGAATACGACAGCGCCCTTCGACGGCCACCAGCGATAGATCGTCTGCTTACCGACCCCGGCGCGGGCCGCGATCGCCTCGATGCTCAACTTCGCGTAGGACACCTCGCGGATCAGCTCGGCTGTCGCGGCGAGTATCGCCGCACGGGCGCGCTCGCTACGGCGCGCGGCAGTGGGAGTGTCGGGCATGCCGTGACGGTAGCACACAACGAGACGCAACGTCTCGTCTTGACAAGCGAGACTCGACTTGGCACGGTATCCCACGAGACGGAGCGTCTCGTGACGAAAGGATCTCCCGTGACCAGAACATGGTTCATCACCGGCGCCAGCCGGGGACTCGGCCGCGCATTCACCACGGCCGCTCTCGCGCAGGGCGATCGCGTCGTCGCGACCGCGCGGGATACCGAAGCCCTCGCGGAACTCGCCGACGACCGCCTGACCGTGCTCCCCCTGGACGTTCGCGACCGCGAGAGCGTCCTCGCCACCGTGGGCGAAGCGTTCGCTGCGATGGGCACGATCGATGTGATCGTGAACAACGCGGGCTACGGTCTGGTCGGCGCCGTCGAGGAACTGACCGAAGCGCAGATCCGCGACCAGATGGAGACGAATTTCTTCGGAGCCCTCTGGGTTTCCCAAGCCGCCGCGCCGCACCTGCGGGCGCAGGGCTCGGGGCACATCGTGCAGATCTCCACCGTCGGCGCCGTGGGCAGCCTGCCCCTGTTCGGCCTCTACAACGCGAGCAAATGGGCCCTGGAGGGATTCAGCGCCGCGCTCGCCGACGAACTGCGGCCTTTCGGCATCCGGGTCACGCTCGCGCAGCTGGGCGGCTTCGACACCGAGTGGGCCAAGTCGAGCATGCGGTTCGCCTCGGCGATCCCCGCCTACGCGCAGCTGCGCACCGCCATCCTCGGTATGCCGGACTATCCGGCACCCACCCAGGGCGGCGCGGACCTGCCGGAGGCGAACGAACCCACATCTCCCACAGCGGAATCCGCACCGGAAGATGGATCCGAGTGGACCGAAGCTCCGCCCGAAGTCGGCGCGGCAGGCCTGATCGCATTGGTGGACATGCCGAATCCCCCGCTACGCAAGATCATCGGGCCTGGCGCACACCACATGGTCACGCTCGCATTGGATCAACGCCGCCGCGACTACGCCGAAGACCCCGAATTCACCTGGCCCGCATAGCGATCCCGCGGAGCCGCTCGGTTTCCGCACAACCCGTGCGGGGAGCGAGCGGCTCCCGCGAAGAACGTCAGGCGATCGGGCCGCGGGCGGCCTCGTAGGCCGCGCCCACCCGGTAGAGGCGGTCGTCGGCGAGGGCGGGCGCCATGATCTGGAGGCCGACGGGCATGCCGTCGTCCTTGCTCAGACCGGAGGGGACCGACATCGCGGGATGGCCCGCCAGGTTGGTCGGCAGCGTGCACAGGTCCGACAGGTACATGGCCAGCGGATCGTCGACCTTCTCGCCCAGCTTCCACGGAGTGAACGGGCTGGTCGGGGAGACCAGCACGTCGACCTGCTCGTAGGCCTGGTCGAAGTCGCGGGCGATGAGGGTGCGCACCTTGAGCGCCTGGCCGTAGTAGGCGTCGTAGTAGCCCGCCGACAGCGCGTAGGTGCCGATCATGATGCGCCGCTTGACCTCCGGGCCGAACCCGGCCGCGCGCGTGGCCGCCATGACCTGCTCGGCGCTGTGCTGCCCGTCGTCGGCGACGCGCAGGCCGTAGCGCATGGCGTCGAACCGCGCGAGATTGGACGACACCTCCGACGGCATCACCAAGTAGTAGGACGACAGCGCGTACTCGAAGTGCGGGCAGGACACTTCGACCACCTCGGCGCCGAGATCCTTCAGTACCGCCACGGCGGCGTCGAAGGAGGCGAGCACGCCGGGCTGGTAGCTGTCGGAGTGCAGTTCTTTCACCACACCGATCTTGACGCCGCGCAGATCGCCCTGCGCTCCCTCGCGGGCGGCGGCCACCACCGGCGGCACCGGCACGTCGCGCGAGGTGGAGTCACGCGGGTCGTATCCGGCGATCACCTCGTGCAGCAGCGCGGTGTCCAGCACCGTCCGGCCGCACGGGCCGCCCTGGTCCAGCGACGACGCGCACGCGACCAGGCCGAATCGCGACACCGTGCCGTAGGTCGGCTTGGTGCCGACGGTGGCGGTGACGGCCGCGGGCTGGCGGATCGACCCGCCGGTGTCGGTGCCGATGGCCAGCGGAGCCTGGTTCGAGGCCAGCGCCGCCGCGGAGCCGCCGCCCGAGCCGCCCGGGATGCGGGTGGTGTCCCATGGGTTGCGGGTCGGGCCGTAGGCGGAGTTCTCGGTGGAGGAGCCCATGGCGAACTCGTCCATGTTGGTCTTGCCGAGGATCGGGATGCCCGCCTCGCGCAGCCGCCTGGTGACCGTCGCGTCGTAGGGCGAGACCCAGCCCTCGAGGATCTTCGACGCACAGGTGGTCGGCATGTCCGTGGTGGTGAACACGTCCTTGAGCGCCAAGGGAACTCCGGCCAGCGGCGAGGCGGGCGCGGCGCCCGAACCGATCGCGGCGTCCACCGCGGCCGCGGCCTCGAGCGCCTGCTCCCCCGCGACGTGCAGGAAGGCGTGGTAGTCGCCGTCGACCTCGGCGATCCGGTCCAGGTGCGCCCGGGTGACCTCCACCGACGACAGCTCGCGGCCGTGGATCTTGCCGGCCAGCTCGGCCGCGGACAGCGTGGTCAGGTCGGACCCACCCGTCTCCCGGCCGTGCGATGCTGCGTTCATTCGCCCTCTCCCAGGATCTGCGGCACCATGAACCGCTGCTCTTCCACCGCGGGCGCGCCGGACAACGCCTCGCGCGGGGTCAGGCCGGGCACCACCTCGTCGGGCCGGGTCACGTTGGTCGCCGGGTTCGGCGACGCCGTGGCCGGGACGTCGGCGGCGGTGACCTCGGAGATGGTCCGCACGTGGCTCAGGATCGAATCCAGCTGTCCGGCGAACTGATCCAGTTCGGCATCGGACAGCGCGAGCCGGGACAGCCGGGCGAGGTGTGCGACCTCGTCGCGGGAGATGGCGGGCACCGCGGGACCCCTTTCGGCTTCGGTATCAACTATCGACTGTGCTCAACCCACACAGCCTAGCCACCGGCGGCCAGGTCGCCTTCCGGCACCCGCGCTTCGTCGGCGCGGCGGCGCGGACGGCGCTCGGCAACCCCTTCCCGCCCGCGACACGTCCGATCGGACTAGCCCGACACGCCGCTTTGGCGCGAATTCGCCGAGTGGCGTGTGTCACTGGCGGGTCTTCGACTCGATAACCGGCCGTAAGGGGTGTAAGTATTGCGTGACCCGGGTATTCGTTCAGAGCCTCGGCCGCTCTAAGAAAGGAAACGCACGTGTCGTATCTGCTCCGCGTGCAACTTCCGGATCGACCGGGAAGCCTCGGCTCTCTCGCTCTCGCACTCGGCTCCGTCGGCGCCGACATCCTCTCGCTGGATGTGGTCGAGCGCGGCGCCGGCTACGCCGTCGACGATCTGGTCGTCGAGGTGCCTTCCGGAGCGCTCCCCGACACCCTCATCACCGCCGCCGAATCGATCGGCGACGTGCACGTGGACTCGATCCGCCCGTACTCCGGCGTGCTCGACACCCACCGTGAGCTCGAACTCATCGATCAGGTCGCCAGCGCTCGCGACGACCGGATGCAAGTACTGGTGGACGGTGTGCCGCGGGTACTGCGGGTGGGCTGGAGCACGATCATCGACATCGGGCCGCAGGGCGCCTACCGGGTGGTGGGCAGCCCGAGCGCGCCGCAGACGCAAGCGGGTTCGGCGCCGTGGATGCCGCTGGAGAAGCCCTCGGTGCTCGATCCCGAAGCCGACTGGGTGCCGGAGATCTGGCGCGACATGGACACCAAACTGGCCGCCGCTCCACTCGGCAACACCGGCAAGGTACTGCTGCTCGGCAGGCCGGGCGGCCCCGACTTCCGGCCGTCCGAGGTGGCCCGGCTGGGTTACCTCTCCGGGATCGTCGCCACCGTCCTCGGCTGATTCCGCAGCAGCGCCGCGGGTTTCGCGCCGGGAGCGCACACCGATGCGAACTCTCGCCGCCTACCTCGTTCCGGTCCCGGCGCGGTGGATGCCGCCCGAGTCGAGTCGGGCAGAATCGTTCCGCCGGGGCGCAGCCGCTGCCCGACACGGCCGAGCGCTTTGGGCGAACGCCGCCTCCGGCTCGAAATCGATACTTCCCTCAGACGGATTCGCCGGAAGGGTCGAGCGGTAGCCGCAGCACGTGCAGCAGCTCTCCCGCGCTGGTGCGCCAGTCTCGGCTCGGCACGGGACGGAAGCCGAAGCGGTCGTATATCCGGCGGGCGTCGACCATGGCGGGCATGGTGGTGAGAGCGACCGCGGCGCGGCCTTCCGCGCGAGCTTGATCGAGCACCGTGCGCACCAGCGCCGTTCCCGCACCGAGTCCGCGCGCGGACTTCGCGACGGCGAGCATGCGGAACTCCAATTCACCCGGCAGCGCGATCTCCGCGTACGGATTGCCCGCCGGTGCGACCGTGAGCGAACCGACGATCCGGCCCGCGTGCGTGGCGACCAGGATCCGGGCCGAGCCGGCACGGCGGGCGGTGTCGGCCAGCTCGCCCGCGTACCAGCTGCCCGCCTGCACGAAGCCCTCGCCGACGTAGACCTCCACCGTCAGCTCACCGACCGCGTCGTACTCGTCCGGCCGCGCCTCCCGGACGACGACGCCCGCGTCCCGCACATCCATACCCGGCATGATGCCATCGACCATGACGTGGGCTACGGCACGTCCTCCTGCGAGGGTGCATGCCACGAGCACCGGCGGTACAGCCGCGATGCCCGGCACTCCTGCCTCGGTGAGCAGATCGACGATTCGCGGTGTCGGGCCGAGCACCACGATCCGGGTCGCAGCCACCGTCGCGCAGCGCGGTGACGGTCGCTCGCAGCCAGGCGCCGTCTTCGGCGAGCGCCTCGGGTTTTCCGTAGCGGGTGCCCGCGCCCCGCGGCGAGCACGAGTCCACTTCGTCGCTGCCATACCCGGTCTGGGCGAGAAGGCCGGCCGCCGCCATCGCCGTGGGACCGAGCCATCCGCGCCGCCGTGTGATCACCGGTCGCCACCTGGCTGTCGTAGCGACTCGACTGCGGCATTCCCCTCCGCCGGGCCGCATCGGCGTCCCGCGGATCCGTAGCCCGGTTCGCGTCACGCGGGCTGTGGCACGTCCACCTCGCGCGACCGCGCTGCCCCGAGTGCGGCGTGGCGTCGGTGCGCGGAGGCCGCTCAGCCGGACCGCGCGATCTGCCAGCGATCGGGCTTGCCCGGCGGATAGACGACCGGGAGCAGATCGCCGGTCTCCGGCCAGGAACTCGTGTCCCACACGAAGCGGCCGTACACGACCTTGCCGGAGACCGAGGGACCGGTCAGGTTCCCGGTGATGGTCACGTACTGCTCGCCCGGAGCATCGGGGCGCGGGCTCACACCGGTGATGTAGAGCGTCCCCTCCTCCGGGTTCGCCGGTCGATAGCCCCGCCTGCCGCGGATCGCGAACACGATCAGCGACACGAGCACCGCGGTCAGGGTCACCAGCGCGACGAACTCCAGCATGTCCCCATGCTAGGTGCGCGTCACACCGGGGCGAGCTCGCTGGTGCCCCGGCCGGTGCGCCGGACCTGCCAGACCGACATGCGGGTGCGTTGCGAGCGCCCGTTGCCCCGATCGATCAGCATCCGGTTGTCGGTGGTGAAGATCAGTTGAGCGCCACGGGCATTCGTCTCCGGGTTCTGGAACAGCTGGATCAACCGATCGGTCTCCTCGGCCGACAGGCACGCGCCGATGTCGTCGACGGCGAGCACGCGGCCCGCGTCCAGCGCGTCGAGCATGGCGGGCAGCACCCGCAGCAACGACAGCGTGGCGGAGGATTCGTCGGCGATCCCGAACGGGGTGTCGATGCCGTCGTGCACGAGGTTCAGGCCGACCCCGCGCCGCGCCACCATCCGCGCGTACAGGGCGTCGCGCGCGGCCTTCAGGTTGGTCAGCTCGCGCTCGAGCAGCACGGCGGTCACGCCGTTGTCGCGCAGCAACTGGTCGGCATAGCCGGGCGAGGTGGCGCACAGGTCGATCTGTTTGCCGAGGCCGGTGATGTCGGCGTCCAATTCGCGCAGGTAATCGGCGTACAGGGGGTCGGGCTCGGCGACGAGCAGATCGGTGATGCCCAGCTCGGCCGTACGCAGCAGCATCAGCAGCCGCACCGCGTTGTCCGGGGAGCGGGAGATGTGGCTGCCCAGCCGGTGGGCGATGGCGTCGGGTTCGGCGGGACCGCGCTGCACCTCGAGCATGGACTCGAACCATCGGTAGGCGGGCACCAGCGCGTCGGAGTACATCTGGCCCGCGAGGCTGAGCAGCAGGGCGTTCGGACGGACCAGCGGAGCCAGCGCGGTGATCCCGTACCGCGCCGCTTCGAACATCGGGCCGATCTTGATCTGTTCGCCGCTGCGCTCGAACACGATTCGCTTGCGCGAGCGCGGGTGGGTGTGCAGCCATTCGGCCGTCACATCGGCGTTGTCCAGCCGGAAACCATAGGTATACGGCACGCCTTCGGCGACGAACGCCGCCACGAATTCCGAGGGCCGCTCCGGGAATCCGAGATGCGGGGCACGCACCGGACCCGCGTACGGATCCCACCCCGTCACCGAGTGCAGCACCGCGTCGCGCATCTGCCCGAGCGCGTCGATCAGGTTCGTCTTTCCCGCAGCGGCGCCGCCGTGCACAGCGGTCACCGGTACGGCCACCGGCCCGCTCCCCTTGGTCAGCCGCAGCTCCTGCTCATCGGCCAGCGATCTGTGATTGGTCACCTGAAAACTGCGCAGCATGCCGCCATACTTCCGTCCGCTCCCGTGTCGGGCGACATCACCCCGCTGACACCCGCGATCCGCGCCCACGCCGCCTCGCGCGAGCAGGCCCGGGGCCGGGCGCACGCACCGCTGTCCGCGCCGCGGTCGCCGGGACAAGGCCGGTGATAGCGGGTTAGCATGCCTGCACGCTGCGGTGGTTTCGCGGCGTACTGCCGGAATGTTCGATGGGATGAGGGTATCGATGGAACCGACGGTTCGTCGTCTTGTGGTTGGCAGCTCGGTGATCGCCGCGCTCACGCTCGGCACGCTGGTCGTGGCGCCGGAAGCGGTGGCGGACGCGCCGTGTCCGGAGGGCGCCGCGCGGGTATTCCTGGCCAACAGCACGAACACCTGCCAGGGCGGCGGGACGGTCAGCTACGACCCGCCCGGCGTGGTGTCGAAGGTGTGCTCGACCGCGAGCGCCGACGTGTCCGCCGAAGCGACGTTCAAGAATCGCCGCGGCAAGCTGATCACCCAGAAGCTCGACCTGAGCGGCGGCCGCTGCGGACGATTCGACATCGCGGGTCAGCTGGGCGCCACGGTCACGGTCGGCTGAGTCGACCGCCCGGACCGAACAGCAGCGCGCTGTCGCCGAACTCGTGCCACAGATAGCCGGTGTCCACGGCTGCGGTGTAGGCAGCGGCGACGGTTTCCTCCCCCGCCACCGCGACCAGGAGGTCCAGGTGTGACGCGCCGGGCGCGTGCCAACCTGTGATCAGTCCGTCCACCACCCGGGCCGGGCGATCCACTCCGAGCACCACCTCCGTCCATCCGCGCGAGGCGTGCACCAGACCAGAGGGGTCGGCGGCGGTTTCCAGCGCCCGCGTCACCGTGGTACCGACCGCGACCACGCGTCCACCCGCGGCTTTCGTGGCATTCACCAGCCGCGCCGTAGCGGGCGGCACGACGAACCGCTCGGGGCTCGGCGGTTCCCCGGCCTCCGGCGAGGAGACCCCGGTGTGCAGGGTGATCGGCGCGAGAGCTACCCCCGCGGCGATCAGATCCAGCACCAGATGCTCCGTGAAAGGGCGTGCCGCACTGGGCATTTCCGCGCTGCCCGGCACCCGCCCGAAAACCGTCGTGTAGTAGGACGCCGACCATCGTTGCGGCACATACGAATACGTGATCGGTCTGCCGTGCGCGGCCAGTAGCCGAGGTACGTCGGTAGTGACGTCCGCGCTCCAGAGACGTCGTCCGCCCGGCAACCAGGGCGTGCGCAGCGTCGCCGTGGCGCCCGGTAGTCGCAGGACGGTCCCGGACGAGAGCCGCTGCGCCGGATAGGGAGTGCGCCGCGTGGTCCGTACCTCGATCACCCAGCTGCCGTCGTCCAGCCAGGTGGAGAAGTGCAGCACCACCGGCTCGTCCTCCAGCGTGGCGTCGAGGGCCGAGGACATGGTCGCCGAGTTGTTCACCACCACGAGATCGCCGGGACGCAGCCGGTCCGGCAGCTCACGGAACATGCCGTGGGTCAGTTCCCCATCGGCGACGAGCAGGCGGACGTCGTCGCGCGCGATCCCCCGCGCCTCGGGCGGGACGGCGGCATTGCGTTCCGGGGACAGGTCGAAGGACGGCAGGGTGGTGCGCACCGTCATGACGCCCGTCCGGCCACGAAATCGGCTGCGGCATACCGCCCGCTCCTGGGTCTCTGCGCGAGCAGCCGCAGCAGCGCGGGCACCACCGTCGCGGGCTCCGGCCGGTCGGAGATATCGACGCCGGGAAACGCCGCCTGATGCATCTCGGTGCGCATGTCACCCGGGTCGAACGCGTAGATCGACAGGTCCGGACGCTCCACGCCGAGGATCGCGGTGAGTTGGTCGAGCGCCGCCTTCGACGACCCGTATCCGCCCCATTCGGGATACGGCTCCGACGCGGCGTCGGAACTGATGTTCACCACGGCGCCGCCCTGGCGCAGCAGCGGCAGCGTGAATTGCAGAATCGCCAGTGGCGAAAGCACATTCGTGCGAAGCACGCGCTCGAATTCGTCGAGCGGATAGTCCGCGAGGTGAGGCAGCGGACTCGGACCGAGGCGGCTGGCGTTGTTCACCACCAAGTCCAGTTCACCCGCAGCGCGCGCGGCATCCGCCAGCCGCGCGCGATCCGCGGGATCGGTGACGTCACCGGGGATCGCGCGGAACTCCGGTCCGAGTTCGGCGGCCACCCGCATCAACCGGTCGGCACGACGCGCGGTCCCCAGCACCCGCCACCCCTGTTCGATCAGCGCCCGCGCGAGGGCCGCGCCGAATCCGGCCGACGCGCCGGTGACCAGTGCGGTAGGACGAGACATGATGGACCTCCTGGTAGTCGCCTACCAGTCGATCCTCATACCTCAACGGTCCTTCAGGTCAAGCGCCGATCACTCCTCGGCTTCGGCATCCTCCGCGGCCGTCTCCGGCGCGACCGCTACGGGGCCGCCCTCCAGCAGCCGCCGGAACCCCTCCTCGTCGAGGATCGGCACACCGAGTTCTTCCGCTTTGGCGGCCTTGGATCCTGGTGCGTCACCGATCACCACGAACGCGGTCTTCTTCGACACCGAGCCGGCGGCCTTGCCGCCGCGCATCAGGATCGCCTCCTTGGCGCCGTCGCGGGTGAAGCCCTGCAACGAGCCGGTCACCACGATGGACAGGCCCTCCAGGTTGCGCTCGATGGATTCGTCGCGTTCATCCTCCATCCGCACACCCGCGGCCCGCCATTTCGCCACCACGGCGCGGTGCCAGTCCACCGTGAACCACTCCGCCACCGCGGCCGCGATGGTCGGGCCCACGCCGTCGGCCGCGGCCAGCTCTTCGCCCGACGCCTGCTCGATACGGTCCACACTGCCGAATTCGGCGGCCAGCGCCCGCGCCGCGGTGGGCCCGACGTGCCGGATGGACAGCCCGACCAGCACCCGCCACAGCGGCCGGTCCTTGGCCACGGCCAGGTTCTCCAGCAGCCGCTTGCCGTTGGCGGAGAGGCTGCCGTTCTTGTTGGCGTAGAGCGAGGTGGTCAGCAGCGCCGCCTCGTCCAGGTCGAAGAGGTCGCCCTCGTCGGTAATGGCGCCGGACTTCAGCAGGTCGATCGCGCCCTCGTATCCGAGCGCCTCGATGTCGAAGGCGCCGCGGCCGGCCACGTGATAGACGCGCTCGCGCAACTGCGCCGGGCAGAACTGCTGGTTCGGGCAGCGGATGTCGGCGTCGCCCTCCTTCTCCGGGCGCAGTTCGGTGCCGCATTCGGGGCAGTGCGTCGGCATGACGAATTCGCGCGCGTCTTCGGGACGCGCGTCCACCACCGGCCCCAGCACCTCGGGGATCACGTCGCCCGCCTTGCGGATGGTGACCGTGTCGCCGATCAGCACACCCTTGCGCTTGACCTCGGCGGCGTTGTGCAGGGTGGCCATCGCGACCGTGGATCCCGCGACGGACACCGGCTCCATCACCGCGAACGGCGTCACCCGGCCGGTGCGGCCCACGTTCACCTGGATGTTCAGCAGCTTGGTCGTCGCCTCCTCGGGCGGGTACTTGTAGGCGATCGCCCAGCGCGGGGCGCGTGAGGTGGAGCCGAGGCGGCGTTGCAGCGCGGTCTCGTCGATCTTGATGACCTGGCCGTCGATCTCGTGCTCGATGTCGTGCCGGTGCTCGCCCCAGTAGGCGACCCGTTCGATCACCGCGTCGATGCCCTGCACCCGCCTGGTGTGTTCGGACACCGGCAGACCCCACGCGGCGAGCGCGCGGTACGCCTCGTACTGCGAGGTCGGCGTGTAGCCCTCGATCCGGCCGAAGCCGTGGCAGATCATCCGCAGCCTGCGCCGCGCGGTGACCGACGGGTCCTTCTGCCGCAGCGACCCGGCCGCGGTGTTGCGCGGGTTGGCGTAGGGCGGTTTGCCCTCGGCCACGATGGCGGCGTTGAGCGTCTCGAAATCCTCCAGCCGGAAGTACACCTCGCCGCGGACCTCCAGCAACCGCGGGATCGGGAATTCCTCGGTGGGGGTCAGCTCGCCGGGGATGTCATCGATGGTGCGCGCGTTGAGCGTCACGTCTTCGCCGGTGCGTCCGTCGCCACGGGTGGCGCCGCGGACCAGCCGCCCGTTCTGATAGACCAGATTCAGCGCGACGCCGTCGATCTTCACCTCGCACAGGTAGTGCAGGTCCGGCCCGGTCTCCGCCTCCACCCGCGCGGCCCAGGCGCGCAGCTCGTCGACGTCGAACACGTTGTCCAGCGACAACATCCGCTCGAGGTGGTCGACGGCGGTGAAATCGGTCGCGAAGCCGCCGCCGACGAGCTGGGTCGGCGAATCCGGCGTGCGCAGGTCCGGATGCTCGTCCTCCATGGCCTGCAACCGCCGCAACATCGCGTCGAACTCGCCGTCGGAGATGATCGGCGCGTCCCGGACGTAGTAGCGGAACTGATGCTCACGCACCTCGTCCGCGAGTCGCTGCCACTCCACCCGCTGCTCTGCCGATGCTGGGGCCGCCGCGCTGTCGCTGTCACTCACCCAACGCACATTAGCGGAGGGCACCGACAGCACATCGCCGTGTTCGCGCACGTCGCCGCACTCGCGGGCACGGATTCCGGCCGGTCCGTTTCCCGGCCCGGCAACGAAGCGGCGGCATCGATGGCGCTCTGGGCGAGACCACGACATGCCGTTCGGAACGGTGCGGCAGCGCCACCGGGCGGGGGCACCGATCGCGATGACCGAACGGCCGGGCTGGGCCCGTGATTCTCCGGCGGGATGCTCGCGAGGTAGTCGTTCCAGCGCTGCGGATCCTGGTGCGCCCGCGCCCCGCGGGAGTCACTCGGCGGCTGCGCTCGTCAGGAACCCACCGCGCATCGAGCGACGCACGCCCCCGGACATCAGGAGAACGAAAGCTCTTCCGGCTCCTCGGCATACGCGCGCGCGACATCCGTGGCCAGGCGCAGCGCCCGCCGGCTCCACTCCAGCGGGACGCCCGCCAGACCGCAGGCCGGACCGACCGCCACCCGTTGCGCGAGCGTGCGGCGGCCGAAGCCGAGCCGATCGATCAGCCGCACGCCCGGCTCGGCGAAGGTCCGCCAAGTGACCTCGGTGGCCGGTGCCTTGGTCGGGACGACGCCGAGCATCAGTTGCTTGCCCGCTTCGAGTGCCTCCCCGACATCGTCGAGCTGCTCGGTGCCGATCGCGCTGAGGTCGAAACCGATCGCGTCGGCGGCGCTGCGGCGCAACAGCCCCAGCGCGGGCGGCTCTGCGCAGCTGTGCACCAGCACCGGCGCGGACTGGGCGGTGATCACCGTGTCGAGCAGGGCCAGCGCTTCCGGCTCTGGCAGGGCGCGCACGGTGTTCAGCACGCTCACCCCGCGCAGCGAGCCGTCCAGCACCGCCGACAGCGACGGCTCGTCCAACTGCAAGACGACCTGCGCGCCGAGCCGCTTGCGCACCTCCGCCACGTGCTGGGCCAGCCCCTCGGCCAAGGATTCCGCGAGGTCACGCACCGCGCCGGAATCGGTGAGCACGCGATGCCCGCCGGGCAGCTCGACCTGCGCGGCCAACGTCAGCGGGCCCGCCGCCTGCACCTTCACCGGATGGCCGCGGCCGGACAGACCGGCGTTCTCCCACGCTTCCTCGAGCGCGTCCAGATCGGTCCGCAGCAGGTCATGGGCCCGCCGCGAGACCGCACCCGGGCGTGGCGCGAGCCGGTAGCCCCGGGGCGTTGTGTCGAATCGCAAGTCCACCAGCAGCGCGGAGACCCGGCCGATCAGGTCCGCGCCCGCGCCGCGAGCGGGCAATTCCACCAGATGCGGTAGCTCGCCGAGTTCACCGACGATCGTCGCGGCGGCCTCGCGCGGGTCGGCGCCCGGCCAGGAGCCGACACCGGTGGCGATTCCGCCCCGCAGGCGCACCGGCTCGATCGCCACGTCCGTCCCGCCGTCTCGCGTCACGCCATCCGTGCCGGTCTCGTCCACTGTCGCCGTACTCCGTCCGTTCGATTCCGCCATTCCGGGATTGCGTTGTCCGCAACAGCTACCGGGTCTTTCGGTCCCCACACCACAGGGGGCTGCGAGGGAGAGGACGGCGCCGGGCGGGCCGGATCACCGCGCCGCCTCGGCCCCCGTTTCGCTGGCGACGGATTCCCGCACGGTACCGGAGATGGTCCCACTGCCGATCACCTCGTCGCCCTGCGGGTCCGGACGATAGAGCACCACCGCCTGGCCACGCGCGACGCCGGTCAGCGGCTCACGCAGCCGCACGATCAGTCCGTCATCGACCGACTCGGCGACCGCGGGCGCGGTGCCGCCGTGCGCGCGTACCTGCGCCACGCACTCGATCGGGCCCGCGGGCGCGGAACCGGAGGTCCAGATCGCGCGTTCCGCCTCGATCGTCCGGACCCGCAGCTCCTCGGCCGAGCCGACGTGCACCGTGCCGGAATCGGGATCGATGCCGGTGACGTATCGCGGTTTGCCGTCGGCGGCCGGACCCGGCAATCCCAATCCCTTGCGCTGGCCGATGGTGAATCCGTGCACACCTTCGTGCCGCGCGAGCACCTGGCCGTCGGCGTCGACGACCGCGCCGGGCCGGATGCCGATCTTCGCGCCGAGGAACGCGCGGGTGTCGCCGGAGGGGATGAAGCAGATGTCGTGGCTGTCCGGCTTGTTCGCGACGGCGAGGCCCCGCTCGGCCGCCTCGGCGCGAATCCGCGGCTTGGGAGTGTCGCCCACCGGGAACATCGCGCGCGAAAGCTGCTGCGCGGTCAGCACCGCCAGCACATAGGACTGGTCCTTGTCGGCGTCGACGGCGCGGCGCAGCACGCCGTCCTCGAGCCGCGCGTAGTGCCCGGTGACCACGGCGTCGAAGCCGAGCGCCACCGCGCGGTCGGCCAGCGCGGAGAACTTGATCTTCTCGTTGCAGCGCAGGCACGGATTGGGCGTCTCACCCGCCGCGTAGGCCGCGACGAAATCGTCGATGACGTCTTCTTTGAAGCGGTCGGCGAAATCCCAGACGTAGAACGGGATGCCCAGCACGTCGGCGGCGCGCCGGGCGTCACCGGCGTCCTCCTTCGAGCAGCAGCCGCGCGATCCGGTGCGCAGCGTGCCCGGTGTCGCCGACAGCGCCAGATGCACGCCGACCACCTCGTGACCGGCGTCGACGGCACGCGCCGCCGCCACGGCCGAATCCACACCACCGCTCATCGCGGCGAGTACCCGCATCAGACACCTCCTTTCGCACCGGCCAGGCCCGCGGCCTTGGCCCGCTCCACCACCTGCGGCAAAACTTTCAGCACTGCGTCCACATCGGCGCGCGTCGAGGTGTGCCCCAACGAGAAGCGCAGCGAGCCGCGCGCCTGCCACGGCTCGACGCCCATGGCGATCAGCACGTGACTCGGCGTGGCGACGCCCGCGGTGCACGCCGAACCGGTCGAGCATTCGATCCCCGCCGCGTCCAGCAGCATCAGCAGCGAATCCCCTTCGCAGCCGGGAAATGTGACGTGCACGTTGCCCGGCAGACGCCGTTCGTCCGCCGGACCGTTGAGCACCGCGTCGGGCGCTGTGGCGCGGATTCCGTCGATCAACGCGTCCCGCAAGGCGACGAGTTCGGCCGTGCGGACGGGCAGTTCGACCGCGGTCTGACGCAGCGCGGCGGCCAGCCCGATCGCGGCCGCGGTGTCCGAGGTCCCCGACCGCAGGTCACGCTCGTGGCCGCCGCCGTGCAGCAGCGGCACGCACGGCACCTGCCTGCCCAGCAGCAGCACCCCGCCGCCGTGCGGTCCGCCCACCTTGTGCCCGGCGAAGCTGGCGGCGGAAAGACCGCTCGCGCCGAAATCGATGGGCAGCTGCGCCGCCGCCTGCACCGCGTCGCTGTGCATCGGCACGCCGAATTCCGCTGCCACGGCGGCCAGCTCGGTGATCGGCTGGATGGCCCCGACCTCGTTGTTCGCCCACATCACGGTAACCAGCGCGACGTCGTCGGGATGCGCGGCGAACGCGGCACGCAGCGCGCCGGGCGCGACCATCCCCTCTGCGTCCACCGGGAGCCAGGTGACCTCGGCGCCCTCGTGCCGCTCCAGCCACTCCACCGCGTCGATCACCGCGTGGTGCTCGATCGAACTGGCGATGATCCGGTTGCGGCGCGGATCGGCGTCGCGGCGCGCCCAGAAGATGCCCTTCACCGCCAGGTTGTCGCTCTCGGTGCCGCCGGAGGTGAAGATGACCTCCGAGGGCCGGGCGCCGAGGTCGGCGGCGATCGACTCGCGCGCCTCTTCGAGCAGCCGCCGGGCGGCGCGCCCCGAGCCGTGCAGGGATGAGGCATTGCCCGTGGTGCGCAGGGCAGCCGTCATCGCCTCGATGGCCGCGGGCAGCATCGGTGTGGTGGCCGCGTGATCGAGGTAGACCGTGTGGGGCGCAGCACCGTTGACCGGACCCGAAAAAGCCGACTTCATGACCAGTTAAGGATAGCCGTCACCGTCTGCCCGTTATTCCCCCCTGCTCACGCGCCCGCACGGGACCGCGAAAGCCATGTGACCGGCCGGATCTCAGGGTTCTCACCTATTGAATGTGCCGCTGAATAGCGGTACGTTGTTCAGCGTATTGATCGCCGGTCGGTCCGTTCGCAAGCCGGATCCGGGACCGGGACGCCGGGCGGTCGACTACCGGACGAATCGATCAGTGAGGAAGTTCCGATGGACCCACGCACCCATGGACGTACGCGACGTGTACTGGCACGCGCCGCCGCCGCGTCCGTACTCGCCCTGATGCCGCTCACCGCCGTCGCGGTGCCCGCGCTCGCCGACCCGATCGTGCTCGAGCCCGCCGACCAGGTCGACGCGGCCCACGGCCGCCCCGGGCACGGCCACGGCGGTCACCGTCACGACGGCTGGAACAACGGACGGCACAACGACTGGGACCGGGGACGTCACGACGACTGGTTCCGCGGCCGCGACCGCCACGACGACTGGGACCACGGCAGGCCCGGTTGGCACAACGGCTTCCGCCCGCCGACCGGAAGCGGCTTCTGAGTTCTTCCCCTGTTTCCGGGGCGGGCCGATGTCGGCCCGCCCCGGAAACTGTGTGGAGCCAGCGGCGAATGCGGCTCACCGCGTGTCTCGGTAATGGCGTGGCCCGGACACCGGGGGTCGTAGTCCGCTGGTAACCGCTCCGAGCCTCCCGTGTGTGGCCGCGGCGCGGCGCACGCGGGTGCACACGGCGCGGCACCGGTACATCCGGATGGGCGCGAGTGCGGGACCCGGCTCGAAGAGCGGCGGGCGGTGTCTCGGGAAGAGCGATGTCGCGGACCAGGGCGTCTCGGCCATCGCGTCGCCGAGTCGCTACCGCGCGGCGGCGCTCCGGCGGCCGCGCAGCATCGCGCGGCGTGGCCTGCGTACTTCGGGGGCGTCGGCCGCGAGCGACGGATCCTGCACCCGCGTGTGCCCGGCCTCGATCCACTCCGTGGCTTCGACTGCGCCACGGCGCGACACCGCGGTCCCGCGGACGACGGCCTCGCAGCGACGGGCCAGCTCGCGCCGGTCCGTGCCGGGTTCCAGCACCGGTTCCAGCACCACCTCGGCGACCATCCCGCGCGAGCGCAGCACCCGCCGCGCGGAGGAGGCGAAGGTGTCGGCGCCGACGAACGCGGGCACCGTGCACGACACGCCGTGCCGGTCCAAATACCGCAATCGCACCGGCTGCACAGGGGTGCCGGTGTCCACGGCCGCCTGGAACAGCGCGGAACGCATGGTGCCGTAGGCGCGGCCGCACCAGGTGGTGCCCTCGGGGAAGACGCCGATCCGCTCGCCCGCGGCCAGTCGCGCTCCCACCGCGGCCACCACGCCGGGCAGCTGCCGGAGGCTCTCGCGCTCGATCGGGATCACCCGCATCGACTTGGCGAGCTTGCCGATCAGCGGCCAGTCCACCATGTCCGCGCGGGCCACGAAGCCGAGTGGCTGCACCGAGGCCAGCGCGACGATGTCGGTCCACCCGATGTGTCCGGTGACGACCAGCACGCCATGACCCGCCGTCCCGAAGCCCGCGGGTGTGCGCGCGGCGTCGCCCTCATCGACGACACCGCGCTCGTCCACGACCCCTCGGTTGTCGACGATCCGCAGCCGCAGGCCCAGGCAACCGAGCAGCAGGCGAGCGTAGCCGCGCTGCAACGGCACGCGCTTGCCCCGTGGTGTCACCGCGTTCGCGAACGGGAAGCTGAGCAGCAGTCCGGCGACCCCGGCCAACCGGGCGGCCACCCGCGCCGGTCCGACCCCATCGATCGAATCCAGGCAGCCGGGCCCGCAGGGGCTCGACGGCATCCAAGCGTGTGCGGTGGACATCGCGGGCGGCGCGTCGAAAACCACGGTCCTCACCGTCCCCCGTCGAGCGACGCGGCCGCGTCTTGTAGTCGGTCGAGGTACCGGGTGTTGATGGTGTCCAACCCGAGCAGCACGACGAAGTCGGCGACCGCGAAATCGGGATCGTGGGCGGGTTCGCCGCATACCTCCGCGCCCAGCCGCAGGTACCCGCGCACCAGCGGGGGCAGCTTCGGCCGGGACGGCGGCGTCAGTTCGTCCAGGGACTTGCCGTCGACGATCACCGGGTTGTGCGGGTGCACCCGCCGCTCCGGGTCGGAGGCGTGCCTGCCGAGCAGCATGTCGCGCACGCCGCGCACGTTCACCCCGGGCGGGTCGGCCGGGGTGTCCTGCATCGGTACCGACACGCAGCCCATCACCCACTCGTAGCCGGTGAGCTGGATGTAGTGCAGGATGCCCGCCCACATGAGGGTGAGCACCGAGCCGTTGCGGTGGTCGGGCACCACGCAGGCGCGGCCCATCTCGACGATCCGCATTCCCTCCGGATCCAATTGGGCGAGATCGAATTCCGTCGCCGTGTAGTACCCGCCCGCGGCGGCGACTCGGTCCGGCGGCAACATCCGGTAGCAGCCGACGAACTCGCCGCTGGCGTCGTCGCGCACCAGCAGGTGGTCGCAGTGCTCGTCGAATCGGTCGGCGTCCAGGCCGGTTCCGGCGTCCGGGATCCGGAAGCCCGGCTCGTTCGCGAACACGTTGTAGCGCAGGCGCTGTGCGGCGACACGGTGGTCGCGGTCGGAGGAGACCACCAGCGAGTAGCGCGACCGCCCCTCGCCGGAGTCCGTCGCTCGAGCCGGGGCTGTCAACACGGACGAAATAGTCATATCCATGATGAAGCCAGTCCGACAATGCGCCTCAGCAACCTCGAAGTGTCGCCGCGATGCCGGTTGGGTTAACGAGACGGCGGTCACACCGAGCGTTCACCGAACGGTTCCACCGTGTTCGTCCATCAGCATCGCAAACGCTTCCGACATGCGGTTTGTCGCGCGGGTCGTCGTTCTCGGCCGGCACGCCGCACACCGGGCATCGCGCCGCTTCCGGCTGGAAGCCGCGCGATTCGTCAGGTGCGGGAAGTACTCAGGCCGCTCGGCTTTCCGACGCGCGTACCGTCGGCGCGGTCGTCTCCTCTTCGGCGAAACCGGGACGTCCGGTGCCGATGAACGCGACCAACCACGAGGCGACCGCGGCGAAGCGGTTGCGGAAGCCGACCAGATAGAACAAGTGCACCGCGAGCCATATGACCCAGGCGACGACGCCACGGAAGGTGATGCGCTCGTTGAGCTTCGTCACGGCGCTGAATCGGCTGATCACCGCCATGCTGCCTTTGTCCCAGTAGGTGAACGGGGTGCCGGGCTGCTTCTTGCGGCGGATGATGTCGGCGGCGTGCCTGCCCTCCTGCATGGCGACCGGCGACTGGCCGGGGTAGCCGTTGAGCGAGGTCATGTCGCCGATGGCGTAGATATCGGCGTAGCCGCCGACGGTGAGGTCCGGGTTGATCAGCAGCCGGCCCGCCCGGTCGGTCGCCACGCCCGTGGCCTCGGCCAGGATCTTCGCGAACCCGCCCGCCTGCACGCCCGCCGACCAGACCACCGTCTCCGCCGCGATGCCGTGCTCGACCCCGTCGGCGCTCTTGACGGTGACCTTGCCGTGCTCGATGTCGGTGACGAAGGTGCCGAGCAGCACATCCACGCCGCTGCGGGTGAGCGACTTCTTCGCGTATTCCGACAGCCCGCCCCCGAACGGCGGGAGCACCTCGCCCGCGCCCTCCACGAGCGTGACCGAGACCTCCTGGTGGTAATACCGTTTCGCCAGTTCCTTCAGCTGTCCCGCCACCTCGACGCCGGTCGCCCCCGCGCCGACCACAACGAAGCTCAGCAGCCTGCGCCTGGTCTGCTCGTCGGCCTGCGCGGCTTCGGTGAAGACGCGCTGGATCTGCGCGCGCAGCCGCCGCGCGTCGTCGATGGTCTTGAGCGAGAAGGTCTTCTCGGCGAAATCGTCCCGGCCGAAGTAGGACTGGCTGGCCCCGGTGGCCGCGATCAGCGAGCCGTAACGGATGCGGCGGCGCTCGCCCTCGTGTTCGTAGGTGAGGACGGCCCGGTCGGGATCGATGTCGACCACCGTGCCAAGGCGCACGTCCGCCTCGCGATGGCGGCGCAGAATCCCCGCGATCGGCGGCGCGATCTCATCCGATGCGAGCACACCGGTCGCTACCTGGTACAACAGCGGTTGGAACAGATGCTCGGGCGTGCTGGAGATCAGCACATAGTCCACCCCCGACTTGGCCAGCTGCTTGGCGGCGGCGAGCCCGCCGAACCCCGATCCGACAATGACGACACCCGCGGTTTCGATTCCCGCTTCCACGTACTGCATGACAGCCTCCTTCTCTCATTACCAACCGCGATCCGGAGGACGGATATTTCAGGTGTGTGGGCGCATAATTCAGATGAGTCTTATCTCGATTCGTAATTAATAGGAGGTCGCTGTGGAACTTCGGCAGCTCACCTACTTCGTCGCAGTGTGCGAGGAGCTCAGCTTCAGCGGCGCCGCGGCGCGGTGCTTCATCTCGCAGTCGGCGATCAGCCACCAGATCTCCCGGCTCGAGCGCGACCTCGGCGTGCAACTGTTCGAGCGCTCGACCCGCTCCGTCGTCCCCACCGACGCGACCGCCCGGCTACTTCCCCTGGCGAAACAAATGCTGAGCCTGGAATCGGCGATCCGGGCCGCCGTGCGAACGGTGGGCCCGCGCATCCGGCTGGCCGCGAACATGTCCTTCGCCACCCGCTCGCTGTCGGCCATCGCGGGAGCGCGCGCCGCGCATCCCGAGGCGGAGATCGAGTTCGTGATCAAACCCTTCCGTCAGCGCATCACCGCGGTGGCCGACGGGGACTGTGATCTGGCGCTCATCCGCGGCCGCGTCGACCAGCCGGGCCTCGTGGTGGAACAACTGTGGGTGGAGGACCTGGTGATCGCCACCTCCAGCGCGCATCCGCTGGCGACCAGAGACACGGTGACCCTGGCGGACCTGAGTTCGTATCCGCTGCTTCTGCCGCCGGAGCAGGAACAGGTCCTGCTGCACACCGTGATCCGCAACGCCTTCGCCGAACTGCCCACCGGCCCGACGTTCGGACCGCCGATCCCGCCCGATCACACGGCGACGATGGAGTTGATCAACCGGCCCGACGCGTGGACGGTCCTGTACGCCGAGAGCACCACCGAGGGACTGGTGGTGCTGCGGCTGGCCGAATCCAAGTTGCGCATCCCGGTCTCGGCGGTACTGCGCGCCGACGCCAGGCGATCACCGATCCTGGACACCCTGCTCTTGGCGCTGCACCGCTGCTGAGCACGGCGGTGCGGCGGCGGTCAGGTCCGCGCTGCGAGACTCGGCGCAGACAGTCCGTGCCACCGGTAACCGGACTTCCGCAATCGCTCACAGCGACGGGTCGGTCGAGCGCGCGATCGTGTTCGTGCTCCACGATCACGGGAGCGGAGTGAATCCGATGCCGATCGTGCGCGGTCCTTGCGCTGCGATGTCGTCGAGAATGCCGTGGATACCGGTGAACTGGAACGGCGCCCACGGTTTGAGCGGATTGATCGCGGAGGTGATGCCGACCAGACCGCTTCGCGTGGTCACCGGTCCACCGCTGTCGCCCGGAATGACCGCAGCCCAGGACCGGATGACGTTGTTCTCGTACTCGATCACGAGACCGCATGTCGTTCCGGACACCTGGCCGTACTTGCACATGATGTCCGTGAGCGGAACCGGATGCGCACCGATCCGGCTGATCACGGTGCCGTTCGGCGTCGTGTTGACCGGATTGATCTTCGTTTCGTCCAGTTTGATGACCGCGTAATCCCTGGATGAGTCGGCCGGAAACCGCATCGACGGAAAGCCGGGCCAATTCGTGCACCACGTGACGTAACACCCGATCGGACCCAGTCTGCGATTCCCCGTGAGGAATACATCCTGAGTTCTGGTGTTCCGGGTCATCATGTGCCCGGCCGTGAGAGCCACCAGATTGCCGAGTTCGTCGTATCCGACCGCCCCTACCGTGCCCCAGCTTCCGCGGGGCGGCCCGCCATCGGAGACGATCGACGTTCCCGGACCGAAGTTCACCCCGGATGGTGGAGGCGTGCCGACATAAGTGAACGGGACACCGTTACTCCGCCCGCTCGGCGTTGTGACGGTGATACGCACGACTCCCGTCGCGGCCGGAGAGACAGCCGTGATCTGCGTTTCGGAGTCGATCGCGAACGAGATCGCTGGAATGGCGCCGAATTCGACCGCCGTAGCACTGGTCAGGTTCGTCCCGGTCAGGGTGACCGTTATGCCACCGGCAACCGGACCGGAACGCGGGCCGACCGAGATCAGAGTCGGCGCCGCGGAAGGAGAAGTAGTGGTAGACATCCTGCGACCTCCTCGGCCACGGCGGGAATGGTTCCGCTGCGCCAGGATCGCGAACTCGCTTGGTCCTGACTCTATTCAGTAAGACGCCTTGACAGGTACGCGGGCAATAGTTCCCTCATCCGTTTTCTTCCGTTTTCAGATTGATCCGGTAGCCGAGGAAGGCCATGGCGCGGGAGCAGATCAGCCGCCACATCGCCTGATAGCCGCCGGCTTCGGTGTGATGGACCTCGTGCGTCCACATCAGTCCCGCTCGCTTCGCGTGACGCCCGAGAGACGGGATGCCGGGCTGCGGAAGTCCGCGATGGAGTCGCTGAGCGCGTCCAGCACATGCAGCAGTGTTTTCGGATCGGGGCCGGGCGATACGGGCAGTGGACCGGCGGGCGGATCGAACGCCAGGCCACGGGCGGCGGCGCGTTCGCGGGGGCTGGATACCGGCGGAACGAGTTTGCCCGCCCGCACCAGGCAGCTGAGCGCCGACGCCTCCGTGACCGGCCTCGCCCCGCCACACGGCCAGGAGCGGGGCCGGTCCCCCGCGACCGTCGAATATCGCTACAGCGCACCGGCTCCGCTGTGCGTCAGCGGAATCTCATTACGAGCCTGCCGAGCCGATCGAGAACGGCCCCGGGAGTTGCCGGGGCTGTTCACTCGAGTCCCGATTGCGAATCAGACGCCCAATTCCGTGGCCGCCAGCGCTGTGCCCTCGATACGCGCGCGGATCTTGGCGAACGCGGTCTCCCGTGAGGTGGAGGTGTCGTCGGCGAACGGCGAGAAGCCGCAGTCGTCGCAGGTGCCCAGCCGATCGACGGGCAGGAAGCGAGCGGCGAGCAGCACGCGGTCACGCACCTGTTCGGGTGTCTCTACTCGCGGATCGATCGGGTCGGTGACGCCGATGAACACGCGCGCCGTGGCCGGCAGGTGTTCGGCGACCACGGCCAGCACCTTCTCCGGGTCGGGCTCGCTGGCGAACTGGAGGTAGAACGCGCCCACCCGCAGTTGCAGCAGCTTCGGCAGCAAATCGACGTAGTCCACGTCCAGGCTGTGCGTCGAGTCCTGGTCGCCACCAGGGCAGGTGTGCACGCCGATCCTGGCGCGCTCCTCGTCCGAGAAGCGTTCGAGCACAGTGTTGTTCAGCTCGATGAACTGGTCGAGCACGCCGCCGCTGGGGTCCAGCTTCAGCGAGAGCCGCCCTTCGGTGAAGTCGAGCTGCACCAGGTGCGCCCCCGCCTCCAGACAGCCGCGGATGTCGGCCTCGGCCGCGTCCGCGAGATCGGCGAGGAACTGCTCGCGCGGATAACCCTCGATGCCCTCGGCCGGATACAGCAGGCTCAGTGCCGACGGCGCGATGACGGCCTGCTTCACCGGAACGGTGGCGTGCTGCTGCGCGGCGCGCAGATAGTCCGCCGCGTGCGCCGCGTAGCGGAACGGCCCTGTGCTCAGGCGGGGCAACTGCCGCTGGTGCCCGTCGGCGAACGGGATGATCGCCCCGTCCGGGGCCAGATTGTCCAGCCCGGCGAGCGGATAGGTGGCGAAGCTCGGCTTGGACTGCTCGCCGTCGGTGACGACGGGAGAGCCGAGTTCCTCCAAGCGTCGGATGGTCTCGGCGACCGCCCGCTGCTGGAGTTCGGCGAGCGCGGGGTCGCCGGATTCGTCGGCCATGGCGGCCAACAGGTCGTGAGGTCGAGGGATGCTACCGATCGGTTCCGTGGGGATGCTCACCGGGCGAGTGTACGTCCGTAACCTGCGACTTCGACGCGAATCGACTGCGCCGTAATTTCTTTCGCATCGGTCACTATTTTTGCTCACCTGGCCTCGAGAGTTCGCACCAATGTCGCGGCGACCTTCTCCGACCGAGCACAACGAACCAAGCGCTCGAAGATCAGCGCCGATACATGCTCATCGACAGGCCATCATCGGTCTCACAAGAGAGCTCCGGCGGCTGGTCCAGGGCCGAATGACGGTCGGAGGCAAGTATTTCGGCGGTGGTGGAAACGGAACAGGACCACCGCGCAGCGATCGACGCGGTGGTCCTGGGGTTGTGCGGCAGATCGTGCGGCGAGGGTGGTGCAGACCAGGTCAGCCCGCCCTCACCACTTCGATCAGCGGAAGATGCCCATTCGCCAGCCGTTTCCTTCTGCCTTGCAGCTGTAATGAGGGACGTTGATGTCGCCCGCGGAAACGCGCCGCGCCTCCTCCTGCTTCGCGGCGGCCAAGCATGCCTTTTCGTTCGGATACACCGTTGCCTGCGCCGCAGGTGCCGAGGCGATCAAAGCCCCCGTGGCCAGCGCACCCATCAGCAGTCCCGTAACCGTCTTCTTCACTTCTGATCCCCTAGTGTCGATGACTCCCCCCCTTCGGGGGACTTGACGCCAATGAAACTAGCAGGCAACGCATGAGATCGGCTGATGGCGTCGTCAAACATGCCGACTACGAGCAGTGTCGGGCCATCTGGCGGGTATGCCACTGCACTTCAGCCGATCACATGCGACATGGGCGGGCAGTGGAAGCGCTGCTGTAGCAGATCGAGCATCAGAACCGCAGCTGTGCCAACTCAGCGAAAGGCGGCCCCGGCCTTCAGGTCGGGGCCGCCTTTCGACCAGCCGAAGAGCGTCAGCCCTTGTGCGACTTGACCGCTTCGGTCAGCTGCGGTGCGACGTTGAACAGGTCGCCCACGATGCCGTAGTCGGCGATCTCGAAGATCGGCGCCTCTTCGTCCTTGTTGACCGCGACGATGGTCTTCGAGGTCTGCATGCCCGCGCGGTGCTGGATCGCGCCGGAGATGCCGAGGGCGATGTACAGCTGCGGCGAGACCGTCTTACCGGTCTGGCCCACCTGGAACTGGCCCGGGTAGTAGCCCGAGTCGACGGCGGCGCGCGAGGCGCCGACCGCCGCGCCGAGCGAGTCGGCCAGCGCCTCGACGACCGAGAAGTTGTCGGCGGAGCCGACGCCGCGGCCACCGGAGACCACGATGCCCGCCTCGGTGAGTTCCGGACGGTCACCGGCCACGACCGGCTCCCGCGAGGTCACCTTGACCACGCCGTCTTCCTGCGCGGGCACCTCGACGGTCACCTTCTCGCCCGCGCCGGCCTGCGCCGAGGCCTCGACGGCGCCCGGGCGGACCGAGATCACCGGAACATCGCCGGTGACCTTGGCGTCGACGGTGAACGCGCCACCGAAGATGGAGTGCACCGCGGTGCCGTCGGACTTCACGTCGATGACGTCGACCAGCAGGCCGGAGCCGATGCGGGCGGCCAGGCGACCCGACACCTCCTTGCCCTCGGCGGTGGCGGCGACGATCACGGCGGCGGGCGAGACCGACTCGGTCAGCGCGGCCAGCACGTCGACCTTCGGGGTCACCAGGTAGTTCTCCACATCGTCGGACTCGGCGATGTAGATCTTCTCGGCGCCCGCGGCGGCCAGCGCGTCGGCCAGCTTCTCGCCGGTGCCCGCCGTGCCGAGCACGACGGCGGCGGGCTCACCCAGGGCGCGAGCCGCGGTGAGCAGTTCGGTGCTGACCTTCTTGATCGCACCCTCGGCGTGCTCGACGAGCACGAGTACTTCAGCCATTTGTTCTCTCCTAGGAAGTCTGCAGGCGCTACCGAGATCAGATGATCTTCTGGCCGATCAGGTACTGAGCGATCTTGCTGCCGCCGTCGCCCTCGTCCGCGATCTTCTCGCCCGCGGTGCGCGGAGGCTTCGGCGTGGCCGCGGTGACGGTGGAGCCCGCGTTCGCGACGCCGACGGTCGACGGGTCGACGCCCAGGTCGGCCAGCGTGAAGGTCTGCACTTCCTTCTTCTTCGCGGCCATGATGCCCTTGAAGGACGGGAAGCGCGGCTCGTTGATCTTCTCGGTGACGCTGACGATGGCCGGGAGGGTGGCCTCCAGCTTGAACACGCCGTCGTCGGTCTCGCGCTCGCCGGTGATCTTGTCACCGTCGACGGTCAGCTTGCGCAGGTGCGTCAGCTGCGGGAGGCCGAGGTATTCGGCGATGATCGCGGGCACCGCGCCCGCGCGACCGTCGGTGGCCTCGTTGCCCGCGATGACCAGCTCGACACCCTCGACCTGGCCGAGCGCACTGGCCAGCACCCACGCCGTCTGCACGGCGTCGGAGCCGTGGATGGCCGGGTCGTTGATGTGGATGGCCTTGTCGGCGCCCATGGACAGCGCCTTGCGGATGGCCTCGGTGGCGCGGTCGGGACCGGCGGCCAGCACGGTGACCTCACCGCCCTGGGCTTCCTTGATCAGCAGCGCTTCTTCGACGGCACGCTCGTTGATCTCGTCGAGGACGGCGTCGGCGGCCTCACGATCGAGCGTGTAGTCACCGTCGGTGAGTTTGCGCTCCGACCATGTGTCGGGAACCTGCTTGATGAGTACGACGATGTTCGGCATCGGTCTTCGTCGACCTCCTGTTCTGGTTACACGTAAATGGTGGTCGCACGAGCTGCGCCGTACGCCCGGGTGGGTGGCTCAGGCCGTGACATTACCTTACGTTAAGTTACCCGTGGGTAACTTAGTGGCTTCTCTCTCACAAGTGGGTACCACGCGTTACAGTGCCCCGGTTCGGCGGCCCCGGGTCCGGCCTGCCAGAGCCGCACTTCCGAGCCGACCGGGTGGGGTGATTCCCGCGGACGCGGTGCCAGTAACGTCGGAGTGATGAGCGAGGCTGTGATCCCTGCCGCAGTGGGCGACCCGTCCGGCATCTCCGTGGACACCGAGGCCGCCGTCGGCGCCGTCGAACCACTGCCGCTGACCGGCGAGCGCACCGTTCCCGGCATCGCCGAGGAGAACTACTGGTTCCGCAGGCACGAGATCGCCTACGCCCGCCTGCTGGACCGCTGCACCGGAAAGACCGTGCTGGAGGCAGGTTCGGGCGAGGGCTACGGCGCGGACATGATCGCGGGCGTGGCCACCAAGGTGATCGGCGTGGATTACGACACCAGCGCCGTCGAGCACGTGCGCGCGCGCTACCCCCGCGTGGAGATGATCCAGGGCAACCTCGCCGAACTGCCGCTGGAGGACGCCTCGGTCGACGTCGTGGTGAACTTCCAAGTGATCGAACATCTCTGGGACCAGTCCCAGTTCCTGCGCGAATGCCTGCGGGTGCTGCGCCCCGGCGGCGAGCTGCTGATCAGCACGCCCAACCGGATCACCTTCTCCCCCGGCCGCGACACTCCGCTCAACCCGTTCCACACCAGGGAACTGAACGCGGCCGAGTTGACCGAATTGCTGGTCGACGCCGGTTTCGAGGTCACGCAGATGATCGGCGTGCACCACGGTCCCGGCCTGAAAGCGTTGGACGCCAAGCACGGCGGGTCGTTCATCGACGCGCAGATCGAACGGGCGCTGGCGGGCGAACCGTGGCCCGCTGAACTGACCGCGGACGTCGCGAGCGTCACGGTGGACGATTTCGCGCTGGTCGCCGCGGACATCGACGCGAGTCTGGATCTGGTCGCCATCGCGGTGAAGCCTTGACCGATCGCAGTACCGTGCCCGGCGGGCACGCCGCGAGCCCGGTGCCGGGCCAGTTCACCTTGGTCCTGCACTCCCACCTGCCCTGGCTGGCCCATCACGGCCGCTGGCCGGTCGGCGAGGAATGGCTCTACCAGTCCTGGGCAGCGTCCTACCTGCCCCTCGTCGAGGTCCTGCGAACCCTTGCGGCCGAAGGACGTTCGCATCTGCTCAGCCTCGGCATCACACCGGTGCTCGCGGCCCAGCTGGACGACCCGCACTGCCTGGCGGGCATGCACCACTGGCTGGGCAACTGGCAGCTGCGCGCCGACGAAGCCGCCATGGCGGGCAATGTCGCGCTGGGCAGGCACGAACATCGCTTGGCCGCCGCCGCCCTGGCCGAGTTCGAGCAGCACTGGCGGCACGGCGCGGCGCCGGTCTGGCGGACGCTCATCGACGCGGAGACCATCGAACTGCTCGGCGGCCCGCTGGCCCACCCGTTCCAGCCGCTGCTGGATCCGCGGATGCGCCGGTTCCAGCTCACCGAGGGCTTGGCCGACGCGCGGCACCGCTGGGGTCACACACCGACGGGCATCTGGGCGCCGGAATGCGGATACACGCCCGGCATGGAGGCCGACTACACCGCCGCCGGTGTGACGCATTTCATGGTCGACGGTCCCGCGCTGCGCGGCGACACGACGCTCGGACGTCCGGTGCGGGATTCCGACGTGGTCGCGTTCGGCCGCGATCTGCAGGTGAGTTACCGGGTCTGGTCCCCGAAATCCGGCTACCCGGGCCACGGCGCCTACCGTGACTTTCATCACTATGACCACGCGACGGGTCTCAAACCCGCGCGGGTCACCGGCAAGACCGTGGCGGGCCCGGACAAGGCTCCCTACGATCCGGAACTGGCCGCCGCGGCCGTCGCGCGGGACGTGGACGACTTCGTGCGGACCGTGCGCGAACGATTGATCGCCGAGTCCGAGCGGATCGGCCGCCCCGCCCTTGTCGTCGCCGCGTTCGACACCGAACTGTTCGGCCACTGGTGGCACGAGGGGCCGCAGTGGCTGGCGCAGGTGTTGCGCGCGCTGCCGGAAGCGGGCGTCACGGTGGGCACCCTGGCCGACGCGCGAACACGCGGCTACCTGGGCGAACCGGTGCCGCTGGCCGACTCGTCCTGGGGTTCGGGCAAGGACTGGCGGGTGTGGGCAGGCGAGCAGGTGCGCGATCTGGTCGAACTCGACGACGACATCGTGCGGCTGACCATGGACACCATCGACAAGATGCGCGCCGCGCAGGGCGGCGCACCCGGGCTGCGCGACCACGTCGCCGATCAGCTGCTGCGCGAGGCGATCCTCACCGTCTCCAGCGACTGGGCGTTCATGGTGAGCAAGGACTCCGCCGCGGGTTACGCGCGCGACCGGGCGCACCGGCACGCCCACGCGGTCCGGGAAATCGCCGCGGCCGTCGGGGCGGGCCAACTCGCGAAAGCACGGCAGTTGGCGGCAGGATGGGGGGCAGCTGACGGACTCTTCCCCGGCGTGGACGCGCGACGACTCACCTCCGCGGGGTCCGTACCCAGCGCCACCGGGGCAGTATCCGCCGCCGTGCCAGGACCGGGCTCCGCCACCGCGGACCACGGGCCGGTTCCGGCGGATCCGGGCTCGGCCGCAGAAGGACTTGCATGAAGATTTTGATGGTGTCGTGGGAGTACCCGCCGGTCGTGGTGGGCGGGCTCGGCAGGCACGTGCATCACCTCGCCGTCGAACTGGCCGCGGCCGGTCACGAGGTGGTCGTGCTGTCCCGGCGTCCCTCCGGCACCGACGCCGCGACCCATCCCACGCACTCCTACATCGCCGACGGCGTGCTGGTGGTGGCGGTCGCGGAGGACCCGCCGGTCTTCGACTTCGGCGAGGACATGCTCGCCTGGACGCTGGCCATGGGGCACGCGATGGTGCGCGCGGGCGTCGCGCTCGGCAAGCCGGGCATCGGCGACGGCTGGACGCCCGACGTGGTGCACGCGCACGACTGGCTGGTCGCCCACCCCGGCATCGCCCTGGCCGAGTACTACGACGTGCCGCTGGTGTCGACCATCCACGCCACCGAGGCGGGACGGCACAGCGGCTGGGTCGCGGGCAAGGTCAACAAGCAGGTGCACTCGGTGGAGTGGTGGCTTGCCAACGAGTCCGACGCGCTGATCACCTGTTCGTCGTCCATGCAGGACGAGGTCGAACGGCTCTACGGTCCGGAGCGGATCCCGATGACGGTGATCCGCAACGGAATCGATGTGGGCGCGTGGACTTTCCGCCCGCGCTCGCCGCGCAGCGGTCCGCCCCGGTTGCTGTACGTGGGCAGGCTCGAGTACGAGAAGGGCGTGCAGGACGCGATCGCCGCGCTGCCCCGCATCCGCCGCGCCCATCCCGGCACCACCCTGACCGTCGCGGGCGTCGGCACCCAGTTCGAGTGGTTGCGCGAGCGCGCCCGGGTGCACCGCGTGGCCCGAGCGGTGACCTTCGCCGGTCAGCTCGACCACGCCGAACTGCTCGGCTGGCTGCACGGCGCCGACGCGATCGTGCTGCCCAGCCGGTACGAACCCTTCGGCATCGTCGCGCTCGAGGCGGCCGCGGCGGGCACCCCGCTGATCACCTCGACGGCGGGCGGCCTGGGCGAGGCGGTGATCGACGGCGTCACCGGCGCCTCCTTCGCGCCCGCGGACGTCGACGGCTTGGTCGAGGCGGTCCGCGCCACCCTCGACGACCCCGCCGCCGCGCAGCAGCGGGCCTACGCCGCCAGGGAACGGCTCACCGCCGATTTCGCGTGGGACGTGGTGGCCGCGGAGACCGCCCAGGTGTACCACTCGGCCAAGCGGCGGGTGCGCAACCCGCTCGGCCGCCCCTCGATCGTGGAACGTCCACTGCCGGAACGCGATCCGAAGTAACCCCGGCCCGGCTAGGCCGCGAGCTTCTTGACGATGCGCTCGACGGTGAGCCAGGTGCGAGTGGTGATGTCCTTGCCGTACGTCTTCTCCAGCCACGCCATGAAGTCCGGCGTCTTGCCCGGCTCGCTGTTGTCGATGACCGCCAGGAAGGCGCGCGCGGCCTCGTTGTAGCCGACCACTCGGGTGAGCGGGTCTGGGTGCTCGGGCAGGCTGGGCGGCGGCTCGGCGGTGTCCTTGAGGAACGTCGCGATCAGGTACGTACCTCGCCCGTGGGTCAGACCGTGGAACGGGTCGGTGTCGAGCAGCGCGCGCAGTTCGTCGTGGCTGCGGATGATCGTGCCGCCGCCGATTCCCAGTTCCCGGATCAGCGCCTGCTGGATGCGATCCTCGAGCTCGGGCACGTCGGACTCCGCGGTATGGAACACGATATTGCCGCTGGCCAGTACCGAACCGACGCCTTCGAAGCCGAGCGATTCGAAAACCCCGCGTAATTTGGCGTTGCTCATGTTCGGATTGCTCGGCATGATCCCGCGCAACAGCGCGGCGTAGGCAGTCATAGCGCCGAACCTACTCGCCCGCGCCGACGAATCCGGGCCTCGATCGGGCAGCCTCAGGTGTCCGCTCGGATCGGAGGTACGGGCGCGGGGAACCCGAGCAGGCGACACTCGCCCAGCGACAGCCGCGCACGGCTCGGCGCGACGAACTCCGCGGATGAACGCGCGACGCGCTCGGGCGCGACTGCGTAGACCCTCGACGGCCCCGAGGTGAGGCCCCCGCGACTCGTCCAGCTGTACCCGTCAGGCGGTCTGCGTGGCCCCGTTCTTCTTGCGGGCGATGTCCTCGAGCGCGGCGAGGTATTCCGCACGCTGTTCGGCGCCCGCCTCCCAGGCCGCCTTGCGGTTCTTGACGACCTTCGCCGGTGCGCCGACGGCGATGCTGTAGTCCGGGATCTCACCCTTGACCACGGCGTGCGCGCCGAGCACGCAGCCGCGGCCGACACTGGTCTCGCGCAGCACGGTCACCTTGGCGGCGATCCAGGTGTCGGGGCCGATGCGTACCGGGCTCTTCACGATCCCCTGGTCCTTGATCGGAACGTTGATGTCGTCCATCTTGTGGTCGAAGTCGCAGATGTAGCACCAGTCGGCGACCAAGGTCGATTCCCCGATCTCGATGTCGAGGTAGGTGTTCACGACGTTGTCCTTGCCGAACACCACCTTGTCACCGATGCGCAGCGAACCCTCGTGGCAGCGGATCGCGTTGCCGTCACCGATGTGCACCCAGCGGCCGATCTCCATGCGGGCCAGTTCCGGGGTGGCGTGGATCTCCACGCGGCGACCGAGGAAGACCATGCCGCGCAGCACGATGTGCGGGTTCGCCAGGCGGAACTTCAACAGCCGGTAGTAGCGCACCAGATACCAGGGCGTGTACGCCCGATTCGCGAGCACCCAGCGCAGCGACGCCGGCGTCAGAAAACGCGCCTGCTGCGGATCCCGGCGGCGCGATCCCCGCCAGCGCGAGCGCAACGGTGCGCCCCACATGCTCGTCACGAACGGTTCTCCTGTCGTGGTCCTACCGGCCGTCGCGCGCCTCGGCGGCGACGGATAGAGCCTATCGCCCGCGGTGAGCACCACGACGAGCACCCGCGACGAGAACGCCGGGACGCGTTCACCCGCGCGCGGGCCTCCCGTACAGTGACTCGTGCGCCGGAGACGGCGACGGCGAACGCCAACGACGACAGGAGTGCGGCAGGTGCGAAGCGGCGGCGTACTGGCTACTTCCATGTGGCGACCGTCCCGGAAACGTGCCGCGGCCGCGCTGGCCGCGGTCGGCGCGCTGGCATTGGCCGGGTGCGGCACCGATTACGACGACATCACCGTCGGCACCGGCAAGGGCTGGACCGCCGCCTATCACGACGGCCGCAACAGCGGCACCGGCCCGGTCACCGGATCGCGGAAGCTCGAGCTGAGTTGGCAGCGGCCGGTCGGCGGCCCGATCGCCCAGCCGATCACGCTGGGGCCCGACAGCCAGCTGTTCGTCACCACCCGCCTGCAGAACTGCTCGATCTTCTCCTTCCAGATGGCCACCGGCCGCAAACGGTTCTGCAACGCCTTGGGCCCGAGCGCGATCACCGCGCCCTCGTCGGTCGACGGGATGACCAATGTCTACGTCGGCGACGACAGCCGGGTGATCTCGTTCAACTACCTGGGGCAGCCGCGGTGGGCCACGCCCGTCGCGGGAACACCGGCCTCGGTGCAGTTCACCGGTGACGGAAAGCTGCTGACCGTCACGCGATCCGGCCAGGTCGACGTGCTGTCGAGGCAGACAGGCGACCGGACGGTGCCGACCGTGCAGTTGCTCGGCGAACCGGACTTCCTCGTGCACGCGGGCCTCAGCTGGCCCGACGCGAGCCAGGGCCTGGACGACTGCGCCACCGGCGGGCCGCAGTGCCCGGTCGCGACCATCTCCGCCGTCGACGCCGACAGCGGCCGCTTCTACGTGACGCTCTGGCAGCCGGGGCGGCCCGCGGCGGCCGTGGTCGCGTTGCGCTACACCGGCGAGAAGCTCGTGCGGGAGTGGAGCGCCGAACTGCTGCTCGGCGGCAGCGCGACCAGCCCGGCCCTGTCCGCCGACGGCGCCACCCTCTACGTGGGCGACAACAACAACCGCCTGATCGCCCTGGACACCGCCGACGGGCGAACCAAGTGGGTGCACCGGCTGGACTGGACGCCGCGCGGGGGCATCTCGGTGTCGGACGACGGCCTGATCATCCCCTCCGGCGACGACGGCTACCTGCTCGGACTGCGCGACAACGGCGACGCGGTGGAAACCGTCTGGGAGCGCAAGGATCTGGCGCTGCGCGGCTCCGCGGCGCAGACCGCGGGCGACACCGGCTACGCCGTCGCGGCGATCGGCGACGGCCTGAACCTCGTCACCTTCGACACGCAGACCGGGGCCACCCTCGACTCCGATGTGCTGCCGGGCGCGAAGGGCACCACCACCGGCACCTCGGTCGGCGCGAAGGGCGAGGTCGTGGTCGCCACCCGGATCGGCGAGATCTTCGCGTTCGCGCCGGAGAAGTAAGCACCTTCAGTTCTCTCACCCCGCTCGCACGTCGTGCGGGTCTTCGGCTGACATGGACCGCGAAGTGGCGAATTGGATCTCGGGGCCGCGGTTGGTCGGCGCGGCCGAGTCGGCGGTAGAGTCGCCTCGATCTTGTCGTGTGCAGGTTCGAGGGGGGAACTTTGACGAAGAGTGGGATTCTTGCGCGTCTCGGCAGGGCGACGGTCGTCGCTGTCGCTCTCCTCATGTCTACCGCGGCATGCGCCGGCACGGTCGACGGGCGTCCGGTGGCAGCGTCGCAGAGCCGGGCCGCGACAACCACACCGGCGCCGGTCGCCGATGAGCCGTTCCAGGAACACGCCGTCGATGACGAGTGTGTCCTGAGCGGGGCGGAAATCAGTGCCTTGGCGGAGGTGAGCCTCGGCGATGGGCACGACACCAAGACCAAGCGCGACGACGGTTCCTACGGCCGAAGCTGCACCTACTACCTCACCGCCGGTGGGATTCTGTCCTTCACCGCATCGGTCAAGGTGATGCGGCCGCAACAGGGTTCGGTGACCGAGGCGACCATCGCGCGGCTGAAGAGTCCGACCACGCGGGAACTCCCCGGGATCGGGCGATCGGTCCTCATCGAAGCGAAAGCCGAGTTCCCGCAGGCTTGGATCCTCACCGACCGGTTCGTCGTCCGCGTCTTTCTCGTCGGCAGCAATCTGTCCGCCCCGCCGACAGACCAACGGTGGGCCGCCGCAGCGCGACTCGTCGTCGCGAAACTCCCGGTGTAGCGAGACGCAGCCGGATCGTCACGGGGTGGAACAGAGGAAGACCGTCGCGGCGCGGCCGATTCGTGTGATCACCAGCGTGTGCGGTCGAGTGCCACGGAGTTTGAGGCGCGAACGGAGCGCATCGGGGTCGATATCCACACCTCGCGTGAGGATTTCGAGAGCGCCGCAGTCGCGGCGATGGAGTTCGGCGCGAAGGGATTTCTCGCGGAAGTCCATGCGGTCGAGGACGCGGAAGCCACGCACCCCCTCGGGGACGGTGTCTCCGGTGAGATAGGCGATGCGCGGATCCAGTTGCCACAAGCCGTGTTTCGCGGCGTAATTACGGACGAGTCCGGCGCGCACGACGGCGCCGTCCGGGTCGATGATCCACTGCCCCGGCGGGCGCTCCTCGATGACGTCGGGTTCGGCATCTGTGATGGTCCACCCGCCGCCCTTGGACGAGAGCACCCTCGCGCGACGGGTTACCCCGGCCTCGGTGAGCCCGGGAGACCATAGGCACGCCTCACGCACCGAGCCGTCGAGCGAGACCACCTCGACCTCACCGGACCAGTCGAGCCGGTCGAAGTCCAGACCGGGAGCGCATTTCACGGCGATATCACGGGCGGCGTAGGCCGCGAGCAGATCCGGCAGCGGCGGTTGGAGTTTGGCCGGGTCGTGCGTGCGGCGGCCGTCGGCGCGCCGGGCCGGGTCGGCGATGATCACGGCGTCGCGACTGCTCGGACGCAGCGCATCCGCCCTGATCAGCATCACATTCCGGGTCAGCTCCGACGGGCAGGTGGCGGACGTGCGGGAGTCCCGCTCCCCCGCTCCGAGCCGGTGCGCCCCCAGGTTGTGCGCGGCGATCGCCAGCCGCACCTCGTCCAGATCGCTGCCGAGCACCGCCGGGCACACCCGGGCCAGCTCTACGAGTTCGGCTCCGATCGAACAGGTGACGTCGTGCACCGTCCGCCCGGCCAGCCGGGTGGCCCGCTGCCGTGCCACGAGCGTCGGGGTGGCCTGCTGCAGCGCGTCGTCGGTGAAGAGCCACTGCCCGGCGTCGAGGAGTTTCGCGGCGGCTCTGCGCCGCAATCGCACGGTCTCGATCAGGGCCGCCGCCCGGTCGCCGTGCGCGCGACGCACGAGCTCGAGATCCCGCAGGTGCGTCGCCGGGGTGAGCGCCAGCCGATCCGCCTCGGCCAGCGCGTCCCGGCCGATCGCGCTGCCCAGGTACCCGACATCATCACGGGTGAACCGGTAGCCCACTACCGAGCTCCCGTAACTGTCCGCACCATGCCGACCGGCGTGAGTCCACGTGTCGGGACCGTCACCTGAGCTGTCGCGACGGCCCGGCTCGGGTTGCCGGTGCCGGTGATCGCGACGGCGACCTGTTCCCGAACTTCTGTGGCGATGCCGCGAGCCTTGATCCGGTCACCGTTTCGGTGGCGCTCCATCTCCGGGTTCCGGCGCGGCGACGCGGGCCGACGCACCTGGGCAGCATGGTCGCTGCCCAGGTCGGCGATGCGGTCGCGAGAGGTGGCGCGGCCCACTACTTTCCGGCGGAGCTCGGCTTCACGCCGGTGATCATGGCGTTGTAGAAGAACTGGCGCGGCACCACACGGCGCATGACGTTCTCGTCCACCCAGCTCAATCCCAGCCAAGCGCGGTACATCGCCATCCGGTAGCGCCAGGTGAGCTTCTCGGCGGGCACGGCCGCCTCGAAGGTGCGCACCGGCCAGCCCCACAGCGCGGCCGCGAATTCCTCGGTCTTGGCGGCCACCTCGACGGCTCCCGCCGAGCGGGCCATCGCCTCCAGGGCGCGCGGATCGAAGGTGTGCAGGTCGACGACCGCCTCCAGGGCGGCGGCGCGCGAGGACTCGTCCAGCTCCTCCTGCGGACGCCGCCAGTCGCTGAGCATCGGCAGCTTGGTGACCGTGGTGGTGGCCTTCCAGGTGATCCGGCCCAGCCAGCGCGCGTAGAAGTTGCCGACCGTGGTCGGCTCACCGGCGAACACGAAGCGGCCGCCCGGCTTGAGCACGCGCAGGCACTCCTTGAGCGCCAGCTCGACGTCGGGGATGTGGTGCAGCACCGCGTGGCCGACCACCAGATCGAAGGTGTCGTCGTCGTAGGGGATGGTCTCCGCGTCGGCGACCCGGCCGTCCACGTCCAGACCGAGGTGCTGCGCGTTGCGCAGCGCGACCTTGACCATGCCCGGCGACAGGTCGGTGACCGAGCCGGACTTCGCCACGCCCGCCTGCATCAGGTTCAGCAGGAAGAAGCCGGTACCGCAACCCAGTTCCAGCGCCTTGCCGTAGGGCAGTGGCGCGGAACCCACGGCCAAGTCGAACCGGCCGCGCGCGTACTCGATACAGCGCTCGTCATAGGAGATGGACCATTTGTCGTCGTAGGTCTCGGCCTCCCAGTCGTGGTAGAGAACCTGGGCCAGCTTCGTATCCTTGAGCGCTGCTTCGACCTCTGCCTCGGTGGCGTGCGGGTTCGGCGCGGGGTCGTCGGGACGTACCGTCATGGTCGGCAAGCCTACCCAAATCCGCAGTTGACGCCTGCTATCGCCCCACGAATTCCGCCGACCCGGGACCGTCGGTCAGATAGGAACCTGTTCCTATCAGGCGATCTTCCGTCGTGAACAGGGCCGACCACTCGCCACGGGCGCGATCGAGGCCGTGCGGACCTGCTTCGAAGACCGCTTTGGCGGCGGCCAGCGCACGGGCGGGACCGTCGGCGAACTGGCGCGCCCACCGCATCGCGGCGGTGTACACGTCGTCCGGCGCGACGACCTCGTCGACGAGGCCGAGCGCCTTCGCCTCGTCCGCCTCGACGAAACGACCGGTGTAGACGAGGTCCTTGGCCGGGCCCGGTCCGATCAGCAGGGCGAGCCGACGGATGCCCGCGAGCGGGATCAAGCCCGTCTTGATCTGCGGCAGACCCAGCTTGACGTTGTCACCGATGACGCGGCGGTCCGCGCCCAGCGCCAGCTCCAGCCCACCGCCGAGGCAATAACCGCTGATCGCCGCGACCGTGGGCTGCGGGATCCGGGCCAGGCAACCGAGGTCCTGCTGTAGGTCGGCCGCCATGGCGGCGGCCTGGTCACTGCCGAGACCGAACAATTCGGCCACATCGTCGCCCGCGGAGAACACGCGTTCGTCGCCGTACACGACCACCGCGGCGACGCCCGGGTCGGCGGCGACGGCGTCGGCCGCCTCGGCCAGTTCCCGCACCAGCTGCGCGTTCAGCAGATTCATCGGCGGGCGGGCGAACCGCAGGACGGCCACGCCGCGCGCGGCATCGCCCTCGGGCAGCTCCAGGGTCACGAATTCGGCCATGGCAGGCCACGCTACCGGGTGCGCACCGGCACCGGCGGTCAGGCCCGACGCCCAACTGGCCCGTCAGGGCCGCACGGAACCCTTGAGACGCCCGGCGTCGGGGAGATCGGCGAAGTAGCGGTGGTTGTCCGGGAAGGAGAGCAGCTGCCTGCCGTCCGAATCGGCCAGCACCGGCAGGATCGGATCGATCGCCCGCTGCGCTGCCAGGATATCGGCGGTGGAGTGGAATTCGCCAAGTTCGACCAGTTGTGTCCAGGTCGGCGGCAGCAGCACGTCGGCGCCGGAACGCCAGCGCGCCAGCGCTTCGGCGGGGGTGCTCCACCGCACCTCCGCCGCCTCGGACGTGGCGCCGTCGGCGAGCTGCCCCTCCGGGAGGATGGCGACGAAGAACCGGGTGTCGTAGCGGCGCGGCTCGATGACCGGGGTGATCCAGTTCGCCCACGGCCGTAGCAGATCGGCGCGCAGGACGAGTTCCTCCTCGGCGAGGAAGGACGCCAGCGACAATTCCCTGCGCTCCAGCCTGCCGCGCGCGTGCCGGTAACCGGTGGTGTCGGAGACGACGCTGTCGGCGGTCGGGCCTGCCAGCAGCACGCCGCACTCCTCGAACGTCTCCCGGACGGCCGCGCAGACCAGCGCCTTGGCCCTGGCCTCGGTGGTGGCGAACCGCTCGGCCCACCACGCGGGCTCGGGCCCGGACCAGGCGATGTCCGCGGTCCCGTCGGACGGGTCGACGCCGCCGCCGGGGAACACGGTCATGCCCGCGGCGAACGCCATGGCGCCGACCCGGCGCTGCAGGAAGATCTCTGGCCCGTCGGCGCCGTCGCGCACCAGCATCACCGTCGACGCGTCTTTGATCGGTTGCTGAGAGTCTGCCTGCGGTTCTTTCTCACTCACCCCTGCACCCTAACGCGCGCTTGGTGTGCGACGGACACCGTCCGAGTCAGCGGGTGCGGTGCCGGCCCGCGCGGCGCGAGCGGCGCGCGAAGTAGCGTCCGTCGACTCGATCCAGCGCGATCGATTGACGGAAGGCGTCGCTGAGGTTCTCCGAGGTGAGCACGTCGGACAGCAGGCCCTGCGCGACCACTTCGCCCTCGTTGAGCAGCAGGCCGTGGGTGAAGCCGGGGGGAATCTCCTCCACGTGATGGGTGACGAGCACGATCGCGGGGGCGTCCGGGTCGGCGGCGAGATCGCCGAGCCGCTCCACCAGCTCCTCGCGGCCGCCCAGGTCCAGGCCCGCCGCCGGTTCGTCGAGCAGCAGCAGCTCGGGATCGGTCATCAGCGCGCGGGCGATGAGCACCCGTTTGCGCTCGCCCTCCGACAGCGTGCCGTAGGTGCGGTCCGAGAGATGTTCGGCCCCGAGGCTTTCCAGCATGTCGATGGCGCGGTCGGTGTCCATCTCGTCGTAGCGCTCCCGCCAGCGGCCGAGCACCGCGTAGCCCGCGGACACCACCAGGTCGCTGACCTTCTCATCGATCGGAACCCGGCTGGCCACCGCGGCCGAGGACAGGCCGATGCGCGGACGCAACTCGTTGATGTCCACCTTCCCGATCCGCTCCCCGAGCAGATGGGCGACGCCCGCGGTGGGGTGCATCTCGGCGGCGGCCATCCGCAGCAGCGAGGTCTTGCCCGCGCCGTTGGGGCCGAGGACCACCCAGCGTTCGTCGAGTTCGACCTGCCAGGTGACCGGACCGACGAGAGTATGGCCCGAGCGGCGGACGGTCACGTCGGTGAAATCGATGAGCAGATCGGGATCCGGTTGCGGCACGCGCTCCATCTTGGCCCACCTGAGGGGACACTTGCCAACGCGGGGAGGGAAAACCGAGCCGGTCGGTCGGATCTACGCCGGAACGCCGCCGTCACGGCCGCGTCGGCCGCCGCGCCGACACGCCCACCGCGGGGTCGCCGCAGGAGGTTTCACCAGGATCGGGCGGGCACCGCGATCACCGTCATCGAGCCGGGCGCCACTTCGGTGAATCCGGCGTCGCGCACGGCGACCGCACCGCCCTCGGCCACTTGCCCGGTCAGCGACGCCCAGCGCGGCGGGTCGGCTTCGCGCACCGCGCACCCGAAGCCCAGTTCCGCCCAGCGCAGCGCGTGCTCGACCGGCAGCGCACCGGCCAGCAGCATGCTCGCGTGACCCACCTGCGCGGCCGTCTTGCCCAGCGTCATGCCGAGCGCGGCGTTCACCCACAGCACGGGCAGGAGCGGATCGGGCGGCCCGGGAGCGTCGTGCTCGAGATCGGTGCCGCCGATTTGCAGACGCTTGATCCGCGGATCGACCTCGCCCACCGGTCCGGGGACCAACGCGCGCGCCTGCGCGCCGTCGATCTCGACGGTGACGCCGGGCACCGCGCAGGTCGCCTGCCACTGAGCGCCGCGCGCCCGCCGGGCCACCTTGCGAATGCGCGACCGCTTCCATGCGAGATACGGCTGTTCCCACGCGCCGCCCGGCCCGACCCGCTCGTCCAGGCACAGCGCCACCGCGGCGGCCGCGGCAGCTGCCAGCAGCGCGCTGCGCGGGGGCGGATCGGCCTTGGGCAGGTGCAGGACCATCTGCATCGCTTGCACCATGGCGGGGTCGGCCGGATCGCCCGCACCGTGGTAGCCGAGCGCCAGCTCCGCATGCCGGGCAGGGAATGTCGCGATATCCGATGGCGCCGCGGCGAGGTCCGATGGCGGGGCGGCCGTGGAATTCTCCGCGCCGCGCCCGACTTCGGCGCCGCATTCCGGAATGCGCGTCATCACTGCACCTCGATCGTCAACGAAAACGTCCGTGCCGGCGCCAAGCCCTGGTCCCACGGACGCGTGTACTCCAACTTCAACGGCGTGGCACCGGCCGCGACTCCCACGAAGTTCCATACGGCGGTGCCACCCGCGCCCGGCGCGACCGGCGCGGCCGGATCGGGTTCGTAATCCGCCTCGCCGTCCTGCCGCAGCGCGGACGAATCCATCTGCGCGACACTCCAGGAGTATCCGGTCGACGGGTTGGCAGACAGGGCGACCACGAGACGCTGTCCGACCAGCAGCCGTCGCTGCTGCCCGTCGTCGGCATCCCCAACTCGCACAACAGGTTTCGCGTCCTCGGCGGGATGGGCCTCGCGCGAGTCGTCGCCGCAGCCCACCACCGTCGAACAGAGCAGCAGAACCAGCAGGGACTTGCGCACCTGTCCTCCGATCGGCGAATGATCAACTCGCAGCGAGCCTACCGATCGGCGATCCGCGCGGCGGCCAGGCCGCGAGTCGTCCGAATGCTCGGTTCCGGACCGCTCAGCCCAGCGGAACGCGGCGCAGCAGGCCGTCCCTGGCGTCGGCGGCCTCCACCTCGTGCCGGGTTACCCCGAGGATGAACAGGACGGCGTCCAGGTACGGATGCGAGAGCGCGGCGTCGGCGACCTCGCGCAGCGCGGGCTTGGCGTTGAAGGCGACCCCGAGCCCGGCGGCGTTGAGCATGTCGATGTCGTTGGCGCCGTCACCCACGGCGACGGTCTGTTCCATCGGCACCCCGGCCTCGGCCGCGAACTTGCGCAGCGCGGTCGCCTTGGCCGCACGGTCGACGATCTCGCCGACGACGCGGCCGGTCAGCTTGCCTTCGATGACCTCCAGCGTGTTCGCCTGCACGAAGTCCAGCTCGAGTTCGTGCGCCAGCGGCTCGATCACCTGCCGGAAGCCGCCCGACACCACGCCGCAGCGGAAACCGATCCGGCGCAGGGTGCGAATGGTCGTGCGCGCGCCGGGGGTCAGCTCGATCCGGTCGGCCACTTCCTCGATCACCGACTCGTCCAGCCCGGCCAGCGTCGCGACCCGCTGCCGCAGCGATTCGGCGAAGTCGATCTCCCCGCGCATCGCGGCCTCGGTGACCTTGCGGACCTCGTCCTCCACGCCCGCGTGCGCCGCGAGCATCTCGATGACCTCGCCCTGGATCAGCGTCGAGTCGACGTCGAACACGATCAGCCGCTTGCCCCGGCGGGCCAGCCCGGCCCGCTCCACGGCGACGTCCACCTGCTCGGCCACGGCGACCTCGGCCAGCGCCGTGCGCAGCCGCGAGTCGGTGTCCGGGCCGGAGTCGGTCGCGGTGACCAGCAGCTCCATGCCGGTCACCGGGTAGTCGGCGATACCGCGGATGGTGTCGATATTGGCGCCCAGGACGGCCAGTTGCCGTGACACCGCGCTGAACGCCCGCGCGGTGACCGGGCTCCCGAGGATCACCACCGCGTGCGTGGACATCGGCTGCCTGCCGATCGCCGCGTCCACCTCCACGTCGACGTGCATGCCGACGGTGTTCATGGCCTCTTCGAGTTCGTCCTGCAACGCCTCGGCGTCGGTCGGGCAGGTGACCAGGACGCCCAGGGTCAGCCTGCCCCGGATCACGACCTGCTCCACGTCCAGCAGGCTCACGTGGTGGCGGGACATGGCCGCGAGCAGCACGGAGGTCACACCGGGGCGGTCGGGTCCGGTGACGGTGACGAGGACGGTGGTGTCGGCCAACTGATGCGCTCCATGTTCGATGTTCGCCGTCGCTGTGCTGGACGTCGTTGTCGCAACGCACGGTGCGTACTGATCTCCACAAACGATCTCCACAAACGAGTGTGCACCCGCTGATGACCAGCGGGTGCACACTCGTCGCGATGAATCCTACGGCGGGGCCGGACGTCGCCGGTGCGTTGCCCCGGCGCGGAAACGCCCTACTTCGCCAGGGCGTTCGGCTCGTGCAGCTCGGTCGCGTGCTTGCCCGCGCCCCAGCCCACGTGGGCCTCGGCGCGCATGCGCTCGACCATGTGCGGGTAGTGCAGCTCGAACGCGGGGCGCTCGGAGCGGATGCGCGGCAGCTCGTAGAAGTTGTGCCGCGGCGGCGGGCAGGTGGTGGCCCACTCGAGGGAGTTGCCGTAGCCCCACGGGTCGTCCACGGTGACCACCTCGCCGTAGCGGTAGCTCTTGAAGACGTTCCACAGGAACGGCAGCATCGACGCGCCGAGCACGAAGGCGCCGATCGTGGAGATCGTGTTCAGCGTCGTGAAGCCGTCGCCGGGCAGGTAGTCGGCGTAGCGGCGCGGCATGCCCTCGGCGCCCAGCCAGTGCTGGACCAGGAAGGTGGTGTGGAAGCCGATGAAGGTCGTCCAGAAGTGCCACTTCGCCAGGCGCTCGTCCAGCATCCGGCCGGTCATCTTCGGGAACCAGAAGTAGATGCCCGCGTAGGTGGCGAACACGATGGTGCCGAAGAGCACGTAGTGGAAGTGCGCCACGACGAAGTACGAGTCGGTGACGTGGAAGTCCAGCGGCGGGCTGGCCAGGATGACGCCGGACAGACCACCGAAGAGGAAGGTGACGATGAAGCCGATGGAGAACAGCATCGGCGACTCGAACGTGAGCTGACCGCGCCACATGGTGCCGATCCAGTTGAAGAACTTCACACCGGTGGGCACCGCGATGAGGAAGGTCATGAACGAGAAGTACGGCAGCAACACCGCGCCGGTCGCGTACATGTGGTGCGCCCACACCGCGATGGACAGCGCGGCGATACCCAGCGTGGCGTAGACCAGCGTGGTGTAACCGAAGATCGGCTTACGCGAGAAGACCGGGAAGATCTCCGAGACGATGCCGAAGAACGGCAGCGCGATGATGTACACCTCGGGGTGGCCGAAGAACCAGAACAGGTGCTGGTAGAGCAGGATGCCGCCGGTCGCGGGGTCGTAGATGTGGCCGCCCAGGTGGCGGTCGTAGGCCAGACCGAACAGCGCGGCGGTCAGCAGCGGGAAGGCCAGCAGCACCAGGACGCTGGTGACGGCGATGTTCCAGGTGAAGATCGGCATCCGGAACATGGTCATACCGGGAGCGCGCAGGCAGACCACGGTGGTCAGCATGTTCACGCCACCGAGGATGGTGCCCAGACCGGACACCGCCAGGCCCAGGATCCACAGGTCGGTGCCGACGCCGGGCGAGTGCAGGATGTCGGTGAGCGGCACGTACGCCGTCCAGCCGAAGTCCGCCGCGCCGCCCGGGGTGATGAAGCCCGCGGTCGCCATGCTGGCGCCGAACGCGTACAGCCAGTAGCTGAAGGCGTTCAGCCGCGGGAAGGCGACGTCGGGGGCGCCGATCTGGAGCGGAAGGATGATGTTGGCGAAGCCGAACACGATCGCGGTCGCGTAGAACAGCAGCATGATCGTGCCGTGCATGGTGAACAGCTGGTTGAACTGCTCGGTGGAGAGGAACTGCAGGCCCGGACGGGCCAGCTCACCGCGCATCAGCAGGGCCATCAGGCCACCGATGAGGAAGAAGCCCATCGACGTGGTCAGGTACATGACACCCAGGACCTTGGGGTCCGTGGTGGTGACCATCTTGTAGATGAACGAGCCCTTCGGCCCGGTCCGAGCCGGATAAGGCCGAGTCGCTTCCAACTGAGGGACTGGCTGGGGCTCTACGGCAGTCACTGATCCTCCTGAAAGGTGCCTTCAATTCGCTCCGCAGGCTCCGCTGATCGCATCCATCCCTATGTCGGGACAGACGACAGTTCGCTTGCGCTCCTCGAATCGTAAACCCGCGCCTCCCGGGCCGACCGAACGGGTCCTACTCTCTGTCGTATTTGTTTGGCGGCGCCCGCGGCGCGGTCTGTTCGCGGCGCTCTCGTGGCCGCGTTCGAGCGGCCGCCGCTTACTCATGCACAGCGTACGCGGTGGGCCGGGACCTTCGATGTCACCGATGAGTTCCGTGGGCGACAGCCGTCTGTATCGGTGACACGACTTCCCTCTCGACCAGGAGATCAGCGATGACGACACCGAATGGCCGCAAGCCCGGCGATCCCTGCTGGGTGGATCTGTACACCTCCGACCTCGATCGCAGTATCGCGTTCTACCGCGACCTGTTCGACTGGACCGCCGAGAGCGCGGGCGAGGAGTTCGGCGGGTACGTCACCTTCCGCAAGGACGGGCGCGCGGTGGCGGGCGCGATGGCCAGGATGCCCGGCGACACCGACAGCCCGGAGCAGTGGACGGTGTATCTGGCCCGTCCCGACGCGCAGGCCACCGCCGATGCGGCGAGCGCGGCGGGGGCGTCGCTGGTGGTGCCGCCGATGGCGGTCGGCGAACTGGGCACGATGGCCGTGCTCGGCGACGTCGGAGGCGCGGGCGTCGGCATCTGGCAGGCCGGGACGTTCCCCGGGTTCGAGACCATGGGTCTGGTGTCGGGCGGCCAGTGGCGCGACCACGCGGGCGCGCCGTCCTGGTTCGAGCTGCACACCCGCGCCTACGACGCCTCGCTGGCGTTCTACCGGGAAGTCTTCGGCTGGTCGGACGTCTTCACCATCTCCGACGCTCCGGAATTCCGTTACTCCACGATCCACGCCGAGAGCCCGATGCTGGGCGGCGTCATGGACGCCTCGGCCTTCCTGCCCGAGGGCGCCCCCGCCGGGTGGACGGTCTACTTCGGCGCCGACGACGTGGACAAGTCCGTCGAACGCGTCGTCGAACTCGGCGGCTCGGTGCTCTCCCCGCCCGAGAACACCCCCTACGGCCGCATGTCCGCGGTCACCGACGCCACCGGCGCCCGCTTCAGCATCGGCGGCAATCGAGCCTGAATTCCTTCGATTTCGAGCCGTGGACGGTCCAACTCCGGCGCACGCCGAACCCCGGTGCGCGGACGTTCACGGCTCCGACCTCACCCATGGGACGACCGGCGCCGACATGTACCCTCACTCGCATGCCGGTGAGCGACGTTTTGCATGTACGCGGCCGAATTCGCGCGGTCCGGTCCCGCAGCAGCGCGGGCGGTCACCGGTTCCGGGCGGTCGTGGCAGGGTGCGCCGCGCTCCTCGTGGCCGGGTGCGGCGGCACCACCGACGACGCCGCGTCCATCGTGCGCACCACCACCAATATCGCGGGCGCGGGCGTGGTGGGACTCGAGCGCGACACCACCCGGGCATGCGCGCTGCCGAGCGCGCCGGATCCGGCGGGCGAGGCAACCCGCAGCGTCACCCATGCGGCGGGCGTCTCCGAGGTGCCCGCCGACCCGCAGCGCGTCGTCGTGCTCAGCACTTCCGCGCTGGACGCGGTCTGCGCACTCGGTCTGTGGGAGCGAGTCGTGGGCACGGTGACGATGGACGGGCCCCATTCGCAGCCGGACTACCTCGGCACCGGCGTGCTGAAGATCCCCGCCGTCGGCACCGCCGCGCAGCCGGACCCGGCGCGGATCGCAAGCCTGCACCCCGACCTGATTCTGGGCGAGATCCCCACGCAGTCGGCGAGTTTCGCGGCGCTACAGGCCATCGCCCCGACGGTGCTGGTCGGATCGAACGACAGTTGGCAGGCCGAATTCGCGGCGTTCGCGGCCGGTTTGGGTCGTCGCGGCGCGGCGGAGACCGCGTTGCAGAACTACCGCACCGAGGCGCGCGACACCGGTGTGGCGCTGGCGGCGGGCCAGACCCAGGCGTCGGTGGTCAGGTTCACCGCCGACGCCGAGCGGGTGCAGGGCGGCGACAGCTTCTCCGGCCAGGTGCTCGCCGACGCGGGCGTGCAGCGTCCCGCGGCTCAGCGCGGCGCTTCGTTCGACGTGCACGAAGACGCGTTCGCCACGAAGGTGGATGGCGACCTGATCTACGTGATCCTCGCGGGCCCGGAGGGCAAGAAGCACGCCGAAGCCGTACTGCGTACCGACGAGTGGAAGGAACTCGGCGCCGCCACCGATCGCCGGGTGTTCGCCGTGGAGGACAGCGTCTGGCACGGCGACGGCCTCACCGCCGCCCGCGCCCTGCTCACCGATCTGCGCAACACGCTGAACGGCTACGTGACCGACTGACCGCCACCACCCCCTTGGGTGCGGTTTCCCCCACCCTGGGAGTGCGCGGACCAGCGCTGGGGTTGCTGTCGGAAAGCCCTTTCGAGGACGAGATTCAGAGGTACGCCAAGAACCTCTCAATCGACTCTCGAGGACACGACATGCACACGCTGACCGATTCGCTCGCCGACAACCTGTACGCCCTGCCGATCGCGCAGCCCGTCGCCGAGGTCGACCCGCAGGCGGTCGTGGTGTCCACCCCCGATTGCGACCTCACCTACGCCGAGCTCGATCGCTGGTCCAACCGCCTGGCCCGGTTGCTGCTGCGCATCGGCGCGGGGCCGGGCACCCGTATCGCGGTGGCGATCGACCAGCCGATCGAGGCCGTGGTGGCCGAGCGGGCCGCCACCAAGATCGGCGCCATCACCGTCCCGGTCACCGATGACGGCTCCTACGCGCTCGGCACCCCGGTGGGCATCACCACCAAGGATCAGCAGCCCGAGCACGCGGACCGGATCACCTGGCTGGTGCTGGACGAGCGCTCCACCCTGCAGCGCTACCTGACCAGTTCCGCCGCGCCGCTGCGCGCGGCCGACCTGGATCTTCTGCCGACCGCCGCCTGAGCGGGCATACCCCTCCGAACGCGACCCGAACAGCGATGTTCGGGTCGCGCAGTGTGCGCAATACCCCCGCAGCGCCGACCACGCCGGTCCAGAATTGAGGTGCCGCGTGCTGTGCGGCGGCAGGTACTACCGCTACCGCGGTGGCTGCGGGCGGTCCTCGCCGGGTAGCCCGACCACGGTCAGAACGTAGGACACGTCATGCAACAGCCTTCCCTTTCGGTGAAAGATTCGGACACAGCGCTTCCCGCCGGGGCCTTCGCCCTGTCGGCGGCCCAGCGCGGCATCTGGTTCGCCCAGCACGTCGCCGGTGACACTCCGATCTCCATCGCCCAGTACGTCGAACTGAACGGACCGATCGATCTCGACCTGCTCGCGCGCTCGGCGCGGCAGGCCGGGCGCGAGTTCGGCACCGGCTACCTCCGCCTGATCGAAGTGGAGGGGCATCCGTTCCAGTTCGTCGACACCACCCTCGACGACAGCCTGGAAACGCTCGACTTCCGCTCCGAGCCCGATCCGGAGGCGGCCGCGCGCGCGTGGATGCGCGCGGAGTACGAGGCACCGCTGGAGTTGACCCGCGACCGGCTGGTGCGGATCGCGATGTTGCGCGTCGGCGCGCAGCGCTGGTTCTGGTACTCGCGCATCCACCACATCGTGCTCGACGGCATGGGCGCGCTGACCATGGTGCAGCGCACCGGCGCGCTGTACAACGCCGCCGTCGAGGGCCGCGAAGCGCCACCGGCGAAGGCCGAGGACCTGCGCAAGATCGTCGAGGCCGATCTGGCCTACCGCAGCTCGGAGCGGTTCGGCACGGACCGGGAGCACTGGCTCGCGCACCTGGACGGGATGGCCGATCCGGTGAGCCTGGCCGGCCGCACCGCGGGCGTGAACGGGCATCCGAGCCGGGTCGCGGGCGCGCTGCCAGCCGATACCGCGCGACTGCTGGACGCCGTCGCCGAGCAGCTCTCCTCCGGTGTCGCGCCGACCGTGGTCGCCGCGTTCGGCGCGTATCTGTCCGCGATGACCGGCTCGCCGGAGGTCGTGCTGAGCCTGCCGGTCTCCGCGCGCACCACCGCGACGCTGCGGCGTTCCGGCGGCATGATCGCCAATGTCGTCCCCCTGCGGCTGCGGATGACGCCGGCCACCACGATCGGCGACGTCATCCGGGCGGCCCAGGGTGAGCTGACCGGGGCGCTGCGACGCCAGCGCTACCGGCAGGAGGACATCTTCCGGGATCTGGGCTGGCCGATGGACGAGGCCGGATCGTTCGGCCCCACGGTGAACCTGATGATGGTCGACACCAGGATCCAGCTCGGCCCGGTCACCGGACGGCTGCACGTGCTGACCTCCGGGTTGATCGACGACCTGTTCGTCAACCTGTATCCGGGCGTCGGCGGCGAGAGCACGCACATCGACTTCCAGGCCAACGGCAACCTCTACTCCGACGCCGAGCTGACCGGGCAGCATCGCCGTTTCCTGTCGTTCCTGCACCGCTTCCTCGCCGCGGGGCCGGACGCGCCGCTGGCCGGGGTGTCGGTGCTGTCGGACGACGAACGCGCCGACTTCGCTCCCGCTCGCGGGCCGCTCGGCGAGACGGCACGGACGCTGCCGGGCATCCTCGCCGAGGGCGCGGCCCGTGACCCGCTGGCGACCGCGCTCGTGGAAGACGAGACCGCGCTGACCTACCGGCAGGTGGACGACTACACCAACCGGCTGGCCCGGGTGCTGATCGCCGCGGGCGCCGGCCCCGAGCGCACGGTGGCGATCTCGATCCCACGGTCCCTCCGGTCGGTCCTGGCGACGATCGCGGTGGTCAAGACCGGCGCGGCCTTCGTGCCGATCGATCCGACCTATCCGTCCGACCGGATCGAGCACATGGTCGGCGACAGCGGCGTCGTCGCGGGCATCACGATCTCGTCCGCCCGAAAGGCGTTGCCGGGCAGGGTGTCCTGGCTGGTCCTCGATGAGGAGAACACCGAGCGGAAAGTGGCCGAGCGGGACGCGGCGCCGTTGACCGACGCCGAGCGGCTCACCGCGGTGCGGCCGGACCAGGTCGCCTACATCATCTACACCTCCGGCTCCACGGGGCTCCCCAAAGGCGTGGCCGTGCCGCACCGAGGGCTGGCCGACCTGGTGGCGAGTTCCGGCGCCGGATTCGGTGTCGACGCGAGTTCCGTTGTCGCCCATGCCGTATCGCCGAGTTTCGACATCTCGGTCGAGGAAATCCTGGTCACGCTCGCCGCGGGCGCGACGCTGGCCGTCGTGCCGCCCGCGGCGTACGCGGGCGAGGAGCTGGCCCGGGTGCTGCGCGCCCACCGCGTCACCCACCTCAACGTGACCCCGGCCGTCGTGGGATCGCTCGATCCGGCGACCCTGCCCGACCTGCGCACCGTGATCGTCGGTGGTGACGCCTGCCCGCCCGAACTCGTCACGAAGTGGTCGGGCCGGACCCTGCTGAACGGCTACGGCCCCACCGAGACCACCATCACCGTGACGCTCAGCGCCCCGCTGACGCCGGACGGCCCGGTCACCATCGGCGGTCTGGCCGGCGGCGTAGCGGCCGTGGTCCTCGACCCGTGGCTGCGTCCACTGCCGCCGGGCACCACCGGTGAGCTCTACCTCGCCGGACCCCGTGTGGCCCGCGGCTACCACCGGCGCAACGGGCTGACCGCCGATCGTTTCGTCGCGAATCCGTACGCGATCGGTGAGCGCATGTACCGCACCGGCGACCTCGTGCGCTGGGTGTACAACGACGGGCGCGTCGAACTGGAGTATCAGGGACGCAGCGACTTCCAAGTCAAGGTGCGCGGGTTCCGCATCGAACTCGGCGAGATCGACGCCGCCCTGCAGCGGCATCCGGACGTCGACTTCGCGCTCACCCTCGGCGTCGAAACCGGTTCGGGCGCCACCGCGCTGGTGTCGTATGTGCTGCCGAAGCCGGGAGCGCAGCTGCATCCCGAGGCGCTGAAAGCCGCCGCCGGGGAATCTCTTCCGGCCTACATGGTTCCCGCCGTGGTCATGGTGCTCGACGAACTGCCGCTCACACCGCTGGGCAAGGTGGACCGCAAGGCGCTGCCCGCACCGGAATTCGGCGCGCGCACGACGACGAACAGGCCGCCGTCCACGCCGAGGGAGGAGACGCTCGCCGCGCTGTTCGCGGAGGTGCTCGGCCTGGAATCGGTGGGTGTCGACGAGAGCTTCTTCGCGCTGGGCGGCGACAGCATCGTCTCGATCCAGCTGGTGTCGCGGGCGAAGGCGGCCGGACTCGGATTCGGCGCGCGGGATGTCTTCGAACGCAAGACCGTCGCGGCGCTGGCCGCGGTGGCCACCGAAGTCCCGAGCGCGGTGGTGCACGAACTGCCCGGCGGCGGGGTGGGCGAGGTGGAGCTCACGCCGATCGTGCACGCGATGCTCGAGGCCGGTGACACCTGGCGGCGCTTCGCCCAGGCGGTACTGATCGAGCTGCCTCCGGGCACCGAGCACGCCGGTCTCGTCACGGCGCTCCAAGCACTGCTCGACCGGCACGACCTGTTGCGTTCGACATTGCGCCGCACCGGTGACGGGTGGAGCTGGGTGGTCGCCGAAGCCGGTGCGGTGAACGCGGGCGCCCTGCTGGAGGTCGAGAGCGTGGGCGCGGATGCCGAGGCAACCTGCGAGCATGCGTTGCAGCGCGCCGCCGACCACCTCGACCCGGAGGCGGGCGTGGTCGCGCGTTTCGTGTGGATCGACCGCGCGGGCGCGGCGCCGCTGCTGTGGCTGGTGCTACATCATCTGGTCACCGACGGCGTCTCCTGGCGCATCCTGCTGCCGGATCTGGCCACCGCCGCGCTGGGCGGCGAACTCGCGCCGGTCGGCACCTCCTTCCGGCGCTGGGCGCACGGGCAACGCGAGCACGCGGTAACCCGCGCGGGCGAATTGCCGCTGTGGCAACGCGTTCTGGCCACCCCCGACCCCGCGCTCGGGTCGGCGCCGATGGACCCGGCCCTCGATGTGGTGGGCACCATGGCGCATCTGTCCACCGTCGTGCCGCCGGATGTCGCGCACACGGTGCTCAGCACCGCGCCCGACCGGTTCCACTGCGGCGCCGACGACGTGCTGCTGGCCGGACTCGCGCTGGCGCTCGCGCGGTGGCGCGGACGTACCTCCACGCTGTTCACACTGGAGGGTCACGGCCGCTCGGAGACCGTTGTGCCGGGCGCCGATGTCGCGCGCACGGTGGGCTGGTTCACCAGCGTCTACCCCGCCGCGGTCGACCTGACCGGCATCGATGTGGCGGATGCGTTCGCAGGCGGGGCCGCGGCGGGCGCCGCGATCAAGGCGACCAAGGAACAGCTGCGCACCCTGCCGGACAAGGGCATCGGGTACGGCATGGTGCGTTACCTGGTCCCGGAGACGGCGGCGGCGCTCGCGGACGCGCCCACCCCGCAGATCAGCTTCAACTACCTGGGCCGCGCGTCCACCGGCGGGGAGGCGGAACCGTGGCTGCCGCGCCGGTTCGCCGCCACCCAGGACGACGGCGCGCCGCTGGCCGCCGCGGTGGACATCAACGCCGTGCTCACCGACGCGGGCCTCGAGGTGACCTGGGCCTACGCCGGACGACTTTTCGACGAGGCGGATCTCGGCGAACTCGCCGCGCTGTGGGGGCAGGCGCTCGGCGCGCTGGCCGGGCACGCCGGATCCGCGAACGCGGGCGGACGCACGCCGTCGGATTTCGACCTGATCGCCGTCACCCAGGCGCAGATCGACACCTGGGAGCGCGACTACCCCGACCTCGTCGACGTGTGGCCGCTCTCGCCGTTGCAGTACGGGCTGCTGTTCCACGCGTTGTACGACTCCGACACCGCCGACGGCTACACGGTGCAGTCGCTGCTCACCCTGGCGGGCACCGTCGACGCGGCCCGGTTGCGCCGCGCCGCACAGGCTTTGGTGACCCGGCACGAGAACCTGCGCGTCGCCTTCGCCGAGACCGAGGACGGCCCCCGTCAGCTCGTCTTGGCCGACGCCGAGATCGACTGGCGGGAAGCGGATCTCACCGGTATCACCGACGCGGAGGAACGCGCCGGGGAACTCGACCGGTTGGTCGCACTGGATGCCCGCACCCGGTTCGAACTCACCCGTCCCCCGCTGCTGCGCTGCACGCTCATCCGGATCGCCCCCGACACCTACCGTTTCGTGCTCACCAACCACCACTTGGTGCTGGACGGGTGGTCGACGCCGCTGCTCGTGCGCGAACTGCTCACCCTCTACGTCACCGACGGTGACGCCGCGGCCCTGCCGCCCGCGCACTCCTACCGCGAGTTCCTGACCTGGCTGGCGACCAGGGACGACGCCGAATCCCTCGCGGCGTGGACCGATTCGCTGGCCGGCATCGACACGCCGACCCGCGCGGTGCCCACCCTCGCCGGGATCGAATCGACCGAAACCGGAATGCTCTCCGTCGACCTGTCCCGCGACACCGTGGCCCGGCTGGAGACCGCGGGCCGGGAGGCGGGCGCGACGGTGAACACCCTGGTGCAGGCCGCGTGGGCGATGCTGCTGGCGATGCTCACCGGCCGCACCGACGTGGTGTTCGGCGGCACCGTCTCGGGGCGTCCGCCGGAACTGGGCGGGGTCGAGGAGATGGTCGGCCTGTTCATCAACACGCTGCCGGTACGGGTGCGGCTCGATCCGGCCGAGAAGGTGGCCGACCTGCTCGCCCGCGTACAGTCCGAGCAGGCGCGCCTGATGGATCATCAGCACGTCGGACTGGCCGCCATCCATCAGGCGGTGGGCTTGGCCGAATTGTTCGACACACTCACGGTGTTCGAGTCCTACCCCATCGATCGCGAAGCGCTGTCGCAGGCGCTGGACATCGCGGGCATGCGGGTGCTCGACGTGGAGGGCACCGACGCGACGCCGTATCCGCTGAATCTGATGGTGATCCCGCTGCGCGGCGACGACGGCCGCGACTCGCTGCGGATCACGCTGAAGTACATGGCCGGCCAGCTTCCGGAGCAGCAGGCGCGTCCGCTGCTGGATCGCTTCGTCCGGCTGCTGACCCAGCTCGGGGACAACCCGCGCGCGCTGGTCTCCCAACTGCAGTACTGCGACGACGCCGAGCGCGCCGCGCTGGTGCCGGTGCGCGGCCCGGAGTCGGTGCCGCAGGCCACCCTGCCCGAGCTGCTCAGCGCGGGCGCGAGCATCGATCCGGACGCGATCGCGATCACCGCCGGTGAACTCACCATGTCCTACGGCGAGCTCGACGCGTGGTCCAACCGCTACGCCCGGGTGCTGCTGCGCCGCGGGGTCGGGCGCGAGGTGTTCGTCGTGCTGGCGCTGACGCGCTCGCTGGAATCGGTGATCGCCGTGTGGGCGCTGGCCAAGACCGGCGCGGCCTTCGCGCCGCTGGACCCGAACTACCCGGTGGAACGGATCGAGCACATGCTCAGCGACTCCAAGGCCCCGATCGGCGTGACGGTCACCGCCACCGGCGAGACGCTGCCCGGCACGATCGACTGGCTGCTGCTCGACGACCTCAACACCATCCGCCGGGTGATGACGGTCTCCGAGGCGCCGATCACCGACGAGGAGCGCGGCGGGCCGATCGATCTGGACCAGACGGCGTACCTGATCTACACCTCCGGCTCCACCGGCAAGCCGAAGGCCGTGCTGCTCAGCCACCGCGGCATCGCGAATCTCGTCGCCGCGCAGCGGGAGACGCTCGGGCTCGAGCCCACCGCCAGCGTGCTCCAGGTGGCCTCACCCAGCTTCGACGCCTCGGTGTTCGAGCTGCTCATCGCCCACGGCGCGGGCGGCAGGCTGGTGGTGTCGCCGCCGGACGTCTACGGCGGGACGGAACTGGAAACCCTGCTGCGCGCCCAGCGCGTCACCCACGCGGTGATCACGCCCTCGGCGCTGGCCACCATGGAACCCACCGGCCTGGAGCACCTGCGCGTGCTCGCGGTCGCGGGCGAGGCGGCGACGCCGGAGCTGATCGAGCGGTGGTCACCGGGCAGGCGCATGGTGAACCTGTACGGCCCCACCGAATTCAGCATCTGGGCCACCGGGCCCGGCGAACTCCGCACCGGCGAGCCGATCACGATCGGCGGACCCATCCGCGGCGCCGCCACCGTGGTGCTGGACGCGTGGCTGCGGCCGGTGCCGGTGGGGGTGCCCGGTGAGCTGTACCTGGCGGGCCCGGCGCTGGCGCGTGGCTACTTCAACCGGTTCGAGATGACCGCGAGCAGGTTCGTCGCCGACCCCTTCGGCGAACCCGGCGAGCGGATGTACCGCACCGGCGACATGGTGCGCTGGGTCGAGGACGACGGCGGATACGAGCTGGAGTATCTGGGGCGCAGCGACTTCCAGGTCAAGATCCGTGGCCTGCGTATCGAGCTGGGCGAGATCGACGCGGTGCTCTCCCACGACGACGAGGTCGAGTACGCGGTGACCATCGGGCGCACCGGCCCGGCCGGAACCACCGTGCTGGTCTCCTACGTACTGCCCGCCGAGGGCGTGCGACTGGACGTCGAGCGGCTGCGCGCGCAGGTGGCCGCCGAGCTGCCCGGCTACATGGTGCCGGGCTACCTCATCGTGCTGGACTCGATCCCGCTCACCCCGGTCGGCAAACTCGATCGCAAAGCCCTTCCGGTGCCGGACTTCGCGGAGAGCCACCGGCCCTACCTCGCGCCCAGCACGCCGGTCGAGGAGGCGGTGGCCGCGGTGTTCGGCGAGGTGCTCGACCGCGAGCGCGTCGGCGTCGACCAGTCGTTCTTCGAGCTCGGCGGCAACTCGCTGAGCGCGACGAAGGTGGTGGCGCGGGTGAACGCGGCGCTCGGGTCGCGGATCGCGCTGCGCGATCTGTTCGACGCGCCGACCGTGGCCCAGCTGTCCGCCCGGGTGGTACCCGCCACCGGCGCGGCGCCCGGCCGGTTCGCCCTCGCGCCGCGCATCCGGCCGGATCGGGTTCCGCTGTCCCCCGCGCAGCAGCGCATGTGGGTGCTCAACCGGATGGATCCGGCCTCACCCGCCTACAACATCGCGGTGGCGCTGCGGCTCACCGGCGATTTGGACGTCGAGGCGCTGCGCGCCGCGCTCGTCGACGTGGTCGACCGGCACGAGAGCCTGCGCACGCTGTACCCGGCGGACGCGGAGGGGCCGCGTCAGGTGGTGGTGGGTGCGAACGTGGCCGTGCCCGCCATGCCGGTGGTCGACACCGAGGACGGCGACGCGCTGCGCGGGCGGATCACCGAGCTGGCGGGAACCGGCTTCGACCTCGCCGCCCAGCCGCCGCTGCGGGTGGGCCTGTTCCGGATCCACGGGGGCGCCGGGCCCGCCGCGAGTGCGGCACCGGTGTCGTCGGCTCCCGCCACGGGTGAAGCGCCGGTCTCCTCCGGGCCCGTAGCCGGGACCGCGCCGGTGACGTCGAGCTATACCGCGGGCCCCGGGGACATCTCGGCCGCCACTGCGCCGGTGCACGTCGTCGTGCTGGTGGTGCACCACATCAGCGCGGACGGCGCGTCGATGGCGCCGCTGGCCGCCGACCTTGTCGCGGCCTACTCCGAGCGGGCCTGCGGCGGCCACGCCATCCGCGTTCCGCTGCCGGTGCAATACGCCGATTTCGCGCTCTGGCATCGCGAGGTGCTCGGCGACGAGACCGACCCGGACTCGCTGGCGGCCCACCAGATCGGCTTCTGGCGCGAGACCTTGGCCGGCGCGCCCGATGTGCTGGAACTGCCCGCCGACCGGCCGCGCCCGGCGGTACAGACCATGCACAGCGCCGACTTCGGCTTCACCGTCGACGGCGAGACACACCGGGCGCTGGTGGATTTCGCCGCCGCGCACGGCGTCAGCCCGTTCATGGTCGTGCACGCCGCGCTCGCGGTCCTGCTCGCGCGCCTCGGCGGCACCGACGACGTGCTGATCGGCACCCCGGTCGCCGGACGCGGCGAGGAGGCGCTCGACCAGCTCGTCGGCATGTTCGTCAACACTCTCGCGCTGCGCACTCCGGTCGATTCGGCAGTAGGCTTCGCGACGTTCCTGGACACGGTGCGGTCCGCGGACCTCGACGCCTTCGCCAACGCCGATGTGCCGTTCGAGCGGCTGGTCCAGGTGCTGGATCCGGCGCGATCGACCGCGCACCACCCGCTGTTCCAGGTCTCGCTGTCGCTGCAGAACTTCGTCGAACCGGTGCTGGAACTGCCCGGCCTGCGGTTCGAGGTGGAGGACTTCGAGCGCGACGCCTCCCAGTTCGACCTGACCCTGGATCTGCGCGAGCGCTTCGCCGACAGCGGGCCCGCGGGCATCGACGCCGTGCTGACCTACGCCACCGATCTGTTCGACGAGGCGACGACGGCCTCCTTCGCCGCCCGGTGGCGGCGCGTGCTCACGACGGTGCTTTCCCGGCCGGACGTTCGCATCGCCGATATCGACATCCTCGACGAGGCCGAACTCGCCACGCTGGTGCCCGTGCGCGGGCCCGCGTCCGTCGCGGCCGTGACCCTGCCGGACCTGCTGAGCGAGACCGCGCGGCGGTACCCGGATCGCGTCGCCCTCGTGGTCGGCGGGCACATCACCACCTACGCCGAGATCGACGCGCACGCCAACCGCCTGGCCCGAGTCCTGCTCGAATCGGGCGGCGGGCCGGAAACCGTTGTCGCGCTGGGTCTGCCACGCTCCGCGGAACTGCTCACCGGGATGTGGGCCGCGGCGAAGGCGGGCGCGGCGTTCCTTCCGGTCGATCCGAAGCACCCGGTCGAGCGCATCGACCACATGCTCACCGACTCCGGTGCGGCGCTGGGCCTGACCCTGGCCGCGTTCCGGCCGATGCTGCCCGACAGCACGGAGTGGCTGGTGCTCGACGACCTCGCCGTCGTCGAACGCTGGAGCGCCGCGAGCAGCCGTCCGCTGAGCCAGCGCGAACTGCCCGCGCCGGTCCGGCCGGACAACGCGGCATGGATGATCTACACCTCCGGCTCCACCGGCACGCCGAAAGGCGTCTCGGTCTCCCATCGCGGTATCGCCGATCTCGTCGCGGCGCAACAGGCTTCGCTCGGTGTGGACGAACACTCCCGGGTGTTGCAGGTGGCGTCGCCGAGTTTCGACGCGTCGGTGTTCGAGGCGATCATGGCGTTCGGCTCCGGCGGCGCGTCGGTGGTCGCACCGCCGGAGGTGTTCGGCGGCAGCGCGCTGGCCGAGCTGATCGACACCGAGCAGGTCACCCACGTGGTGATCACCCCGTCTGCGCTGGCCACGCTCGATCCCGCCGAGGTGACCAGCGTCCGGGTGCTCGCGGTGGCAGGCGAGGCGGTCGGGGCCGAACTGGTCGAACGCTGGGCCACCGGGCGCAGCATGGTCAACCTGTACGGCCCCACCGAGTCGACCATCTGGGCGACGGGTTCGGCGCCACTGGAGGTGGGCGCCCCGGTGTCCATCGGCACGCCGGTGCAGGGCGCGGAAGTGCTGGTTCTCGACGATCGGTTGCGCCCGGTCCCCTTCGGCGTGGCGGGCGAGCTGTATCTCGCCGGACCGGCGCTGGCACGCGGCTACCACGCGCGGACGGGCCTGACCGCCGCCCGCTTCGTGGCGGGCCCGTTCGGCGCTCCGGGTGAACGGATGTACCGCACCGGCGACCTGGTGCGCTGGATTCGCGGCGACGCGGGCCCGGAACTGGAGTACCTGGGCCGCACCGACTTCCAGGTCAAGGTGCGCGGACAGCGCATCGAGCTCGGCGAGATCGACGCGGTGCTCGGCCGGGCCGAGGGCGTGGACTTCGCGGTGACGCTCGGCGTGCCCGGTCCCACCGGCGCGACCGCGCTGGCCGCCTACCTGGTCCGCACACCCGGATACGAGCTCGACGTGGCGAAGGTGCGCGCCTTCGCCGCCGACATCCTGCCCGGCTACATGCTGCCAACGGCATTCGTCGTGCTGGACGAGATCCCGCTCAACGCGGTCGGCAAGCTGGACCGCAAGGCGCTGCCGGGACCGGAGTTCCTCGCCGACCGCACCGCGTACCGCGCGCCGGAAACGCCGACCGAACAGCAGCTGGCCGCGATCTTCGGCGAACTGCTCGGGGAGGCGCGAGTCGGCGCCGACGATTCGTTCTTCGCGCTCGGCGGGGACAGCATCCTGGCGATCCAGCTGGTGTCGCGCGCCAAGCAGCAGGGCATCACCTGCACCCCGCTGCAGGTGTTCGAGCACCGCACGGTGGCGGCATTGGCCGCGGCCGCCGACGCGGCGGGCACCGCGGTGACCCTGGACGAACTGCCCGGCGGCGGTGTCGGCGAGCTGCCGCTCCCGCCGATCACGCACTACATGCTGGAGCGCGGCGGGAACTACGATCGCTTCGCCCAGACGGCAGTCCTGGAACTGCCGGTGGGTATCGAGCGCGCGCAGATCATCGCGGTGCTCACCGCAGCGGTGGACCGGCACGACATGTTGCGCGTCCGGCTGCTGCCCGACGGCGAGGACGGGCCGCGCCTGCTGGTCGGCCCGCCCGGATCGGTCGACGTGGACGCGCTGCTGCACCGCATCGAGTTCACCACCCTCGACCCGATCGAACTGCACGAGTTCGCCATGACCGAGCTGGACGCCGCCGCCGACCGGCTCGATCCCGCCGAGGGCACGGTGCTGCAATTCATCTGGCTGGACCCGGTGGGCGACGCGGGCGCGCGCACCGGATCGGGCCGGCTGATCGTGCTGGCGCACCACTTGGCGATCGACGGCGTGTCCTGGCGCATCCTGGTGCCGGACCTGGTGGCCGCCTGGGCCCAGGTGTCGGCGGGGAACACCCCCGTGCTCGCGGATACCGGTACCTCGATGCGCCGGTGGGCCCACGCGCTGGCCGACGAGGCGCGCTCACCGCAGCGGATCGCCGAACTGGCCTACTGGCGCGACGTGCTCGCCGCACCCGACCCGGTGATCGGCGGCCGGGAACTCGATCCCGCGGTGGACCGGACCGCCACACTGCGCATGGTCGAGCGGGAGGTGTCAGCGGAAGTCACCAACGCGCTGCTCACCACCCTGCCCGGCTTGTTCCAGGGCAGCGTCAACGACGCACTGCTGGCCACCTTGGCGCTGGCGCTGGTGCGCTGGCGGACCTGTGACCCCTCGGCGCTGGTGCGCCTGGAAGGTCACGGCCGCCAAGAGGAAGTGGTGCCCGGCGCCGACCTCTCCCGCACCATCGGCTGGTTCACCAGCATCTACCCGGTGCGCTTGGACCTGGCCGGAATCGACATCGATGACGCGCTGGCCGGCGGCCCGGCGCTGGGCGCGGCGATCCGCGCCGTCAAGCACCAACTGCTGGCGGTGCCGGACAAGGGCATCGGCTTCGGCTTGCTGCGCTATCTCAACGCCGAGACCGCGCGGCAGCTCCCGGAACGCCTGCCGGGGCGGGTCGGCTTCAACTATCTCGGCCGATACTCCACCGGCGATATCCCGGCCGGGCTCGAGGGGCTGGGCTGGCTGCCGACCGACGAACTCGGCGACGTGCACGTGGCCGAAGATCCCGGCGTACCACTGCAATCGGCGATCGACGTCAACGCCGTCGTCATCGGAGACCGGCTGCGGGCGAGCTTCGGCTTCCCGTCCACCCTGCTCGATCAGGACGACGTCGCCGAGCTGGCCGATCTGTGGATCGGCGCATTGCGCGCGGCGGCTCGATTCGCCCAGACCCCGGCGGCACGCACCGCCGCCGAGGAGGAAGCGGCGGCCACGGCGGCGCCGGCCGTCCCGGCGGCGGGCGGGCTCGGTCTGGACGTGGTGCTGCCGATCCGGCTCGGCGGGGAGCAACCCGCGCTGTTCTGCATCCACCCGTCGTCCGGAATGTCGTGGACCTACCTGGGATTCGCCGACGCGCTCGCGCCCGGCCGCCCGATCTACGGGCTGCAAGCGCCCGACCTCGGCGGCCAGGAACCGCCCGCGCACTCGATCGAGGAGTTCGCCGACCGCTACGTGCGGGAGATCCGGACGCTGCAACCCGAAGGGCCGTACCACCTGCTGGGCTGGTCGTTCGGCGGCCTGATCGCCCACGCGGCGGCCGTGCGGCTGAAGGCCGCGGGAGCCGAGGTCGGTGTGGTCGCGCTGCTGGACGCCGACACCGCCGACATCGACGGCGACAGCATCGAGCGGCTCACCGCCGGCTCGTTCGTGAACAGCTTCGGCGCGGTGTTCGGCATCCACGATGTGCCCGCGGACGCGACCGCGCAACAGGCGGCCGAGCTGATCCGCGACAAACTCGGCGGGGTCTCGCTGATCGACGCCGCCACGCTGGAGCGGATGGCCGGGTCCTACAACGCCGCCGCCCGGACCAGAACCGGATACCGCCGACCCGTGTACGACGGCGACATCGTGTACTTCAGCGCGACCGTCGACACCTCCGACATCTTCGGTCCCGACGGCTGGCGGCCGTACGTGACCGGCGACATCATCAATCACGACATCGAGGTCACCCACGACGAACTGACGGCGCCGCAGGTGCTGCCGGTCATCGCGCGCGTGCTCGATGCACATCTGGGAGGCCGAGGATGAATTCCGATCAAGGCGTCGTCGTCGAGGGGATCGAGAAATCCTTCGGCGCGGTCAAGGCATTGCGGGGGGTCGATTTCGCGGCCGAGCCGGGCGAGGTGCTCGGCATCCTCGGACCGAACGGCGCGGGCAAGACCACCACGGTGAATATCCTCTCGACACTGATCCGGCCGGACCGCGGCCGGGCCACGGTCGCCGGGTACGACGTGGTGGACGATCCCGCGGCGGTGCGCCGCAGCATCATGCTTACCGGGCAGTACGCCGCGCTGGACGACATGCTCAGCGGCTACGAGAACCTGGTGATGTTCGGCAGGCTGATGGGCTTGCGCAAGCGGGCCGCCCGCGCCCGCGCGGACGAACTGCTGGCCGAGTTCGATCTCGAACGCGCGGCGGGCCGCCGGGTGGGCACCTACTCCGGCGGTATGCGCAGGCGCATCGACATCGCCTGCGGTCTGGTCGTCCGGCCCGATGTGGTGTTCCTGGACGAGCCGACCACCGGACTGGATCCGCGCAGCAGGCAAGGCGTGTGGGATCTGGTCTCCGGCTTCAAGAAGGCGGGCATCACCACCCTGCTCACCACCCAGTACCTGGAGGAAGCCGACGCGCTCAGCGACCGGATCATCGTCATCGATCACGGCGTGGTGATCGCCCAGGGCACCGCCGACGAGCTGAAGTCGCGCACCGGCGGCAGCTACTGCGAGGTCGTGCCGCTGAACCTGCGCGACCTGCCCGCCATCGCCGCGGCCCTGGGTCCGCTGCTGCCGCAGGAGAATCGGGACGCGCTGGGTCCGGATTCCGATCGGATCGCCATACCCGCCCCCGACGGCGCGAAGACACTGCTGGAGGCGCTGCGCCGACTGGACAGCGCCGGGGTCGACCTCGTGGACGTCGCGCTGCGCCGCCCCTCGCTCGACGACGTCTTCCTCCAGCTGACCGGGCATCTGGCGACGACGGCGGAGATCGCGCAACGGGAGGCCGTGTCGTGACGGCGGCGACCTGGCTCAGCCAGACCCGCGCAGCGCCGCTGCGGCCGCAGCAGTGGTGGGTGCTGACCAGCCGGCTGGTCGTGCCCTCGGTACGCAGCGGCGAGGTGCTCACCTCGGTGCTGGCGCCCGCGACGTTCACCGCCAGCTTCTACATTCCGCTGAAGATCATCATGACCGTGATCGGCACCGGCTTCAGCAGTTACGCGCAGTACATGATGCCGCTGGTGATCCTGCAAGCCGCCGCGTTCACCGCCGTCTCGGCGGCCTTCCGCGCCGCCACCGATTCGGTCGCCGGGCTCAACCGGCGTTTCGGCGCGATGCCGATCGGCCCGCTGGTGCCGGTCGCGGCGCGCCTGTCCGGCAACATCTTCCGCTTGGTCATCGCGTTGATCACCGCGTTGATCTGCGGCCACGTCATCGGCTTCCGCTTCTACCTCGGCGCCGCGCACACGATCGGGTTCGTGCTGTTCTCGATGCTCATCGGGCTCGCGCTGATCTGGGCCGGAGACGTGATCGGCACCGTGTCGCGCAACCCGGAGGCGACCGCGCAGGCACTGGTACTGCCGCCGTTGATCTTCGGCATGCTGTCCACCGGCATCGCGCCCGCCGACCAATTCCCGGAATGGGTGCAGCCGTTCGTGCGCAACCAGCCGGTGTCGCAGTGGGCCATCGGCCTGCGGGCGTTCGCCGGTGACCGCGGACCGAACGCGGGCCAGGTGAGCTTGTCGCTGCTGGGGCCGCCGGTGGCGTGGGCGCTCGTCATCCTGATCATCTGCGTCCCGCTGTCGCTGCGGCTGAGCTCGAGGAGGGCGTGATGGCGCTGCTGGCCGATCACAGGCACGAGTCGTGGACCGGCTCGGAAGTGTCGGTGTCTGCGCTGATCGCGCACACGCTGATCCAGACCCAGCGCCTGCTGTTGCGCTGGGCACGCAATCCGGTCACCCTGCTGGAGACGCTGATCATCCCGTGCCTGCTGCTGATCATGCTCAACACCGTGATCGGCGGGCAGATCCGGAAGTTCACCGGCGAGAGCGCGCTGTACGGCTCGGTGCCCATGGTCGCCCTGGTGGGCGCGCTGTCCGGCGCGGTGGCGGGTGGCGTGCTGCTCGGCCGCGAACGCGACGCGGGCCTGCTCGCGCGCTTCTGGGTACTGCCCGTGCACCGCGCCTCCGGCCTGGCCTCGCGGGTGCTCGCCGAGGGCTGCCGCATCTTCGTCTGCACTCTCGCCGTCGTGCTGGTGGGCTCGGTGCTCGGGTTCCGCTTCCACCAGGGCGTCGCCGCGGCGATCGTCTTCCTGTTCGTCCCGGTGCTCTTCGGCCTGGCCTTCGCCACCGTCGTCACCTCGGTCGCCGTGTTCACCGCGAAATCGACGCTGGTGGAGGGCATCACGATCCTCACATCCCTGATGATGTTCTTCAGCACCGGCTTCGTCCCGCTGGCCGCCTTCCCCAAGTGGGTGCAGCCGGTGGTGCGCAACCAACCCCTGTCGGCGGGGGTCGACGCCATGCGCGCGCTCGCCTTCGGCGGACCGCTCGCCCGCCCGCTCACCCTCACCGTCGTGTGGTCGATCGGCGCGATCGTCCTGTTCGCGGTGCCCGCGACCATCGGCTACCGCCGGGCGAGCAGGCGCTGACCCGGGCTCACAGCGAACTCCCAGCGCGAACCCAGCCGGACACGAGCGCCCGTTCCTAACGTCGTGCAGAACGATGTCGGCGAACGAAAGGACAGACGGTGGGCGCACGGCGCGATGAGGTGCACGAACACGATCTCGGCCTCACACACGATATGAAGGTGATGGTGTCCCGGCGCCGCGCCCTGCTCTTGTTCGGAGCGACCGCGGGCGCGGCAGCGGTCGCGGCGGGCTGCGCGTCGGGCTCGAACGACACGACAGCCGCCGCGACCGGGACCGCGTCGGCGACCACCGCGCAATCCGGCGGCGTCACCGCCGCTCCGCAGGAAACCGAGGGACCGTATCCGGGCGACGGGTCGAACGGACCCAACGTCCTCATCGAGTCCGGCGTGGTGCGCAGCGACATCACCGGCTCGTTCGGCTCGTACTCCGGCGTCGCGCAGGGCGTTCCGATGACGCTCGAACTCACGCTGCGCGATCTGGCGAACAGCGGCGCGGCGGGCGCTGGCATGGCGGTGTACGTGTGGCACTGCGACCGGGACGGCAACTACTCGCTCTACAGCAGCGGTGTCACCGAGCAGAACTACCTGCGCGGCGTGCAGGTGGCCGGTGCCGACGGCAAGGTGAGTTTCACCTCGATCTTCCCGGCCTGCTACTCGGGCCGGTGGCCGCACATCCATTTCGAGGTCTACGACTCGCTGGAAACCGCGGTCGCGGGCCAGAACGCGCGGCTGACCTCGCAGATCGCGCTGCCCCAGGACACCTGCGAGGCGGTGTTCGCCTACGACTCCGGTTACGCGCGCAGCGTCACCAATCTGGCCGAGGTCTCGCTCGCCTCGGACGGCGTCTTCGGCGACGGCTGGGACGCCGAACTGGCGACCGTGACGGGCGCGCCGTCCTCCGGGCTGCGCGTCTCGCTCACCGTGGGCGTCGCCGAGAAATCGCAGAACACGCAGTCGGGCAACGGTTCCGCGCAGCCCGGTGGGCGACCGCCTGGCGGCGGCGCACCCGGCGGCAGGCCTCCGCGGTAGCGATCGGTCCTGCGCCCGTCCGCCACGGGCTCTGCGGCCGGGCGTCGGTCGGCCCCGGATGACCACGACGTCCACGGCGATCTCCAACGCCCGGAACCGGTAGCGATCAGGAACCCCCATGCCGGGCCAGGTGTAGCCGCTCGGATGATCGATTCGGGACAGGTGGACCACCGCGCGTCGAAGCGGCTCGGTCCCCGGGCGGCGGTGACTTGCGGCACTGCCGCCGTCCCGGCGCACCGGGGAAACGAAGGATCAGCGAGCCCGGCAACGCTTTCGCGGCCGAGCGGAGGCAGGCATCCACACCTGGTGTGCCGCGTCGTCAGCCCGTCGCCCCCGCCTGATGTGACACCTATTGGCAAACTTTCAGCGATCAATCGGACCCGCCGGTGCCGATGTAGGCGCCGGAAGGCGCGTACCGCACAATAGGGGGCCGCGCGCGGCGCGCCCTGGCGTTCTTCCGCACGTAGGACGCGTGTCGCGGCGACACAAGGTGTTGTGCTACGCGGACATGTCAGCCACTAGGAGTAGTGTTCCGAGGGTAGACATTCCGTGACGGCAGCGTGCTCGGGAAAGGCGTGGAGGCAGGATGAAACTGATCGATCGGGTGTCGGCCATCAACTGGAATCGGGTGCCCGACGAAAAGGACGCCGAGGTCTGGGACCGGCTGACCGGCAACTTCTGGCTGCCGGAGAAGGTGCCGGTCTCCAACGACATCCCGTCGTGGAACACCCTGACCGCCGACGAGAAGCAGCTGACCATGCGGGTCTTCACCGGCCTGACCCTGCTGGACACCATCCAGGGCACCGTCGGCGCGGTGAGCCTCATCCCGGACGCGCTGACCCCGCACGAAGAGGCGGTGCTGACCAACATCGCGTTCATGGAGTCGGTGCACGCCAAGAGCTACAGCTCGATCTTCTCCACGCTGTGCTCCACCCGCGAGATCGATGAGGCGTTCCGCTGGTCGGAGGAGAACCGCAACCTCCAGCGCAAGGCCGAGATCGTGCTGTCGTACTACAACGGCGACGATCCGCTCAAGCGCAAGGTCGCCTCCACGCTGCTGGAGAGCTTCCTGTTCTACTCCGGTTTCTATCTGCCGATGCACTGGTCGTCGCGGGCCAAGCTCACCAACACCGCCGACATGATCCGCCTGATCATCCGGGACGAAGCGGTGCACGGCTACTACATCGGCTACAAGTACCAGAAGGGCTTGGAGCTGGTCACCCAGGCCGAGCGGGACGAACTCAAGAACTACACCTTCGAGCTGCTGTTCGAGCTCTACGACAACGAGGTCGACTACACCCAGGATCTCTACGACGAGGTCGGCCTCACGGAGGACGTCAAGAAGTTCCTGCGCTACAACGCCAACAAGGCGCTGATGAACCTCGGCTACGAGGGCCTGTTCCCCAAGGACGAAACCGAGGTCAACCCCGCCATCCTCTCGGCCCTGTCCCCCAACGCCGACGAGAACCACGACTTCTTCTCCGGTTCGGGCTCGAGCTACGTCATCGGCAAGGCGGTCAACACCGAGGACGAGGACTGGGAGTTCTGAGCCCACCGAGCCCGGCGACGCGACCGCGGAGCCGGGCTCGAGGTGGTCGACCCCTCGCGTTCGCCGACCCTCAGATCCCCAGGACCAGCTTGGCCGTCGTGAAGTAGATGATCAGGCCGGTGGCGTCGACCAAGGTGGTGACCATCGGCGCGGAGACGACCGCGGGATCGATGCGCAGTTTCTTGGCCAGCAGCGGCATGGTGCCGCCGATGGTGGCGGCCCAGCCGCAGATCAGCACAAGGGTGATGCCGACGACCAAGGCGATGCGCGGACCCACGAACAGGGCGCCGATCGCCAAGCCCACCGACGCCAGCAGCGAGCCGAGCACCAGGCCGACCCGGCATTCCCGCCAGATCACCTTCAACAGGTCCGACGCCTTGACCTCGCCGACCGCTACCGCGCGCACGCAGGCGGTGGCGGCCTGCGCGCCGGCGTTCCCGCCCGCGCCGATCAGCAGCGGGATGAACAGCGCCAGATGCGCCGCCTGCTGCAAGGTGCCCTCGAAGAAGTCGGTCACGCTCACCGTCAGTGTCGCGGCGAAGAGCAACAGCAGCAGCCACAGCGCGCGATAGCGGGCCAGCTGAAACACCCCGGCGGCCATGTAGTGGCCCTCCCATGGCGCCGATCCCGCCTGCAACGCCACGTCCTCGCTGTCGGCGGCCTCGATCACCTCGACCGCGTCGTCGATGGTGAGCAGCCCGACCAGCCGGTCCTCGCTGTCCACCACCGGCAGATTGATGTCGTTGGTCTCGCGCATCAAGCGAGCGGCCTTCTCCGCGGAATCGGTGGCGCGCGCGAAGGCCGGTTCGGTGACGACCAGCTCCGACACCATCGTCTCGGGCTTGCTGAGCACCAGTTCGCGCAGTTCGACGATGCCGGTCAGCCGCCTGCCCGTATCGACCACCGGCAGCGTGTACACCGTCTCGGCGTTGCCGCCCTTGGCGCGCACCATGCCGAGCGCTTCGGCCACCGTGAGGTCACGCGGCAGCGCCACCACCTCCGGCGTCATGAACTGACCGGCGGAACCCTCCGGGTAGCCGAGCAGGCTCGCGGTCATCCGCCGCTCCCGCGGGCTCAGCCCGGCCAGCGCCTTCTTGGCCACCTTGGCGGGCGCCTCGCGCAGCATGCGGGCGCGGTCGTCGGGCGCCATGCCCTCGACCAGGTCGCGGAAGCTCTGATCGCGCAGTCCTTGCAGGATCTGCTGCTGGTCCACCGGCTCGAGTTCCTCGAAGACGGCCAGCGCCAGGTCTTTGTCGAGCAGGCGGAACGCCATCCCGGCTCGCACCGCGTCCATGCGGGCGAGCTGATCGGCGATGACGTGCGGCGGATGGTTGCCGAGCCAGTCCAGCGCGGCGTCCACGCGACGGGTATCGACGATGTCCTGGAGGGATTCGGACAGCGTCGGACGTACTTCGATGATGTCGGTCTGCGACATGAGAGGACCTCAGCACATGCGTGAGTGAACGGAGAGCGCGAAATTCACACCGCGGGCGCCGGCCCCTGCCGTCGCGACCTGATCAGGAATGCGAAGGGGCGGCGCCGCGCGGCCTTCGACTGGGAGGTTCGCTGCGCATCGCTACCCCACCTCCCTCTCGTCGTCGCCGCGGATCTCGGATATCCGCACCGTTCGGATCAACATCTCGCGGACAGGAAACGTCCTCGTGCAGCTTACATGGCTTCGGGGACGATGATCACCTTACGACAGCGCACTGTGACCCAAGCCGCTCCACGCCGATCGGAATGGCGGTCGACCGGCTCCGGCTTCCGCGGTACCACGGTCCCCGGAACGCACGACGCCCTGACGACAGGGTTATACGCAGTCGGCGTCGAACTGTTGCTCCCATGCTTGGGAACCGGGACAGTGTTTCGAAGCGGCGTCGGAAGTCACCGCGCCTGCCCCGCACCGATATACAGCTCACGGAAGTCTTCGAAGTGTCGACAGCAACAGCATTGATCCGCCGTCGTGCGGTCGACTTCATGCGCGTTCCGCACGGAATCTGTTGCCGCTGAGGCGGCGCGGCCTCCTTTCCGGCTCGCGCGGTCGTCCACCGCCGCATCGCTCCGCTGTGGTGTCGCCGGATGCCTGCATCGAACTGCACGGCGTCTTCTCTTCGAAAGAACAACAATGCCTCTCTCCCCATCCTCCCGGCGCGTCGCCCGCGCTTTCTCCGCCGCGGTAGCGGTGTTCGCCGGCCTGTCCGTGCTCACCGGATGCGGTGCGTCCGCTCCGGCCAAGACCGCCGACGGCAAGACCGTGCTGCGCTACCAAGGCGCCACCGGACAGGTGAGCCCCTTCGAACTGGCCGACGATCTCGGCTACTTCACGAAGATCAGCCTGCACTGGGAAGGCGACACCACCAGCGGGCCTGCCAATATCCAGGCGGCGGCGACGAACCAGGTCGAGTTCGGCAGCGCGTTCAACGGCGCGGTGGTGAAACTGATCGCGGGCGGGGCGAAGGTCACCTCGGTGCTCAGTTCCTATGGCGCGGACGAGCAGTCGTTCACCGGTTACTACGTGCGCGACGACTCCGGCATCACCTCGGCACGCGATCTGATCGGCAAGAAGGTCGCGGTCAACACGCTGGGCGCGCACCACGAATTCATCACCAGGGAGTGGCTGCATCAGCAAGGTTTGACCGACGACGAGATCAAGCAGGTGCAGTTGGTCGTCGTACCGCCTGCCAACACCGAGGACGCGCTGCGCAAGGGACAGGTCGACGTCGCCGCCTTGGGCAGCGTCTTCCGCGACAACGCCCTCCAGCGCGGCGGTATCCACCCGCTGTACACCGACAAGGCCATCTTCGGCACGTTCGACTACGGCACCTACGTCTTCCGCAACGACTACATCGCCAAGAATCCCGAAGCGGTGGAGGACTTCGTGCAGGGCACCGCGCGCGCTGTCCGCTGGCTGCAAGTGACTCCGCGCGATCAGGTGCGCGAGCGGTTCGTCCAGATCATCGGCAAGCGCGGCCGCAACGAGAACGCCGGCCTGGTGCCGTACTGGCTCAGCTCCGGGATCCCGGTGCCCGGCGCGGTGGTCGCCGACAAGGAACTGCAGATCTGGATCGATTGGCTGGTGCGCAACGGCGAACTGCCCAACGGCAAGTTGAAGGCCGCGGACCTGTTCACCAACAAGTACAACCCGTACGCCAACGGCAAATTCACGCCGGAAGCGGGACCGACCGGAGAGGTGGTGGCCGCGAAATGACCACGGCTACGAAACTAGCGCTCACCGGAGTGCGCAAGCAGTTCGCGGTGCGCGGCTCCCAGGAGCGGTTCACCGCACTCGAGGACATTTCGCTGGCACTGCGGGAAGGCGAGTTCCTGGTCCTGGTCGGGCCGAGCGGCTCGGGCAAGTCGACGCTGCTGGACCTGCTCGGCGGATTGAGCAAACCCACCTCCGGTGAGATCCTGCTGGACGGGAAGCCGATCACCGGCCCGGGCCTGGACCGCGGCATCGTCTTTCAGCAGTACGCCCTGCTGCCTTGGCGCACGGCCCGGTCCAATATCGAATTCGGTTTGGAGGCCAAGGGTTTGCGCCGCAGGACGCGGCGCGAGCTCGCCGACCACTACTTGGAACTGGTCGGGCTCTCCGGTTTCGGCGACCGCTACCCGCACGAATTGTCCGGCGGCATGAAACAGCGCGTCGCGATCGCGCGCAGTCTCGCGTTCGATCCCGAGGTGCTGCTGATGGACGAGCCGTTCGCCGCGCTCGACGCGCAGACCAGGGAATCGTTGCAGGACGAACTGTTGCGCATCTGGCGCGCCACCGGCAAGACCGTCCTGTTCATCACCCACGGCATCGATGAGGCGGTATATCTCGGCCAGCGTGTGGCCGTGCTGACCTCACGGCCCGGCCGGATCAAGGCCATCGTCGACGTCGAGCTCGACCGGGACACCGACGACGACATCCGCTCCTCCCAGCGCTTCCGGGACTACCGCCACGAGATCTGGACGCTGCTGCACAGCGAGGTCCAACGGGCCGCGAGCCTGGAACTCAAATCCCTCACCGACCCGGCCGATATCGAATCCACCACCGAGAGGACGGCTCATGTCTAGTGCCATTCAGCTGAGCGAGCGGCCGGTACGGGAACGTGCGGTCCAGCCCACCCGGCCCGCCCCGGTGCAGCGGGCCGAGCCCGCGCCCACCGCCGTGACGCAGGCCCTGCGGGCGGTGGGCCGGTTCGCCTGGCGGGTGTTCAAACCGACGGTCGTGATCGTGCTGTTCTTGCTGCTGTGGCAACTCGCCCCCACGCTCGGGCTGGTGGACGAGGTGTTCCTGCCGCCGTTCTCGGTGGTGGCCCAGGCGTTCGCCGACCTGGTGGCGAGCGGAGAGATGTGGACGCACATCTCCGCGAGCCTGAATCGTTCCCTGGCCGGGTATTCCCTCGCGCTGGTCGCGGGTATCCCGGTGGGCATCGCGATCGCCTGGTACAAGCCGGTGGCGGACTTCCTGAATCCGATCCTCGAACTGTTCCGCAACACCGCGGCGCTGGCGTTGCTCCCCGTCTTCTTGCTGATCCTGGGGATCGGCGAAACCTCGAAGGTGGCCATCGTCGTCTACGCGAGCTTCTTCCCGATTCTGCTGAACACCATCACCGGCGTGCGCACCGTCGACCCGCTGCTGGTCAAATCCGCCGCTTCCCTGGGCTTCTCGCCGCTGCGCCTGTTCCAGAAGGTGATCCTGCCCGCGGCGCTGCCGTCCATCTTCACCGGTCTGCGGATGGCCGCCGCCAGTTCGATCCTCGTGCTGCTGGCCGCCGAGATGTTCGGGGCGAGGGCCGGGCTCGGCTATCTGATCACCGCCGCGCAGCAGAACTTCGCGATCCCGAACATGTATGCGGGAATCCTCGCCATCTCGCTGCTCGGCCTCGGCTTCAACGGCGTGCTGGTCGCCCTGGAACGCCGCCTGTCGCGGTGGCGCGCCCCGGCGAACGCCTGAACCATGGCCGCCCGTCTCACATTCGGAAGGCAGTCGCCGTGCGGGCGCTGACCAAACGGCGCGTCGTGGACTTCATGCGGGTGTGCGGCAGCGCTTGTCGCCTTGCCGCACGTCCCGCCCCTCCGGTTGCCACCGGCCCGATCCTCTGATCCGAAACGAGTTCTTCCGATGACCGCAGTCCACGAAACTCCCATCTCGACCGTCACCGACAACCCGGTGCACGTCGCGCCCGTCGCCGGGTACATCGGCGCCGACGTCTCCGGCGTCGATCTCCGCGAGCCGCTGACCGATCAGCAGGTCGCGGCCGTCACCGACGCGTTGCACACCTACAAGGTGCTGTTCTTCCGCGATCAGCACATCGATCACGCACAGCAGATCGCCTTCTCCCGCCGGTTCGGCGCGGTCACGCCGTCACACCCGTACGACGACGACGCGCCGACGGAGTACCCGGAGATCCTCGCGGTCGACAGCCGGTTGTACGAGAAGCGTTTCGGTGTGCGGAAATTCAGCTACACCAACCACTGGCACACCGATGTTTCCGCGTTGATCAACCCGCCCGCCGCCTCGATCCTGCGCGCCGAGATCGCCCCGGCGCAGGGTGGCGATACCGGCTGGACGAACCTCGTCGCCGCCTACGAGAACCTGCCCGAGTCGCTCAAGCGATTCGTCGAAGGTCTGCGCGCCGAGCACCGCTTCGGCGGCAGCAGGCCGGCCTGGGACTCCGGCAGCGACTACGCGAAGAAGGTCGCGGCCGCGCCGCTGATCACCGAACATCCGGTCGTCCGGGTGCATCCGGTGACCGGCGAGCGGGCGCTGTTCGTGAACCCCGGCTTCACCACCCGCATCGTCGGGCTCCGGCCGAACCAGAGCGAGGCACTGCTGAAGCTGCTGTTCGACGAGGTGACCAACCCGGCCTACACCGTCCGGTTCCGCTGGGCGAAGGGCAGCATCGCGTTCTGGGACAACCGCGCCACCGCGCACCTCGCACCGAGCGACCTCGACCACCTCGATGTCACCCGCGTGCTGTACCGCACCACACTCGAGGGTGACATTCCCGTCGGCGTCGACGGTGCGCCGTCCAAGGCCATCGCGGGAGAGAAGTTCACCGGCGCCTAGGGTCCGGACACGCGAGGTCGGCCGGTTGCCTGCAAGCAGTCGGCCGATCTCGCGTGCCTCGCTCCGGCCGGTGATCACACCGGCGGCGGATCCGTCGTCTCCAGCACAGCGCGCTCCACGTCATTGCTGCTGCTCGCTCTCGCGGGCGTTGCTACCTGGCTGGCGACGATCTGGTGGTAGGTCGATCGAGACAGCGCCGCACGTGGCCGAATTCGGTGCGTCGAGCGCCGAACGGTTGCCGGAGTGCGGCGAAGTGGGAACAGTGAGGTAGGAAAGCGCGGCGCTCGCCGCGGTGGTTCGGGTACACACGAAGGAGATATTCGTGCGCTTCGGCATCTTCATTCCGCAGGGTTGGCGGCTCGATCTGGTGGGCGTCGACCCGGCGGACCAGTGGGGGGTGATGCGAGACCTCGCCCAGCGCGCCGATGCGAACCCGGCGTGGGAATCGCTGTGGGTGTACGACCACTTCCACACCGTCCCGGTCCCCACCGAGGAGGCGACGCACGAGGCATGGACGCTGATGTCGGCCTTCGCCGCCACCACCGCACGCATCCGCCTCGGCCAGATGTGTACCGCGATCAGCTACCGCAACCCGGCCTACCTGGCCAAGGTGGCCGCGACGGTCGACCTGATCTCGGGCGGCCGCGTCGAGATGGGCATCGGCGGTGGCTGGTACGAACACGAGTGGCGCGCCTACGGCTACGGTTTCCCGTCCGCGGGCGAAAGGCTGGGCCGCTTGGACGAGGGTGTGCAGATCTTCCGGCAGGCCTGGACCACGGGTTCGGCCACCCTCGACGGCAAGTACTACCAGGTCGACGGCGCCATCGTCCGTCCGCTCCCGTTGCAGGAGAACGGTATTCCGCTGTGGATCGCGGGCGGCGGCGAGAAGAAGACGCTGCGCATCGCCGCGCGATACGCCCAGTACACCAACTTCAGCGGTAACCCCGAGGAGTTCACCCACAAATCCGAGGTGCTGCGCGCCCACTGCGCCGACGTCGGCACCGACTTCGACGCCATCGTCCGCAGTTCGAACTTCAACGTCGTCATCGGCTCGACCCAGGCCGAAGTAGAGGATCGCCTCGCGGCGCTGAAAGCCCGCCTCACACCCGTCATCGGCGAAGACGCGGCGAAGTCCTACTTCGAACAGCTGTACAACAGCGGCGCCGCCACCGGCACCCCCGAGCAGATCACCGAGAACCTGCGCCGAATCGCCGACCTCGGCCTCGGCTACGCCATCTTCAACTTCCCCGAATCCGCCTACGACACCTCCGGCATCGAACTCTTCGAACGCGAAGTGCTCCCCGCACTGAGCTGAGTGCACTGAGGCAGGTCTACCCGCAGCCGAGCGATCCGCTGCGCCTGGGGTGAGTCCCACCAACCGAGTACAAACCCCCTGCCCCGCCTGCAAAAGTTGGGCATCCCCACACACCCGCCCACAACGGAGCGAGTCTTACGAGCGACCGTTCGCGGCCGTCTCGCGGCCGAGCGACCGAAGCGCATGCGCCGTAGGCGCGAGTCTCGGTCGCTCGGCCGCGAGACATGAGGGGCCGCGAACACGCCGTGCCGCAGGCACGGCCAACCAACACAGCGCATGCGCCGCAGGCGCGAGTCTCGGTCGCTCGGGCGCGAGACATAAAGGGCCGCGAACACGCCGTGCCGCAGGCACGGCCGAAATCACAGCTTCCGGCCGACCGCGCTCCAGCAGTTCACTTGGGAGTCGAGCCAGGACGGTGACTCACCGTGGGTGCGCCATCGGTTGGAGACGACGATGCCCGGGTCCATCAGTTCCAGCCCGGTGAAGAATCGGGCGAATTCGTCTCGCGTGCGGGTCTGGGCGTAGACCCCGCTCTGCCTGTACACGTTCAGGGCCTCGGTCATCATCTCCGGTTCGAGGTCGGCGGTGATGTGCGAGACCACGAGGAACGAACCCGGCGCGAGGGCGCCGAGCAGCGTCTGGACTATTCCGTAGGGGTCCTGCTCGTCGGACAGGAAATGCAGCACGGCGACCAGGCTCAGCGCCACCGGACGCTTCAGGTCCAGGGTGTCGAGGAGTTCGGGGGCGGACAGGATCGCCGCGGGATCTTTCAGGTCGGCGTCGACGTAGGCGGTGCGGCCCTCCGGCGTACCGGTGAGCAAGGCCCGGGCGTGGGACAACACGATCGGGTCGTTGTCCACGTAGACCACCCGCGCTTCCGGTGTCGGCGCCTGCGCCACCTGGTGCAGGTTCGGCTCGGTGGGGATGCCGGTGCCGATGTCGAGGAACTGGGTCACGCCCATCGCGGTGAGCGCGTTCACCGCACGGTGCATGAAGAGCCGGTTCTGCCGAGCCGCGACCCGGGTGGTGGGAAAGGCCGCGATCACCTTCTCGGCCGCGTCTCGATCCACCTGATAGTGGTCTTTGCCGCCCAGCACGTAGTCGTATATTCGCGCGCTGCTCGGCACGCTCGCGTCGTGAATCGGACGGAGCGGCTCACCGTTGCCGCCGAGATCGGTCATCGTCGTTCCCATCACTACCGGATCGCCTCTGCGCCAGCATATTCCAGGCGCCGACTGGGCATCGCACCGCGACGGAAGCCCGGCATGGGAACACCTCGGTGGCCGGAGAACGCGAAACAGGGTGGCCGCCCAGTGGGAAGCCACCCTGTTCGCTACGGGATCACAGCATGCAGGAGACGCAACCCTCGACTTCGGTTCCCTCCAGTGCCATCTGGCGCAGCCGGATGTAGTAGAGGGTCTTGATGCCCTTGCGCCAGGCGTAGATCTGGGCGCGGTTGAGATCGCGGGTGGTGGCGGAGTCCTTGAAGAACAGCGTCAGCGACAGGCCCTGGTCCACGTGCTGGGTGGCCGCGGCGTAGGTGTCGATGATCTTCTCGTAGCCGATCTCGTAGGCGTCCTCGTAGTACTCGAGGTTGTCGTTGGTCATGTAGGGCGCCGGGTAGTAGACGCGCCCGATCTTGCCTTCCTTGCGGATCTCGATCTTCGACGCCACCGGGTGGATGGAGCTGGTGGAGTGGTTGATGTAGGAGATCGATCCGGTCGGCGGGACCGCCTGCAGGTTCTGGTTGTAGATGCCGTGCTCCATGACCGAGGCCTTCAGCTCACGCCAGTCGTCCTGGGTCGGGATGTGCACGCCCGCGTCGGCGAACAACTGCCGGACGCGATCGGTCTTCGGCTCCCACGCCTGATCGGTGTACTTGTCGAAGTACTCGCCGCTGGCGTACTTCGATTCGGGGAAGCCGCCGAAGTACGAGCCTCGCTCGATCGCGATCCGGTTCGACGCCCGGATCGCGTGGTAGACCACGGTGTAGAAGTAGATGTTGGTGAAGTCGATGCCCTCTTCGGACCCGTAGTGGATGCGTTCACGCGCCAGGTAGCCGTGCAGGTTCATCTGCCCGAGGCCGATGGCGTGCGAGGAGTTGTTGCCCTGCTCGATGGACGGCACCGAGTAGATGTGGGTCTGGTCCGACACGGCGGTCAGCGCCCGGATGGACACCTCGATGGTCTGCGCGAAGTCGGGCGAGTCCATCGTCTTGGCGATGTTCAGCGACCCGAGGTTGCAGGAGATGTCCTTGCCGATCTTGGCGTAGGACAGGTCGTCGTTGAACTCCGACGGCGTGGAGACCTGCAAGATCTCCGAGCACAGATTGGAGTGGGTGATCTTGCCCGCGATCGGGTTGGCCCGGTTCACCGTGTCCTCGAACATGATGTACGGGTAGCCCGACTCGAACTGCAGCTCGGCGATGGTCTGGAAGAACTCGCGGGCCTTGATCTTCGACTTGCGGATGCGCTTGTCGTCGACCATCTCGTAGTACTTCTCGGTGACGTCGATGTCGGCGAACGGCTTGCCGTAGATGCGCTCCACGTCATAGGGCGAGAACAGGTACATGTCCTCGTTCTTCTTGGCCAGCTCGAAGGTGATGTCCGGGATGACCACGCCGAGCGAGAGCGTCTTGATGCGGATCTTCTCGTCCGCGTTCTCCCGCTTGGTGTCCAGGAACCGGTAGATATCCGGGTGATGGGCGTGCAGGTAGACCGCGCCCGCGCCCTGGCGCGCGCCGAGCTGGTTGGCGTAGGAGAACGAGTCCTCGAGCAGCTTCATGATCGGGATGACGCCCGAACTCTGGTTCTCGATCTTCTTGATCGGCGCGCCGTGTTCGCGAATGTTGCTCAGCAGCAGCGCGACACCGCCGCCGCGCTTGGACAGCTGCAGCGCGGAGTTGATCGAGCGCCCGATGGACTCCATGTTGTCCTCGATGCGAAGGAGAAAACAACTGACCGGCTCGCCGCGCTGCTTCTTGCCCGAGTTCAGGAAGGTCGGGGTGGCCGGCTGGAAACGGCCGTCGATGATCTCGTCGACCAACCGGCCCGCCAGCGCCTCGTCACCGGCGGCGAGGGTGAGCGCGACCATGCACACCCGGTCCTCGAACCGCTCCAGGTAGCGCTTGCCGTCGAAGGTCTTCAGCGTGTACGAGGTGTAGTACTTGAAGGCGCCGAGGAAGGTGGGGAACCGGAACTTCTTGGCGTACGCCTGTTTGAACAGATTCTTGATGAACGGGCGGCTGTACTGCTCCAGGACCTCCGCCTCGTAGTAGTTCTCGTCGATCAGGTAGTCCAGCTTCTCGTCCAGGTTGTGGAAGAAGACGGTGTTCTGATTGACGTGCTGCAAGAAGTACTGGTGGGCGGCCTCACGGTCCTTGTCGAACTGGATCTCCCCGTTCGGACCGTACAGGTTCAGCATCGCGTTGAGGGCGTGGTAGTCGAGGACCTTGCCCGCGTCGCCGCCACGGACCGGGGGCTGCTCTAAGCGAGCTGTTTTTCCGGCCGGTGCTGTCGTTGCTGTTGCCAAAACAATCCCAATCCCTCTCGGACGCGTTCGACGTCCTCAGCGGTTCCCATGAGTTCGAAGCGATACAGGTACGGCACGCCGCACTTGCGCGCGATCAGTTCGCCCGCATAGCAGAAGGTGTCGCCGAAGTTCGTGTTCCCCGCCGCGATGACGCCGCGCAGCAGCGCCCGGTTGTGCGGATCGTTGAGGAACTTCGCGACCTGCCGCGGCACGAAATCCTTGTCGGAACGATCGCCCCCGAGCACGTGCCGACCGCCCCCATAGGTGGGGACGATCAGCACGTACGGTTCGTCTACGCGCAGCGAGTCGGCGGTGTGCAGTGGTATGCGAGTCGCCGGGAGCCCCAGCTTCTCGACGAAACGATGCGTGTTCTCCGAAGCGCTGGAGAAGTAGACCAGCGCCGTCGTCTCCGGCATGGTCGCCTTCCTCTTCTCGGGAGTGCCGCGGCGGACCGCCCGGCACTCGCACCTCGGATGCGGTGGAGGGTCAGGCCGCCACGGTCGCGAGCGACTTGATGCGGTCGGGCCGGAAGCCCGACCAGTGATCGTCTCCGGCCACCACGACCGGCGCCTGCAGGTAGCCCAGGGCCATGACGTAGTCACGCGCCTCGTCGTTCTCCGAGATGTCGATGACCTCGTAGTCCACCCCGGCCTTGTCGAGGGCCTTGTAGGTGGCGTTGCACTGGACGCAAGCGGGCTTGGTGTACACGGTGACGGTCATTGATGTCCCTCTCTCCTTGTGCCTGATCCACAGCCTGAGATCCGTTGCAATACACGATCGACGTATGCTGCGCAAACTTCTGGAGCCGGACTCGAATCCCCTGATCAGCCACTCGTGACCGACTCCTACCGGGTGGGGCCTCGCACCGTCTTCCAGTAGCGAAGACACTACACCTAGTGGCCGACAGATTCCTACAACACGACATGTAGCGAGTCACATTGATGAAATTCCATCGAGAGAAGTACCAGGACGCTCGATTCACCCCCGGAACAAACAGTGGCGCAGATCACTGTTCAGCAGGTCAGCATACTTTCAGCAAACTATCTGGCAAACGAAGAGGGCCACCGCCGCGCTCGCAGCGATGACCCTCGTCGAAGACCGGAGATGGAGCTTACACCGACGCGAATTCGCCCCGCGTGGCCTCGACCAGTTCGCGCACGGTGCCGGCCAATTGGGTGAGCGCCTCGGCGTCGTCGCGCGGATGCGTGGCGCCGAAGCGCTCACCGATGACACCGAAGTGCAGGTGCGCGGCCTCGACCACTCGCGCGCCCGCCACGCCGAGCGCCTTGACGGCGTCGCCGTGCGCCCACTGCGCCGCGTTCGGGCTGATCGACGCACTCACCACAGCGGTGGGCTTGCCCTTGATGGCGCCGGCGCCGTACGGGCGAGAGGCCCAGTCGATCGCGTTCTTCAGCACCGCCGACAGCGTGCCGTTGTACTCCGGAGTGACCACCAGCAGGCCGTCGGCCTCGGCGACCGCGTCGCGCAGCGCCTGGGCCGCCGCCGGAACCGAGCCGGGGACGTCGATGTCCTCGTTGTAGAACGGAATGTCGGCGAGTCCGTCGTAGAGGGTGACCTCGACGCCCTCCGGCGCGGCGTGGGCCGCCGCTTCGGCCAGCCGCCGATTGACCGAGGCCGCGCGCAGGCTGCCGACGAGTGCGAGAATGCGGGTCTGGCTCATGAACACTCCTGGTGTACTGAATTAGATGGTGTCCGTACGTTCACCACACACTAACCGGACCATGGTCCGATTACTTCCCGCGGAGCCTGCGTGAGCGCTGTGAACTACCCCACACCCCACTCGACCTCCGACGGCTCCCGTCGATTGCTCGATGTCGGCGCCCCGCTGCCCGGCACCTCGGAGCCCGCCGAGCGCGCCGACGCGGCGCGCAATCGCCGGCTGCTGCTGGACGCGGCGCAACAGCTGGTGCGCGAGCACGGCGTGGACAGTCTCACCATGGACGCGCTGGCGAAACGCGCCGGGGTCGGCAAAGGCACGGTCTTCCGCCGGTTCGGCAGCAGATCCGGCCTGATGCTCGCCTTACTGGACCACTCCGAGCAGAAGTACCAGGAGTCGTTCATCTTCGGCCCGCCGCCGCTCGGCCCTGGCGCACCTCCGGTGGAACGACTGGTCGCCTTCGGGCGGGCCAGGCTCCTCGACATCGAAGTGGAAGGCGAACTGCACCGCGCGGCCGAACTCGGCGAGGCGGGTGACCGGTATTCCGGTGCGCCCTACGGATTGCTGCGCGCTCACGTCGCGATGCTGTTGCGGCAGGCCGACATGCCCGGGGAGGTCCCGCTCGTCGCCGACTGGCTGCTGGCGATGCTGGGCGCGGCGCTGGTCATGCACCAGATGCAGGTGCTCGGTTACACCCGCGAGCAGATCGGCGACAACTGGGAGGACGTCGTCCGTCGCGTTGTCACCCGCTGAATCGCCAGTACACTCGGGCGCCATGGGGAACCTGCGCGAACAGATCATCAGTGAATTGGGCGTCCAGCCCACGATCGAACCGAAGGAAGAGATCCGCCGCCGGGTCGATTTTCTCAAGGATTATCTGAACGCCACTCCCGCACGTGGTTTCGTTCTCGGCATCAGCGGTGGACAGGACAGCGCTCTCGCGGGCAGGCTGTGCCAGCTCGCGGTCGAGGAACTGCGCGCCGACGGTGTAGACGCGATCTTCCTCGCCGTCCGGCTGCCCCACGGCGTGCAGGCCGACGAGGCCGACGCGCTCACCGCCATGGCCTTCGTCCGGCCCGACCGGCAGGTCGTGGTGAACATCCGGCCCAGCGCGAGTGCCGCGGCCGCGGAGGCGGCGTCGGCGTTGCAGGTGGACCAGCTGCGGGACTTCGTGCGCGGCAACATCAAAGCGCGCGAACGCATGGTGCTCCAGTACGCGCTGGCCGGGCAGGAGAACCTGCTCGTGATCGGCACCGACCACGCGGCCGAGGCGGTCACCGGATTCTTCACCAAGTACGGCGACGGCGGTGTCGACCTGACCCCGCTCACCGGTCTCACCAAGCGCCAGGGCGCCGCCCTGCTCCAGGAGCTGGGCGCACCCGCCAGCATCTGGTCCAAGGTGCCCACCGCCGACCTGGAGGACGACCGCCCCGCCCTGCCCGACGAGGAGGCGCTCGGCCTGCGCTACAGCGAGATCGATGACTACCTGGAAGGCAAAGAGGTGACCCCCGAGGTCGCCGAGCGGCTGGAAGGCATCTTCCGCAACACCCGGCACAAGCGCACCGTCCCGGTGACTCCGCTGGACACTTGGTGGCGCTGAGCGTCGGCTCCGACTCACCCGGCGCGAGACGGCGCGCCGGGAACCGCCGTCCCTGAAGCCATCGGCTCCGGCGGCGTGCCCGCCGGTGCGGACGCGTCGCGCCAGGCTATCCCCCGGCGAAGGGGGGCAGGACGTCGACGCGCGGGCTCAGCGCGGCGGCGGGATCACGGGTGAGCTCGTCACCGATCAGATAGGCGCACACCGACAGCATCTTGTCCAGGTCCGGGCCGTAGGTGGCGGACAGGGCGGCGCGCAGGTCGGCCACCGTCGCTCCGGCCGGGAGGTCGAGGGTTTCGCCGTCCTTGCCGACGGCGTCGGCGATCGCGGCGAAATAGCGGATCTCAACCACCGATGGCTCCCATCGTCCGCTCCGGGGGGACGAAGCCCTCCGCATCGATGCCGTGACCTGCCCATTTGTTCCACATCGCACCACGCCAGAGGGTCGCGACCTCGTCATCGCCCGCGCCGGAGCGCAGCACCTGGCGCAGGTCGAATTCCTGGTCGCTGAACAGGCAGGAGCGCAGCATGCCGTCCGCGGTGAGCCGGGTGCGGTCGCAGGTGTCGCAGAACTTGCGAGTCACGGTGGCGATGATGCCCACGGTGCCGGGGCCGCCGTCGACCAGCCACTTCTCCGCGGGAGCCGACGGATCGGCGCGGCCGGCCTCGGTGAGCCCGAACCGGGCGCCGAGCACGTCGAGCAGCTCGGCGGCGGTGACCATATTGGCGCGAGCCCACTCGTGGTCGGCGTCGAGCGGCATCTCCTCGATGAAACGCAGTTCGCAACCCTCGTCCAAGCACCAGCGCAGCAGATCCGATGCACCGGAGAGGGTTTCGCGCATCAAGACGGCGTTGACCTTGATCGGCGCCAGCCCGGCGGCACGGGCGGCGCGAACACCCGCGAACACCGATTCGAGGCGGTCGCGGCGCGTCAGCCGCGCGAAACCGGCCCGGTCCACGGTGTCCAGCGACACGTTCACCCGGTGCAGTCCCGCGGCGGCGAGGCCGAACGCGCGGTGCTCGAGCCCGATGCCGTTGGTCGTCATGGCCAGCGGGATGTGCGGCACCTCGGCGTGACAGCCCGCGATGATCTGTTCCAGCTCGCGGCGCATCAGCGGCTCGCCCCCGGTGAAGCGGACCTCACGCACCCCCAGTTCGCGCACCGCGAGGCTGACCAGACGCACGATCTCGTCCACCGTGAGCAGTTCGTGCCGGGGAATCTCCGGCAGCCCCTCCTCCGGCATGCAATAGGTACAGCGCAGCGAACACTTCTCGGTGATGGATACGCGTAGGTCGCGGGCGACGCGTCCGAAACGATCCAGCAAGTAGGGGGTGTCGGGACGGCCGGCGAGCGAGGGACGCCCGGAACGCACCGCGGGAATCCCGATCTCGACCAGAGTCACACGTCCATTATGACCGCCTGTCCCGATTCGGCTGCGGGCGGAATGCTCACTTCGGGCTCACCACGGCCGCGAATCGACGGTGAGGCCGCGCCGGGGACGAGCGCGTCGCCGGGCGACCTGCGCACGGATCGGGCGTTAGGCGTACCTCCGCCTTCGCTCCGGCCATGCGCAGGCTGAGGACGGACTACGTCCGACCGCACCCATTAGGCTGACTCGCATGAACCCTCGGCCCGCCGGCGTCTCGGCCAGGCCCGTCGACGACTACCGCGACAGCATCGAACAGCTGCTGCGGCCATTGGCCGCGCGCACGGTCGAGTCCGTCCCGGTGCCGCGGGCGCTGGGCAGGCAGTCGGCCGAGGACGTCCGCTCGCCGATCGAGCTGCCGGTGTTCCGGAACTCCGCGATGGACGGCTACGCGGTGCGCGCCGAATCGGTACTGGTCGCCCCGGTCACCCTGCCCTTGACCGGCGTGGTCGCGGCGGGCGCGGCGGGCCGCACGCCGCTACCGAGGGGCGCTGCGATGAAGGTGATGACCGGTGCGCCGATCCCACCCGGCGCGGACTGCGTCGTGCCGGTGGAGGACACCCACGTGGGCGACGGCACGGTGACCATCGAACGCGGACGCAGCGCAGGCGAATTCGTGCGGGAACCGGGGACGGACGTCCGGACCGGGGATCTGCTCGTGCGGGCGGGAACCATGCTCGCCCCCCGGCATGTCGCCGCCCTCGCCGCCGTCGGCCTGCCCGCGGTGGCGGTCTTCCGGTCGGTGCGCGCCGCGGTGATCACCACCGGCGACGAGTTGGTCGCGGCCGGAAAGCCGCTGCGGCCGGGGCAGATCTACAACTCCAACGGCGTCGCCCTCGCCGCGGCGCTCGCGGCGAACGGCGTCGATGTCGTCTCGGTGGCGCACAGCACCGACGATCCGGCGCGTTTCCGCGCGCTGCTGTCGGCGGCGACCGAGAACGCCGATGTGGTGTTCACCTCCGGCGGCGTGTCCAAGGGCGACTTCGAGGTGGTCAAGGACGTGCTGGAGCCGATGGGCGGGCGGTTCGGCTCGGTCGCGATGCAACCGGGCGGCCCGCAGGGACTGACCGTGGTCGACGGGGTGCCGGTGCTCAGCTTCCCCGGCAATCCGGTCAGCACGATGGTGTCGTTCGAGGTGTTCGCCCGCCCGATCCTGCGGCGTCTCGCCGGTCTGCCCGAGGTGGACGCCTACGAGCTTCCGCTGGCCGACGCCGTGCCGCGCTCGCCGGAAGGGAAACGGCAATTCCTGCGGGGCAGACTCATCCGCGCCCATCCGGGGGAATCGCCCGCGCACCGGCAGCCCCGGGCGGTCGAGGTGGTCTCCGGTCCGGGGTCGCATCTCGTGGCGGCCATGGCGTGGGCCGAGGTGCTGATCGATGTGCCCGCCGAGGTCACCGCGCTGCCCGCCGGAGCGCTTGTGCGAGTGTGGTCCTTATGAGCGAGTTGTCCCATGTCGACCAGGAAGGCCGCGCCCGCATGGTGGATGTGAGCGCGAAGAGCGATACCACCCGGATCGCCGTCGCGGCAGGCGAGTTGCGCACCACGGCCGAGGTGGTCGCGCTGGTGCGGGCCGACGACCTGCCGAAGGCGGATGTGCTGTCCACCGCACGCATCGCGGGAATCTCGGGGGCGAAGAAGACCTCCGAACTGATCCCGCTGTGCCATCAGCTGGCGCTGTCGTCGGTGCGAGTGGAGTTCGGTTTCACCGACACCGCCATCACGATCGAGGCCACCGCGAAGACCAAGGGTCCTACCGGGGTGGAGATGGAGGCGCTCACCGCGGTCGCGGTCGCCGGGCTCACCCTGCACGACATGGTGAAGGCGGTCGACCCCGCGGCGACGCTCACCGACGTGCGGCTGCTCACCAAAGAAGGCGGCAAACGCGGACATTGGGAGCGCCCGGCCGACGAAGGCCCGATCCCGCCTTCCGCCGACGAAGACCTGTCCCCCGAGGACGCGGATACCGAGCCGGACATCGCGGATACCGAGCCGGACATCGCGGAGTACGCCGAGCCGGAACTCGACGGGGAGCCGCGGTCGGCCGTGGTGCTGGTCGCGTCGACCGGTGTGGCGGCGGGGACCCGCGAGGACACCACCGGTCCGGTGCTCGCGGACTGGCTGGACGGACTCGGCTTCTCGGTGCGGGGCCCGCTGGTCTACGCCGACGCCGAGATCGAATTCGGCCTGGCCGACGCGTTGCGCTTCGAACCGGCGCTCGTCATCAGCACCGGCGGGACCGGTGCGTCCCCCACCGACGGGACCCCGGAGGCCACCCTCGCCTTGCTCGACCGCGAACTCCCCGGTGTCGCGGAGGCGATCCGGCAGCGCGGCACGGCGAAATTCCCGCTGGCGGCGCTGAGTCGCGGCGTGGCGGGGCTGGCCGGGCGCTCGGTGGTGGTGAATCTGCCGGGATCGCCGGGAGGCGTTCGCGACGGCATCGCGGTGCTGGAACCGCTGCTGGATCATCTGCTCGCACAAGTCGCCGGAGGTGGAAGTCATGACAACGGCTGAGGCCGAGGTCCGGCTCGCCCGGATCAGCGACCAGCCGCTCGACCCGGCGGAGGTCGAGGAGGCGGTCTGCGGACCGCACTACGGCGCGGTCGTGGTGTTCACCGGGAAGGTCCGCGACCATGATGGCGGGCAGGCCGTTTCGGCCCTGGAATACTCCGCGCACCCGCAGGCGGAACGCTTCCTGCGCACCGTCTGCGCGGAACTGGCCGCCGCGCACGGTTTGCCGGTCGCGGCCGTGCATCGCATCGGCTCGCTCGGCATCGGTGACCGCGCGATCGTCGTCGCGGTGGCGGCGGCGCATCGGGGCGCGGCGTTCGCGGCGTGCTCGGAACTGGTGGATCGGATCAAGCACGAAGTCCCGATCTGGAAACGCCAGTTGTTCGCCGACGGCCTGTCCGAATGGGTGAACGCCTGCGGGTGACCTGACCGTGACATGAATCTCATGACGAATCAACACGACCGGGATAGCGTGTCGGCGTGGGAACCGACCAGGTCTTGCTCCACCGGTTCGTCATCTCGCAGCTCACCGCGGCCGGCGTCGATCGCGACCGGCTGCTCCGGGAATCCGGGTTGCCGGAGTGGACCATGGCGGGCGACGACGTGCACCTGCCCAGCCAGACGTTCTCCCGGCTGTGGGAGATCGGGGAGCACGAACTCGGCGATCCGGACGTCGCCCTGAACGTGGCGAGCCGCTACGAACTCACCTGCCTGGGCCTCTACGACTACCTGTTCTCCTCGGCCCCGACGCTGGGCGCCGGATTGGCGACCTGTGGGCCGTACGTCACGGCGGTGACCACCAACCATCGGTTCGATCTGGTCGCGGAGAACGACGACGAAGTCACCCTGTATCTCGACATGATCGACGGTGAGGGCCGGGGCCGGGATCTCACTCAGCTGTGGGGGCTGTGCGCGGTGCTCAGCCGCGCGCGGCGCGTGGTGCGCGAACCGCTGGCTCCGTTGCGGGTCTCGCTGCGCCAGCGCGCGCCCGCCAAGACCGACACCTTCGTCGAGGTATTCGGCACCACCGCGATCGAGTTCGACGCGCCGGTGGACGCCATGATCTTCCGCGCCTCGGATATGGATCTGCCGCTGACCACCAGTGATCCGGTGCTGGCCGGCATCCTGCGGCCGTTGGCCGCGGCCCTTCCGCCACCGCCGCCGCTGGCCACCGCCTGGCCGGAGCGTGTCGCGGCCGCGCTGGCGAACTGTCTGGACGAGGGCGACGCGTCCCTCGAGCGGGTGGCGCGCAGGCTGGCGACAAGCCCCCGCACGCTCCAGCGGCGGTTGCGAGAGGCGGGCACCACTTGGCGCGCGGAACTGGATCGCGCACGCGGCGCGCGGCTGGTCGCCGCGACGGCCACCGGCCCGTTGAGCCCGTCGCGCCAGGCCGAGATCCTCGGCTACTCCGACCCGGGATCGATGCGGCGAGCGGCCCGGCGGTGGTCGCTGACCACCCCCGCGTATCGCGCCGAGTGGGTGGAGCGGACGTTCACGGCCTGATGAAACGCGCGGCGATCGACCAGAACGTCGCGTCCTCGATCGCACGGAAATCCCAGCTGTTGGCGATGGCGTGGGTCTCGGCGACGATCGCGGGAACGTCGAAGTCCTCGCGGGTGGCGGTGCCCTTGGCCTCCAGCGCCTCGATGACGTACGCGGTGGCGCTCTCCATGGAATCTGACACGGGAAACTCCCATCGGTCGCAGAACGATTCGGTCGGTCACGGATGGGCTGCCGAGCGGCGCCGCGGGCGGCAGTACGCTCCCGGTGCCCGCGGACCGGCGGACACGCATTCAGTCTCATGAAAAGACTGCCCTGTCACCAGCACCGAACGCGACATGTCGCGAACAAACGCGCCAATCTGACGCGCGTTCAGTGCGGTGTATAGCGCCACACGCCGAGCATGCTCTGCGCGTCGAGTGGTTCGGCGGCGTCGTGCACGGTGTCGTGCAGCCGCGCCAGGGCCGTATCGGTGCGCAGGCCTGCCCCGATGAGCACCAGTTGCGCGCCCCGCGCTTCGCCGCGCGACCAGCCGCCCGGCTCGAAGACGATGTGGCGGCCGACCATATGCAACACGAACTTCCTGCGTTCGTCGGCCACCCCGAAGGCGGCGAACCCTTTGGCCCGGAACAATCCCGGCGGCGGGTCCTCCAGGAAGCCGATCAACTTGCGCGGGTCCAGCGCTCGTTCACTGGTGAACGAGACGCTGGCGTAGTCGTCGTGCAGGTGACGGTGCCCGGCGTGATCGTCGTGGTCGTGCTCGACGAGCAGTTCGTCGAAGCTCAGCTGCTCGGCCACCAGCGGGCGGGTGCGGTGCGGTTGGTCGAACAGCAGCCCGGGATCGATCCGGCCGTAGGTGGTCGCGTACACCGGCACCGAACCGGCCAGCGCCGCGACGTCCTCGCGCAGCCGTTCGAGTCGCTCGGACGCGACCCGGTCGGCCTTGTTGATCACGACCAGATCGGCCAGCCGCAGATGCGTGCGCAGCTCCGGGTGGCGGGCACTGCTGCGCGGGAACTCTTCGGCGTCGACCACCTCGACCAGGCCGCCGTAGCGCAGGCGAGGATTGTCGCTGCCGACCACCATCCGGATGAGGCTGCGCGGCTCGGCCAAGCCGCTGGCTTCCAGGACGATCACGTCGATTCCGGCCTTCGGCTGGGTGAGCCGGGTGAACAGCTCGTCCAGCTCGGTGACGTCGACCGCGCAGCACACGCACCCGTTGCCGAGCGAGACCATGGCGTCCACCTGCCCGGCGACCAGCATCGAATCGATGTTGATCGCCCCGAAGTCGTTGACCACCACCCCGATCCGCGTTCCCTGGTTGTCCCGCAGCAAGTGATTGAGCAGCGTGGTCTTTCCGGAACCGAGAAACCCCGCGACGAGCACAACAGGAATCCGGTCAGCCATTCCGCTCACCCTAGTGCGCCGCGGGAAAGACCGGACGCCACCCTCGAGGTGGTGAGGATGGCGTCCGGCGGGTTCGGTGTGCGGACTATTTCGAGGAGCCCAGCAGCATGCCCGCCAGGCTGTAGCCGAGGTTGATCAGCTCCGTGGTGATCGCGTTGTCGTCCAGGCCCAGCATCTTCGCCAACGGCATCAGCAACTCCATGATCGAAGCGTTGCCCCCGGCGGTCCCGGGTGACTGCTGCGCGTTCGGCGTGCCCGGCGACTGGGTTCCGGAGGTGCCCGGTGCATTCGGCGTCGCGGGCGTGCCCGATGACTGCGGTGTCGCGGTGCCGGGCGCGGGCTTCGGCGTCGAGGTGCTCGGAACGGACTGCGCCTGCGGCACCGCGGGAGCCGCCGGACTCTGCGGCACACCGGGAGTTGTCCAACTCTGCGGCAACGCCGGAATCGTCTGCGCCTGCGGCACCACCGGGTTCGTCTGCGCCTGCGGCACCACCGGGTTCGCCTGCGCCTGGGGAGTGCCCGGATTCGTCTGGCCCTGCGGCGTTCCCGGCGCCACCGCGGGACGGTCGAGCGACGTGCCCTGCGGAGTGGTCTGGCTTGCCTGCTGATCCGGCGAGATACCCGGCTGCGGTGCGCCGAGCAGGTAACCGACCACTCCGGTGGTCAGCGCGATGGCGTGCTTGAGCTGCCCGTCGGGTGTTTCCAGCAGCGCCGCGTCCTCGGGATTGGCGCCGTTGCCCATCTCGAGGAAGACGAGCGGAACGGTGGTCAGCGCGGGCCCGGCGATGTCGCTGCGGGTCTGCAGACCGTCCACGACGCCGCCGTAGTTGGCGGGCGGGAAGCCCGCGTCGCGGTACGCGTCGCGCACCGACTTCGACGCGGCGAGGCCCGCTCCCGATTGGGCCTGATCGACGATCAGATTCGGGATCGGCAGCTCCGGGATGATCAGGTGGAACCCGCGATCCTGTGCGGGCGCGCTGTCGGCGTGGATGCTCACGGCGACGTCCGCGCCGGACTGGCTCGCCGCGCGGGCCCGGTCGTCGACGCAGCCGCCCCAGTTCATGTCGTCCTGGCGGCTCAGCACGACGTGCGCGCCGAGTGTCTCCAGCGACGTCTTGACGACCTGGGCGACGTTCCAGGTGATGGTGTGCTCGGGAACGCCGTTCATCGTGGTCATGCCGGTGGTCTGGCAGTCCTTGGTGCCGCCGCGGCCATCGCTGACCTGTCTTGCCAAATCTTGGGAATGGTTCGACCCCTGATGTCCTGGGTCGAGGAAAACGGTCTTGCCGGCGAGCTTTTGCGACATGTCCAGCGCCGACGGCGCCGCCTGTGCGGTGACCGGGAGCAACCCGGACAGCGTCACCGTCACCGCGGCCGTGACGGCGGTACAGATCCCTGCCTTGATGATGCTTGGCTTCATAGTGCGGTCGGTGCTCCGGGACGGAGCACCCCTCCCTTCCCACTTGTAACACCAAACCCAGTAGTCAACTCTGGCAACGCGTGTATCAGCAAAGCAAGTTGCGTGATCGAAGTGTTACAGCATGCGCGATGCCCGGCCGTCCGGCTCGCTCGGTAGTTTGCGCAGAGGTAGCAGAGCGTAATGCATCCGGCTCCACGCCACACCGAACGGCACGCGGAAATCGTCGGCGACTTGCCGAGTGCCATGGTCACGCTCGATCTGCTCGGTAATCCCCGCACGGCAGGACGGAGGTGGACAGCAAGTAACTGCGCCCTCGGGAGATCGACGGCCAGCCCGGCGGCGAAGCGAGACGGGACTCGACCCGTTCGCACCATCGCCCCTACTGCGCGGCGACCGGGTGATGTCCGAGACGACATTCCGCGCCAATTACGGAATTCCGGGCACACCGCTCGGTCGGTTCTGGTATTCCTTGCCGCGGAGATGCGGGGATCTCCCGAGTCGGCCGCGGCCGCGGGGAGCACGACGACCGTGGGCGCGGCGGTAGTACAAGTCAAGGAGAACCGGTATGCGTGCACGCGCACTCCTCGTCGCGGGAGCCATGAGCTGCGCGGCGACTCTGCTCGCCGCGGGGACGGCGGCGGCCGAGCCCGCGAACACCATGACGCACGACGGCGTCTACTTGGTCGGCGTCGACATCGTGCCCGGAATCTGGGAGGCGCCCGGCACCCCCGACCCGGCCTACGCCTGCGATTGGCGCAGGCTGTGGAAGGTCGAGGGGGACAACACGAACATGCAGTACATCCTCGCGAACAACTACACCCGGCTCGGTCCGGTCCGGGTGCAGATCAAGCCGACCGACGTGGGGTTCAAGACCGAGAACTGCGGGCCGTGGCGGTTGCTGCCGACACCGCCGCCGACCGGCTCGTTCGGCGGCTGACCGAGCGGCCGCTCCCACCGGGCGGCGTATTGACTTGTGTTCAATAGAGGCTAGGGTCAGCCGCATGACGCGGAAGAGGATTCTGATCACCGGCGCGAGCGCGGGCCTCGGGGCCGCCATGGCGCGCGACTTCGCGGGCAAGGGCCGCGATCTCGCGCTGTGCGCCCGCAGGCTGGACGCGCTCACGGCGCTGCGCGACGAGCTGGTGGCCGCGCACCCGGAAGTCACCGTCGCGGTACGCGCCCTCGACGTGGACGACCACGCCGCGGTGCCGATCGTCTTCGGCGAGCTGCGCGACGAACTCGGCGGCCTGGATCGCGTGATCGTCAACGCCGGTATCGGCAAGGGAGCGCCGATCGGCAGCGGGCGGGCCGACGCGAACCTCGCGACGGCGACGACGAATTTCGTCAGCGCGCTGGCGCAGGCGGAGGCGGCGCTGGAGATCTTCCGCGCGCAGCAGGCCGGCCACCTGGTGCTCGTCGCCTCCATGAGCGCGGTGCGCGGGCTTCCCGGCAAGAAGGCGGCCTACTCGGCGAGCAAGGCGGGCCTCGCCGCTCTCGGTGCCGCACTGGCCACCGAATTGGCGCGGTCGCCGATCGCCGTGACCACCCTGTTGCCGGGTTTCATAGCCACCGACATGGCGGCCAAGGCGGGTGACGCGCGGATGGTCGCGCCCCTGGACAAAGGCGTCGCATCGATGGTGGCCGCCATCGAGAAGGAGCAGCGACGAGCGTGCGTGCCCGGGTGGCCTTGGCGGCTGATCGATCTCGCGCTCCCCCACCTGCCCGACGCCCTGGTGGCACGGCTGAGCTGACCCGGCCGCCGCTCACTTGACCAGCGTGAACTGCATGACGTCGATGCGGCCCTCGCGGAACTGCCGCGCGCACCCGGTCAGATACCTCAGGTACCGCTGATAGACCTCTTCGGACGCGAGGGCGATCGCCCGGTCCCGGTGCGCCCGCAACGCCTCGGCCCAGCAGTCGAGAGTGCGCGCGTAGTGCGGCCGCAGCTCCTGGATCTTCTCCGTGCCCAGGCCGGCGCGGCCGGCCAGGCGCGTCACCTCGGCGGGGTGCGGCAGCTGTCCGCCGGGGAAGATCTCCCGCTTGATGAAGATGTGGAACCGCGCGTCTTCCCGGGTTGCGGGAATTCCCATGCGCCGCAGGTCTTTCAGCGTGTACGCGACGATGGTGTGCAGTAACATCCTGCCGTCCGGCGGCAGCATCCGGTGACATCGTTCGAAGAATGTCTCGTAGCGGGAACGCCGGAAGTGCTCGAAGGCGCCGATACTGACGATGCGGTCGACTTCGCCGTCGTATTCCTCCCAGCCCTGCAACCGCACCTGCGCGCCCGCGATGCGCTCGCGTTCGATCTTGTCCGCGACGTACTCGTACTGGTTGCGGCTGAGCGTCAGCCCCACGACCTGCGCGCCGTAGGCGGTGGCGGCACGCAGCATGGTCGAGCCCCACCCGCATCCGACGTCCAGCAGGGTCATCCCCGGCCGCAGGTCGAGCTTGCCTAGCGCCAGATCGATCTTCGCGCGCTGCGCTTGCTCGAGCGTCATGTCCGGTCGCGCGAAGTAGGCGCAGCTGTAGGTCATGGTCGGGTCGAGGAACAGCGCGTAGAACTCGTCGGAGAGGTCGTAGTGGGCTTGCACTTGCCGATAGAACGGCTGGAGTCCGGTCATCGCGTTTCTCCTGTTCATCGGGTTCATGAGCTGATACCCGCCAGACGTCGCCCCGTTTCACCGAACGCGGACCGATACGCAACCGATGTGCAGGTCTCCATCCGGCAACGCCAGTGGTCGCTCCCGACTACCCGCGAGGTAATCGACTCCGCGACCGGCGGCGGGCAAGATCACGGCCATGATCGATGAGACCGGCACCAAGCTTTTCCACCAGTCCATGCCGTTCACCGAACGCCTCGGCATCGAGGTGCTCGCCCACGGCCCCGAGCTGGTCCGCAGCCGCCTGGCCTGGGACGAATCGCTGTGCACGCTGGGCGGCATGCTGCACGGCGGGGTGCTGATGTCGCTCGCCGACGCCACCGGCGCGGTCTGCGCGTTCCTGAACCTGCCGGACGGCAAGCAGGGCACCACCACGGTGGAATCGAAGACGAATTTCCTGCGCGCGGTTCGCTCCGGGCACGCCATCGCGTCGGCGACGCCGTTGCATGCCGGACGCTCGTTCATCGTGGTGGAGACGGTGATCCGGGACGACGCGGACAAGCTGGTCGCGAAGGTCACCCAGACCCAAGCGGTGCTCTAGCCGACGGCCACCGGGACCCGCTCGCCCGCCGCCGCGCGGGCCGCGGGCCACACGCGGGCCAGTTCGAGCAGTTGTCGCAGCTCGGCGTCGAAATCCGCCGCGGGCACCGGCAGCCGGGCCGCGGTCGATCCGATCGGCGCCGAGCCCCCCTGTCGCGCGACCGCCGCGCACGCCAATTGCTGCGCGTAGTCGGTCATCGGACATCCCGACTCGTCCGATGCCCCGTGCGCCGGGGCGTAGCGGCCCAGATGCAGCAGCGCGTCCTGGATCTCCACCGTCATCCGCAACAGCTGGGTCCCCGGATCGGCATGCTCGCCCGCGGCCGGCCGCAGCACGATCTCCGGGACGGCGGTGGTGAGATCCCGCCACAGCGGGCGCAACCTGCGGCACGATCGTCCTGCTCGATCGAGTTCCGCCGTGGCCAGCAGCGACCGGATCAGCGGAATGGCGATCACCGTCGCGTCGATCGCCAGACAGATGGTGACCGTCGCCTCGATCCGGATCAGATGCGTACCCCAGCGCTGCCATCCGGTGACCGCCCGCACCGTCGACAGCACCAGGTTCACACCGAAAAGTGTTGCCGCCCAGATCATCAGTGCGCACACCAGCTTCTCCGCCAGGCCGATGCCGCCCGCCCGCAGCTCACGCAGGCACATGCGGGCCAGCAGCGAGACGTTCACCAGCAGCGGGAGACCGAAAGCGGTCCACACCACCAATCCCTCGGCATCCAGGGTCAAGTCGACGAGTCTGCCTTCCTGCCGGGCCGCCGTGCCCGCCAGCAGGATCGCGCCGGTGGCCGCGGCCGCGAGCACGCAGCAGACGCGGTGCCTGCGCCGTACCGCCGCCGGGTCCACGTCGAAGGCCCAGATGCGGACGATCCCTTGCAGGCACATCGACGCCATCACCGTGCAGCCGAGCGAAAGCTGATGGGCGAGGCTCGCGATGCCGGGTGTCATGGTGCAGCGATACAGCAGCAGACTCAGCAAGCCCCACAAGAACAGCTGATTCAGCAGTTTGTCGACAATTGTGTCGCGTACCAGCAACCACCGGCCGGCGAGCACGGCGGCGACGAAACCGATGACCGGCCACGCGACGATTCCCGAGATCGATGACGACATCGGCCGGCCTCCCACCCACGAAACTATCCCCGCTGAACGATACCGTTGCCGCGTGTTCACGACCGTGTGGATCGAGAATCGACAGCAGCCCCATTTGTCCGCTTTGCGAGATTATCGCCGTGTCCAGAAGTTTGCCACTCCGGTCGCCGGGTGCCACGGTCGAGCGCAACGCAGCGAATAGGAAACAACGCAGAACATTTGGCCGTTCGCCTGTGGATGTTACGCTGTATCACATAGAGTTTCGGTGACGACACCCACCTCCGACACGCACCTCCCGGCGAGTGCGCCCGCTCTTCGTAGCCCGCGAACGCGGCTCCCCCTCATGCTCTGCCCGCCCGTTCGTGCGGCAAGAACGGAGATTTCTGTGCGCGATGAACCACGATCAGCTTTCCGGACCGAGCGAATCGATGGTGCATCGATCGAAATAGACATCGCCGCCGCGGCACTGCCGAGGCACGGCCGACCATTCCGGCCGCGATCCACCGCCCCGAGACCGGGGGCCCGCGCGGTGACCGCGACCGGGGCGCCCTCGGTCGAGCGGCGGTACCGCCTTCCCGAAGACAGCGCACCAGCGGATCTATGCGTCACGGCGTGACCGTGCTGGGGAAACGGAAGCGATGAGCAAGCAAACTGCCGGAACAACTGAACTAGCCGTGCGCCCGGCCGGGACGGACACGATGAACACCGCGCTGCGCGATCGCCTGATCGACGCGACCGTCGAGGTGGTGTCGACCGAGGGTTTGCACGCACTCACCGTCCGCCGCGTGTCGCGCATGTGCGGAGTCTCCACGATGGCGGTGTATTCCAACTTCGGCGGCATGCCCGGGCTGATCCGGGCGGCGGGCTCCGCCGGATTCGCCCAGCTGGCCGAGCGGATGAACGCGGCCGGGGTGAGCGAGGAGCCGATCACCGATCTGCTCGTGCTCGGCCTGGTGTTCCGGGACGAGGCCCAGCGCAGGCCGGAGCTGTTCCAGCTGATGTTCGGCACCGGCACGCGCATCGACTTGAAGATCAACCGCGGCAATGTGCTGGTGGCCGGGCACGATTCGGAGTTCGAGCACTACGCGGAGACCTTCGACCACGTGGTCGGCGCGGTGCAGCGCGCACAGGACGCGGGACTGATCAACACTCCCGACGTCCGTTCGGCCGCGGCACAGCTGTGGATGGGACTGTTCGGCTTCGTCCAGCTGGAGATGGCAGGCCACCTGGGCGACGACGGCCTACTCGAAGTACTGGTGCCCGCGATCGTGAATCTTCTCGTCGGCATGGGCGCCGAACTGGAGACCGTCGGCTCCTCGGTCCTACTCGCGGTGGAGCGCTTCGCCGAAAAGTTCGGCGACTGAACCCCGCGTGAACCGGGTACCGGTCAGAACGGCAGCCGGGACCGGAACCGCTGGGCGCGTGCCATCGCGCGCTCGGCGGCGCTTCCGCGCGGCGGCATCAGACCCAGTTGCAGCAGCATCTCGGTCAGGTCCCAGGTGGCCTGGCTGCGCCAGATGAGCCCGGAGCGGAACTGCCACGCGTCGATGACCAGCAGGTCGATTCGCTTGCCGGTCGGGCCGAAACCGGGCGGGTCGATCGGGCCCAGATGAGTGCCGGTCATCCGCCACGGCACCAAGGCGATCCGGTTGTCCGCGGCGAGCGTCGGCGGGAACGGGTTGGTGTAGGCGACATCCGGGAACGAGCGCACCGTGTCGGTGACGAATTTCTGCACACCCGCCCGCCCGTGCGCCGGCGCGTCCAGCGAGGGGTCGTGCCAGATCGTGTCCTCGGTGACGCACTTCGCGACCGCCGCACCGTCTCCGCTGTTCCACCCGGCGATGTATCGCTCGGTGAACTCGAGCAGCCAGGCCGAGCTCTCGATGGGTTCGGCCTCCGCTTCGATACGGAACTGCCCGGTGTTGTAAGGATCCACGCCCATCGCCTTTCGCCGGTGCGTATTCGACGAGCCATCGTAGCCACGAATGGAGCACGTGCTCAACACTTCCGGCAATCCGGCGCCGAATTTTGAGGAATAACATCGGAATAACGCTGTAATCCGGCGAGTCCAGCCAGGTCATAACTGTGTAATAACAGCAGAATAATATCGTCATACCCGCCCTGAACTGCATTGACGACGGGTCTGGCATTACCTACCGCGCAATGCTTTTCGATCTGCACCCGCACGATTAGTTATTGACCTTCGCGAATCGGGCCTCCTACCATGGGTGGACACTGACCTCCTACCGCGGAACCACTTCACCTCCGGACGACGTCGCGGCCGAACAGGTATACCGGCGTCGCGATTCCGGTTGTCTCCACGCTGATTCGACGACGCCGACGTGAAAACGCCTGCGATTTCGAATACCTGAGCACCAGGGGATTTTGCATGCCCAATGTAGCAATTGTCGGTATCGGCTGCCGTTTTCCGGGCGGCATCGACGGGCCGGACTCGTTCTGGGATCTCGTCGTGCGCAGGGGCGACGGCATCGTGGAGGTACCGGCGGATCGCTGGAATCTCGCGAAATTCTACGATCCGGACCCGGACGCGCCGGGCCGGATGTACACCAGGCACGGTGGATTCCTGACCCAGTCGCTGTGGGAGTTCGACGCCGAGTTCTTCGGCATCTCCCAGCGCGAGGCGTCGATCATGGATCCGCAGCAGCGGCTGCTGCTCGAGGTCGCCTGGGAGGCGCTCGACGACGCGGGGATGGCGGGCCGGGTCGGCGGTCGCGAGGTCGGCGTGTTCGTCGGCGGCTTCATGAACGACAACGCGCTGGTGCGCAGCGGTTCGCTGTCGCGGGCCTCGATCAACAGCCACAGCCCGACCAGTTCCTCGCACACGCTGCTGTCGGCCCGCATCGCGTTCCTGCTGGATCTGCTCGGACCGACTATGACCATCGACACCGCCTGCTCCTCCTCCCTGGTCGCACTGCACCAGGCGATGCTGGCGCTGGAGTCGGGTGAGTGCGAGACGGCGATCGTCGGCGGCGCCAACGCGATGCTGCGGCCCGAGGCGTTCATCTCCATGTGCAAAGGCCGGTTCCTCGCGGTCGACGGCCGCTGCAAGTCCTTCGACGCGGCGGCCGACGGCTACGGCCGCGGCGAGGGCGCGGGGGCCGTGGTGCTGAAGCCGCTGGAGGCGGCGGTGCGCGATCGCGACCGGATCTACGCGGTGGTGCGCGGCAGCGGCGTCAACCAGGACGGCCGCACGCTGGCGATCCCGGTGCCCAACCCGGTCGCGCAGGAGGCCTTGGCCCGGCGGGTGCGCCGGCTGGCGGGCATCGACGCCAATGACATCCGCTATGTGGAGGCGCACGGCACCGGCACACCGGTCGGCGACCCGCTCGAATTGGCCGCCTTGGGCGCGGTGTACGGCGCGGTCGACGGCCGCGACGAACCGTTGCCGGTCGGTTCGGTGAAGAACAACATCGGGCACACCGAGGCCGCCGCGGGCGTCGCGGGCGTCATCAAGGCCGCGCTGACCCTGCATCACGGCGTCATCGCTCCGCAACTGCGGCTGGACAACCCGAACCCCGAGATCGCGTTCGACGAACTGCGGGTACGCATTCCGCTGGAGACCGAGCCGCTGCCGAACGACGACGGCCGGGCCGCGGTGGCGGTCAACAGCTTCGGCTACGGCGGCACCAACGCCCATGCGATCCTCACCCGCGCACCCGAAGTGCCCGCCGAGCAGCCCGCGCGCGGGGCGATCACCGTGCTGCCGCTGTCGGCCCGCAACGAGACCGCACTGCGCACGATGGCCACCCAGCTGCACGAGCTGACCGAGACCGCCCCCGTCGACGCGGTGACCGAGGCGGCGTGGGTGCGGCGCGCGCACCACCCGCTGCGCGCCGCGTTCGCCTACCGCGACACCGACGATCTGCGTTCCCAGCTGGTCGATTTCGCCGTGGGGGCGGGCAAGCCGCCCGCCCGCGCGCTGACCGATGGATCCACCCAGCCGGTGTTCGTGTTCAGCGGCATGGGCCCGCAGTGGTGGGGTATGGCTCGTGGCCTGCTCCAGGCCGACGGGCATTTCGCCGCCGCGGCGCGGGCGATCGACGAGATCTTCCACGAGATCGCGGGATGGTCGATCGTCGAAGAACTCCTGCGCCCGGAAGCGGAGTCGCGGATCACCGGGACGGCGTACGCGCAACCGGCGAACTTCCTGGTCCAAGCCGCCCTCGTGGCCGAACTCGCCGAACTCGGCATCCACCCCGCCGCGGTGGTCGGCCACAGCGTCGGCGAAGTCGCCTCGGCCTACGCCTCCGGCTCGCTGTCACTGCGCGACGCGCTGCTGGTGAGCCATCACCGCGCTCGGTTGCAGGCCACCACCGCGGGCACCGGCGGCATGCTGGCCGTCGGCCTGTCCGAAGAGCAACTGGGCGAGCGCCTCGCGGGCATGCCGGGCGTCTGCGTCGCGGCGATCAACAGCCACTCCGCGGTGACGCTGTCCGGTGACCCGGCCGAATTGGACCGTATCCGAGCCGAACTCACCGACGAGGGCGTCTTCGCGAAGGCGCTGCGCGTCGAGGTGCCCTACCACAGCCATCTGATGGACCCCATTCTCGGCGACCTCACCACGGTGCTGGCCGGCCTCGCGCCACGACCCGCACAGGTGCCGGTCTGGTCCACCGTCACCGGCGGTGAACTGTCCGGGCCCGAGTGGGACGCCGAGTACTGGTGCCGCAACGTGCGCGAGCCCGTGCGGTTCGGCGCGGCCGTGGACAGCCTGCTCGACGCGGGCCACCGGGTCTTCCTGGAGGTGGGGCCGCACCCGGTGCTCAGCGGCAATATCAAGGAGGCGTTCGTGCGCCGCGGTCTCGACGGCGCGGCGATCAGCACCCTCTCGCGTAACGCCGACGACCACGACAACCTGCTGCGCGCGGTGGGCGAGCTGTACCAGGTGGGCGGCCTGGACACCACGCACGCGCCCGGTGCTGCGGAAACGCCTGCCGCGCAGCTGGACCTGCCCCGCTATCCGTGGCAGCGCCGCACGCTGTGGACCGAGGACCCGGCGATCGAGGCGGACCGCGTCGGCGCCGTCGACGGCTACGTCATGCTCGGCCTGCGCACCGCGGCGTCCGCTCCGGAGTGGGAGGTCGAGCTGTCGGTGGCCGCGTTGCCGTGGCTGCCCGATCACGTCGTGGACGGATCGGTCGTGCTGCCCGGCGCGGCCTATCTGGACGCCGCGCTCAGCGCCGTCGCGGTGCGGACCGGTCGCACCTCCTTCGGGCTGGAGTCGGTCCAATTCGTCGCGCCCTTGGTGATCGGGCAGCACGACGTGCCGGTATTGCGCCTCACCGTCGAGGAGACCACCCATCGGTTCACCCTGCGCTCGCGCGCCGCCACCGCGACCACCTGGACGGTCAACGCGCACGGCAGGCTGATCGAAGCGGACGTCGACGCGCGCGGCATCGACCTCACGCCGGCGGCGGACGCGGTGGAGGTGAGCGCGGCGACGCTCTACGACGGCCTCGCCGCGCACGGCCTGGCCTACGGGCCGAGCTTCCGGCTGATCACCGACGCCCGCGTCGGCGCCGACTCCGTGCTGGCCCGGCTCGATCTCACGCCGCTGACCGGTAGCGCGCCGAGCCTGCCGCACCTGGCCCATCCCGCCGCGGTCGACGCCGCGCTGCAGTGCTTCGCCGCCCTGTACGCCCAGACCGCGCGCGGCGCGAGCGTGGTGGTGCCGTCCTCGGTCGCCGGGGTCCGCTGGACCGGGCCGCTGCCCGAGCAGGCCGTGGTGCTGGTCCGCCGGGTGGACGGTGATCCGCTGTGCGCCGATATCACCGTCGCCGCACCGGAAGGCGCTGTCGCGCTGACGCTTTCCGGGGTGCGGTTCGCCAGTCTCGCGGCCGAGCCGGATCTGCACGAGCAGCTCGACGGCCTGTTCTACGAGCCGGTGTGGTCCATCGTCGACGACACCGCGACCGCCGACGAACCCGCGGGCGGCGAGGAGTTCCTGCTCGTGGTCAGCCTGGGCGGCACCGTCTCCCAGCGCGCGAAGGAAATCGCCAGCGCCCGCGCCTCCTCGGAGATCCTCACGCTGGAACCGGAGGAGGCCGGCGCCTCGGACCGTGTCCTGGCCGCCCTGCGCGCCGCTCACGAGCGGCCCGGCGTGACGCGCGGCCGGCTCGTCGTGGTGTCCGGCGCCGAGCTGGACGCGGTGCCCAACGCCTACGGGCTCGCCCTCGTCGCGAAGGCGGTCGGTGAACTGGTGGTCGGCGAGGAGGACGACGCCACGGCGGCCGAAGTGCGCGCGGTGGTGGTCACCGAACAGGCGTTCTGCCTGCCGATCGACACATTCGCGCACCCAGCGCAGGCCGCGCTCACCGGCGCCCGGCGCACACTGCGCAACGAGCAACCCGCGGTGCACTGGCGGTTGGTCGACACCGAACCGGCCACGCGCGCCGCGGACATCGTCGAGCAGGTGTTCGGCGACGGACGCGCCGACGAGGTCGCGTTGCGCGCGGGCGCGTGCTGGGCGCTGCACCTGCGCAAATCCCTGCGCGAGCACGTGTCGGCCTGGGACGAGGCTGCGCCGCTGACCGACCCGGAAAGCTCGTTCCGCTTGGAGATTTCGCGCTCGCGGCTGCTGTCGGATCTGGCGTGGCGCGCGGTCGACCGCGTGGCGCCGGGCCTCGGCGAGGTCGAGATCCGGATGGACGCGGTGGGCCTCAACTACAAGGACGCGCTCAAAGCGCTCGGGGTGCTCACCGAAAAGGAGCTGGCCGGAACATACTTCGGCACCGAACTGGGCATGGACGGGTTCGGCGTGGTCGAGCGGGTCGGCCCGGGGGTCACCGAGGTCGCCGTCGGTGACCAGATGTCGGTGTGCGCTCGGGATTTGGTCCGGCGGCACGTCACCCTCCGGCCGGACGAGGGCGCCACGATGCCCCTCGACTACCCGGGCACGGTGCTCGACCCGTGCCACTCCAGCTCGGTGTTGCCCTTCCTCACCGCCGAATTCGCCTTCGGCGACCTCGCGCACCTGCGATCGGGTGAGACGGTGCTGGTCCACGGTGCGGCGGGCGGCATGGGCATGGCCGCGGTCCAGGTGGCGGTGCGCCTGGGCGCGCGGGTGATCGCGACGGCGGGATCGGACGAGCGCCGCGCGGTGGCCACGGCGGCGGGTGCGCACGAGGTGGTCAACTCGCGGTCGATCAGCTTCGTCGACGACGTGCTCGCGCTGACCGGCGGACGCGGCGTCGACGTGGTCTACAACTCCTCCCCCGGTGAGATCCTCCAGCAGAACCTGCGGGTGGCCGCCGAGTTCGGCCGGGTCGTCGAGATCGGCAAGGCCGACATCTACGGCGGCGGCGCGATCGACCTGCGCCCGTTCGACCGGAACCTGTCGTTCTTCGCCGTGGACATGGACCGCGCCCTGGCCGTGCGGCCCGAGTTGGTCCGCCGCGCGGCACGCCGGGCGATGGACGCCCTGAACGACGGCACCTACGACTACCTGCCCTACACCGCGTTCCCGCTCGCATCGACCGCCGAGGCGTTCGAAACCGTGGTGCGGTCCAAGCAGATCGGCCGGGTCGTGCTGGATCTGCGCGAACCGGAACCGACCGTGCTGGCCAAACGACCGACTCTGCCGATCGACGCGCAGGCCAGCTACCTGGTCACCGGCGGTTTCGGCGCGTTCGGCCTTGCCACCGCGCGCTGGCTGGTCCGCAACGGCGCGCGCCGGCTGGTGCTGGCCGGACGCAGCGGCGCCACCACGGAGGCGGCCCGCGCCGCGATCGCCGAATTCGCCGCCGCCGGTGCGGAAGTCGTCGAGGAACGCCTCGACATGTCCGACTACGACGCCGTCGCGGCGCTGGTCGAGCGCATCCAGGCGAGCGGGCGTCCGCTGCGCGGGGTGTTCCACGCGGCCGGTGTGGTGAACAACCTCGAGGTCCCGCAGATCACCGCCGAGTCGCTGGCGGAGATCTTCGGACCCAAGGTCGCGGGCGCGGTCAACCTGGACACCGCCGTCACCGCCGCCGACATCGAACTCGACATGTTCGTGTTGTTCTCCTCGGCGAGCAGCATCGTCGGCATCTCGCCCCAATTCGGTTACGCGGCAGCCAATTCCGTGCTCGACATGATCGCCGCGGCCCGCCGCGCCCGTGGCGCCGCCGCGCTGGCGGTGAACTGGGGCTTCATGAGCGGTGAGGGTGGCATGGCCGACTACGAGGCGGTCAGCCGGTATGCGGAGATGACCGGCTACCGCTCGGTGGACATGGACGTGGCCACCGATCTGCTCGGCGAGTGCCTGCGGCTGGACCTGCCGCAGATCGTGCTGTTCGACGTGGACTGGAGTCAGTGGGCGCTGGCGCATCGTCCGTCCACCCGCACGCCGCGTTTCGCCGACCAGGTGGCGGCCGCGGGCGGCGGCGCGTCGGGCGCGGGCGCGCTGCGGGCGGAAATCCTCCAGCTGGGTCTGGAGCAACGCGGCGAGGTGGTGGCCTACCTGCTCGCCGAACAGCTCGCCGCGGTGCTGGGCGTCGACGCCGAGACGGTGGACCTCAACACTCCGCTGCCCGAACTCGGCATGGACTCGCTGATGGGCATGGAGTTCGGCGCCCGCGTGGTGCAGGTGCTCGGCACCCAGCTGTCGGTGCTCGCCGTGATCGGACTGACGTTGCGCGGGCTCGGCGCGCGGATTGCCGAGCAGATTGCCCAGGAAGAAGAGCGCGCGGCGAGGAGCGAGGACGAATGACCGACAACAATCCGAGGGAGCTGGCCCGCGCATTGCTGGCCAGGCACGCGAGCGGCGAGACCGGCGCCGCCGCGCCCGCGACCGACGGCGCGCGGACCACGAACGGATCCGCGACCGCGACCACCGCCAACGGCCACACCGCACCGCGCGGGGTCGCCCACACGTCCTTCCGTGACCACCCCGGCGTGCTCGAGGCCGGGCAGCGGTTCGGGCGGTTCGACGCCTGGGTCGAACAGGTCGGTCTGGTCAACCCGTACTACTTGCCGCACGAGGGTGTCAGCGGTGCGGTGACCAGGATGGCCGACCGGGATGTGGTGAACTTCAGCAGCTTCGGTTACCTGGACCTGGCCGCCGACCCGCGGGTGCGGCAGGCCGCCAAGGACGCGATCGATCAGTACGGCACCTCCGCCGCCGCGGTCCGGATCGTGGCGGGCGAACTGCCGATCTATCGTTCGCTGGAAGCCGAGATCGCCCGTGTCTACGACACCGAGGCAGCGCTGGTGACCGCCAGCGGCTACCTCACCAATGCCGCCGCGGTCGGATTCCTGCTCGGCAAGCGCGATCTCGCGGTCTGCGACGCGCTGATCCACCACAGCGTGGTCTCCGGCACGGAGTGGTCGCGCTGCAAGCGGGTCTCGTTCCGGCACAACGATCCCGAGTCGCTCGAGACGATCCTCAAGATGTCCCGGCGCAGCTTCGACCGGGCCATGGTGATCATCGAGGGTCTCTACAGCATGGACGGCGACGTGGTCCGGCTGCCCGAGATCATCGAGGTGGCCCGGCGCTACGACTGCTCGATCATGATCGACGAGGCGCACTCGTTCGGCACGCTCGGCGCCACCGGGCACGGCGTGCGCGAGCTGTTCGATCTGCCCGGCGACGCCGTGGACGTGTGGATGGGCACCCTGTCCAAAGCGCTCGGCAGCGTCGGCGGTTACCTCGCGGGCAACCGGGAACTGGTCGACGGATTCAAATACGTCGCTGGTGGATTGAGCATGTACACCGCCGCACCCGCCCCCTCGGCCATCGGCGCCGCGCTGGCCGGGCTCGAGGTACTGCGTGACGAGCCGGAACGGGTGGCGCGGTTGCGGCACAACAGCGAGTACTTCCACCGCCGCGCGAAGGAATACGGGTTCGACATCGGCATGTCGGAGGATTCCGCGATCATCCCCGTGATGACCGGCGCCGACGAACCGGCCGTGCTGGCGGCACTCGCCATGCTGCAACGCGGCTTCAGCGTGAACGCCATCACCCACCCGGTCGTCCCGGCCGGGGAGGCAAGGCTGCGGTTCTTCATCAACTGCAGGCACACCGAGCAGCACATGGACCAAGCGCTGGCCACGCTGCGCGAGGTGCTCGACGGACTCGCGGACACCGCGGGACAGCAATTCACTCTCGCCCATGAGGAGCAGCACTCGTGAAAATTCCCATCAACCGATCCCTCCTCCGAAAAGCGGTGGTCCCCGGGGTGGCCCTGCTGCTGATGGGCTCGCTGTTCATTCCCGCGCGGTCGGCGCTGCTGCCCACCTACGACGAGGCGGGCGGGCCGATCGCGAGCAAGTTCGACTTCACCGCGATGCCGATCGCGCTGCCCAAGGGCCTGCCGACCGACCGCAAGATCCGCGAGCTGCGGGAGCCGTACAAGCACCTGTCGGCCTGGATCTCCTCGGTCGGGGCGGCGATCGCGATGAACGACTTCGACGGCAACCGGCTGGCCGACGACCTGTGCGTGGTCGATCCCCGTTCGGACACGGCCTTCCTCACCCCGACGCCGGACAGCAACACCGGCCGGTACGAACCGTTCGTCCTCGACCCCGCGCCGCTGCCCGTCGACTCCTCCACCGTCCCGTCGGGCTGCATCCCGGGCGACTTCAACGGTGACGGCCGGATGGACGCGCTGGTGTCGTACTACGGCCGCACGCCGATCCTGTACCTGCAACGCGCCAACGCGACCCGACTGGACGCCAAAGCATTCCGCCCGATCGACATCGTCCCCTCCCCGAACACCCCGGACGGGCACTACGAGGGCGAGCGCTGGATCACCGCGGCGGTGTCGGTCTCCGACTTCGACGGCGACGGCAAGCCGGACATCTACCTGGGTCAGTACTTCAACGACATGGACGTGCTCTCCAAAGAGGGCCAGCTCGCGCTGTGGATGACCGACTCGCTGTCCAACGCGCGCAACGGCGGCAAGGATCGGATCTTCACGCTGACCTCCGCCGCGTCGGGCAACGAACCGACCGCCGACTACCGTGAGGTGGCCAACCCGTTCCCGATCGGCATGGACACCGGATGGGCGCTGGCCGCCGCCGCCTCCGACCTGAACGGCGATCAGCTGCCGGAGCTGTACGTGGCCAACGACTTCGGGCGCGACCGCCTGTTCGTCAACCAGTCGACACCGGGCCGGATCCGCTTCGGTTACGCCGAGGGCGAGCGGGGCATCACCGAGCCGAAGTCGTATGTGATGGGCCATGATTCGGACAAGGGCATGGCCGCGGACTTCGGCGACCTCAACGGCGACGGCATGCCGGACCTGTTCGTCAGCAACATCGCCGTGCGCTTCGCGCTGATGGAGGGCCACTTCGCCTTCTACAACACCGCCAAGGACACCGCCGACGCGGCGCGTCAGCTCGCCGAGGGCGTCGCCCCGTTCAAGAACCGCGCCACCGACGTCGGACTGGCCTGGGAGACCTGGGGCTGGGACGCCAAGATCGACGACTTCGACAACGACGGTCGCAACGAGGTGGTCCAGGCCACCGGCATGATCAAGGGCGACACCAACCGGTGGCCGCAGATCCAGGAACTCGGCACCATGAACGACAACCTGACCAAGTATCCGTGGTCCTGGCCGATCATCGGCGCGGACGCCGATCTGGCGGGCAGCAATCCGGTCGGCTTCTTCAGCCGCGGCGACGACGGCAAGTTCGCCAACCTCACCCATGCCCTCGGCATGGACACCCCCGTCCCCTCCCGCGGCATCGCCGTGGGCGACACCTCGGGCAACGGCGCACTGAGCTTCGCCGTCGCGCGCCAATGGGGTGATCCGACCTTCTACCACAACAACAAGGCGGGCAACGGCCGGTTCCTCGGCCTGAAGCTGTTCAAGCAGGCCTGGGACGGCACCGCGACCACGAACACCATCGCCGGGCTTCCCACGCAGGGCGTTCCCGCGGTGGACGCCCAGGTCGAGGTCCGCACGGCGGACGGCCGGTTGCTCACCAGCCACCTCGACGGCGGCAGCGGGCACACCGGCAAGCGGGCCACCGAGGTGCACATCGGCCTCGGCGACGTCGACCCCGCCGCCCCGCTGAACGTCGTGCTCCGCTGGCGGGAGACCAACGGCACCCCGCACGACCAAACCCTCCAGCTCGCGCCGGGCTGGCACACCGTGAACCTCGCCTCGGACGCGCAGGAGGTCAAGCAGCGATGAGCGACAACGACAAGAAGGATCCGGGCGAGGCGAAAGCCGCGTCGAACGGTCATCACGAAACCCCGGCGGCCGAGGGCAACGGCAGCGCCGCCCACGGCGGTCCCGAGGGCAACGGCGTGGCCACGGAGAACAATCCGGCCGCCACGGCGGGTAACGGCAACGGGACCAGTGTTACGGCAGCCGAGCGCATCTCGGCCGTACAGCGCTCGGGCACCGAGTTCGCCAAGGAATGGGTGGAGAAGCCCGCGGCCACCAAAGATCCCCGCTACCTGGCACTGCGCAACTTCGCCATCTCGATCACGATCTTCAACCTGATCGGATTCCCGCTGCTCGGCTTCGAGCAACCGTTCCTCTGGCCGTTCATCGCGCTGGCCACCGCGTACTCCACCGAGATCGGACTGGAAGTCCTCGCGGCGTGGGCGTACAAGCGGCCGCCCGCCTTCCGGGGCCGTGGGCCGCGTGGGCTGTTCGAGTTCCTGCTGCCCGCGCACATCACCGGTCTGGCGTTCAACTTCCTGACCTTCGCGCACGACAAGCTGTGGCCGGTGATCTTCGGCATCGTCGTCGCGGTCGGTACCAAGTGGGTGTTGCGCGCCAAGATCAACGGCAAGATGCGCCACTTCATGAACCCGTCGAACTTCGGTGTCGTGGTGTGCTTCCTGGTGTTCCCGATGATCGCGGTGGCGCCGCCGTACCACTTCACCGAATACATCACCGGCCCGGCGGACGCGCTCATCGTGCTCGGCCTGCTGATGACCGGCACCATGCTCAACGCCAAGCTGACGCTGAAGATGCCGCTGATCATGGCGTGGGTGGGCGCGTTCGCGCTGCAGGCCATCGTGCGCGGGCTCATCGAACCGAACATCTCGATCCTGGGCGGTCTGAGCGTGATGACCGGCCTGGCGTTCGTGCTGTTCACCAATTACATGGTCACCGACCCGGGTACCACGCCGTCGGGCAAGAAGCAGCAGATCGTGTTCGGCGCCTCGGTCGGCATCATGTACGGCGTGGTCACGGCGCTGCACATCTCCTACGGCCTGTTCATCGCGCTGGTCGTCGTCTGCGGCGCTCGCGGCGTCTACTGGTGGGTGCGCGGCATCGCCGAGTGGTGGGGGCAGCGCGGCGCGGCGCCGGCCGTGGAGCAGCCCGTGGTGGCCGACGACCTGGATGCCGACATCGCACGCGAACCCGAGCCCGCGAAAGAGGCGGCCCGTTCATGACCGGCAGCGCCGAGCCGCGCCCGGCCCAAGACTCCTCCCCGACGATTGGAGAACTCCATGCCCTCGCCGTTGGGTCCGCTGCGCGCGGCCCTCTTCGTCCCCAGTCCGGCCGGTGTCCGCACGGTGCTCAGCGGATTCGAACAGCCCGACCAGCACACCGCGCTGGAACTCGAGCAGGTGACCATGCACCTGGTCGGCGGCATCGACTCCGCGGTCCGCAGCTCGGACAACGACGAACTGATCGCCGCGCTGCTCCAGGTGCCGCCGAAGTACCGCGGGTTCGCCTATGAAGGCGCGGCGGTCGGCCTCACCGCGATCGACTCGCTGTCGCCCGGCCGGCGCGCCGCCGATCTGATCGACGGCCCAGCCGGTGATTACGCCCTGACCATGTACGTGGGTGTCGGCCTCGCGATGGCGAAGATCCCGAAGCTCCGCTGGAAGAAGCTGTTTCCGCAGCATCCGCTGTTCCGCTGGCTGGCCATCGACGGGTACGGCTTCTACAAGGCGTTCTTCCAGATGCAGCGCTATGTGCGGGACAAGCACGTCGAGACCCGCTACCCCGGCTGGCTCGGTGACCGGGAGAACTTGAAGCGCATCGCCGATCAGGGCATGGGCCGCGCGCTGTGGTTCATCGGCGGCGGCAATCCGGCCGGTGTCGTGCGCCTGATCGGCGAGTTCGACCCGAAGCGGCACGCCGATCTGTGGAGCGGCGTCGGCATCGCCGTCACGTTCGCGGGCGGCGTGCAACCGGCTGCCATGGAGGAACTCTGGGATGTGGCCGGTGAGTTCCGGCCGCAGCTGTCGCTGGGCTCGGCCATGGTCGCGCGCATCCGGCAGCAGACCAACAGCGTCAACGAGCACAGCGAGGCGGCGGCGCAGGTTTTCTGCGGGACCAGCGTCGCGAAGACCGACGCGCTGATCGAGAGTTCGCTCGACGACCTGCCCGACGACGGCACCTCCGGCACCTACCTGCTGTGGCGGGATCGGATCGCCGATATCGTCACCGCGAGCCGAGCCTGAGGGTCACGAGATGGCACGGGTCAGGGACTGGGTCGGCAAGCACGTCATCGTCACCGGTGGATCGGAAGGGATCGGCGCCGCGGTGGCGGAGGTCTTCGCGCGGCGTGGCGCGCAGGTCTCGATCATCGCGCGCCGGAAGCTTCCGCTGCGCGACACCGCGAAACGATTGGGTGCGGACCGGGCCGCCGCGGACGTGACCCGTCCGGACCAACTCGATTCGGCCATCACGGAATTGGAGCAGCGCAACGGGCCGTGCGACGTCATCGCCTGCTGCGCGGGACTCACGCTGCCCGGACGGTTCCTCGAAGTGGACGCCGGCGAGTTCGAGGTGCAGATGTCGGCGAACTATCTCGGCGCGGTGCACGCGGTGCGCCGGGTGCTTCCGGGGATGGTGCGGCGGGGCGGCGGGAAGATCCTGCTGGTCAGCTCGACTTCGGCGTTTCTCGGGATCACCGGCTACACCGGTTATGGACCCACCAAGGCGAGTATCCGGCAGCTGGCGTTGTGCCTGCGCTACGAGGTCGAGCCGAAGGGCGTGGACGTCACGGTGATCTATCCGGCCGACACCGACACCCCGGGGCTGGCGATGGAGAATCAGCGAAAGCCGGTGGAGACCAAGGCGATCACCGGTTCGATCGAGCCGATGTCGGCCCGACGGGTCGCCGAGGCCGCGGTGCGGGGAATGGAACGCGGGCATCACCACATCGCCCTCGACCCTTTGACGCGGTTCTTCCTGGCCTGGGCGAACCTGCCCGAGGATCTGGCGCGGCCGTTCATGCGCCGCACCATCGCGAAGGCGCTGCGCGGCAACTGAATCCGGCCACGCGAAAGACCCGCTCGCACATCTAATTCGGATGTGTGAGCGGGTCTTTCGCCATGTTCACCCGATGATGACGACCACGCAGGCCGCGATGAAGAGCACCTGAACCAGACCCCGCAGCGGCAGCGGCATGGTCTTGATGCCCAGTTCCGCGCGAGCGGCGCGGATGTTCGCGGGGAACAGGGCCAGCAGCAGGGCGATCAGGCAGGCCGCGGCCAGGTCGGCGGTCGCCGGGATCAGCACGCCGATCGCGCCGGCCGATTCGAGGACGCCGGTCAGCGTCACCAGCGCGGGCGCGTTCGGCAGCCGCGGCGGCACCATGGCGATCAGGGCGTCGCGGCGCGGCTGGAGGAAGTGCGCGCTCGCCGTGAGGACGAGCATCGCGGCCAGGCCGAGTGCGGTCGCGTGCGCCCACGAATCGAGCCAGCCGTTGCCGGTCAGCCGGCCGATGAGCCGGGCGAGTGCGGTAACGGCGACGAGGACAACCAGCGGGGCCATCGGATCTCCTGTGCATCGAGAGCAAATCTTGACAGTGGAAAGATTAGGCTCGCCGCCGCAAACTTGTCAATGTCTAGATGATCGGTCACCATCGAGGGATGGCGAAGGACGGCTACCACCACGGAGATCTGCGCGCGGCGCTGCTGACCGCGGCCGCCGAGCGGATCGCCGCCGACGGCGTGGACGCGCTCTCACTGCGCAACCTGGCCCGGCACGCGGGCGTCTCACACGCCGCGCCCGCCCACCACTTCGGCGATCGGGCCGGTCTGCTCACCGCGTTGGCCACCGAGGGTTTCGACTTGCTGGCCGAACAGCTCGCGCGAGCCGGCGAGGACTTCCGCGAGGTCGCGGTGGCATACATCCGCTTCGCGCGCGAGCACCCCGGGCACTTCGACGTGATGTTCCGGCACAGCCTCTTACACGCGGAGGACGCGGCTTTGCGCGCCGCGCGCGAACGGTCCGCGCTGGCGCTGCGCTCCGGCGTCGCGGACCTCCAACCGGGCCACGTTCACGACCGGCAGCAGGCGACCCAACTCGCCGCATGGTCGCTGGTGCACGGCTTCGCTTCGCTGTGGCGCGAAGGGGCACTGCATAATTCATCACTGGCCGCCGATTCCGATCCGGAGGCCCTGGCCCGCAAGATGTTGTCGACCATCCGGTTCGACTGACCGGAAACCGGCTTGCGCCGAGCCGCCACCGTGCTATCCAGAGACCCGGAAGGAGCGGGCGGCCACTCCCAGCTGCCATCGACACATGGACATCCACGCCTACCCGACCGAGGCGGCCACACCGGTGGACCTGACCGAAGCACACCGGATCGCCGACCACCACTTGGCCAACGGCGACTATGCCGATCGCGGAATCAGCTACCACCTGACCGAGTTCGACACCTGCTTCGTCGCCGTCGCCACCTTCCCACGCCCGCCGCAGGCCGATCCGGCCAGTCCGCCGGTCATCGTCGGCGGTTCGGTCTGCGTCATCGACAAGCCCACCGGCGCGGTCTCCTACTGGCCGACCTACCCGGCCGACCTGGTGGCCGACCAGTACGCGACCGCGCTGCGAGACGGTCGCCTGGTCATCGAGGACGACTGGCCCGCGGACGACGAGTCGCCCTCGGCCTGACCGAATGGTCCCGACCGCGGGTGGCTTCCGGCGAGGTCCGCTGGAATTCACCGCCGGGTGCCGCACCGATCTCGGCAGCGTGTAGCTGGCCGCGCGGTGGCGCGTCCGGCGTGGTTCAGAACGCGGGCTGGGCAGGGAGGTCCGGGTCCGGGGTGGGTTCGCCCGCGTCGGGGACCTCGGTGCCGCGTAGTGAGGTGCCCGCGGTCTCGCGCAGGTAGTTCCAGGCGACCAGGCCGATCAGGGAGGCGCCGACCATGTAGAGGGCGGGGAACAGCGTCCAGCCGGTCGCCTCGATGACGGCCTCGTTGATCAGTGGGGCGGTGCCGCCGAAGACCGCGGTGGAGACGTTGTAGGCCAGCGCGAAACCCGCGTACCGGACATGGGTCGGGAAGATCGCGGGGAAGGTGGAGCTGATGGTGGACAGCTGCGGCACGTACAGCAGTCCGAGCACGATGAAGCCGATGATGGCCCACGCGGTGCCCTGCCCCATCAGCCAGTACATCGGCACCGCGAGCACGGCCAGACCCATCAGGGAGAACAACCACATCGGGCGGCGGCCGACACTGTCGGACAGCCTGCCGAAGAACGGCAGCACCACCATCATCACCAGCTGCCCGAGCAGCATCATCGCGGTGGTGGCCGACTCCCCCATCCCGATGGTGTTCTGCAGATAGGTGGGCTGGTAGGTGAGCAGCGTGTAGTTCACCACGTTCAGCGCGACCACCAGGCCGGCCAGCGTAAGCGTCTCGCGCCGATAGGTGGTCAGCACTTCACGCAGGCCACCGGCCGGACGCTTGTGCTCGGCGACTTCGGTGAACACCGGGCTCTCCGCCAGCTTGGCCCGCAGGTACCAGCCGGTCAGGCCGAGCGGGATGGCGATCAGGAACGGGATGCGCCAACCCCATTCGTGCATGGTGTCCGAACCGAGCGCGAGCTGGAAGGCCAGCACGGTCGCGGAACCTCCGACGAAGCCCGCGAGCGTGCCGAACTCCAGGAAACTGCCGAGGAAACCGCGTTTGCGATCGGACGCGCATTCGGCGAGATACGTGGCGGCGCCGCCGTATTCGCCACCGGTCGAGAAGCCCTGCACCACGCGCAGCAGGATGAGCAGGATCGGGGCCAGCACACCGACGGACGCGTGGGTGGGCAGTACGCCGATGGCTCCGGTAGCGGCGGCCATGAGCAGGATCGTGGTGGCCAGCACGGCTTTGCGGCCGATCCGGTCACCGAGCGGTCCCCACACCATGCCCCCGAGCGGCCGCAGGACGAACGAGATGGCGAAGCCGAGCATGGTGCCGAGCGTGCCCAATTCCCCGGGGAAGAAGGCGTCGGTCAGGTAGGTCGCGGTGGCGGCGTAGACGCCGTAGTCGAACCATTCCGTCGCGTTGCCCATGGCGGAGGCCGCCACGGAACGCCGCAGCGGGAAACTCTCCGTTGTCCGGTCGGTCACGTGCACGTCCTCTCCAGTCCGTCCACGGACCTCGGTTCGTTCCACCTCGGGCTACGAGAACCGAAGGTGTGGCACGAAACAGACCGTTACCCAGGATCAACCCCCGGCAAACAGTCCCGGACCCAGGAAACCCACCGAAGCGGTTGCGCTGACCTGCGACTGAGTCGTCAATTGTGATGTCAGTCACAGCAAGTCGCAGCGCCCGCGGCTATCGGCCCGGTGTCGTGGCCGACTCACCGGCCGCCCGCACATCTGCGCGGGCACGTCGAGGGCAAACTCCTCGCGCGCATCGCCGTGGTGCATGCGGCGCTGCCCCATCTGGCGCAGCGCGGTTCGATCACGCTGGTGTCGGCGGCATCGGCGGGCTGCTCGATGCCGACCACAGCGGCGCTGGCCGCGGCCACACCGGTCGGGCGCGTCGGCACCGCCGACGACGTGGCACAGGCGATCGTGCTGCGCGTCGACGGCGGCGCGCGCTCGGGTGCGCCGAAATAGGTCCCGGTCCTACAGCGGCGTCACGTACGCGCCCGCGATGCCGCCGTCGACCAGGAACTGCGATGCGGTGATGAAGGAGGAATCGTCGCTGGCGAGGAAGGCGACGGCGGCGGCGATCTCCTCCGGTTCGGCGAACCGGCCGAGCGGAACGTGTACCAGACGCCGTGCGGCGCGCTCGGGGTCCTTGGCGAACAACTCCTGGAGAAGAGGGGTGTTCACCGGTCCCGGGCACAGCGCGTTCACCCGGATGCCGTTGCGGGCGAACTGCACTCCCAGTTCCCGGCTCATCGCCAGCACGCCGCCCTTGGAGGCGGTGTAGGAGATCTGCGAAGTCGCCGCGCCCATCACCGCGACGAAGGAGGCGGTGTTGATCACCGAGCCCTTGCCGCGCTCGAGCATGTGCCCGATGGCGTACTTGCTGCACAGGTACACGGAGGTCAGGTTGACCTCTTGGACGCGCCGCCACGCGTCGATGCCGGTGGTCAGGATCGAATCGTCCTCCGGCGGTGAGATGCCCGCGTTGTTGAACGCGATGTCCAACCCGCCGTAGGTGTCGACCGCGGTCTGGAACAGCGCCTCGACCTGCGCTTCCTCGGTGACGTCAACCTGGACGTACCGCCCGCCGACCTCCGCGGCGGCCGCTTCGCCGCTCCCGGCGTCGATATCCGCGACCACGACCTTCGCCCCCTCCGCCGCGAAGCGACGGACCGTGGCCAGACCGATACCGCTCCCGCCGCCGGTGACGACGGCGACTCGATCCTGTAAGCGCTGCAACGTATCTCCTGTCGGATGGGCGGGTGTCACTGCGTGGCGAGGAAGACGTTCTTGGTCTCGGTGAAGGCCAGCGCCGCGTCCGGGCCGAGTTCGCGCCCGAGCCCGGACTGCTTGAAACCGCCGAACGGCGTCCAATACCGCACGGACGAATGCGAATTCACCGACAGGTTGCCCGCCTCCACACCGCGGGCCACGCGCAGCGCCCGGCCGACGTCCCGGGTCCAGATCGAGCCGGACAAGCCGTAATTCGTGTCGTTGGCGATGCGCAGCGCGTCGGCCTCGTCCTCGAACGGGAGCACCGCGACCACCGGGCCGAACACCTCCTCGGTGAGCACCCGGTCGGTCGCAGCCCCGGGCAGCACCACGGTCGGTGGATACCAGAATCCCGGTCCGTCGGGCGCGCTGCCGGTGAACGCGACTTCGGTGGACGGTTGCACGAACGCGGCGACGCGCTCGCGGTGCGCGGCCGAGATGAGCGGGCCCATCTCGGTGGACTCGTCGGACGGGTCACCGACCCGCACACCGCGCACCGCGGGTTCCAGCAGTTCGAGGAAGCGGTCGAATACGCTGCGCTGCACCAGGATGCGGGATCGGGCACAACAGTCCTGCCCCGCGTTGTCGAAGACGCCGTAGGGCGCGGTCGCCGCCGCCTGCTCGAGATCGGCGTCGGCGAAGACGATGTTCGCGCTCTTGCCGCCCAATTCCAGCGTCACCCGCTTCACCTGCCGCGCGCAGCCCGCCATGATCTGCGTGCCGACCTCGGTGGAGCCGGTGAACACCACCTTGCGGACGGCCGGGTGGGTGACGAAGCGCTGCCCCACCACCGCCCCCTTGCCGGGCAGCACCTGGAACACGCCATCGGGCAGGCCCGCCTCGAGCGCGAGTTCGCCGAGCCGCAGGGCGGTCAGCGGCGTGACCTCGGCGGGTTTCAGCACGACGGTGTTGCCCGCGGCGAGCGCGGGCGCGAAGCCCCACGCCGCGATCGGCATCGGGAAGTTCCACGGCACGATCACCCCGACGACGCCGAGCGGTTCGTGGAAGGTGATGTCGACCCCGCCCGCCACCGGAATCTGGTTTCCCAGCAGGCGTTCCGGCATCCCGGCCGCGTAGTGCAGGACATCGCGGACGTTGCCCGCCTCCCATCGCGCGTTGCCGATGGTGTGCCCGGAATTGACCACCTCGAGCCCGGCGAGGTGCTCCAGATCCGACTCGACCACCTCGGCGAACCGGCGCAGCAATCGCGCCCGGTCCCCCGGCGACACCTCCCGCCACGCGGTCGCGGCGTGCTGGGCGCGGGCGATGGCGGCGTCGGTCTCCGCTTCCCCTGCGAGTTCCACGGTGGTGACCACCTGCTCGGTCGCCGGGTTGACCACCTGCGCTGTCGTCACCGGTCGCGCTCCCTTCCATAGGTCTCCGCCGCTGCCACCAGTGCCCGGACCAACCGGCGATCGGTGACGTCGGCCTCCGGGTGCCACTGCACACCGACCAGGAACGCCCCGTCGGTGGATTCCACGGCCTCGATCGTGCCGTCGGCGGCGTACGCGGTGGCGGTCAGGCCCTCGGCCAGCCGGTCGACGGCCTGGTGATGGTGGCAGTGCACCTTCAGCTCCGGACCGGCCAGGCGGGCGACGCGGCTGCCCGCGATCGTCAGCACCCGGGTGGCGGTGAACCCGCCCTCGACGCCGGAGTGCTCCTCGTGACCGACGACATCGGGCAGATGCGGGATCAACGTGCCGCCGAGCGCGACATTCGCCAGTTGCAGGCCGCGGCACACCGCGAGAATCGGCAGGCCGGCGGCCCTGGCCAGCTCGAACAGGCCGAACTCCGACTCGTCGCGGTCGGGCCTGGTGTAGCCGGGTATCCCCGCCGAAGAGACACCGTAGCGAGCGGGATCCACGTCCGCGCCGCCGGTCAGCACCAATCCGTCGAGCCGCCGCACCAGCTCGGGACGCGCGACGCCCGCGGGCGGCAGCAACACCGGGATACCGCCCGCGGCCGCCACCATCTCGACGTAGGCGTGCGGCAGGACCGCGCCCGGCAGATCCCACGCGTTGAACCGGGTCCGCTCCACATAGGTGGGCAGGCCGATCACGGGACGGGCTCCCGCGACCTCAGAGTCGTTCGAAACCACGGATACGCTCCCAGTCGGTGACCGCGGCGTCGTAGGCGTCCAGCTCGACCCGCGCCGCGTTGCGGTAGTGCTCCACTACATCATCACCGAAGGCCGCGCGGGCCACCGTACTGCCGGAGAACAGCTGGGCCGCTTCGCGCAGCGTCCGCGGCACCCGGGGGCGTTCGGAGTGGTAGGCGTTGCCGCGGAACTCCGGCTCCAGCGGCAGCCGGCGATCGATGCCGTGCAGTCCCGCCGCGATCAGGGCGGCCACGGCCAGGTACGGGTTCACGTCGCCGCCGGGCACCCGGTTCTCGAACCGCAGCGAATGGTCCTCGCCCACCACGCGGATCGCACAGGTGCGATTGTCCCGCCCCCACGCGATCGCGGTGGGCGCGAAGCTACCGGCGGCGAACCGCTTGTAGGAGTTGATGTTCGGCGCCAGCAGGTAGGTGAACTCGCGCAGGCAGTCCAGCTGGCCCGCGATGAAATTCCGCATCAGCGGCGACATGCCCTCCGCCCCGTCACCCGCGAACACCGGCTTGCTCGCGTCGTCGCGCAGGCTGAGGTGGATGTGACAGGAATTGCCCTCGCGCTCATTGTATTTCGCCATGAACGTCAAGCTGCGCCGCTCCTGGGCCGCGATCTCCTTCGCGCCGGTCTTGTAGATGCTGTGGTTGTCGCAGGTGACCAGGGCTTCGTCGAATCGGAAGGCGATCTCGTGCTGGCCGGGGTTGCATTCGCCCTTGGCCGACTCGACATACATTCCGGCGCCGTCCATCTCCTTGCGGATGCGGCGCAGCAACGGTTCGATCCGCCCGGTGCCCAGCATCGAGTAGTCCACGTTGTACTGGTTGGCCGGCGTCAGCCCGCGATACCCGGCGTTCCAGGCCGCCTCGTAGCTGTCGTCGAACACCAGGAACTCGAGTTCGGTCCCGACGAACGCGTGCAGGCCGCGCTCGGCCAGCCGGTCCAGCTGCTTGCGCAGCACCTGACGCGGCGAGGCGGGCACGGGCCGTCCCTGCGGCACCACGTGCTCGACGTCGCACAGCACCAGCGCCGTGCCCGGCCACCACGGCGTCGTCCGCAGCGTCCGCAGATCCGGTCGCAGCACGACGTCCCCGTACCCGGTCTCCCAGGACGACAGCGCGTACCCGTCGACGGTCGTCATGTCGACGTCCACCGCGAGCAGGTACCCGCACGCCTCGGTGGCGTGCTCGACCACCTCGTCCAGGAAATAACGTGCCGCGCAGCGCTTTCCTTGCAGTCGCCCCTGCATATCGGTCATGGCGACCAGCACCGTGTCGATCTCGCCGGTGTCGACCCGGTCCCGCAATTGCGCCACACTCAGCATCCCGCTACGCATCCACGACCCCTCTCGGCACCAACCGTGCTCACGCTAGAGCAAAACGGACACCTTTGTGAGGCGACACCCGAATCTCGTCCGCACGGCGTGCCGGTGCGGGATCAGGCCAGCTCAGCGGCACTCGCCGGCGCGAGCAGAGGTCAGGACAACGGATTGCGGAGGGCGGCGGAGAGGAGGGACGGGCGGCGCGATCGGGGGCGCGCCATCACCGGCGGGCGCGCTCCACGGATCGGCCGTCCCAGCCACATGCGGGCGAGCAGGGCCGCGAAACTCAGGTGACCGCTCAGCGCCGGACCGGCGAAGGCAAGCGACCACCGGGTCCACGTACCGGCCGCGGGCAGCTCGCGGCCGGTGAAGCGACCGGCGAGCCAGTCGACCATCACCGGCAGCGCAAGGAACTGCAACAACAGATGGGTACTGAGCCGATCGCGCAGGTAGCGCACGTGGACGCCCGCTTCGACGTAGCGCGCGACGTGGCCGTCGACGTCGGCGGCCGCGATCACCTCGTCGTACACACCTTGCAGCACGAGCATGGGCATGGCGGGCGCCCGGCGGCCGGGGTGGATGTCGTCGAGGATCCGCCGCAACCCGTCCTGCTCGATCATGGCGGCCAGCCCCGCGTCACTGTGTTTGTCGATGTCGCGCCGGGCGAAGCGATACAGCAGCGGGAACGTCGCGATGGTCTCGGTCTCGGCCAGCCAGCCCAGATACCGCGCGTCCAGGTGGGCGCGCAGCATGCGGTCCAATTCGGGGTACCCGCGGCGCAGTCCGGCGGTGAAGACGGCCGCGAATCCCGCGAAGAGCGTGCCGTTGAGCCGGACGAACGCGGCCGCCGGATCACCCACCGGCGACCCGGCCACCGCGCCGACGACATTCAACTCGGGCGCGTACTCGGCGGCCGACTCCGCGGCCCAGGCGGTGGCCAATCCCCCGCCCGAATATCCCCACAGCGCAATGGGTGTAGCCGGATCCAGACCCAACGGCAGGAAGGCGAGGGCGGCGCGGACCGCGTCCAGCGCGCGATATCCCGGCTCCCTGGCCACCCCGAACCGGCCTGCCGTTCCGCCGTGATCCGGAACCGACACCGCCCAGCCCCGCGCCAGCGCGCTGACGATCAGCGGCAGCTCGAGCTGCGGAATCGAACCGGCCGCCCGCGCTCCGCGCCGAAGCGAATACGAGGGTAGGCATTTCGAGGCGACCGCGTCGATCGCGCACTGGAAGGAGACCAGCGGGCGCGGCTCGGCCGGATCCGCGCCCCACGGCAGCAGCACGGTGGTCACCGCGACCTCCGGGACACCATGCAGATCACAGGTGCGATAGAGCAACTGCCATGCCGAGATACGCTGCGGCACAAGACCGAAGAATCCGATCTCCACCACGCGCGTGCGGACGATCGCGCCGGGGCGCAGGCGCCCGACCGCGGGCGGTGGGACGTAGAACGGATCGTCTTCGGGCAACATCGGCCGCTCCGAGAACGCCGCAGGCTCCGGCGGCACCGGGCCGCCGTCCCATTCGAGCTCCACACTCATCCGGTTTTCCTTTCCGACGGCACGGCCGTGATCGCGGGCGCCGCCGTGCCGACGACAGCGGGGTGGCCCGTATTCCACCCAACCAATGCGGCGGCCGGAAAAGAATTGGCTCGCACGCCAATCAAGCGCTCGCGAATTCTCGCGCGGGTGCAGTGACAGCGTGGCTCACAAGCTGCCGTTGCCGCCGATCATCCACGGGTTGAAGGTGCATTCCAAAGACGGGTGCGCGACCGGATCCAGCGCGTGCAGCACGATCGAGGCCGCCCGCGGGGAATACATCATCGTCAGGTGGTCGGACATATCCTGCTCGCACCCGTCTTGCAGTGTGACGTTGTCCACCGTCGCGTCCGGACCGGCCTGCAGGAATGTCCATTGATAAGGGTTGGTGACCTCGTCGTGCCGGGAGCCGATCGCCGTGTACGCGACGCCGGGCACGGTGTCGCCCTGCGCGTTCAGGCCGGCGTAGAACGACGAGCCCACCGCCTGCTGGATATTGGCGATGCCGACCAGCGGCTCGTAGAACCCGAGGATATCGACGCCCAGGTTGTTGATGATCCGGCCCAGCGTCGCCATGCCCATGAGGGAGGTGCCGTGGTGGGTGGCGCCCAAGCTCACCAGCTTGCCCACTTTGCCCTGACCGCCTTCGAATTTCAGATAATGGTTGGCGACCGTGCCACCCTGGGAATGCCCGATGATGTCGACGGCCTGCGCGCCGGTCGCGCCGAGCACACGATCGATGAAGTCCCGCAATTGCACGGCCGAATCCTCCATCCGCCCCACACCGAAGCGCCCGGGCAGGACCGGTCCGAGCCCGCCACCCTGCATCAGGCCGGATCGTCCGAAGTTGAAGGCGAACACACAGAATCCGGCGCGCGCCAGCCGCGGCGACAGGGAGGCGAAGGTGTCGTAGGCGTTCAGCCAGGTGCCGTGCAGCAACACCACCGGCCTCGGGTGTTCGGCGGACGGCGCGCAGTTCCAGCGGTTGGCGCCGGGCGGAGCCGCGTCGGGATGAGTCAGCCCGTAGCCGAAAGCGGCCAGATACGCCGACAGCTCGGGGCCTTCGCCGGACGCGTCGGATGCGACGCTGGTCGCCCATCCCGACGAACTGCCCGCGTCCACGATCGCGCGCGGCTGCCTGCCGTCCGGGGCCGGGTTCAGGCCCGCGCTGATGTAATCGGCGAGGGCCTGCTGGGTCGGTTCGATCTCCCCTTGTGCGTGCGCGATCCCGCCGCCGAGCGCGGTCGCCATTGTCACCCCCGCGATCACCGCGGCCCCGAGGATTGCCTGCCGAGCGTTGTGCATCATTGCCAACATCGAGTTCACTTCCATTCGCACCGAACGAACGCGACTCGGCGGTGCGTCGAGCACCGCCTCCGAATGTATCCCGCGCCACATTCGGAGGGAGATGTGATCGGGGCCATATTCATGAGCCGCTTTTCGAATGTAGGGCGCTCTCCGGGCCGGTGTCACTGCACCTCGAGGAGAACATTCCATCCGGAATATTGGCGCGGGAGCCAAAATTCGGGCGACCGCGCCCGTAGCCTTGCCGCCGTTTGTGTGGTCGGAAACAATCGGCCCATGTCCGTCGTGTTGTCCCCGGTGGCCGGAGACGCCCCGCTCGTCGCCCGGTTGCTGGCTCGCTGGCCCCAGATCGCCGAGCGCATGCTCGCCGCAGGTCTCGGCACCACCCCTCCGGCCGCCGACCTGCCGGAGGGTCACTTCACCGCCGAGGTGCTTCCGGCGATCTACGCCTGCGGCCGTGCGGTGCTCCAGGCGATCGGCGAACAGCGCGGCTTCACCCAGGCCGAGGTCGCGACGTTCGTCGCTCCGGTGGCCGAGCGGCACGCCGAGGACCGGCTCCCGTTGCCCGTGCTGATCGAGGCCATGCACGGGTCCGCGCAGTCGGTGCTCCACGAGGCGGCCGCGCTGGCCTCCAGCGAAGAACTCGACGAACTCGTCCTGGTCGTCAGCAGGCTGCTCGAACTGCTCATGCGGATCAACATCACCGTCGTCGAGGCCTACACCGAGGTCGAGCAGTCCATCTACAACGCCGAACGAGAGGCGCGTCGCGCGCTGTGCTCGGCGCTGCTGCACGGGTTGCCCGCCGCCGAGCTGGCGGCGCGGGCGGACACCGCACTCGCCGAGCAATACACGGTGCTCGCGATCCACATCCGCCACCACGACCAGCCGAGCACGGTCGCCACGCTCGTCGGGCGGCGGCGCATCCGGCTGCTGCACCGCGCCTTGGACGCTCTCGCGGGCACCACCACACTGGCCACTTTCGACGGCTGGACCGGAATCGCGTTGCTGCCCAGCGCTTCCGACGCCGAGCTCGACGACACCCGCTACCACCGGCTGGCCGAGGAACTGACCGAACACTTCGGGGCGCCGGTGTTCCTCGCCGAATACGCGTCCGTGCCGCGGGACGCCATCGCCCGGACCGCGAAGGAAGCCACCGACCTCGCCGAACTCGCACGGCTGCTCGGCAAGCCCGCGGGCGTCTACCGGCTCGACGACCTGCTGCTGGAATACCAGCTCACCAGACCGGGTACCGCGCGCGCACGGCTGGCCGAGCGCATCTCCCCCATTCTGGACAGTCCGCACCTGCTCGAGGCGCTCGACGCGCACCTGCGCCACGGCTCCGACCGCAAAGCCGCGGCGGCCGAGATCCACGTGCACCCCAACACCTTCAGCTATCGCTTGCGCCGCGTCGCCGAACTCACCGGCGTCGATCCCACCGATCCGCACGACTCGCGGTTACTGGCGGCCGCGCTGACGATTCAGCGCCTGTATCCCGTCCGGCCGGCCGGTGAGGGCAGGTCCTAGCCGGAAACTCGCTCGCGCCGCGCGCCGGTCGTGGCTACCGTCCGACCCATGGGAGACGAGCAGGGGTCGATCGAGGGGGGCGGCTATCTGCTGACCGGTCGATCGCTGAGCGAATACCGGGCCATGTTCGCGCTCACCGGCGACGACCTGCGTGGCGAGATCCTCGACTGTCCGGGGGGCGCCGCGAGCTTCGCCGTGGAGGCGGCCGCGCTCGGCGCGCGGGTGGTCGCGGTGGATCCGGTCTACCGGCTGCCCGCCGCGGAGCTGACCGCGCTGGCGGCCGAGGAACTCGAGCACAGCACGTCCCACACGGCAGCCGCCGCCGACCGCTACGTCTGGGATTTCTACGGGGATCCGGACGGCCATCGGCTCGTGCGGGAAGCCGCCGCGGCCCGGTTCGCCGAGGATCTGCGCGTCAACCCGGGGCGCTACCGCTTCGGCCTCCTGCCCGCGCTCGATCTTCCCGATCGCGCCTTCGACCTGGTGCTGAGTTCGCATCTGCTGTTCACCTACGCCGACCGCCTCGATTTCGACTTCCACTTGGCGGCGCTGCGGGAACTGGCGCGATCGAGCCGTGGCGAGGTCCGGGTGTTCCCACTCGTCGACCACGCGGGCGGGCCGCTGGACGACCTGCTCGATCGCCTGCGAAAGGCGTTGCACGCCGGTGGAATTCGAACGGATATCACCGAAGTGGACTACGAGTTCCAGCGCGGGGCGCGCTCGATGCTGCGATTGACCGCGACCTGACAGGGCCCGAGCACACCAGGGTCCCCGACGCACTCGCGGGCGTCGGCCGCGGCGCCGCCGTCGCAGTCCTCACCCGCGCCGGGCTCAATCCGCGTGGCCGCGTCGTCGCCGTGTTCACGATCCCACCCGAGCACCACCCGACCTGGCCCGAGAGAGCGAACCTGTGTTAACTTCACTGTGAATGGCAGTTAACTTAACTGATCGGAGAGGGCTATGAGGTCCGCCGTCATCGTCGATGTCGTCCGTACACCGTCCGGTAAGGGCAAGGCAGGCGGCGGCCTGTCGGAAGTGCATCCGGCGACCCTGCTGGCGGGCGTGCTCGCCGAACTCGTCGCCCGCAACGACCTCGATCCCGCGCTGGTGGACGACGTGGTCGGCGGATGCGTCACGCAGAGCGGGGAGCAGGCGTTCAACATCAGCAGGACCGCCGCGCTGGCCGCCGGGTTCCCGGAGTCGGTGCCCGCCACCACGGTGGACCGGCAGTGCGGGTCCAGCCAGCAGGCGGCGCACTTCGCGGCGCAGGGTGTCATCGCGGGCGCCTACGACATCGCGATCGCCTGCGGTGTGGAGTCGATGAGCCGCGCGCCGATGTTCTCCAACGGCCAGGGCAAGGACGCCAACCGCGGTCCGCTCGCGCACCGGTACCCGGAGGGCCTGATTCAGCAGGGCATCGCGGCCGAGGTGATCAGCGCCCGGTGGAAGTTCGATCGCGCCGCGCTCGACGAGTTCGCGGCCCGCTCACATCGGCTGGCGGCCGAGACCGCGGCGGCGGGCGGTTTCGACAACGAATTGGTCGCCGCGGGCACGCTGACGGCCGACGAGACCATCCGGCCCGCCACCACCGGCGAAAGTCTCGCGAAGCTGCGACCCGCCTTCGTCGACGATCAGTACACGGCGCGCTTCCCCGAGATCGAGTGGTCGATCACACCGGGCAACTCCTCGCCGCTGACCGACGGCGCCTCCGCCGCGCTGATCATGAGCGAGGAGGCGGCGGCGAAGCTCGGTTTGCGCCCGCGCGCCCGCTTCCACTCGTTCGCCGTGGTGGGCGACGATCCGCTGCTCATGCTCACGGCCGTCATCCCGGCCACGCACAAGGTGCTGGATCGCGCCGGACTGAGCATCGATGACATCGACGCCTACGAGGTGAACGAAGCGTTCGCGCCCGTGCCGCTGGTCTGGCGGCAAGAGGTGAACGCCGATCCGGACAAGCTGAACCCCCGTGGCGGCGCGATCGCCCTCGGCCACCCGCTCGGCGCCTCCGGCACCCGCATCCTGTCGACGCTGGTCAACCACCTGGAGCAGACCGGTGGTCGCTTCGGCCTGCAGACGATGTGCGAGGCGGGTGGTCTGGCCAACGCGACGATCATCGAACGCCTCGGATGAGCGCCCGCACGGCACTGGTCACCGGCGGGTCGCGCGGTATCGGCGCGGAGGTGGCGCGCCGCCTGGCGGGCGAGGGTTATCACCTGACGCTGGCCGCGCGCACGCCCGAAACCCTGGAGCAGACCGCGGCCCGCCTGCGCGAGGAGACGGGCGCCGAGGTGCACACCGTGGTCGCGCAGATGACCGACCTCGATCAGGTGCGCGCTCTGGCGCAGGCACACGAGGAACGCTTCGGTGGGATGAATGCGCTGGTCCTGAGCGCGGGCACCGGCACGGCGGGCGCCGTGGCCGACCTGCCTGCGAAGGCGTACGAGCGCATGCTAGACGTGAATTTCCGCGCGCCGCTGACCCTGATCCAGGCGGCGCTCCCGCTGCTGCGCAAGAGCGCGAGCATCGACCGCGAGCGCGGCGCGAAGATCGTCGCGCTCGCGTCGATCACCGGCGTCGCCGGGGAAGCGGGCCTCGCCGCGTACGGCGCGACAAAGTCGGCGCTCATCTCGCTGTGCGAGACGGTTTCGCTGGAGGAGTCCGGGAACGGCGTCAGTGCGACGGCGGTGTCTCCCGGTTACGTCGACACCGATATGACCGCGTGGAAGCGGGAGGTGCTCGACCGGTCCGCCATGCTCACCACCGGTGACATCGCCGAGATGGTGCTGGCGATCACCCGGTTGTCCCGCAACGCGGTGGTGCCGAACATCGTGCTGTCCCGCGCCGGTGACCAGCTGTGGCGCGCTTGAGCACTGTTACCGGACAGCGACCGAAGGGCGGGTCCGGCGCCGGAAGTAGCGCGCGAATCCGCGTTCGGTGAATTCCGAATCGGGCCGGACAATTCGACACTGAATTGCCCGGCGCGATTGTGGCGATTACGCGTAATCGCCGCTCGGCATTTACCGCCGAGAATTAGCCCGGCGCCTACCGAAACCCAGCGGTAGGCGCCGGTGGCGCATCAGAGGTAGGCGCCGCACACGGGCCAGGCGCCCGGCCCCTGGGTCGCGAGCACGTTCTCGGCGACGCGGATCTGCTCTTCGCGGCTGGCGCCGGAGGGGCTGCCGGAGCCGCCGTTGGCCTCCCAGGTGCTCTGGGTGAACTGCAGGCCGCCTGCGAAGCCGTTACCGGTGTTGGTCGACCAGTTGCCACTGCTCTCGCACTGCGCGACGGCGTCCCAGTTGTGGGCCGACGCGGTGGCGGTCGAGAGACCGAACGGCACGGCGACGAAAGCGCCGATGGCCGCGGTGAAGCCGAGAACACGAGTGGTGAATTTACGGTTATGCGACATGAGATTTCCCGCCTGCGCCCACCGGCTCGGCGAATATCGCCGCGCCCCTGTCCCCAGGAAAGGTTGTGGACACTCGAACCGCGGGACAGGGTTTCCGGCGTTCTGCGATTCGAGCTCGATCTCGGTGTTGCCCCGAGCCGTCACCGACGTTAGCGGAGATGTCGCGGCAGATCACGTTCGAATAACGTGCCGCGACGTTTGACCCCTGGTCGAGACTCCCCGTCATTCCCGCAGGTCGATCGGCGGAAAATCCGCTATATCGAACGTGCGTAATGCTTACGTTATGTGTTCGAGATCACGATTAGATCGTGAAACGAGTCGCATTTTCCCAGGTCCACGACTTGCGGTAGTAGGTCGGCAACCGTCCCGCGGGCCGCTCGGGCGGCTCCAGCGACCGACTCGTTATCTCAATATCGACCACTTTCCCCGCCTCGCGCCGATGCGACGACGGCGCGGCGCGGAAGCGATCCGTGACCTGGATACGAGACCTCCGCGCATGCGTCGCACGATCCCAGGCGCGCTCACGCCGACCTAGCTGAAACGGCGCGTACCAGGCGTTATAGCCGTGGGCCGCGGAGACGAGCGCGTCTCGCCTCCTCGGCCCCCGCCCAACGACACACCGGCGGCTCGCCACCGCGGGCACGACAGCGGCCGGAACCACTGCCGTAGGTAACGACTCGGACTACTTCCCGTGCGTCCGCAACTGGTAGAGCCCCTCGGTCTCCGCGACGACCACACCGTCGGCGTCGGTCACCACCGCACGCAATATGAAGTCGGACTTGCCGTTCGCGGCCGCCTCTTCGCCGATGCGCGCGATCTCCTCCTCCGACAGCGTCGCCTCCGCGCGCACGTCGGTCTTGGCCGGCTTGCGGAAGAAGATGCGCAGGTCCTTCACCAGCGGATAGAACGCCGAGTTGTCGAAGGTCGCGATCGCGATCGCGCCGCCGAGGATCTCGGCGACGGTGAACAGCACACCGGCGTACATCACGCCGAAGTGGTTGCCGTTGCCCTCGGCGGGCACCGAGGTCGCCGCGAAACCGCGGCGCACCTCCACCGCTTGCACGCCCATCTTGTGCGCGATCGGGATGGTGAATTCCAATGCCCCGTTGACGATGTCCTTGAACGGAGGAGTTTCGACGTCGCTCATCGCAATCGTCCCTTCACGCCGGAGGTGGCCAGCACCTCGTTGTCTCTGCCACGGCCACCTCCGATCAGAGGCTGCGGGCGATGATCTCCTTCATGATCTCGTTGGTGCCACCGTAGATCTTCTGCACCCGGCTGTCGGTCCACATCCGGGAGATCGGATATTCGGTCATGTAGCCGTAGCCGCCGTGCAGCTGGAGGCAGTCGTCGGCCACCGACATGGCGCGGTCGGTGGTCCACCACTTGGCCATCGCGACGGTCGGGATGTCCAGTTCCCCGCGCAGATGCCGCGCGATGCAGTCGTCCAGGAAGACGCGGGCCACCCGGGTCTCTGTGGCCGCCTCGGCGAGGGTGAACTTGGTGTTCTGGAACGCGAACAGCGGCTTGCCGAAGGCGTGCCGCTCCTTCGTGTAGCGCAGCGTCACCTCCAGCGCGGCCTCCATCCCGGCCACCGACCCGACGGCGATGATCAGCCGCTCCTGCGGGAGCTGCTGCATCAGCTGGACGAAGCCCTGGCCTTCCTGCGTGCCGAGCAGGTTCGACACCGGGACCCGGACGTCCTCGAAGAACAGCTCGGAGGTGTCCTGCCCCTTCTGACCGACCTTGTCCAGCACCCGGCCGCGCCGGAAGCCCGGCCGGTCGGCCTCGACCAGAACCAGCGAGATGCCGCCCGCGCCCTCGCTGGTGTCGGTCTTGGCGACCACGATGATGAGGTCGGCCTGGCTGCCGTTGGTGATGAAGGTCTTGGAGCCGTTCACCACGTACTCGTCGCCATCGCGGATCGCCTTGGTCTTCACGTTCTGCAGGTCCGACCCGGTGCCGGGCTCGGTCATGGCGATCGCGCCGACGACCTCACCGCCGGCCATCTTCGGCAGCCACTGCCGCTTCTGCTCTTCGGTGCCGTAGTGCAGCAGGTAGTGCGCGACGATGCCGCTGTGCAACGTGGCGCCCCACGAGGTGTCGAACGCCTTGGCCTGCTCTTCGATGAGCACCGCCTCGTGCGCGAAGGTGCCGCCGCCCCCGCCGTACTCCTCCGGGATCGACGCGCACAGCAGGCCGAGCGCGCCCGCCTTGGTCCAGAAGTCACGGTCGACGTGGTGCTGCTCGATGAACTTGTCGATGTTCGGCGTCAACTCCTTCGCGAAGAACGAGCGGGCGAGCTCGCGCAGGGCGTCCAGGTCGTCGTCGAGCCAGGCGGACCGGTAGGTCGTCATCGGGTGTGTCCTCGCGAAAGTCTGATACCGACAGTTACGGGTACAGTGTGTACCAATCGCCTGCCGGGTACAAGGTGTACCACTCGATCGGCCGACGGATACGCTGAGCCGCGTGGCACGACAACCCTGGGTGGACACCGCCGACGCGCGACGGTCCACCAGCAACCGGCCGGGCCGGGACGAGCGTCGCCGCGCCATCGTGCAAGCCGCGATCGCGGCGATCGAGGAGGACGGCCCGCACGCGCTCACAGGCCGGATCGCCGATCGGGCCGGACTGGCCCGCACGCACGTCTACCGGCACTTCGCCAGCAAAGAGGAACTCGACCTCGCGGTCGCCCGGCACGCGCACCGGGATCTCACCGAACGGATTCGCGCGCAGCTGGCCGTGGACGGCACACCGCTGGACATCATCCGCGCGCCTTTGGCCCAGCACGTGCGCTGGGCCGCCGAGCATCCCAATCTCTATCGCTTCCTGGTCGGACGCGACTACCGGCGCGGCCGCAACGAGCCGCGCGTCGGCGGAAGCGCTTTCGCCGCCGAGATCTCCGCGGCGGCGGCACGCTACCTGCCGGATTTCGGGGCCGACCCACTGGCCGCGGACCGGGTGGTGGTCGCACTGCTCGGCTTGGTCGACGCCTCGGTGCGCTGGTGGCTGGAGCACCACGACACCACCGAGACCGCCCTCGTCGACCGTCTGACCACAGAGTGCTGGTTGCTCATCGACAACCGCCTGCGCGACCTCGGCATCGCGATCGACCCGCGAAAACCACTGCCGGGCAACTGAACCGGCACGTCGCGCGAGATCGCCCGGTCACCGGGCGGCAGGGACCACTTCGCGCGTGATGGCGTGCACGAAATCGGGGAGATCACCGGGGTTGCGCGAGGTGAGCAGCGTCCACCCGCCCTCGGTGGAGCGCACCGCCGCTTCGTCGACCCAGTCGCCGCCCGCGTTGACGATGTCGGCACGAAGCGAGAAGTACGAGGTCAGCGTCTTACCCGCCACCAGCTCGGCGTTCACCAGCAGCCACGGGCCGTGACAGATCGCGGCGATCGGCTTGCCCGCGCCCGCGAACTCCTTGGCCAATTCGATCGCCCGGTCGGTGACCCGCAACTTGTCCGCGTTCACCGTGCCGCCGGGCACGACGAGGACGTCGAAATCGTCCACCGACACTTCGTGCAACGACGTATCCGGTCGCACGACGGCGTCTTTCTCCGTGTCGTGCTGATACGTCTGCACCTCTTCCCGCTTCGGCGCGGCATGGGTGACCCGCGCGCCGCGCTTGCGCAGTTCGTCGCGCGGCACCAACAGCTCGTCCCGCTCCACCCCCGTGTTCGAGGTGATGATCAGCACGCGCGTTCCATCCAACTGATCGGTCATTGCGACTCTCCTTTCGCCTCGGGTTGGCCCTCTTTCCGGCATGCCGCGCGAAGGCCGGGCTAAACCTCGCCTGCGGCGCGGTGCGCGTCGTCTTCCGGCGGCAACAGCGTGCTGGAGAGATGCTCCTGCGCCAGCCTGCGCAGCGCGGCGAGCAGGGTGTCGCCCAGAATCGTTCCGACGATGGCGGTTTCGGTCATCCGTTCCAGGCCGGGTTGGTTGCGGACCAGGGCGATGTCGGTGGCGGCGATGGCTTCGCCCGCGCCCGCGTAGTCGTCCATCGCGGCGACCACGTCGTCGTGGCCGAGCATGCGCAGGGCGGCGCAGACGTCCACGAGCGTGCCGCGCGCCGGGCTGTCGTCGTGGATCCGCCAACCGCGCCGGTCCAGCAGTGCCGCGACGTCCTCCGCGGCGGCCTCCCGCTGCTCGTCACCGACCTGCGACCTCCGCCCGCCCAGCGCGTACTGCACATGGCCGAGCGACTCCCGCGCCGACAGGCTGCCGCTGTCGAGCGCCGCGAGCAGTTCCTTCGCCGCTTCGATGGACACCCCGCCGACGTCCACCAGCGCCCGGATCAGCCGCAGCCTGCTGACGTGGGCATCGCTGTATTCGGCCTGATTGCGATGGGTTCGCACACCGGAGGGCAACAGTCCCTCGCGCACGTAGTACTTGATCGTCGCGGAGGGGACGCCGCTGGCGCGGCTGAGCTCGGCGATCCGCATCGGACTCCTCGGGCTGGGTCGGCTTCTTGACAGCCGATAGTACAGCTATCCATAATCGACACTGATAGTGACACTATCGATAGTTCGAGTTCCCGAAAGGTCTACGTGTCGTGACCGCCCTCTTCCAGCGTTTCCCCGCACTCTCCTGGCATCGGCCGCTGATGCTGCTCGCCGTGGCGATGGCGCTGTTGGTCGTCTGGTCGATCGGGGGGATGATCATCGACGACCGCATCCTGACCGGGTTGCCGATCTGGGCCAAATCCGCCAAGTTCGCTCTTTCGGTGCTGATCTACGCCGTGACCTGGGCCTGGTTGTTCGCCCAGCTCACTCGATGGCGGCGCATCGCCTGGTGGGCGGGCACGGTGGCGGCGCTCGGCCTGGCCGTGGAACTGATCGTCATCACCACCCAGATCGTGCGGGGGACGACCAGCCACTTCAATTTCACGACGCCGTTGAACGCGGCGCTGTGGAACGTCATGGGTTCGTCCATCGTGGTGGTCTGGACCGCCACCCTCATCGCGTCGGCGGCCTTGTTCGCCGACCCGTCGGCCGATCCGGCCCGCAATGCGGCGATCCGGTACGGCGCCGCGCTCTCGCTCGTGGGCGCCGCACTGGGGATGCTGATGGTGCGGGCAACGCCCGAGCAGCGAGCGGCGGGCGGTTCGATCAGCGGCGCCCACACCGTCGGGCTTGCCGACGGCGGCCCCGGACTGCCCCTGCTCGGCTGGAGCACAGCGGGCGGCGATCTGCGCGTCCCCCATTTTCTCGGAATGCACGCCTTGCAGGTGATTCCGCTGGCGCTGCTCGCTCTCGAGTACGGTTCGCGGCGGATCCCGGCCTTGCGCCCGGCGCAGACCAGGCGAACACTCGTCGTGACCGCCGCGGCGACCTACGCGGCGGTGCTCACGGTGCTGACCTGGCAGGCGCTGCGCGGGCAGTCGGTGGTCCATCCCGACGCGGCCACCCTGGCGGCTTTCGCCGCGACCGCTCTCGGTGCGACGGCGTGCACGGCCACCGCGCTGCGACCGAAACACATTGCGGCGCAGCGCTTCCCGGCAGGCGCGAACCGATGACGGAACTACTCTTCGACGTTACCTTCTGGTTCGCGGCACCGTTCTGGGCACTGATGATCCTCGCGCCGGCATGGCGGAGGACCGCCGCGCTCGTCGCCTCACCGCTCATCTGCCTCCCGCCCCTGATCATCTACGCGGCCCTGGTCGCACCCGAGTTCGGCGCGTTCGCAGCGGCGCTGATCCGTCCCGAGTTGTCCGGCCTGCGGGCGGTACTCGGGGAAAGTTCCGGGGCAGCGGCGGCATGGGCGCACTTCGTGGCCTTCGACCTGTTCCTCGGGCGCTGGATCTTCTCCGACAGCCGCGCCCGCGGCCTGCCATCGCTGCTGATCAGCCCGCTGCTCGTGCTCACCATCCTCTTCGCGCCGCTCGGCGTCCTGCTCTACCTGCTCATCCGATTCACCACGACCCCGGCGCCCGCCCGGACCGTCCCCACGGAGGCATGATGGAAACCCTCATCGTTCTGCTGACCACCCTGCTCGCGCTGCGCACGGCGGGGGCCCTCGGCGCTCGCCGGTTCGCCGCCTGGCCCACCTGCGCCGCCTACGCCCTCGGCGTAATGCTGATCATGACCGGCACAACGCATTTCCTGCCGGAGGCGTTCGCCGACTCCCCCGTTCCCACCCACAGCGACCTGCTCCCGATGGTGCCGCCGTTCGTCCCGTTCCCCGGCGCGATGGTGTACCTGACCGGCGTCCTGGAACTGCTCGGCGCGGCGGGCCTGTTCCGCACCCGCACCCGCCGGGCCGCGGGGCTCGGGCTCACCGCCCTGTTCATCGTGATGCTGCCCGCCAACATCTACGCGGCCGTCTCCGACATCCCGTTCAACGGCGCGCCCGCGACACCGCTGTGGGCACGTGTTCCGGAGCAGGCGCTGTACATCGGCGCGGCGCTGTGGGCGGCCGGTGTCCTGCGGTCCACCCGGCGAGGTGACCGCGACCACGGCCTTTCAGCAGAGAGCGCTCCGGAGAACACGGTGGCCTGACGGCACAGTGCCATACCGAATCCGCAATCGATTGACGCGTCATCGAAAAGGGTTGCCTTCGTGGTATTTCGACTCGCCGATCGCCGAGAGACGTTACGGCGCAATGAGTGCCGTGGCGGCGGATGGGTACACCGGAACAGTGAGTGCTTCTAGGTATTTGGGCGTGCTCGTCAGCGCGCTGGCGACCGCTGTCGCAGTGTCCGTCTTCGCCGTACAACCCGCCGCAGCGGAGGCGGCGCGCGCGCACGTGGTCGGGCAGGTTCCGCTCGGCGGGTCGGTATCGCAGATCGATGTCTATTCGCCGTCCATGGATCGGGTGGTCACCAATCGGGTGATCCGTGCGGCGGGGGGCGGTCCGGCGCCCACGCTGTATCTGCTCACCGGTATCGGCGGTGGGGTGGACGGGATCTCGTGGTGGGACGACACGGACGTGCGTGAGTTCTTCGCCGACAAGCGAGTCAACGTGGTGATGCCGGTCGGTGGCGCGTTCAGCATGTACACCGACTGGCGCGCCGACGATCCGGCGGTCGGACGAAACCGGTGGCAGACCTATCTGACACGGGAACTTCCGCCGACCCTCGACGCCGAACTCGGGACGACCGGACGCCACGCGATCGCGGGGGTGTCGATGAGCGCGGGCTCCGCGATCGACCTCGCGATCCAGGCGCCCGAGGTGTACGACGCCGTGGCGGCCTACAGCGGGTGCCCGTGGGCCGCGGACGCCGCAGGCGCGGCGATGGTCACCGCGCAGGTCATCCGTGGCGGGGGCAACCCGGGCAACATGTGGGGATCGCCGGGTGACGCGCTCTGGCGGGCACACGACGCTTTCGCCAATGCGAGTGCGCTGGCCGGAAAAACCATCTTCTTGTCTGCCGCTTCGGGCACTCCGGGCGCGATAGATCGCGGCCTGCCCTTCCCGCCGATCGAGGCGATCGCGAGTTCCTGCACGGCGGCCTTCGCCGACCGTCTCGAGGAACTCGGGCTACCGGCGATTCACGTCAATCGCTCGGAGGGCTCGCACACGTGGGGGCAATTCGAGACCGACCTGCACGACTCCTGGCCGCACCTGGCCCCCGCACTGGGCGCATAGGGTTTCTTTCAAGCCGTCGGCCCGCCGTCGAGCTTTCCGGCGTCCGAGGGCCGACGCGGACGAGAGCCGCGCGTCCGGACCGCCAGAACCAGCGCCAGACCGCAGGTGACGAGAAGCGCTGCGACGGCGAAGGTCCACTGCGTACCACGCGCCACCTGCTCCGGCGCGGCGACGGTGACATCGCTCGCGCCGACCGCGAAGGCGAAGACCGCTCCCATGACCGAGGCTCCGGTGATGAGGCCCAGGTTGCGGGATAGGTTCAGCATGCCCGACACCAGCCCGCGCTGGTGTGGTGCGACGTCGTTCATGACCATCGTGTTGTTGGCCGCCTGGAACAGCGCGTAGCCGCAGGTCGTGATCATCAGCGGCAGCACGTATCCGATGACCCCGGCGGTGGTGGGCAGCATCGCGAGCGAGGTCGTGCCGCCGATCACGGCGCCGAGCCCGACCACCATCATCGGCCCGGCGCCGAAGCGATCGGTGGCGCGCCCCGCGGGCACACCGGTGAGGGCGGACACCGCCGGACCGGCCGACATCACCAACCCGACAACGGCGGGAGCGAGATGCAGGGCACGGGCGAGATGGAAGGGGCCGACGACAAGGGTGGTCATGACGACGGTCGAGACCAAGGCGCTCGTCGCCAGACCGGCGGCGAGGACGGGGTCGCGGAACATGCCGAAGGTGAGCAGCGGGGCGTCGACCCGGTGGTCGGCCACGACGAACAGACCGAGGCACACCGCGCACGCACCGAGCAGCCCGATACCGAGCGGGCCGAACCTCCCCTCGATCGTCATGGCCGTGGCGTAGGCGCCCAGGGTGAAAGCCAGCAACAACGTGCCCACGATGTCGAAACGCGACCGCCCGGGTTTCCGCTCCGGCGCGGACACGGGCAGCGCGCGGTTCGACAGGGTGATCGTGAGCAGCCCGATCGGCACGATGACCAGGAAGATGGCGCGCCAGCCGAAGGCGGCGACGAGGACTCCGCCGAGCGAGGGCCCCAGCGCGGTGCCCACCGCCGACATCGTCCCGAGCAGACCCATGGCGCTGCCGGTGCGGTCCTTCGGGACGGTTTCGCCGACGAGGGCCATCGTCAGCGCCATCATGCACGCGGCGCCGGCTCCTTGCAGCGCCCGAGCGGCGACCAGCACGGCCAGGTTCGGGGCGAGACCACACAGCAGCGTCGCGCCGGTGAACACGCCGATGCCGACGAGCAGCAGCCGTCGTCTACCTGTGACGTCACCGAGCCTGCCCGCGCCGACGATCAGCGACGTGGTGGCCAGCAGATAGGCGATCACCACCCACTGCACCTGGTGGAAGGAAGCGCCGAACGCCACCGCCATGGCGGGCAGCGCGACATTGGCGATGCTGATGCTCAGCGACGGCAGCAGCATCGACAGCGAAAGCGCGAGCAGCGGCCGGGCCGAGGGCGCAGGGTGAACGGGCGATGTCCGCGCGGGTGGTTGCGCTGGTTTCACGACGATGACCTCTTCGATCGGGGGTGTCCCGATGGACGCTAGATCCCGCCCTCACCTGGCGGAAGGCGCACAAATGGAAAGTCGATTGTGCACCGAACGCCATGTCACGAACGAGCATGTGCGATCGTGTGCGCATGGCCCGGCCCGATCTGAACTTGCTGATCACTCTGGATGTCCTGCTCGAAGAGGGCAGCGTTACCCGGGCCGGCGAACGGCTCGCGCTCAGCCCGTCGGCGATGAGCCGCCAGCTCGCGCGGTTGCGCCGGGCCACCGGTGACCCGCTGCTCGTGCGGTCGGGCCGCGGGCTCACGCCCACACCGCGCGCGGTGGAACTGCGCGACCGCGTACGCGACCTGGTCCGGGAGGCCGAAGAGGTGCTGCGACCGGCCGGCACGCTGGACCTGGCCGGGCTGGCCAGGACCTTCACGGTGCGCAGCAGCGACGGCTTCGTGGAGCGGTTCGGCCCCGAATTGGTGGCCGCGGTAGGCCACGCCGCCCCGGGCGTTCGGCTGCGCTTCGTGCAGAAGACGAAGAAGGACACCGGTCCCTTGCGCGACGGCAGCGTCGACCTGGAGGTCGGAGTGATCGAGCGCGCGCTGCCTCCGGATATCGCGAGCACGTCCCTGTTCGCCGACCGGTTCATCGGGGTGGTGCGCAGCGAGCATCCGCTGCGCACCGGGATGATCACGACGGCCCGCTATGCCTCCGCGCGGCACGTGCACGTCTCACGGCGCGGCCTGGACGAGGGCTTGGTCGACGAGGCTCTGCACCCCACCGGCCACCGGCGGGAGGTCGTGACGGTCGTGGACGGTTTCGGCGCCGCCTTGGCGCTGGCGAGATCCTCGGATCTGGTCGCGACGGTTCCGGAGCGCCACACCACGGTCCTGCGGCGCGGGATGCACTCGTTCGCCCTGCCCTTCCGCGCTCCCGAGGTGACGGTGTCGCTGCTGTGGCACGTCCGGTTCGAGGCGGACGCGGCGCACCGCTGGCTGCGCGGCCGTGTGCTCGAGGTGTGCAGGCGACCGGACGGCACCGGAGCGGAGAACGCGGTGCGCGAGGAATCCTCGTCCTGATCGACGTCACAGACCTTCGTCGCGGGGGTATCGCGGGGCGAGCGCGGCCCGGTCGCCGAGACCGAAGTTCATCACGAGATCGTCGGCGACCCGGACCAGCACATCGCGCCCCTCGACCGCGGCCGCCCACTCCATCGGCAGTCCCGAGACGCCGTGCACCGCGCCGATCAGATTGCCCGCCACGGCACCGGTGGAATCGGAGTCGCCGGAGTGGTTCACCGACAGCAGCAGTGCCGCGCGCACATCGCCGGTCCTGGCCGCGTGCAGAGCGCAATACACCGCGATGGCCAGGCACTCCTCCGCGATCCAGCCCTCGCCGACCTGCTCCACCCGTTCGGCGGAGACCGCCCCCTCGGACAACTCGACCGCCCGGGTCAGTGCCTCCACGGTTTCCGCGCTCGCGGGATGGGCCCGAACCTGGTCGACCGTCTCGCGCACCGCGATCGGCAACTCGATACCGGTCACCACGCGATCGATCAGCGCGGCGAACGCGCCCGCGGCCAGATATCCGGTGGGATGTCCGTGGGTCAGCTGCGCGGCCCGTGCCGCTGTGGTGAACGCCTGGTCCGGCCCCACACCGGCCAGCCCGAACGGCGCGGACCGCATCACCGTGCCGCAACCTTTCGAATGCGCGTTCACCGGACCGGGTTCGCCCAGCGGCGCCGGCGCGAGGTATCCCCGCGCTTGCTGGTTCAGGCCGGACATACACGCGTTCCCCGGTGCGCGCGTCGCGTACAGGAAGGGCAGACTCGCCAGCCACCCGTCGACGTGCGGCGCGGGCTCCTCTTGACGCTGGGTCTGCAACCAGCGCAGATACGCTCGGCGCAGCGCGGGCACCGGATCGGCGCCCGGCTGCGAACGCAGCAATCCCTCCGCGGTGAACAGCGTCATCTGGGTGTCGTCGGTGATCTGCTGCGGTGCGTCCACGGCGTGCTGCGGCAGGAAGCCCGTCACCCCGTCGTCGCCGTAGCGCTGCCGAATCTGCTCCAGCCGCAGGAATTCGATGGGCCACCCCAGCGCGTCCCCCACCGCTCCGCCCAGCAGGGAGCCGCGAACCCGATCGAAGATCGTCGTGTAATCCACCACGAGACATCATCTTCGCGCATGCGGAGCGCGGCCCACCACCACGGTGCGGGCCCATATGTCCGTCCGGTGCCGGATCGGCGCTGGGCGAAGGCGCGGACGGGCTGGACAGTCGATCCCGGCTCCGATCGGGTAGCTCGATCGTCGCAGCGGTGCGGCTTATGCTCGAGCGCTCATCGAATCCGCGCGACGTGCCGCGAAGATCCGCCGTCCGAGCACGCCTTGCCGGGGTGCGAACAGGTACACGGCCGTGAAGAACAATCCCTGGACCACCACGACCATGCCGCCGGGAGCCGTATCCAGGTGATAGCTCAGGTACAGACCCGCCACCGCACAGGTCACCGAGACAGTGGGGGCGATGACCAGCATCCGGCCGAATCGATCGGTGAGCAGGTAGGCCGTCGCGCCCGGGATGATGAGCATGGCGACCACGAGAACGACGCCGACCGCTTGCAGGGCGACCACGGCGGTGAGGGCCAGCAGGCCGAGCAGTGCCGTGCCGAGCAACCGGGGGCTGAGGCCGATGGCGTGCGCGTGCGTGGGGTCGAAGGCGTACAGGGTGAAGTCCCGACGTTTGAGGACGAGCGCGGCGAGGGTGATCGCGGCCAGGATCACCACCTGGATCAGCTCGGCGCGGCTCACACCCAGCAGATTGCCGAACACGATGTGGTTCAGGTCGGTCTGGCTCGGCGTCACCGAGACGAGCACCAGGCCGAACGCGAACAGCGTCGTGAAGACGATGCCGATGGCGGCGTCCTCCTTGATCCGGCTGGTGTCGCGCACCACGCCGATCAACGCCACCGCCAGGAACCCGAACACGATCGCGCCCACCGCGAACGGCAGCCCGAGGATGTAGGCCAGCACCACGCCGGGCAGCACGGCGTGCGAGACGGCGTCCCCCATCAGCGACCACCCGATCAGCACCAGCCAGCAGGACAGCACCGCGCACACCAGCGCCGCGGTCACGGTGGTGGCCAGCGCGCGCACCATGAACTCGTAACGCAAGGGGTCGGTGAAGATTTCGGTGAAGCTCATGCGTCCGTCCCACACTCGGCCGGGCTCACACCCGGTTCATCACATCCAGGCCGAACGCCCTGGCCAGGTTCTCCGGGCGCAGCACCGCGTCAGGGCTGCCCTGGGCGAGCACCGTCCGCATCAGCAGCACCGCCTCGTCGGCGAGGCCGGGCAGGGCGTGCAGATCGTGCGTCGACACCAGGATGGTGGCGCCGTCGGCGGCGAGCTCGCGCAGCAGCGCGGTGATCGTGGCCTCCGAACGCTTGTCGACGCCCGCGAACGGCTCGTCGAGCAGCAGAACGGTCGCGCCCTGCGCCAGCCCGCGCGCGACGAAGGCGCGCTTGCGCTGCCCGCCGGACAACCGGCCGATCTGCCGGTCGGCGAGATCGGTCAGTTCCACCCGCTCCAGCGCCCGCGCGACGGCCTCCCGATCGGCCTTGCGCGCTCGACGGGTGATGCCGAGGCGCCCGTATCGCCCGGTCATCACCACATCCCGCACCGAAAGCGGGAAAGTCCAATCGACGTCCTCGCTCTGCGGGACATAACCGAGGATCCCCGCCCGGCGCGCCGTCACGGGGGCGCCGCCGTCGATCCGCACCGTCCCCCGGTCGGGCCGGGCGAGACCCATGATCGTCTTGAACAAGGTGGATTTGCCGGAACCGTTCATCCCGATGAGACCGCACACCCGCCCCGCGTGGACGGTCAAGTCCACATTCTCGAGCGCGGGGACCTCGCCGTAGCGGACGGTGACGCCGCGCACCTCGATCGCGGGCGTGCTCATGGGCGGTGACCCGTCAGCGCGGAACCGATCGTCTGCGCGTCGTGCCTGAGCAGCGCCAGATAGGTCGGCACGGGCCCGTCTGCCTCCGACAGGGAATCGACGTACAGCACGCCCCCGAACGCCGCGCCGGTGGCTTCGACCACCCGGCGCATCGGCGCGTCCGACACCGTGGACTCACAGAACACCGCAGGCACCCGCTGCCCTCGGACGAAGTCGATGGCCGACGCGATCTGCTGGGGCGTGGCCTGCTGCTCGGCATTGACCGCCCAGATGTACTTCTCGGTGAGTCCGGCGTCGCGGGCCAGGTAGGAGAAGGCGCCCTCGCACGTGACCAGAGCGCGCTCGTTCGGCGGTAGGGCGTTCAAGGTGCCGGTCAATTCGTCGTGCACCTTGCGCAGCTCGGACTTGTACCGCTCCGCGTTGGCGCGGAAATCGGCCGCGTGGGCCGGTGCGAGTTCACCGAACGCGCGCACCATGTTGTCGACGTAGATCTGGGCGTTGTGCGGCGACATCCACGCGTGCGGGTTCGGTTTGCCCTGGTAGGCGTCCTCGCGGATCGGCAGCGCGGCGACGCCCTCGCTCACCACGACGTGCTTCACCCGCAGGTCGGAGACGAACTGGGCGAACCACGCCTCCAGATTCAGCCCGTTGTCCAGGATGAGATCCGCTTTGGACGCCTTCTTGATGTCGCCCGGTGTCGGCTCGTAGCCGTGGATCTCCGCACCCGGCTTGGTGATCGATTCCACGGTCAAGTGCTCACCCGCCACGTTCCTGGCGATGTCCGCGAGCACCGTGAACGTGGTGAGCACCACCGGCCGGTCGTCGGCGCCCGCCTCCGTCGCGGCGCAGGCGGTGAGGGCGCATGCCATGGCGCCCACCGCCATTGCCGCCACCCATCGACGCGGAGACCGAGCGAGCACGCGGCGGAGCCGAACCTTCATGCACAGAGATGATAAGTTCGGCAAGCCTAACTTACAAGTTCGAGTGAATGAAACACCTCGCGCTCGTCGCGTCCGGTGGTTGCCCACGGCTCACAGCAGCGGCAACGGCGGAGACTCCGGGAAGACAATCGGCAGAGCGGTCAGCGCTCGGTGGAACGGGCCCGGCCGCCAGGTCAGTGCACCGGGCTCTACCGCGAGGCGGATCTCCGGCAAGGCGTCGAGCAGTTGATCGATCGCGTCCTGGGCGATCAGATAGGCCAGGGAATTCGCCGGACACGCGTGCGGACCCCCGCCGAACGCGAGGTGGGCACGATTGCCCGCGAATTGTCCGGCGCGGATCGCGGGATCGGTGTTGCAGGCGGCGATGCTGATCACGACCGGTTGATGAGCGGGCAACCAGACGTCGTCGATGAGGATCGGCTGCTTCGGGAAGCTGAAGCAGAAGTTCGCCATCGGCGGATCGTTGAACAGCACCTCGTCCAAGGCGTCCCGGGTGGACAGGCTGCCGCCGAGCACGCTGCCGCCGAACCGCTCGTCGGTGAGGATCAGCAGCAGCGTGTTGACGATCAGATTCTGCTGGGGCTCGATGCCCGCGCCGTACAGCGTGCCCAGCTGGTGCACCATTTCGGTGTCGCTGAGCCCGGCCGGGTGCCGGAGCATGCGCGTGGTGATGTCGTCGCCGGGTTCGGCCCGTTTCAGCAGGGTCAGCTCCCCCAGCGAATCGATGAGCATCTTGTTGCCGCGCTCGGCGTCGACACCCTCGAAGATCGCGGCCATGCCGGTGGCGGCGCGCTGGGCGATCTCGGCCGGGCAACCCAGCATGGCGTTCAGCACCGCGAAGGAAAGCGGAAACGCGTACTGGCGCACCACATCCGCGGACCCGTCCGCGCAGAACGAGTTGATCAGCGGCGTCGCCAGCTGCGCGACCGTGTCGCGCAAGCCGTACAGGTCGATCTTCTCCAGGCCCGCGACGTTGGCTTGCCGGTAGCGGGCATGCTCGGCCCCGGCGTTCCGCAACGCGTTGGGCCGCCACTGCATCATCGGCAGCACCGGGCAGTCGGCGGCGATGTCCTGCTGCCACGTGCGGGGGTCGGCCGGAAAGTGCTCCGGGTCGTTCACGATCCGCACGGCGGCGTGATAGCCGATCACCAAGGTCGCCGGTATATCCGGCGCCAGTTCCACCGGCGCGAGCGAGCCGTAACGTGCCCGCATCTCGCGATAGGCAGCGTGCGGGTCCGCGGCGAATTCGGCGGAGTACAAAGGGATCCGCGGGCCATCGGTATCGATCGGCGAACCATGCGGCGCGTGGCTGTGCGCGGAGGACGGGGACATCGTCATCGAAAGGACTCCAGGCGGTCGGACAACAAGATCCGAAGCGTAGGCAGCTTGCCGAGCGTCCGTACGGCAAATGGCGAGAGATGACCGGGCCGTGCAATTTGCTATAGAATTGCCCGAGATTCGACGCGTAGACCTGATCGAAGGCGAATGCACCCGCTGTGCGGAGAGCTCCGGTCGAGCGCAGATGACACGGCGGCCGTGCGCGCTACTGCGACACGAGGACGGCACGCCATGACAGACGTCGACTTTTGCGTAATCGGCGGGGGATTCGCGGGACTGACAGCCGCGCTGCGGCTGAAACAAATGGGCCGATCGGTGGCGCTGCTGGAAGCGCGCGACCGGCTCGGGGGGCGCACATGCACCCGAGTGCGCGACGACGGGTCGTGGATCGATCTCGGCGGCGCCTGGATCGGGCCGGGTCAAGACCGCGTCCGGGCGCTGATGACCGAGTACGGGGTACCGAGCTACAAGCAGTACACCGACGGCGAGGCGATGATGGTCGTCGACGGCAAGCAGCACCGGTACACCGGCACCATCCCGTGGACCATGAGTCCGTGGGCGGCGATGAACCTCGGGGCGGTATTCCTCGAACTGGGGCATATGTGCAAGTCGGTTCCCCTGGAAGCGCCGTGGTCGGCGAAGAAGGCCGACAAGTGGGATCAGGTCAGCTTGGCGCACTGGCTGGAAGGCAATGTGCTGTCCAAGCCCGCGCACGATCTGCTCGAGACGGCCATAGCCGGTTGCTACACGTCGGCGGCCTCGGAGGTGTCGTTGCTTTTCGTGCTGTATCAGATGGCATCCGGCGGCGGCCCCAGCTTCGTCCTCGGCGTCAAAGACGCGGCGCAGGACGCGCGGCCGGTCGGTGGCATGGGCGCGATCTACCGGCCGATGGCGGCCGAACTCGGCGATTCGATCCACCTGTCGCAGCCGGTGCGCTGCATCCATCAGGACGACGAGGGAGTCATGGTCCGCGCGACCGATCTGACGGTGCGCGCGCGCCGGGCGATCGTGGCCGTACCCCTCGCGATCGCAAGCCAGATCTCCTACCGGCCGATGTTGCCGGTAGACCGATCGTTCCTGCATCAACGCATGCCGAGCGGCTCGATCATCAAGGTCTCCGCCGTGTACGACGAACCGTTCTGGCGCGACGACGGCCTGTCGGGGCAGTCGGTCGCCCCTGGCTCGCCCGCCACCGTCACCATCGACGCGTGCACGGACACCGGACGCCCCGGGGTGCTGTGCGTGATCATCGAGGGGCCCATCGCACGACAGGTGGGCCGACTCGACGAAACCGAACGGAGAAGCGCGGTACTCGGCGCACTCGTCGAGCGGTTCGGCCGCAAAGCGGGTTCCCCCGTCGACTACATCGAGCAGAACTGGAGCGCCGAGCGGTACTCCGGCGGCGGGATGCTCAGCCACGCGCCGACCGGCGTGCTCACGCAATTCGGCCATGCGCTGCGCGAGCCGTGCGGACGCATCCACTGGGCGGGCACGGAGAGCTCCGCGGTGATGTGCGGCTGGATCGACGGGGCCATCCGCTCCGGCGAACGCGCGGCCAGCGAAGTCATGGAACACGAGACCGCCGTGGTGGGCTGACGGGAAGTGGGTGCGGTATGCGAACCGATGGAGACGTCTGGGACATCGTCAGCAGCGTCGGGCTCACCGCACTGGGTGTGGCGACGTTCCGTGCGCTGGAGGCCGCCTCACCCGATCCCTTGATCCAGGACGATTACGCGCCGCTGTTCGTGGCGGCCGCGGGTCATCCGCATTTCACCGGACTGCTGGCCGATCCCTCCCCGCTCGCGGACACGCCGCTGGTCCCCGGGTTCATGGGCTTCCGCACCAAGTTCTTCGACGAGTTCTTCCTCTCGGCCGTCGCGGACGGCGTCCGGCAAGCCGTGATCGTCGCGGCGGGATTGGACGCGCGAGCGCATCGTCTCGACTGGCCCCCGGCGACCACGGTGTTCGAGATCGATCAGCCCAAAGTCCTGGAGTTCAAGGAGAAGGTTCTCACCGAGAACGGCGCACGACCGAAGGCCCGGCGGCGCACGGTGCCGGTTGACCTGCGCGAGGACTGGCCGGCCGCCCTGCGCGGCGCGGGCTTCCACCCCGATGAGCCCACCGCATGGTCGGCCGAGGGGCTGCTGCCCTATCTGCCCGGCGCGGCGCAGGACAGATTGTTCGAGCACATCGACGAGCTGTCCGCACCCGGCAGCCACCTCGCCGTGGAGAGCTTCGTGACGGGCGTCGACGTCAAACGCTTCGCGAGCATCGAGACGAAGTATTTCGACCGCTACAACCCGTTCGGGGACATCGACCCGGCCGAACTGTTCTACGACGACGAACGGGCCGATCCCGCGCAGTGGCTGTCCGGCCACGGCTGGTCGGTGCGCTGCTTCAGTCCGAGCGAGCTGGCCGCGTCCTACGGGCGATCGGTGCCGGACCTCCCCGAGGAACTCGACGACCTGTGGCGGCAGCCCCGGCTGCTGACCGCGGTGCGTTGACCGGCCCTACATCTTGGCGCTGCGAGCCATGACGAAGCTGTAGAGCCCGTAGGTGATGATGCCCAACCCGGCGATGAGGAGCAGGGCCACGCCGAAGGGTTGCGCACCGAGCGTCTTCAAGGCTCCGTCCAGCCCGGCGGACTTGTTCGGATCGTCTTTCGTCGCGGCGAGGATGACCAGCAACCCGACCGCAGCGACGGCGAGTCCCTTCGCGATGTAACCCACGGTGCCGAGCCGCCGCACGAAGGCGCCCTGGGTCCCTCGGAGGTCGTCGAGGAAGTTTTGGCTCGCTCCCTTGTACACGTGGTAGCCGCCTACGCCGATGATGATCAGCCCGCCCACGACCAGAGCGACCGTGCCCGCCGTGTGCTGCATCAGACGCGCGGTGAGCCCGACGCTCTGACTGCTGCTGGACTGTCCGCTGCCCTGCGCGAAGCGGAAAGCGGTGATCGCGAACGCGATGTAGACCACCGACAGCGAGAGCGCCTTGACCCGGTCGAACGCCTCGGACTTCAGGCTGCCGGAGCCCGGCTCGGACGCTTTGCCGAAGACCGCCTCCGCCAGCCGCCACAGCGCCATCAGCACGAACGCGACCACGCCGATCCACAGGGTCACCACCCCACCCGGTTTATCGGCCAGTTCGGCCATCGCCCCCGACTGATCGGCACTGCCCCCGCCCCCGAGCGCGAGCCGGATGGCGATGTAGCCGATCAGCAGATGAACAAGGCCCGACATGACGTACCCCGCGCGGGCGAACCGCGCGAATACGCCGTTCTGGGCGATCCGACCCGCGGTGGACGAGGCGTGCGAGAGATTCGTGTCAGTCATGATGCTTCTCCAACGGGTGCTGCGGCACGGGGGCCGGTCACAGAACATCGACCGGTTACCCAGATCCGCCGGGAAAGCACACGGCGGAATCGCACCCGCGAAGACCGCGAAAACGAGAAAGGCTCATGCTCTTGGTGAGCACGAGCCTTCGAGAAGAAAAGTGGAGCTAAGGGGACTCGAACCCCTGACCCCCACGCAGGGGTTCTAGATGTCTCATGGTTCCCATCGCTTCCCGAAACAGCCTGTGAACTGCGGGAACGGTACGGTGGTTGTTCCCGTCGCGTCCCATTGGTTCCCGTGGTTTCCCGTTCAAACCGGGGGGTTAGCGCGGGGGCGGTCAAGTTTGCACGGTTCCCGGCGGCGGATGTCCTGCGGCCCCGTAGCGGTGCGGGGTGCCTGCCGCGCTGTGTGCCCGGCGGCAGGGCGTCGACAGATTGTCGCGGGTTCCTAGTCCACTCCTGCCGGTACAGCCCGACTCCGGTCACACGGACGATGGTGCCGCTGATGGTCATCTCCCATGGGGTCGCGGAGGTGTCGACATCGCAGCGACGGAACGCGAGGCATTCGCCCGGCCGGGCTCCGGTTCGTGAGCCCGTGCTGGTGCGCGACCCGCGCCGGATCCCGGTTGGTTCCCAGCAGCGCGACGGCGAGTTGTCCTGCTGCGCGTTCACCCTCGCTCGCGCGTGACGGAGCCGTCGGCGCCGAGACCGGCCGTGTCATCGACGGCTGGCCAGGCGATACGCCATGGCGGTGAAGGCGGCCATGCGCAGATCGCCCGCGGCGGAGATCCGGCTGCCGAGGCGGTTGGTGACGAATGCGATCGACAGGCCGACGTCAGGGAACGCGAAGCCACCCGAGCCGCCGGTGCCGAGGTGCCCGAGGCCGGGGGCGTTCGAAGCGGTCATCGGCCGGTGGTAGCCGAGCCAGTGGTGCGGGGTCACGTTGAGGATGTAGTCGCGGCCGGTGGCGCGCGGCATCCGGGCGATCTGCGCGACGGTCTCCGGCGTGAGGAACGCGGTGCTGTCGATGACGCCGTTGTTGGCCAGTGCCGCATACATTGTCGCGAGTGCACGGGCGGTGAAGACGCCGTTCCAGCCCGGGTGCACGCCATCGTGCACCATCGGGTCGTTCTGCCGGCGCACCAGCCCTTCGGGGATGCTGTCGGCCAGCGCGCTCAGGTACCTGGTGCGGCGCGCCCGCGTCGCGAAGGTCTCGAAGTCGAAGCCTGCGACCCGGACCGCCGGGCTCAGCGGCGCGATGCGATGCCGGTGCTCGGGCGGGACCCGGAACCAGAAGTCCGAGATGCCGAGGGGCTCGGCGAGCTCCGACCGGACGAGGTCGGGGAACGGTCTCCCGGTGATCCGCTGGGCGAGCTCGACGACCAGTGGCCCGAAGGTCACGGTGTGGTAGCCCGGTGCCCGGTGCCTGCGCGGGTCCGGCGCGGCGGCGGCGAGCGCCGCGGCGATGGTGTCGTGGTCGAGGTAGGCGTCGCCGGTGACCAGGCCGCGAACCCGATGCAGCCCGGCCCGGTGGTTCAACAGCTCCCGGACGGTGATGGATTCCTTACCCGCGGCGGCGAATTCGGGCCAGTAGTCGGCCACCGGACGGTCGTAGTCGAGCAGCCCCCGATCGGCGAGCCGGTGCAGGACGGTTGCCGCCACGCCCTTGCCGGTGGAATACGACATCGCCATGGTGTCCCGCTGCCAGGGCCGGCCGGGTGCGGCGTCGCCTGCCCAGATGTCGAGCACCGGCTGCCCGTGCCGGAACACCGCCAGCGCCGCACCGCCGGTCCGGCGGGCGCGGCAGACCTGGAAGAACTTCTCGGCCAGCGGCACGAATCGCGCGTCGAGCACCATCGAGGGCTCCCGCTCGACAACGGCTGGGGCGGCAATCGTTTCGGTCACTTCGGCGACTCCCTTGTTCGTGTCCGTGTGGCCATGGTGCCCGAGCGGCGGTCATCTGACAATAGTCCTGTCAGATACCGGCCGGTGGCCGGGTACCATCGCACGGTGACTGCGGGACGCACCTATGGCGGGGTGAGCGCCGACGAGCGGCGGGCCGAACGCCACGCCCGCCTCGTCCGGGCCGCCCGTGAGCTGCTCGAGTCCGGCGACACCGCGCAGGTGACGGTGACCGCGGTCTGCCGCCGGGCGAAGCTGACCGAGCGCTACTTCTACGAGAGCTTCACCGACCGCGACGCCCTGCTCGGCGGCGTGTACGACGACTTCGCCGACGAATTCATCCGCATGGTCACCGCCAGGATCGCCGCCGCCGGCGACCTCACCGATCGGATTCACGCCTCGGTGACGGTCGCGCCCGAACTGGCCGCGACCTACCCCGGCATGCGGCACATCCTCGGCCGCGACGGCGGTGAGAGCGAAGCGGCCCGCGCCCGTGCGCACATCGCCCGCAAGGTCATCGACCTGTACCTGAGCAACCGGGCCGTGCTGTTCCGCGACATCGACATCGACCCGCTCGACGCGGAGCTGATGATCCGGATCATGGTCGGCGGCGGCCTCGATCTCACATTCGCCTTCTGCCGCGGCGACTTCGACGCCACCGCCGAGGAGATCGCCGCCCGCACCGCGAAACTCCTCGAACCCCTCGCCGCCTCCCTGAGCTCGGCCCTACGCTGACGGCCGGGTAGCTCAGGCCAGGGCGATGATCAGCTCGAGCACCCGGCCGGGGTCGGTGAGCTCGTCGTCGAGCAGCTCGCGGATCCCGTCCATCCGGTAACGCACCGTCTGCGGGTGGATCACCAGGTGGCGGGCAACATCCTCGCGTCTGCCCTGGTGCAGCAGCCAGGCACGCAGCGTCTGCTCGTAGCGGTCTGGTGTCGGGGCGCAGCCGGTCGAAGACGGCCAGCGCGGCGGCGCGCTGCCTGGCCCTGGTCGGCGGGTCGGCGCTCAGCACCAGGATGGCCAGCAGCAACCCGTTGACGGATCAGTTCTGAGCGTCGGTGCCCGTGCCGCCGAGCGTGGCGAGCCACTGATCGGCGACCGCGCTGCTCGCCGAGAGCAGGTGGTGCGCATGAGCGGCGGCGCCGTCGGCGTCACCCTCGGCGATGGCGCGGACCAGGGCGTCGTGGCTCGCGGGGTCGTCGAGTTCGGGGGCGAGCAGCAGGGCGAGCATGTCGGGGAGGTGGTCGAAGGCGTTCATCAGCGTGTTGAAGGCCAGCCGGTAGGCGAGATTGTCCGAGGCGTCGATGATCAGCGACCAGAACTCACGGTCGACCGTCAACTGCTCGGGCCGGGTCGCCTCGCGGTGGTAGCGAGCGGCGGCGCGCTCGAGGTCGGCGACGGTCTCCGGCGTCGCCCGCAGCGCGGCGAGGCGGGCGGCGTCCGTGCCAGCGGACCGGCGGAACTCGAGGACCGAGCGGGCGAGGTTGGGGCCGTACCGCCGGGGCGGGCTCGCCGCCAGGTAGGCGAGGATGTCGAGCCCGGCGTGGGTGCGCAGGTCGAGGACCTCGGTGGCGCCGCCGTGCACAATGCGAACCAGGCCGATCTGCTCCAGCCGCTTGAGCGCTTCCCGCACAGCGTGCCGGTTCACCGATAGCGTGGCGGCGAGCTCGCGCTCGGACGGCAGCGTGGTGGTCTCGCCTTCGAGAATGTTCGTCAGCAGCTGCTGGAAGACGCCGTCGGAGACGTTCTGCCGCCGGACCGGTTCGAGATTCACAAATCGATAGGTTAGACCACTCTGTGGTCAGCCCAACCTTGTCGAGCTACTGGTACAACCAGTAACGTCTCGCGACGGCTCCCGCGAAGAGCGCCCTCCCCTGAACCGTCCGGAAGGAACCGGCCATGACATCCGCCCCGCGCTACTACCGCGACCAGCCGGACTGGCGAGCCCTGCAGGCGTTCCTGCCCGAGCGGCTCCGGCTCGACGCGGCCCGGGAACCCGCCGAGGAGTTCTGGGAGTGGGGCGCACACCGGATCCACCTGGACACCTACCGCAACCCTCGCGCGACAGCGAAGGTGATCCTGCACCACGGCGTCGGCACCAACGGCCGTCAGATGACCCTGATCCTCGGCTCCCGGCTGGCCCGGCGTGGCTTCGAAGTCATCGCGCCGGACAACCTCGGCTACGGCATGACCGCGGTGGCTCCCGGAACGATCCCCACCTACGACGACTGGGTCGCCCTGGTCGTCGACCTCGTCGCCGCCGAACGCGCCCACGACGACCGGCCGGTCGTGCTGTACGGGCTGAGCGCGGGCGGGATGCTCACCTATCACGTCGCGGCCGAGGCGCCCAAGGGCGACGTCAGCGGCATCGCGGGAATGACCTTCCTGGACCAGCGGATCCGCCGGGTCCGCGACGAGACCGCGCACGACGTGCTGACCGCGCGCGTCGGCATGCCACTGATCTCCGCGGTGGCCGGGACGGCGGCGGGCGGCCTGCGCGTCCCGATGCGGCTGGCCTCGAAGATGCGCACCCTGGCCAACGATCGCGAGGCCATGCGCTCGGTGTTGCTCAAAGACCGCACCGCGGCGGCCAACTGGGTGTCGGCGCGGTTCCTCGACAGCTACGCGCGATATACCCCGGCGGTCGAATACGAGGACTTCCAGGCCTGCCCGATCCTGCTGACCCAGCCCGCCGCCGACCGCTGGACACCGCTGCACCTCAGCGAAGCGGTGCTGTCGCGGATCACCCGCGTGCCGGTGCGCACCGTGCTGCTCGACAACGCCGGGCACCTGCCGATGGAGGATCCGGGATTGCGCCAGATGGAGGACGCGGTGGTCGAATTCGTCCTCGACCACACCGCGGCCTGACTCCGGACGCGACGATGTGGCGAGATGGCGAACTCGCGTGGCGGTACCGTCGGGGGCGGTCCGCCCATACTGTTCCCATGACATCGGAGCCCGGGCCACCGCTCGTCCCGCCGGACATCGCGACCGCGCTCCACGCCGCGCTCAACGCGGCGGCCGACGAGATCTTCGAGTCCGTCCCGCGCGAACTCCCGGTCTACGCCGAGGTGCTCGCCACCGAACTCGGCGGGCTGGTCAAGGCGGCCATCAAAACCATGCTCGCCGGCTTCCTGCTGGTGGCCTGCGGAAAGCCCGACACTCGGCGCGCGGTGGATCCGGTGGACGTGGAGGAGGCGGCGTTCCGGCTCGGTCAGTACGAGGCCCAGGTCGGCCGTCCGATCGACTCGTTGAACGCCTCGTTCCGGCTGGGCGCCCGCATCGCCTGGCGGCACTGGAGCGCCACCGCGCAGGCGCACGGCATGAGCACCGTCGACATCGCGGCCTTCGCCGAACTGAACTTCTACTACATCGACACCCTGGCCGACGCGGCGGTGAGTGGGCATGCCGACGAGCTGGCCTCGGCGGGTCGGCAGCGGCAGCGGGCGCGCGAGTACCTGGCCGAGAAGCTCCTCGGCGGCGACGACATGACCGAGCTGCTCGCCGCCGCCCGCCTCGCCGACTGGCGACCGCCGGAATCGATGGTCGCGATCGCCCTGCCTCGGGCCGAGACGCATATCGCCGTGCCCGCCCTGGACGCGCGGACCCTGCAGGCCGGTGCCGAATCGCTGCCCGGCCCCGCGCGACCCGACATGGCGGTGCTGCTCGTCCCGATCGGGGCGGGCGCGGCCCGCGACGCGCTGCTCGAACGAGTCGGCGGGCTGCGGGCGGCCGTCGGTCCCGAGCAGCCGTGGCTCGACGTCCGCTACTCGGCGGCGCTGGCCGCGCGGGCCTGGGAACACCATGGGCGCGAAAGCTGGCCCGCCGACACCGAATCCGAGCTGGCCGCGCTGGTCGTGCACGCCGACCCGCTCACCCGCGCGCGGCACCGGGCCGACACCCTCGCCCCGTTCGATCATCTGCGCGCCGACACCCGGGCACGTTATGAGGAGACCCTGCGGGCCTGGCTGCTGCATCAGGGCCGCCGTGAGGACGTCGCCCGGTATCTGGTGCTGCATCCGCAGACGGTCCGGTACCGGATGGACCGGATACGCGAGATCCTCGGCGACCGCCTGACGGATCCGGAGCGGGTCCTCGACCTGATCATCGCACTGGCCTGACCGGTGCGCCGCGCCCCGGTTCTTCATACCCAGGGTATGAAGAACCGGCGAAATCTACACTTCCTGGCCAAGCGATAGGCCTCCGGGTGCAGCAACACTGAGCTTCTGCTGTTTCCCGGAGGAGGAACTTTGAGAATCGCAACCAGACTTCCCGGCGAGCGCGCCCTGACGGCAGCCGACGCGGACAAGATCGCGACCATCCGCGGGGCGCTCATCGAGATCGGCTCGCGGTGGCGCGCACGCCACCCGTGGGCCGACGCGCACCAGGACCAGATCGGCCTCGCCTTCTTCGTGGTATCCGTCGCCGGCGTCCTCGCCGACGCCGTGCTCTACGGCCTCGGCGTCCTGCCATGGTGGGCCACCATCGCGCTGACCGCCTTCTGGCTGTCGATCCTGCACGAGCTCGAGCACGACCTGATCCACTCGATGTACTTCCGGACCAACAGGCCGGTCCACAACACCATGATGTTCGGGGTCTGGTTCTTCCGGCCCTCGACCATCAACCCGTGGGTGCGCCGCCGGCTGCACCTGCACCACCACAAGGTCTCGGGCACCGATTCCGACCTCGAGGAACGTGCCATCACCAATGGTGAGGGCTGGGGACCTCGCAGGACGATCAGCCTCCTCGACAGTTTCCTCGGCATGTACACCAAGCCGTTCCGGGTCCACCGCATGGTGTCGGCCTACGTGAAACACGAAGCGGAGACGCCCAAGGACGCCGCCTACCTGCGGGCGATCAATGTGATGGGCTACTTCCCGCTGGGGATCTTCCACTACACGCTGTGGCATCTGTTCCTCGGGATCAGTGTCTACGAGCTGATCACCGGCGCGTCGGTCCCCGGCATGGGCGTGCTGACCTTCCTGGCGGTCACCATCCTCGCCCCGAACGCCGTGCGCACCTTCTGTCTGCACTTCGTCAGCTCGAACATGCACTACTACGGCGACATCGAGGCCCACAACGTGCTGCAGCAGACCCAGGTCTGGACGGCGTGGTGGCTCAAGCCCTTCCACGCGCTGTGCTTCAACTTCGGTGAGACCCACGCGATCCATCACTTCCTGGTGCGTGACCCGTTCTACCTGCGCGAGCTGATCAAGCACGACTGCCAGAAGGTGCTCGCCGAGCACGGCGTCCGCTTCAACGACTTCGGTACCTTCCGCCGCGCCAACCGCTTCGGGTCGGTGCGCGCGTGAGCGCCACGACGACCGCCGCCCTGTGGGTCTGCGTGCGCTGCGGCATGATCTACGACCCCGCGGACGGCGACCCCGACGGCGGCATCGCCCCGGGCACCGCGTTCGAGGACATTCCCGACGACTGGGTCTGTCCGGTGTGCGGCGCCCGCAAGTCCGACTTCGTCCCCTGGGAGGAGTGAGCAGATGACCGGAGCACACGAGGCCGACGAGGTCGACATCCTGCTGATCGGTGGCGGCGTCGCGGCCGCGGGAGCCGCGGAGGAACTGCGCCGCAAGGGTTTCGCGGGCACGGTCGCGCTCGCGACCCGCGAGAGCGATGCCCCCTACCACCGCTTCTACCTCACCAAGGAGTACCTGCGTGGCGCGGTGGCCGCCGACGATCTCGCAGTCCACTCGCCGGAATGGTGGCAGGACAACGAGATCGCGCTGTGGCTGCGCTCCCCCGTGCTGTCGCTGGACCCGGCGGCCCGGACCGCCCGCGTCGGGCGCCGTACGGTGCGCTGGGGCAAGGCCCTGCTGGCCACCGGCGCCAACGTCCGGTTGCTCGACTGCCCCGGCTCCGGTCTGACCGGCGTGCACTACCTGCGTACCACCGGCAACGCCGACGAACTGCTCAATGATCTGATCGGCACCGAGTCGCTGGTCGTCGTCGGTGGATCCTTCGTCGCCGCCGAGACCGCCGCCTCCGCGGCCGCCCTCGGCATCCACACGACCATGGTGTTTCCCGAACCGGTGCCGCTCGCGCGCTCGCTGGGCGCGCCGATCGGCCGCATCGTCGAGGGCGAGCTGAGCCGCCTCGGCGTCGTCGTGCACAGCGGCTCCGTCGTCGAATCCCTTTGCGGGGACGAGCGGGTCGAGGGCGTGGTGCTGGCGGGCGGCACGACCCTGCCCGCCGACACCGTCGTCGTCGGCATCGGCGCGCGCCCCGAGACGACCCTGGCCAAGCGCTGCGGTCTCGGTCTCGGCGAAGGCGGCGGCGTGCTGTGCGACTCCACCCTGCGCACCTCCGACCCCCACATCTGGGCGGCAGGTGACATGTGCGAGTTCGACAGTGCCAGGCACGGGCGCACTGTGCGCATCGAGCACGATCGCGTCGCCTCGGCACAGGGCAGACACGCCGCACGGGCCATGCTCGGCGACACCGTGTCCTTCATCGACTACCCGTACTTCTGGACCACGATCGGCGAGAACCTGCACATCGACGTCGTGGCCACCGACGCCCCCGGCGACGCGGTCGTGCCGTGGCACCTGCCGCTGCGCCCGGATACGGCCACCTGGCACACCGCGACCGGCGGCGCCGGCCCCGAGCCGGCCGCGTACCGGTACAGCAGCCGGGGCGACACGAGCGGGTACGCCTTCGTCAACGGCGCGCTGGTGTTCTCCACCCTGTCCGGATTCCCGGGCGAGGGCGGCGAGGCGCAGCTGCCCGCGGCCGGATCCTTCCTCCGGCCGCCGTCCCTCCGCGGTGGTCGCTGACCGATGGCGGGATGGCGAACCCTGAGCGGCGGCGGGCAGGTCCGGATGTGGGCGGACGAGGAATTCCGGTTCCTCGACCGCTTCGCCCCCGGCCGGCCGCTCGACGTGCGCTCGGCCGACGGGACGAGGATCCACGCCGAGGCATTCGGCCCCGAGGACGGCTATCCGGTGGTGCTGGCGCACGGCTTCTGCTGCTCGATCCGGTTCTGGGCCCACCAGATCACGGCGCTGTCGGCCACCCACCGGGTGATCGCGTTCGACCATCGCGGCCACGGCCGCAGCGGTCGGCCCGCGGCGGACGGCCTGACCGTCCCCCGGCTCGGCGAGGACCTGTCCGCGGTGCTGGCAGCGGCGCTGCGTCCCGGCGAGCGCGCCCTGCTGGCCGGGCATTCGATGGGCGGCGTCGCCGTGCAGTCCTGGGCGCACCACCATCCGGACGAGGTCGGCCTCGCCGACGCGATCGTGCTGATCAACTCCGCACCGGGTGGGATCGGCGCCACGATCGCGGCGGCCATGGCCGGCCGGGAACCCCGGTCGACGCCGTCGCGGACGAGCCGGATCGCACCCCGGCTGTTCCGGACGATCAGCGGGATTCCGATCCCTGTGCGGCTGCCCCGGGCCGGCCGGATGATGTCGCCGATCGTCCTCGGCCACACCGCCGCGCCCGCCGCGCGGGCCCTGACCCGTGAGCTGGTCATGACCACCCCACGCGCCACCCGCCGCGGCCTGATTCGCGCCCTGCTCACCCTCGAGGACGGTCTGCTCGATCCCGCACGGCTCAGCGCCCCGACTCTGGTGATCGGCAGCGCGGAGGACCGGCTGCTCGGCCTCGCGGCCTCGCGGCGGCTCGAACGGTCGCTGCCGAACTCGCTCGGACTCGTCGTGCTGCCCGACGGACACTCCGGCCCGCTGGAGCATCCCGGGGCCGTCACCGCCGAACTGCGCGCGCTCGCCGACCGGCACACCTGTGCCGCGCAGGGGGCGTGATCGTGAGCGGACGCACCGCACCCCTCACCGCGACCGCGGTGTCCTCGCTGCGCACCTTGGGCCGCGCGGTCGGGCTGCTCGGCGATGTGTCGACCGGCGCGGTCGCCGACATCGCGCGGCTGCGGCTGCGCTGGTCGGAGGTCCTGCGCCAGAGCTGGTTCTTCGTCACCGCGACCGCGGTGCCCGCCGTGCTGATGGCGGTGCCGTTCGGCGTGATCGTCTCGGTCCAGGTGGGCAACCTGATCCACCAGATCGGGGCGGACTCGCTGGTGGGCGCTGCGGGCGGCCTCGGAGTGATCAAACAGGGCGCGCCGACGGCCACCGGGCTGCTACTCGGTGGTGCCGCAGCCTCGGCCATCGCCGCCGATCTCGGCGCGCGCACCATCCGCGACGAGATCGACGCGCTGCGGGTGATGGGCATCGATCCCGTCCGGCGGCTGGTGATCCCGCGCCTGGTGGCGATGATCCTGGTGGCCCCGCTGGTGAACATCCTGATCATGTTCGTCGGCATCCTGGCCGGATACCTCGTGGCGGTCTCCGCGCAGGGGGTCACCTCCGGCAGCTACTGGCTGACGTTCGGATCGTTCACCGTGGTCGCCGATGTCGTGGTTTCGCTGGGCAAGTCGATCCTGTTCGGAATGATCGTGGTGGTCGTGGCCTGTCAGCGTGGCCTCGAGGCCGGCGGCGGACCCCGCGGCGTCGCCGACGGTGTCAACGCCGCGGTGGTGCTGTCGGTGGTGGCGATCATGGTGGTCAACGTCGCGCTCACGCAGCTGTCGGCGATGTTCCTGCCGGTGCGGGTGGCCTGATGGTGGCCACCGACTACTCACCGCGGGGATTGCGCTGGCTCTACCGCGCGGTCCGGTCGCGGCGGCGGGCGTGGCGCCCGGTGGAGAACCTGGGCTTCGTGCTCGGCTTCGTCGGCCAGGTGCTGTCCTCGATCCCGCTGACCGTGCGGCACTACCGCCCGCAGACCATGCGGGTGACCACCGAGATGACCTGGGGCCGTGGCGGTGCCCTGATCGTCGGCGGGGGCACGGTACCGACGCTCGCGGTGCTGGGCGTCGCCATGGGGGTCAGTGTGGGCATCGAGTCCTTCGCCACGCTCGACATGCTGGGCATGGGTCCGCTGACCGGCATCATCTCCGCGTTCGCCAGCACCAGGGAACTCGCGCCGATCGCCACCGGCATCGGCTTCGCGGCCCAGGCAGGCTGCCGGATGACCGCCGAGATCGGGTCCATGCGCATCTCCGAGGAGATCGACGCCATCGAATCCCTCGGCCTGCGTTCGGTGCCGCTGGTGGTGACCACCCGGGTCATCGCGGGCGTGGTGGCGATCGTGCCGACCTTCCTGGTCGCCCTGATCCTGGCCTATGTGTCGTGCCGGCTGGTCATCGTCACCGCGCACGGACAGTCGCCGGGGGTCTACGAGCACTACTTCTTCCAGTTCATCTCCGGCGCGGACGTATTCGCCGCCGTGCTCAAGGTGGTGGTCTTCACCGTGGCGGTCATCCTGATCCACTGCTATTACGGCTTCTTCGCCACCGGCGGGCCGGAGGGGGTCGGTATCGCCTCCGGGCGCGCGGTGCGTGCGTCGTTCGTTGCCGTCATCGCCCTGGACATGGTGCTCTCCCTCGCACTGTGGGGCTTCCACTCCTCGATCGAATTCACGGGATAGCGACATGGCACTGTATGGAATGCCCGGCGTGGCAATGGATCCGTGGAAGTCCCGGCTCACCGGCGTGCTCGCGACGGTACTGGCCGGGGTGACCGTGGTGGCGTGGTGCGGATTCCGCAGCGTGCGCACCGACGACACCTTGCGCGTGCGGATCGTGGCCGAGCGGCTCGGCGACGGCATCGTGACCGGCTCGGCCGTGCGGCTGACCGGCGTGCAGGTCGGCAGCGTCGAGACGATCGACAGCGTCGACGGCGCGAGGGTGGGCCTGACCCTGGCCCTGGATCCCGCGCGCTTGGACGGACTGACCGACGCGGTGGCGGTCACCGCGGCGCCCGGAAACCTGTTCGGCATCGGCGAACTCCAGCTCGGCAGGCGGCCCGGCGGCGCTCCGTTGCGCGGCGGTTCGGTGATCGAGCTGACCGGCGCGGCGGCCGACCGGATGACCGACGCCACCATGGGCACCCTGCTGCGCCAGCTCGGTGAGACCACCGGCCAGGTCCTGACCCCGCAGCTGGCCGAGACACTGCGGCAGGCGGCCGCCGACCTGAAGGTGTTCACCCCGCTGCTCGAAGCCGTGGTCGTGCTGGGCCGCACCGTCGCCGACGGCCAACGCTACGCGCCGTCGTTTCTGGTCGGGCAGTACGCCGCGCTGCTGGCCGGGACGCCGCCGTTCATCGCGGGCAGCATCCAGCTCCTGGACAACTTCGACCACATCGAGGTGCTACGCACCGACCGCGTCGCCTTCGACCGGGCCGTGGCCGCCATCGCCCACGAAATCTTCCCGGCCGCCGCGACCACGATGACGACCGCGCGGCAGTATCTGGGTGTCTACGCCGAGATGCTGGCGCCGCTGTTCACCGCCCTGGGCCACACCGTGGACACACCGCAGCAGACTTCCGCCGAGCTGAGCGCGCTGCTCGCCCGCCTCGGCGCGGCGATGCCGGACGGGCCCGGAGGGCCGGTGCTGAACCTGAAACTCACCCTCAGCGGTGTCCCGGTGCTGTCGGAGGCGCTGCTCGGCGGCACCGTGGGGGCGGGCCGATGAGCAGTGTGCGTGCGATCGCGGTGCGCATGGCCGGATTCACCGCGGCGATGGTGATCCTGCTGGCGCTGATCCTGCAGTCCATCGAGCGACCCGTCACCGGCGCCGACACCATGTTCACCGCGGTGTTCACCGACGTCAACGGGCTGAAGGTGGGCGACGACGTGCGCATGTACGGCGTGCAGGTCGGCAAGGTCGGCGAAATCCTGCTCGACGGCGAGTTCCGCGCGCGGGTCCGCTTCACGGTGCAGACCGATCACCCCGTAGACGAGGCCGGCACCGTCGCGATCCGGTTCCAGACCCTGGTCGGGCAGCGCTATGTCGATGTGCAGCAACCGCCGAAGGCGAGCCGCCCGCAGCGTCCGGATCAGGTCATCGGCATCGGCCGCACCCTGGGATCCTTCGACATCACCGCCCTGTTCAACGGGTTGCAGCCGGTGCTGGCGGATCTCTCGCCGGCGGCGCTGAACCACTTCACCGAGACGATCCTGGCGGTGCTCGACGGTAACGGCACCGGGATCGGACCGGCGCTGGACGCGATCGAGCGGCTGTCGGCCTACGTGCGTGACCGACAGGCGGTCCTGTCGGTGCTGGTGGCGAACCTGCGCCGGGTCGCCGACCGGCTCGACGCCCGTTCCGCCAACGCCATGACACTGCTGGCCGGCCTCGACCACGTCTTCGACGCCCTCGAACAGCGCATGGCCGGGCTGATCGACTTCGTCGTCACCGCCCCCTCGGTGCTGACACCGATCGACAGCCTCGCCGCGACGCTGGGGCTGACCCCGGAGGCGAATCCCGATCTGGCCCAGGCGGTACGGGCCGCCATCCCGGATCCGCGGGCCGCCGCGGACGTCCTGGCCGGACTGCCCGGTCTGCTGCAGACCCTGCCAGCGATCGTCCCTCGCACCGGTCAGGAGGTGAACCGGACATGCTCCCGTGGGAACGCCGATGTTCCCGACGCTTTGGCAATTCTGATGAACGGACAGCGGATCACACTGTGCAAGAGATGACTCGACGCCGGTCGCGGCTCGCCCGAGCGACCCGCGCCCTCATGCCCCGCGACGAACGCCGACGTGAGCTGACGCTCGGTCTGCTCGGCCTCGCGGTGGCCACGGTACTGATCGCCGCGGCGGCGATCACCTACACGGTGCCCCTCGGCGAACGTACCTACCGTGCCGACCTGGTCGAAGCCGGGGCGATGAAGGTGGGTGACAGCGTGCGGGTGGCCGGCGTCCCGGTCGGGCACGTCCGCGCGCTCGAGCTGCTCGCCGACCGGGTCCGGATGAGTTTCACCGTGGATTCCGGCATCGTCCTCGGCGAGGCGACCACGCTGGACGTGCGGATGCTCACCGCCGTCGGCGGTCACTACCTCGCCGTGCTGCCTGCGGGCCGCGACCGGTTGGGCGGGAAGATCATCCCCGCCGATCGGGTGCGCCTGCCCTACAGCCTGGCCCGGGTCTTCGAGGACGCCGCCCGGCCGGTCGGCGAGATCGACGGCGACACGTTGCGCCGGAATTTCGCCGTGCTCGGCTCCTCGCTCACGGCGGATCCCGACAGCCTGCGCCGGATGGGCCAGGCCGCGAGTTCCCTGGTGGACATCATGATCACCCAGCGCGCGGACATCTCGCGCGTCCTCGCGGTCGCCGACGAGTACCTCGCCGCCACCCAGGACGACGCGCCGCGATTGTTCCATCTGATCGGCTCGCTGCGCCGGATGGAGGACGCGGTCTTCGCCTACCGCCAGGAGATCGTCGCCGGCCTGTCGATCACCGAGCGGCTGCTCGCCCGGCTGACCGCGCTGCGCCCGGTCTGGGACGAATCGCTCGCTCCCCTGGTCGACGAGCTCACCGCGCTGCTGCCGCAGCTGCGCGGCCTGGGTGACACATTCGGGACGGCGCTGGCCGACGTCACCGACACGCTCACCCGCCTGCGGCAGCTGGTGACCCCGCAGGGCACCGTGGCCGTGGACCACTCCGCGCGGGTCGCCACCGTGGACGCGGTCTGCGTCCCGCTGCCGGGAGCGGGGTGCTGATCGTGGGAATGGTGAAGCGAACGCACGTGGTGACGGGCGTGGCGGGGAGCGCGCTGTGCGCCGCGGCGGTGGCCGGGTGCCTCGTCGTGGTGCCCTCGGCGTCCGCGGCCCGGTCCTACTGTGCGATCATGCCCGACACCGTCGGGCTCTACGTCGGCAGCCATGTCACGGTGCGTGGGATCGCCGTCGGCGAGGTCACCGCCATCACCCCCGGCGCCCGCGACGTGCGGGTGGATTTCGACCTGACCACCGCGCATCCGCCGCGCGGGGAGGTCTCGGCGACGACCGTATCGGACACCCTGGTCGCCGACCGGCACCTGGCGGTGCTGTTCGACGGCACCGCCACCGCCGACTGGGACCCGGGCCGCTGCATCACCCACACCCTCACTCCCAAGAGCGTCACCGAGAGCTTGGACGCGGTGTCGAAGCTGGCCGCCGCGCTCGACGGCGGGGGCGAGCCCGGGGCGTCCCACCAGCTGCGCGACGGGGTGGCCGCGCTGCGGACCGCGACCTCGGGCACCGGGCCCGCGCTGAACCGACTGATCGGTGATCTCGCGGCGGCGCTGCGCGCCCCCGACGCGGCGACCGGGCACCTGGGCGCGCTCATCGACGCTCTGTCCGCGCTGTCGGAGACGCTGCGGATCAACTGGGACGAGGTGAAGGCCGCGATCGGCAGGCTCGCGCCCGCCTTCGAATTCATCAACGACACGATCTTCGGGACTGCCATCCCCATCATCGAGCGCGTGGGCCGGCTGCTGGTCTGGGTGAACAGTCTCCTCCGTCCCTACGGCGGTCATCTCCTCGACGGAGCGGCCGCCGCGGCACCGGTGCTGCGCCTGCTCGCGGGGCACAGCGGCGAACTGCAGCAGATCGTGACCGCCGTGCCGCCGATCGCGGCGGCCCTCGGCACGGCGGCTGCCGCCGCGCCCGGCGACGGCGCGCTGGTCTACGGCGCGCCTGCGGTCGCCCTGCCGCAGGCCGAGGCCGAGCGGCTGTGCGCGGCGATGAACGCCCTGACACCGCATTCCTGTCCGGCGGGAACGAACCTGTCGGCGGTGCGTCTGAGCGAGCTGATCTTCTCGGCGATCGGAGGACGATGAACGGCGGCAACCGCCGGCGGGCAGGCCGGATCGGCGTGCTCGCGTTCGCCGCGACGGTGAGCGCGAGCTGCGCCTTCGATCCGGCGACCGTTCCCCTCCCCGGCGCGCGGCTCTCCGGCGAGACCTACTCCGTGCGTATCGAATTCGCCAACGCCCTGAACCTGCCCGCCGGCGCGCGGGTCATGTCCTCGGGCGTGCGGATCGGCACCCTCGACTCGGTGCGAGTCGTCGACCCGACGCCGCGCGAGCCCGGCATGGCGGTGGCCGAAGTCGAGATCCTGCGGACGGTGCGGCTGTCGGCCGCGACCACCGCGCAACTGCGCCAGAACACCGTGCTCGGCGACATCCACATCGAACTCACCGTGCCCGCGGCGGACACCTCGCGCGAACTCGCGCCCGGCGCGGTGATACCCCTGGCGCGGTCGCAGCCCGCCACCCAGGTCGAGGACATCATGTCCGGCATCGCCTCCTTCGTCGGCACCGGGGCGATGGGCCACGCCCGCGACATCGTGAGCCAGGTCGGTGCCGCCATGCCCCCCGACCCCGCCGACACCGCGCGCATCGCGCAGGTCCTCGGCGCCGACCTCGCCGACATCAGCGCCAATCTCGACCAGGTCACCGCGCTGGGCCTCGCGTTCCAGGACAACCTGCGTGCCATCGAGGACAACTCGCGCGCGCTGGGCGAGCTGCTGACACCCGAAGGGGCACAGCAGGTCTCGGTCTCGGCGGCCTCGGTCGTCGAGCTGCTGGGCGTCATCGGCGGGCTGGGCGGCATCGCGCACAGCATCGAATGGCTGGCCCCGCTCGCCGCCTCCGGCGACGCGGCGGCCGAGGCGCTGATGCCGCTGCTGTTCACCGCGCGCCCCTTCGATACGAGCGCGCCGTCCAACCTGGCGGCCCTGGTCGCGCTGTTGCGGGACAAGGTCATCCCGTTCGCGGCGAAGGGCCCGAAGGTGAACGTCGCCGGCGTCGGCATCGACGGCGTGGCGATGCCGGAGGACGAACAGCTCGGCCGGATGATCGGCGTTCTGCGGATGATCGGGATGGTGAGATGAAGCGGAGTACGGTCCTCTCGCTCGGCGCGATCGTGACGGTACTGATCCTGGGCACCGGGTATCTGACCTTCGGTGTGGTCCGGGTCGACTGGTTCGAGAAGTACGACCGGATCACCATGGCGCTGCCGGATTCCGGCGGGCTGCTGCCGAGGTCGCCCGTGCTGTTCCTCGGGGTGCGGATCGGCGACGTCACCGCAGTGGAACCGGCACCGGACGGTGTGACCGTGGCGCTGCGGATCAGCCGCGACCGGCGCGTATCGGCGGCGAGTTCGGTGGTGATCGAGCGGCTTTCGGCGCTGGGGGAACCGTATGTCGAATTCCGGCCGGGCAGTGCCACCGGCGCCCCGTACCTCGCCGACGGGCAGCGCCTGGCCGCCGAGCGCGTCCGCCCTCCGGTCTCGATTCCCGACATGGCCGACGCCCTGACCCGCGTGCTGGATCAGCTCGACCCCCAGGCGCTGGGGGAACTGGTCGCCACGGTCTCCCAGGGGCTGGCCGGCACCGAACAGCTGGTGCCCGAACTCGGCCGCTCCACCGGGCTGCTGGCCGCGACGCTGGTGTCCCGGTCGGCGAAGCTGCGTGGGCTGCTGGAGGAACTCCAGCGAGTCGGCGCCGATAGTGACTGGGCGGGAACCGCTTTCGCCGAGAGTGGACCGCAGTGGGGACGCTACGGCGTGCGCGTCCGCGAGGTGGTCGCGGTCGTCGAAGGCATCCTCGACAACCACGAGGGTGGCGTCCTGCCCGACGACTACACCGGCGGCGACGGACTCGTCCCGTTCCTGAACCGGGTCGTGGCCCTGCTGCACGACACCGGTCCCGACCTGCGCGGGCTCGCGCCCGCTCTGCAACCGCTGGTCGACGCCGCGACCAGGGCATCCGGGCAGCTCGACCTCAGCGCGCTCATCGCCTCGGCCCTGCGTGCCACCGGCGACGACGGAGCCCTCCACCTGCGCGTCACCGTCCGACAGCCCCTCGAGAAAACGGAAGAACGATGACAACGACCGTCTCCGATGAAACCTCGCAGGCCGCCGACTCCGCGGCCGACTCCGTCGTCCGGGTCAGGACGATCGCGGCCGCACTGGTGGTCGCCGTCTTGGCGGCCGCCGCGGTCACCTTCGGTGTGCTGTGGTCCGGCGCGCGCGGCGAACTCGCCGACCGGGACGCCACGGCCGCCGATGTCCGCCAGGCCGAACAGGTCGGCACACAATACGCCGTGGGCGCCTCCACGATCGACTATCAGGACTTCCCGTCCTGGTCCGGGCGCCTGAAGGCCAACACCACACCCGAGCTGGCCGCGAAGTTCGACAGCACCGCCCCGAAACTCCGCGACCTGCTCACCCCCCTGCGCTGGACCTCGACCGCCACCCCCATCGCCGCGAAGGTTCAGTCCGAGAACCCCGGCCTGTACACGGTGCACGTCTTCCTCACCGTCGCCTCCACCAGCGCGCAGTCACCCGACGGCGCGATGACGACCGTCGTCTACAAGATCGTCGTGAACAAGGACGCGGGCTGGAAGATCACCGATGTCGGCAGCACCTCGCCCCTGCCGACGAAATAACGATCTCCAGGACACGGTGACAACCGCGCCGTCAGGTGGTCCTAGGCCAGGTCGCAGTGCAACCGGACGCGGGTGACCAGGGTGTCGTCGTCGGTGAGCAGCTCCAAGGTGACGGCCGGCACGGCGAACTGGGTCGCGGTGGCGATGTAGACCCATGTGCTCGATCCCGGCGTAGGTGAGCCCGATCTCGGTGCGCGCCTCGGTGTGCTGCAGCGACCGATGTCGTGGCGCCACGGGGCCACAGTCGCCGCGAGCCGGCCGCCAGTGCGAGGTCGATCAGCGCGGTGGGCAGCGACCAGCCGTCCTCGCCGTCTCGCGGTCGTCGGCGTGACGCAGCGCGGCGAAAGCGCTCGCCCGGTCGACTGCGAGTTCCTTGTGGCCAGGGATCGAGACGCGCACGGTCTCGGCCGCCCCGGCCGCGGTGAGCGGCCCCGCGAGACCTCGGCCGTCATGGCACCGCCGCAGTGTGGTGCGGGAAATGGGCGGGGCGGTGTGCGCGTTCTGCCGGACCGGCAACCTCACCCCCAGACGGGGGGCGAGGCCCTGATCATCATGCGCCTCGCATGCTCCCCATGCGCTCGGTGGCGCCGCAGGCCCGGTGAGGGTGTCCCGGCGTCAGCTCACAGCGCTACTGCCAGGTATTTTTGTTCCAGGTACTCTTCGATGCCGGTGGTACCGCCCTCACGACCGATACCGGAGGCCTTGATCCCGCCGAAGGGCGCGGCCGGGTCCGACACCATGCCTGTGTTGACCCCGACCATGCCGGTCTGGAGTCGCTCGGCGAAGTCCATGGTGTCGCCGAGGTTCTCTCCGAAGACGTAGCCGACCAGCCCCGCCTCGGTGTCGTCGGCGAGTTCCAGCGCCTCGCGGGTGGTGGTGAAGGTGCGGATCGGTGCCAGCGGGCCGAAGATCTCCTCCCGCCACAGGCGTGTGCCCGGGCTGACACCGGTGAGCACCGTGGGTCGCACGAAGTAGCCGGGACCCTCGAAAGCCGGACCGGGGGAACATATCTGCGCGCCGTGGGCGAGCGCCTCGTCGGCCAGAGCGGTGACCCGCCGCACCGCCGCGGCATCGATCAGTGGACCGATGCGGTTCGATTCGATCATGCCGTCGCCGACCGGCAGCGCCGCGAACTCGCCGGCAAGGCGTTCGGTGAACTCACCGGCCAAGGACTCATGGACCAGGAACCGGTTTGCCGCGACGCAGGTTTGGCCCGCGTTTCGCAGCTTGGCGGTTACCGCACCGTGGACCGCTTTGTCGAGATCCGCGGACTCGAGGACGACGAACGGGGCGTTGCCGCCCAGTTCCATCGATACCCGCAGCACCTGGCCGGCCGCCGAGGCGAGCAGATGTCTTCCGACCGCGGTCGAGCCGGTGAAGGTCAGCTTGCGCAGGCGGGGGTCGGCGAGCAGAGCCTTCGACATCCCCGCGGCGTCCGAGGTGGTGACACAGTTGACCACGCCGGCGGGCAGCCCGGCATCCTCCAGGATCCGCATGAACTCCAGTGCGGTGAGCGGCGTTTGGGGCGCGGGCTTGAGGACGACGGTGCAGCCGGCGGCGAGTGCGGGCGCGATCTTGCGGGTGACCATCGCCAGGGGGAAGTTCCATGGTGTGATCGCCAGGGCCGGACCGACGGGTTGTCTGGTCACCACGATCCGCTGATTTCCGACCGGTGCCCGGAAGTACTCGCCTCGCCCCCGGACTGCCTCTTCGGCGAACCATCGGAGGAATTCGGCACCGTAGCCGACCTCGCCGAGCGCTTCGTCGAACGGTTTGCCCATCTCCAGGGTGATGGTGCGCGCGATGTGTTCGGAACGATCGCACAGCAGCGCGAAGGCGTTCATCAGCACCTCGCTGCGGTGCCGCGGATCGCTCGCCGCCCAGGCGTCCTGAGCGGCGACGGCAGCGTCGAGGGCGGAGCGCGCGGTGTCGGGGCTCGCGTCGGCGACGGCGGCGATCACCGCTCCCGTGGCCGGATTCGACACCGGCATGTCACGGTCGCCCTCAACCCAGTGCCCACCGAGGAACTGGGCGGGCGGAGCGTGCATCATTGATTGCGGCAGTGAGGATGTCATCGGTGGTCCCGATCGTCGAAGGTGATCACCTGTCGCACGGCCGCGCCGGCGGCGAGGTGGTCCATCGCCTCGTTGATGTCCTCGAGGCCGATGCGTGCGGAGATCAACCGCTGCACGGGCAGTCTGCCCTCGCGCCACATCTGTTCGTAGCGGGGTATGTCCCGGGCCGGGACCGCCGAGCCGAGGTAGCTGCCGATCACCGTGCGAGCCTGCGATGTCACGGTCAACGGCGACAGCGTCACCGTCGCCGCCGGCGCGGGCAGGCCGACGGTGATCGTCGTCCCGCCGGGCGCGGTGGCACCGAAGGCGGTCTCGAAAGCCGCTGGGTGGCCTGCGCACTCGATCGCGAAGCGGGCCCGGATACCGGCAGATGTCACCTGACCGGGGGTGTAGGTCTCGGTGGCGCCGAGTTCGCGGGCCAGTGCCAGCTTCTCCACGAGTGGGTCCACGGCCACTATCCGTGACACGCCGATCGCTTTCGCGGTGAGCAGGGCTGCCATGCCGACCCCACCGAGTCCGATGATGAGCAGGTCGTCGTCGGGCGCGGGGTCGGCGACGTTGAGCACGGCGCCGCCGCCGGTGAGTACCGCACAGCCGAACAACGCTGCTACGTCGGGGGGTACGTCACTTCCCACCGCGACAACCGAGGCACGGTCGACCACCGCATGGGTGGCGAAGGCCGAAACGCCCAGGTGATGGTTTACCGGGGAGCCGTCGCGGGTCAACCGGCCGCGGTGGTGCAGCAGTTCGCCCGCGGTGTTGGCGCGGGTGCCCTCCGTACAGGGCAGTTGCCCGCCGCGAGCACACGCGGCGCAGTCCCCGCACCGGGGCAGGAACGACATCACCACCCGCTGGCCCACCGTCAGGTCACCAACCCGTTCACCGACCGAGGTCACTATTCCTGCGGCCTCGTGGCCGAGCAGCATCGGCAGTGGTCGTGGCCGGTTGCCGTCGACCACGCTGAGGTCGGAATGACACACCCCGGCGGCCTCGACAGCGACCAGTACCTCGGAGGGCCCGGGTTCCGCGAGTTCCAGTTCCTCTACGCTGATCGGCCGCGAGCTCGCGTAGGGCCGGGCGGCTTCGGACCGGTCGAGAACCGCGCCTCGGATACGCATCAGATCTCGGCCTTCTGGTGTGTTGTGCGGCGATTTGCCGGGTGTCGCGAGTCGTCACCCGGCGCACCCGATTCCGACTGCCGATGCCGTGGGGTGACTGCGAGTGATCTCGCCAGGTCGGTGCTCAGCGTGGTGACCGAGTCCAGGAGATAGTTCTGGCGGACGCGCCACGGGGACCGGTCTCCTTGCTGGGGGAAGGTCGCGATCGAGCGCTGAACGTACCCGGAGGCGAGATCGAGCAGCGGGTTGGGCTGGAGCTCACCGTCGGGGCGGGGAACCGCGGTGGCGTATCCGTGCCGCTCCATCCAGCCCAACACCCTGCACACCAGCCGGTGGGTCAGGTCGGCCCGCAGTGTCCATGAAGCATTGGTGTAGCCCATGCAGATCGCGAAGTTGGGCAGGCCGCTGACCATGGCGCCGTTCCACACGAATTGCTCGCCCAGGGCAACCGTCCGCCCGTCGACCGCCAGCTCGATACCGCCGAAGGCGAGCAGGTTGAGTCCGGTCGCGGTGACCACGATGTCGGCGTCCAGGACACGCCCCGAACGAAGCCGGATGCCGTCGCCGACAAAGGTTTCGATGTGATCTGTGACGATCTCGGCCTTGCCCGACCGTACTTCGCGGAACAGGTCGCCGCCGGGTGCCGCGCACAATCGCTGATCCCAGGGGTCATACGACGGGGTGAAGTGGTCGGCGACGAGCTGAGGATCGCCGAGCATCTTCGTGGCAACCCTGGTGAGCAGCTTGCGTGCTTGCCGGGGTCGTCGGCGGCAGAATTGGTAGAACGCGACGCTGAACGCGATATTCTTGGCGCGGATGATGCGATGGGCGAGGTTCGGCGGTAGAGCTGCCTTTACCCGCTCGGCGAGTTTGTCCTCGCTGGGGACCGGACCGATCCAGGTCGGGGACCGCTGCAGCATGGTGACGTGCGCGGCGGCGCGATCCCCCGTCACCATGGACGGCACCAGTGTCACTGCGGTCGCGCCCGAACCGATGATCACGACTCGTTTGCCCGCGTAATCCAGATTCTCGGGCCAGAACTGCGGGTGCACGACCGTCCCTGCGAAGTTTTCGCTGCCGGGAAATTCTGGGGCGTGGGGCTTGTCGTAGTCGTAGTAGCCGGCGCAGCAGTACAGGAAGCCGCACGTCATCGTCCGCTGTTCGCCCGTGCCGGTGTCGGCGATGGTCAGTGTCCACTGCGCGGCCGCAGTATCGAAGTCCGCGTGCACCACTTTGCTCCGGAACCGGATCCGTTCGTCGATACCGAATGTGGTGGCCGTGTCCCGGATGTAGTCCAGAATGTCCGCACCGTCGGCCAGCGGCTTTCCCCCTCGCCACGGCTTGAAGGCGTAGCCGAGGGTGTACATGTCCGAATCCGACCGCACTCCGGGGTATCGAAACAGATCCCAGGTCCCACCGAGGTCACCGCGCGCCTCGAGCACGGCGTAGGTCGAGCCCGGTCGTTCGGTTTGCAGCCGGTACGCGGCGCCGATCCCGGACAGTCCGGCGCCGACGATGACGACATCGAGATGTTCGACGGGTTGAGTCCGAATGCCCATAAGAGCATCGGCGTTCGGCGAAGGTGACATGCCGCCAAGTCTCCCTGGGCCTAGGCATGATAATTTGACCTATCGCGACAGTAATTTGATATTCCGCGACACCCCATGCCCAACTCTGCACCCGCGCCAGCTTTGCGGCCGCAGCACTCCGTCGGCGACCGACGGAGCGCACCCGGCCGATGACACCAGGGAGGCGGATGCGCTTCTGCCGGACAGTCAGCCACGGTTTGATATTTTGCGACAACGATTAGACGATATGCGACATGTCAGTGATTCGCTCGGCAGCATTGCGGGGTTTCCGTGATGTCGTGACACAGCTCGGCGGCGATCCCGAAGCCCTCGCCGTCGAGGCCGGCCTGCCGCTCGCCGCGCTGGACAGCGACGATGTGCTCATCCCCGAACTGGTCTCGGTACGCACCCTGGAATTCGCCGCACGCCGCCTGGAGTGCTTCGACCTGGGCCTGCGAATGGCGACACGCCAGGATCTCAGCGCGCTGGGCCCGCTGGCACTGGCCATCCGTGCCGCGCCCACCGCGGCCGACGCGCTCGAGTGCGCGTCGCGGTACCTCTTCCTGCATTCACGCAGCCTCACCCTGTCGGTCCAGGCAGATCCCGATGGCGCCCGCGGTGTGGTCGCGATCCGCTATGGCGTGCCCGCCCCCGCTGCGGCGATGAGCCAGGCCATCGATCTCGGCCTCGGCGTCGTGCATCGCACGATCGCTCAGCTTCTCGGTGAACGCTACGGGTTGCGCAGCGTCGATCTTCCCTACATCCCACGAGCACCCCTCGACGTGTACGAGGACTTCTTCGGCGCACCGGTCCGTATCGCTCGGCCCACACCACTCCTGCGGGTACCGACCAGCCTTGCGAAAGAGAACCTCAGCAGCGGCGATGAGAGCCTGATGGCCTTGGCGTTGACGATGCTGGCCGAACTCGATCCCAATCGAAACGCGCCGGCCAGCGCGCAGGTGCGGGTGTTGCTGAGGCGCTGCCTCGGCACCACACCGGCCGAGATCGGAGTGATCGCCCGCATGCTTGCCGTACATCCGCGCACACTGCAGCGCCACCTCGCCGCAGAGAACACCACATTCGGCGACATCCTCGATGATGTCCGGCGGCAGGAGGTTTACCGCTACCTCACTTCCACCGACATGCCGATGAGCCAGATCACCCGCCAGGTCGGGCTCAACAACCAGTCGGTGCTGAGCCGGTTGACCCGGCGCTGGTGGGACGCCACTCCCCGCGACGTCCGGAACAGCGACCACATCGGAACCGGCGACGTGACCAAGCGTCCGTGAACGCCCACCACAGTCGTGTCGCAAAATAGCAAAATGTCGCCGCTTTTAGTCAAATCGGCCTCTACCCATCCACACATACTGGCCGGGTGACCTCGCCTGACGCAGTGTCGTCCGATACGGCCGACCCAGCACTGCAATGAGCGCCGCAATAGGTCGCAGTCCCGCTTCTCACACGACATCGTCGCTACCGCAGGCCACACGCTCGCGGCGGCGTTCGGTCTTTCCTGGCGCCCGAACTGCTGCGGCCGCCATCCTGACAGCCACTTCGACCCGCAGTCCGATAACCACAGCTCCTTCCCGTTGCCTCCCAGACCTCGCCGAGCACAGCCCGCGGCCTACCCATTCCAAGGAGACGAATGACCAGCCCTGCCACCGACCTGTCCTCGCGATGGACCCCGGATATCCTGGGCACCGGATACTCTCAGCTTTCCCTCGACCTCGGAACGGACCCTGACGGTGAGGGCCGAATTCAGGCCGTGGTGGTCCGACGCGATGCCCAGCCTGCCGATGACGTCGCCGGCGCAGTCCTCTACCTGCACGGATTCTCCGATTACTTCTTCCAGACCGACCTCGCCGATCACTTCGCCCAATCGGGGCTGGCGTTCTACGCGCTCGAGCTGCGCAAGTGCGGGCGAGCACGCAGATCCGGCCACACCGCACACTATGTCTCCGACCTGGCGTACTACGACGACGAACTCGAGCGCACCATAGGCCTGATCAACGAGGAGCACAGCGGCCTCCCCATCTACGTGGTGGCGCACTCCACCGGCGGCCTCGTATCCGCCCTCTGGCTCGATCGCCGTCGACGCGAGAACCGACCAGGAACAGTCGCGGGGCTGATCCTCAACAGCCCTTGGCTCGACCTCCACGGATCAGCGGTCATGCGCGGACCCGTCACCTGGGCACTGCGAGCGCTGGCGAAAGTCCGTCCGATGCGGCGAATGGACCTGCCCGCGAGCACCACCTACAGCGACTCTCTCCATGCACAGGCCAAGGGCGAGTGGTCCTACGATCTACAGCTGAAGCCCGCTGGAGGGTTTCCCGTCACCGTGGGCTGGCTCAATGCGATCCGGCGCGGGCACGCTCGGTTGCACCGCGGCCTGGATATCGGTGTCCCGGCACTGGTGCTGCACTCCGACAAGACCCACTACTCGCGCGCCTACAACGACAAAGCAGATCGGGCAGACACCATCCTCGACGTGAACCAGATCTCGCAATGGGCCAGTTGTCTCGGCATACGCACGACGGTCGTGCCGATCGAAGACGCGCGCCACGACGTATTCCTCTCCCTCCCTGAAATCCGCTACCGCGCCTATGCACACGTACAGGCATGGCTGGTCGAACAATCCGCTGGAGCAATCCGACACAGACCATCCCACTTGACAGCCCGCTCCGATGTGACCACAGGTTCGGCACCGGTCAGCGGTCAGTCCCAGCCATAGCACCGGCGAGATCGAAGCCGACCGGACGGGCGGCATCAAAACGGGGGGCTGGACATTGAAGACAGGTCCGGCCCGGTCTAAGACCGGGCCGGACCTGCTATTTAGGTGGAGCTAAGGGGACTCGAACCCCTGACCCCCACACTGCCAGTGTGGTGCGCTACCAGCTGCGCCATAGCCCCTGGTTGGTTGCGCTCCGGCTTCCCGGCCGCGCTTGAATGAAGTTACACCAACGGTATGTCGGCGACCAAATCGCCTCGATTCGGGGGGTGACAGCGGGGGACCAATGGGCTTAGTATCGAACACATGTTCGAATCGAATTCCGATCAGGGCGTAGGGCGATAGCCGGTCGGACGCTCGGGACGGCCAGAGCAGATGGGGTTGCTGGTTTGTTCGTTTCGAGTGTCCGACTCCCCAACCGGGGTCGGAGCGGATGTGAGACACCTCGAGGTGCGGTCTAGGGACAGGGGGCCGGATCGCGCTGTCGAGTGCGCGGGCCGGGCAGCGGCAGGTGGAGCCGCTGCCCGGCCCCAGACCAACTGAAAACTCGGCGAGCGGCGATCTCGGGGGCTGGGGATGTCGGGTCGTGCCGCCGAGTGGGCCGGGGCGTCGATTTGGTGGAGTCGGCGTTCCGGCCCTCCAGCCCTGCTCAACCGGCGAGCGAAACCACCCAGTTCTCGTCGTTGGTGTCGACCTTCCTCGTGCCGTCGAACACCGCGGGGGTGGCCGCGGAGCCGCCCAGCGCTTCGCCGAGGGCCGCGGTCTGCGCCATCGCGGTGCTGCGCGCGGAGTCGACCTCGGCACCGGTCGCGATGCATTGCCGCACGGGGTCGGCGGCTCCGGCCTCGCCCGCGATCGCGGCGAGTTCCTCGTTGCTCAGGTCGGCGCCGCCTTCGCTGGGACGCTTCGTGGTGAACAGTTCGGTGTGGAACTTGGAGTAGACCGGCCCCGAACCCGCTTCGGCCACACACCGATTCGCGGCGACGGCGCGCGTCGAGTAGTCCTTGCTGCGGGAGCGGCCGTCGAGGAAGTTCACCAGGCGATAGCGCACGGCCAGCGCGCCCGCATCGATCTGTTGCGCGATCTCTTGGCCGTAGATGCGCTCCAGGCTGCCGCAGCCGGGGCACAGCGGGTCCTCGAAGATGTCGACGGTCTTCTTCGCGTCCGGGCGGCCGAGCAGGATCGAACCGTTCTGCTCGAGCATCGAGTGCACCGCGGGGTCCCGCACCGAACCGTAGCCGTCGTTGCGGACGGCCGTGTCGTCTCGCCCCCAGCGGATCGCCGCGATGACGATGAGCACGATCAGCACGAGAGCGACCGCACCGAGCGCGTAGGTGGTCGCACTGGACATCGGCCGTGGAGTGTAGTTCGAACGCGATTCGCTCACATTGACACTTTGCCGCAACGAACCACCATTCCCGCCGCCGGGCCACCGATCCGACGGCCGCGCGCACACTGAGCGGAGCCCACGGCAAGTCCCCCGCCCGGGCCACCCAACGGTTCTGTCCGCGGGCTCCGCGACGCGCGGACGGACCGCGCCGCCGATTACCTCGCGCTACGCCCCAGCGGCGCCCGGCCCGTAGCACCGCCCGTCCGGACTACAGGTGCTCAGCGCTTGCGGCGGGCACGCCGCTCCGGTCGCCGACGTTTGCCGCGAGACATCGGGCGCCCCGGCGGAAATTCCGCCTCGTCGGAGTCGACGACCGCGGTGGCCGGCGCGGTCCGCACGGCGTCGGCTGCCGCACCGCGGTGATCGCCGATCCCGGCCGGGGGACAGCCCGCCGGTCCGTCGGACTCCGCCGCCGTCCGGACACCATTCGTCGCCGACTCCCGCCGATCGACCACGACTCGCGGATCCGCCGAACCCTCTCCCGGAACCGCCATGGGCTCGGCCACCACGGGCACCGGACTGTCGGCGACCGGCGCGCCGGACACTTCGTTCAGCGCACGGTCGATCCGCGCCGATTGCCGCCCGGCGTCGTCCGCTTCCGCGGAGCGTTCGGCCGGCATCTCCGAGTGAGCGGGAACCCCCCGCCGCAGCGGCTCGGGCACGACAGTCCAGACGAGCGCCGCAACCGCGAGCAGGGCTCCGGTCACGCCGAGCGCGAGACCGTAGGACACCTGCTGGGCCAGGGCTCCGACGGCGACCGGCCCGATGACGGTGCCGAGGTCGGCGGCCATCTGGAAACCGGCCAGCACCGGCCCGCCGCGCGCCTTGGGGCCGATGATGTCGGCGACGGCCGCCTGCTGGGTGGGGGTGAACATGCCGGAACCGACCCCCGCCAAGAACGAGGTGGCGAGCAGCCAGGGAAGGTCGGTGGCCAGGCCGAGTCCCGCCGTGCCGACCGCGCACACCAGCGAGCCGCTGATCACGAACGGTTTCCGTCCCCACCGATCGGACAGCCGCCCCGCGGCGAACAGCACCGTGACGTTGCCCGCGGCGAACACCGTCAACGCGACACCGGCCATACCCGGCGCTTGGTGCAGCACCTCGACGACAAGCAGCGGCACCAGAGCCATCCGGACACCGAACACGGCGGCTCCGTTGGCGAAGTTCGACAGCAGCACCGCCCGGTACTCCGGTCGCGCCCAGCCCTCGCGGAAGGACATCATGCGGGCGCCGCCGACCGGCTCCGGCGCGGCCAACTCCGAATTGCGCAGGCTGAAGTACACCACGACGCTGACGACGAACAACGCCACGGCGTAGATGACGAACGGCCAGCGCAGCCCGAGCCCGGACAACCCGCCGCCCACCAGCGGCCCGCTCACCGAGCCGACCAGGAAGCTGGTCGACCACAGACCCGACACCCGGCCGCGCTGCTCGGGCGGCGACATCCGGATGACCAGCGCCAGCGACGACACGGTGAACATGGTCGAGCCGATGCCGCCGAGCGACCGCAGCACCATCAGCTGCCAATAGCTCTGGGCCAGGGCGCTCGCGCCGGTGGACGCCGCGACGATCAGCAGCCCGCCGAGGTAGACCGAGCGCTCCCCCAGCCGCTGCACCAGCCGCCCGCTCACGGGTGCGAACAGCAACCGCATCAGCGCGAACGCGGAGACGATGGCCGAGGCGGCCGCCACGCCGACGCCGAATCCGCGCGCGAACTGCGGCAGCACCGGGGCGACCAGGCCGAACCCGATGGCGATGACGAACGCGCCCCCGACCAGCACCCAGATCTCGCTGGGCAGGGGCTTGGATCTACCGGTCACCGGACAGCGCCTGCCCCACCAATTCCTCCGCGGCCGTCTGCACCTCGGCGAGGTGATCGGGTCCGTGGAACGACTCCGCGTAGATCTTGTACTTGTCCTCGGTGCCGGAGGGGCGCGCGGCGAACCACGCGTTCTCGGTGGTCACCTTCAGGCCGCCCAGTGGCGCGCCGTTGCCCCGCGCCCTGGTGAGCACGGCGGTGACGGGCTCCCCGGCGATCTCCTTCGTCGTGATCATGTCCGGAGTTAACTTCGCGAGCAGCTCCTTCTGTTCCACGGTGGCGGGTGCGTCGATCCGCGCGTAGGCGGGGCTGCCGTAGCGGCGTTCGAGTTCGACGTAGCGCGCCGACGGGCTCTGGCCGGTGACCGCGGCGATCTCGCCGGCCAGCAGCGCGAGCAGGATGCCGTCCTTGTCGGTGGTCCAGACCGTGCCGTCCATCCGCAGGAACGACGCGCCCGCGCTCTCCTCCCCACCGAATGCCAGGCTGCCGCTGAACAATCCGGGAACGAAGAACTTGAACCCGACGGGCACCTCGTGCACGTCGCGCCCGAGCACGGAAACGACCCGGTCGATCATCGACGAGGTCACCGCGGTCTTGCCGATCTTGGTCAGCGCATCCCACCCCATCCGGTTGGCGACCAGGTATTCGATGGCGACCGCGAGGAAGTGGTTCGGATTCATCAACCCGCCGTCGGGCGTGACGATGCCGTGCCGGTCGGCGTCGGCGTCGTTGCCGGTGGAGATGTCGTAGTCGTCCTTGATCCCGATCAGCGAGGCCATCGCGTAGCGGGAGGACGGGTCCATCCGGATCTTGCCGTCGCTGTCGAGGGTCATGAACCGCCAGGTGGGATCCACGAACGGATTGACCACCTCGAGCTCGAGATCGTAGCGCTGGCCGATCTCCTCCCAGTAGTCGACGCTGGCGCCGCCCATCGGATCGGCGCCGAGCCGGATGCCCGCGCCGCGGATCGCGTCCAGGTTCAGCACGTTGGGCAGGTCATCGATGTAGTTGTCGAGGTAGTCGTAGCGTTCCACGCCGTCGGCCAGCGCGCGCTGCAACGTGGTGCGCTTGACCCCGGTGAGCCCGTCGCGCAGCAGTTCGTTCGCGCGCGCGGCGATGGCGTCGGTGGCCGTGTTGTCCGCCGGGCCGCCGTGCGGCGGGTTGTATTTGAAGCCGCCGTCGCGAGGCGGGTTGTGCGACGGGGTGACCACGATGCCGTCGGCCTGATGCTTGGCGCCGCCCCGATTGTGGCGCAGCACAGCGTGACTCAGCGCGGGCGTGGGGGTGTAGCGGTCGCGCGCATCGATGACCGCGGTGACGTCGTTGGCGGCGAGCACCTCGAGCGCGGTGGTCCAGGCGGGCTCGGACAGGGCGTGGGTATCCCTGGCGAGATAGACCGGGCCGGTGATGCCCCGGGTGGCGCGGTACTCCACGATCGACTGCGTGATCGCCAGGATGTGCGCCTCGTTGAAGGCGCCGTCCAGGCTGGAGCCGCGATGTCCCGACGTTCCGAACGCCACCCGCTGAGCCGGATCCGCCGCGTCCGGAACACGGCTGTAGTACGCCGTCACCAGGTGCGCGATGTCTTCCAGATCGGTGGGACGTGCGGAACGCCCGGCTCGATCGTGGGCCATGCTCGGGTCTCCCTTCCGTACCGGCTGCGCCCGGCTCGTCATGAGGATCATGTCCACGACCGCCCGACCACCGCCGACCCCACGGCCACGTCGTTCACGTCGGCCGCCCGCCGGAACTTCTCGTAGCCGTCCATGTCGAACGTGGTCGGCACGGTGCGGAAGCCTGCTTCCGCGGCGGCGAACGGCCGATGGCCCGCCGACGCGCCGCTCAGATCGCCGAGCCGCGCCGAACCGACAATGGTAACGGCCGCCGCGTGTGGCAGCGGCGGCGAGGTGAAACCCGCTGCGGCCACAGGGGCTACGGCGGATCCGGCGGGCCTGCCGCGTCCGGTCATCGCTCACCTTCCTGCCACTGGTCCACCGGAACCAAGGTGACGTTGACCGAAGCGAACAGCTCGGCATTCCGCTCGACGAAGGCGCGTAAGCGTTCCGGCTCGTCGACCAGCATCAGCAATAACGGAAGGTGGTCGGCGACGTCGAGGATCCGGGTGGTGTGCACGTGCGAGGACGCACCGTAGCCCTCGATGCCACGCCACACGCTGGCTCCCGCCAGGCCGGTATCCCTGGCCCGGCGCACGATCTCGTGATACAGAGGCGTGTGCCGCCACTTGTCGTCCTCGTCGAGCAGCACGGTGAGCCGTGCGGCGGGCCGCCATCGTCCCGTCGTGGCAGCGCCCGTTTGCGAACCACTCATTGCCTGCCCCCTTCCGTCGTGCCGTTCCCGTCGATCGCCGAGCCGAACCAGGTAACCACCGTGCCATGCCCGCCGGGCTCCGCCGTCCCGGCCGCACCACCGCCACTCCCCGAGGCGGCCGAGCGCGGGGAGTGCCGCGCCCGGTCCGAGGAGTCTACGAACCCCGCGGGTGGGGTGGAGAGGGTGGTGCGACCGCCGGGTGCGCCGATGCCGAGAAGGGTGCGCAGCAGTCTCTTGGCTACCCACGCGTGAGCGGCCGGAACCCTCGCGGATTCCGATGTGCAAAGCATCCCATGATATTTACCGCGTAGGTCGGAAAAGGGACTGCTCACGGCACAGCCCGCCGCATCTACTCACCTGTATTTTTGCACCGATAACGGTGATTCTGGAGCGCTTTGCTTGCGCGGCGGACGGGCGGCGCGAGTCCGCGCGACGCCGAGCGGCCCCGCGGTCAACCCTGATTCGGACGGCGGCAGCGGACGGAGGGGTACATCCTCGCCGCGGCACTGGCACGCCGGGAGCGGCCGATTGGCAATCGCGGAGCATAGATTCGGCCCGGCATCTCGCCGCGCTCACCGACGAAGCGGTTCGCGCGCCGTGCGGATTCGACGACGACGGCCGCCGCCCCAGCGACGAAGTCGCGGGAGCGGCGGCCGTGCGATAGCGAACCGGATAGGCGGTGGCGCACTCGAATCAGTGCGCGAGTACCGGTTCTCCCTCGGCCGGCACCGGCACCGTGCTCGGCATCAGCACCGCGGTGAGGATGCCGCCCGCCACGAAGATCGCCGTGGCCCACCAGAAACTGGTGGTGTAGCTCTCGATCGCGGACTGGGCGATGGACAGCGGATCCGGCGTGCGGGTGGACAGGTAGTCGGTGGCCGCGGACGCCGCGATCGTGCTCAGCAACGCCGTGCCGATCGAGCCGCCGACCTGCTGGCTGGTGTTGATCATGGCCGAGGCCACACCCGCGTCCTCGTGCTGCACGCCCGAGGTGGCGCCCTGGAAGGCGGTCGACATCGCGCCGCCGAGGCCGAGACCGAGCAGGATCAGGGCGGGCAGGATGTGGCTGGCGTAGCCGGTGTCCAAGCCGATCCGGGTCAGCCAGGCCATGCCCGCCGCCGCGATCAGGAAGCCGCCGCTGACCACGACCTTCGGGCCGAGCTTCGGCAGCAGCAGCGACGGCGCGGTGGTCGAGGAGGCCACCATGGCGGCGACCATCGGCAGGAACGCGACGCCGGTCATGATCGGCGAGTAGCCCAGGGTGAGCTGCATGTAGTAGGTGAGGAACAGGAAGATCGCGAACATCCCGATGCCCATGACGAACACCGTCAGGTAGGAGGTGCCGCGCATCCGGTCGAGCACGATCCGCATCGGAAGCAGCGGGTGCGCGACCCGGGTCTCCAGCCAGGCGAACACCGCGATCAGCGCCGCGCCGCCGAGCAGGAACGCGAGGGTGACGCCGTTGGTCCATCCGTCCGACTCCGCGTGCGAGAACCCGTAGACGATGCCGAACAGACCGGCGGTGACCACGAGCGTGCCGGGGATGTCGAGCTTGGGCCGCTCGGTGCTCGCGTGCTTGGCCAGCAGCAGCACCGCGCCGACCAGAGCGACGGCCGCGAAGGCGAGGTTGACGAACATCACCCAGCGCCACGAGGCCCATTCGGTGAGCGCGCCGCCGAGCAGCAGCCCGATCGCGCCGCCGGTGCCCGCGACGGCACCGAAGATGCCGAACGCCTTCGCCCGCTCGGACGGCTCGGTGAAGGTCACCGTGAGCAGCGAGAGAGCGGCGGGCGCCAGCAGCGCGCCGAAGACACCCTGTCCGACCCGGGCGGCGACCAGCATCTCGAAGCTGGTGGCCGCGCCGCCGATGGCGGAGGCGACCGCGAAGCCGACCAGGCCGATGATGAAGGTGTTGCGCCTGCCGAACAGGTCGCTGAGGCGTCCGCCGAGCAGCAGCAGGCTGCCGAACGCCAGCGCGTAGCCGGTGACCACCCAGGAGCGGTCGCCGTCGCTGAAGCCGAGATCCGCCTGCGCGGCGGGCAGCGCGATGTTCACCACGGTCGCGTCGAGCACGACCATCAGCTGGGCGACACCGAGGACGGCGAGCACCCACCAGCGCAGGGCGTGCGAGCCGCGCCGCTCGCTTGCCGTCTGCTCAGGGGCGGGGGCCCCACGGTCGATGGCGGTAGTCATGTGTCCCCTTTGTCTCTAGCCTTGATCCGGAGGAAGCTCCTCCGCTTACCTGAAGAAGCTATCACGATAACGGAGACAATGCCTCCGGTTAATCCCGGAGGTTGATAGAATGACGGTGTGAATCACGCCACGGTCGCCTCTCCACCCCGGCGCCTGCGGGCCGATGCCGCACGCAATCAGCAGCGCATCATCGCCGCGGCGCGGGAACTGTTCGCCGACCACGGACTCGAGATCACGCTCGACGACGTGGCCGAACGCGCGGGCGTGGGTGTCGGTACGGTCTATCGCCGCTTCGCGAACAAGAAGGAACTGATCGTCGAGGTCTTCGACCAGAACCTGAACGATTTCGCCGACGCGGCCGAGGCCGCCTACCGACATCCCGACCCCTGGTTCGGACTCGTCGAATTCTTCGAGTACGCGTGCAGACACATGGCTACCAACCGGGGCTTCAGCGAGGTCATGCTCGAACTCGAGGACGACGAGACCGACCGGTTCGCGGTCGTGCGCGATCGCATCAAGCCCACCGTGACCGCCATCTGCGCTCGCGCGCGCGACGCGGGCGTGCTCGCCGACGGCATCGAGCCCTCGGACTTCTTCGCGCTCGTGCACATGGTCGACGGGCTCGCCGAGTTCGCCAAGCCGGTCAATCCCGATGTCTGGCAGCGGTATATGGCCATCATGTTGAACGGCCTGCGGGGCGACGGCACGCCGCGCAGGCATCTCGACGTCCCCCCGCTGACCGACGCCGAGGTCGAGCACGCCAAGCAGCATCTGACCTGCGGCTGGCGCAAGCGGTAGCGAAATCGCACCGTAAGTAGCGCACGTCACGTTCGCTCCCGTAAAGTTGGTCACATGACCAACTCGTGGGTGAACTGGGCAGGCGATCAACAGTGTGCGCCCGCGATCATCGCCACACCGCGCTCCGTCGAGGAAGTGGCCGGCCTGCTCGCCGACGCCGAAGCCGCCGGCCGGACCGTGCGGGTCGCCGGCACCGGTCATTCGTTCACCGACGCCGTCCTGACCGACGGCACGCTGCTGAGCCTGGCGAAGCTGAACCGCGTCCTCGATGTCGACCGGGCGCGCGGCCTGGTGCGGGTGGAGGCGGGCATCAGCCTGAACGCGGCCAGCACCGCCCTGCACGAGCACGGCCTCGCCTTCCCGAACCTGGGCGACATCGATGTGCAGACCGTCGCGGGCGCCATCGCCACCGCCACCCACGGCACGGGCGCCACCTTGCAGAACCTCTCCGCCGCGGTGCATTCGCTGGAATTGATGCAGGCCGACGGCACCCGGGTGGAACTGAACGAGCACACCGATCCCGACGGCTGGCGGGCGGCGCGGGTCGGCATCGGAGCGCTGGGTGTCGTCACCGCCGTGACCCTGCGGATGGCGCCGTCGTTCGTGCTGGAGGGCGTCGAACGGCCGATCCCGGTGGAGGAGGTGCTCGCGGACCTGGATTCGTTCGTCGACGGCAACGACCATTTCGAGTTCTACATGTTCGCGCACAGTCCGCTGGCCATGACCAAGCGCAACAACCGCGTGACCCTGCCCGAGCAGCCGCGTCCCAAGGCGGTGGACTGGTTCGCCGACATCCTGATGTCCAATCACCTGTTCGACGCGCTGTGCAGACTGAGCCGCAGGCAACCGCGCCTGGTCCCCTTCATCCAGCGCAGCGCCGCCTACGCGGGTAGCTATCGGCGTCAGGTGGACCGCTCCTACCGGGTGTTCGCCTCGCCCCGCCTGATCCGCTTCACCGAGATGGAGTACGCCATCCCGCGCGCGCATTCCGTCGACGCGATCCGCGAGATCAAGGAACTGACCACTCGTTTCGACACCCCGATGCCCATCGAGGTGCGATGGGTCGCACCCGACGACGCGTTCCTGTCCCCGGCGAGCGGCCGCGACACCTGCTACATCGCGGTGCACCAATACCGGGGCATGGACTTCGAGCCGTACTTCCGCGCCTGCGAAGCGGTGTTCGACCGCTACCAGGGCCGCCCGCACTGGGGCAAACGCCACTTCCAGACCGCGGCGACCCTGCGGGACCGCTATCCCGACTGGGATCGGTTCGCCGAGGTGCGGCGGCGCTTCGACCCGAAGGGGCGTTTCGCCAATCCCTACCTCGACCGGGTGCTCGGGCCGGTCGGCTGAACCCGGGTCACCGCACGCACGCCGCCGCGGTCACGCGGCGAGCATCTCCGCGACCAGGCGGGGCACGGCCGTGCCGATGGGTTCGCGGATGATCTCGGTGGCCATGTCGTCGTAGGGCGTCGGCTCGGCGTTCACGATGACCAGATCCGCGCCGTTCTCCACCGCGACGGAGCACATCGACGCGGCGGGCTCGACCTGCAACGACGTTCCGATCGCGAGGAAGACGTCGCTCGTCTGCGCGGTGAGCGCGGCCTTGGTCATGGTGCGTCGGTCCATCTGCTGACCGAACATCACGGTGGCCGACTTGAGGATGCCGCCGCAGCCAGGGCACGGCGGGTCGGGCTCACCCGCGGCTACCCGTTCCAAGGTGGCGGACATCGAGGTCTGGTAGTCGCACTCGATGCAGACCACCTCGAACATGTTGCCGTGGATCTCGATCACCCGCTCCGGCGAAGACCCCGCCCGCTGGTGCAGGCGATCGATGTTCTGGGTGATGATGGTGACCGCCCGCCCGGCGCGCTCCAGGTCGGCGAGGGCGTTGTGCGCGGCATTGGGTACCGCCTGCCAGGCCGGATTGTCCCGTCTGGCGAGCCAGGCGCGTTCCCGCAAGCCCGGGTCGGTCACATAGTTCTGATAGGTCGACAGCAATTCGGCGATCGGATCCTTCGTCCACACCCCGCGCGGGCCGCGGAAGTCCGGGATGCCGGAATCGGTGGAGATGCCCGCGCCCGTGAGCACCCCGATCCGGCCGTCACGACTGCGCCACTCGGTCGTCATATCCGCACAGCCTAAGGGCAGCGCCGGGATGGCCGATCACAGATAGACGATGAGAGACTTATAGGGTTATCATCTCATTGTATTGAGTTCGGCCGATCAAGGGAGATCACGATGACCGCGTCCGTCGCACGCGAATCCACCGGCGCGCGAACGCTGCCGCCCCGCCGCCCGATCGAACCGGGGACACAGATGTGGGAGCAGACCGGTCTGGTCACCTTCTCCCTCACGGCGGGCTCGGCCTTCCTGCTGCAAACCATGGAGCCGACCATCTCCGCGGTGGTGGACGAGTACTCCACCTTCCGCACCGATCCCATGGGCCGCGCGATGCGCAGCCTGGCGTCGGTGATGATGTGGGTCTACGGCGGCGAGGAAGCGCTGGCCGAGGCCGACCGCCTGCGCGAACTGCACGCGTCGCTGAACACGACCGACGCCAACGGCGTCCGGCACACCGCGCTGTCGAGCGCCCCGTGGGCCTGGGTACTGCACACCGGAACCTTCGCCTTCACCGAGAGCGCCAAGTACTTCGCCAAGCGACCGCTCACCGCGGCGGACAAAGAGGCGTACTTCCAGGAGACGTTGCAGCTGCTGCGCAATTTCTCGGTGGCGCCCAAGGAGATCCCCGCGAACTACACCGAGTTCGAGAAGTTCTTCGAAGACACCGTCGCCAACCACCTGGTCGCCACCGACACCGCGCGCGACTACCTGCGGGTGATCCGCTCCGTCGCTCCGCCGAAGCAGCTGCCGCGCGCGCTGCGTCCCGCCTGGAAGGCGGCGGTGGCGCCGATCGGCTGGCTCCAGTACTTCGTGACGGTCGGCACCACGCCGGAGGTCGCGCGGCGCAAGCTCGGGCTGACCTGGACCGCGGCCGACGAACGCAAGCTGCGCGTGCTCGGCTGGCTGATCGCGCGGCTGGTCCCGCTGCTGCCGGAGCGCCTGCGCTACTTCCCGATCGCCTACGAAGCACGCCGCCTGGAACGCGACCGGCAGCGGCTGCGCAAGATGATCGACCTGCGTCCGATCTGACCCGTTCCCGGAAGCTTCCGGGTGACCACGGTCGGTGGGCCGGGGCAACCCGATCCCATTCGCCGACACTGCCCGTACCCCGGTCGACCCTCGTCGACCGGGGTACGCGTGTCGGCGGCGCGAGCTCGGAGCCGGTCGTTCGCGACGCGACACAGTGGTCGAACCGCGCCGCACCGACCGCGCCACTTTTGCTCAAAAGCGCAACTTTCCCTCAACAGCGCCACTTTTCCTCAACAGCGCCAGCGCGGCGCATCAATGCGACGCGTGACCCTGCGCGTGGCGAATTCCGCGTTCGACAGTCGCTGCGGCATGCGGATCGTGGCGGCGCGCTTGCCGATCGCCTTGTCGTACGTCCTTGTCGCCCTACCGTCCGGTCCACTCCCGTGCTCCGGCAGCCCGGGGCGCCGCGAAAGCTGCGTGATAACGGATTCGGGCCTGTGACCTGCGGTCGAAGTACGCGCGCACCAGCGAGAGCACGTCGCGCCGTAACGCTTCGCGGCGCGCTGGTATACGTATCTCGTACGCTAGGAAAGCGTTTCGGTTCACCGCGGCCGGACGGCCAGCACACTTATGCTCCACCTTGCACCTCGAAAGGCGTTCCCATGTCCCACAAGCCCAGTGTGCTGTTCGTCTGCGAGCACAACGCGGGCCGCTCGCAGATGGCTGCCGGGTTCCTCACCGCCCTGGCGGGTGACCGGTTCGACGTGCGATCGGCGGGCAGCGCGCCGGCCGAGGCCCTGAACGCCACGGTGGTGGACGCCATGGCCGAGATCGGCATCGACATCTCCGGCCGCGCCCCCAAGCCGCTCACGATGGACGCGATCGGCATCTCCGACGTGGTGGTCACCATGGGCGCGGGCGACGCCTGCCCGTTCTTTCCCGGTATCAGCTACCGCGACTGGATGCTGCCGGACCCCGCGGACCAGTCCCTCGACGTGGTGCGCACCATCCGCGACCACATCCGCATCCTGGTGGAGAACCTGATCGCCGAATTGGTCCCCGCCCCCGCACGCTAGGCGCTGTCCGATTCGTTCAAGACGCGCCCGCACGCCGCTGCCTACGCTGCCGGTATGACACCACAACTCGACGTCATCGGCATCGTCGTCAGCGATATGGCCGCCTCGGTGGCCTTCTACCGCCGCCTCGGGCTCGCCTTCCCGGAGGGCTCCGAGCAGGAAGGGCATGCCGAGGCGGCGCTGCCCAACGGCATGCGGCTCACACTGGACACCGAAGCCGTCATCGAGTCGTTCCACACCGGCTGGCGGCCCCCGACCGGCGCGGGCCGTCTCGCAGTCGCTTTTCGCTGCGCCGATCCCACGGAAGTCGACGCCGTGTACGCCGAACTCGTCGATGCCGGATACCACGGCGAGCTGAAACCGTGGGACGCGTTCTGGGGGCAGCGCTACGCGGCGGTGCAGGATCCGGACGGCAACGGCGTCGACCTGTACGCCGCTCTTCCGTCCGCGAGCAGCTGAACCACATCCATCCGCACGGCGCGAGACGGAGCCGGACACGCTTCCCGACGAAATTCGCCGCATACACCGTCTCGACCGGTCCGATGCGATCCCGGGACAGCCACCAGCCTGCGCGCGCGTCGACGTGATCACGACTTGACGAGCAGGCCACCCAACGGAATTCCCGCCAGCGCGCGCACCTCGCGGGAGAGGTGCGCTTGGTCGGCGAATCCGGCCCGCATCGCGGTGTCGGCGAGCGGCACGCCGCTGCGCGCCGCTGCCAGCGCACGTTGCAGACGCAGTACCCTCGCGAGGGTTTTCGGGCCGTAGCCGAAGGCGTCCAGGCAACGGCGGTGCAAGGTCCGTTCCCCCAGCCCGGCCGCGTCGGCGACCGCCGCCACCGGCCACCCGGCGTCGAGCGCGCCGACCACCTTCCGGATGAGCGGATCGGCCGGCGCGGTCTCGGCCGCGCGCCACTGCACGACGCGTTCCAGCTCTGCCGCCTGGTCGTCGGCGGCCGCGATCCGATCGACCAGCGGCCGGACCACAGCCGATGGCCACAGCTGAGCCAATTCGACCCGCCGGTTGCGCAACTCGCGGGCGGGAACGCCCAGCCACGCGGGTGCGGTACCCGGATAGAACCGGATGCCGACGTACCGATCACCCGGGATCCCACCGGGGTGGTGGGCGCGGGTGTCCGGCCCCGCGACGACCAACCGGCCGTCCATCCAGATCAGATCCATGCAACCGTCGGGTAGCACCGGCAGCGCCGCGCCACCGCCATCGACGGTCTTGATCCACAGCACGGCGCCCTCGTACCGCGCCGGCCGCTCGCGGTAGGCGGCATCGTTCATGACACCGACGCTACCCTCCGGACCACCGACCACACTCGCGGCGTCTCAAAAATATCGTCTCAAAATAAACCGCTATTTGAGATAGCGGTAGAGCGTCGCCCGCGAGACACCCAGCTCCCTGGCGATTTCGGCGACGCCGCGCCCCTCCACGTCGTGCCGCCGCCGCGCGAGTTCGACCTGCTGCGGGGTCAGTGCCACCGGCCGCCCCCTGGACGCGGCCGCGGGCGGCGTCCGGGCCGCGGGCGCCAACAACAGACGCACCCCTTCCAGCACCTCCGAACGCAACTGGTCGACGGGAGCCTCGGCGTACAGCACCACCGGGTCGCTGAGCCCCGCCACCGCCTGGGTGGCGCGAACGCGCTCGGCGAAGCTGGCGTCCGGGCCCGCGACCAGGATGTTCGCCTGCATCATGACCTTGCTGAACCGCTCGAAGATGCTACCGGGCGCGGCCAGCGCCAGATCGCGGACGTTGAGCCGCAGCAGGTAGCGATGGGCGAGGAAGACATCGAGCAACCCTTCGACCACCCGGCGGCGCGCCTCGCACGGATCGGGATCGCCCGCCTCGGCGACCGTGCGCTCCATCGCCGCGAGGAACGGCTCCGCCAAGCCCGCGAGGATGTCGTATTTGCTCGGATAGTGATAGAGCACACCCGCCTTGGAAATGCCCAGTTGCTCGGCGATCGCGCGCACCGAGGTGCGGTGATAACCATGCGTCCCGAACAGGTCCATGGCCACCTCGAGGATGCGGGCGCGGGTCGTCGTCTCGTCGCTCACGCCTCGGATCCTACCCGTTGACTGACCGGTGGTCAGTGTCTTACATTCGTGACTGACCAACGGTCAGTCGATACCACGGAGGCACCCATGGCGCACGATCCCCGCATTCTCATCTCCGGCGCGAGCATCGCCGGACCGACGCTCGCGTACTGGCTGGTGCGCAACGGCTTCCGGCCCACCGTGGTCGAGCGCAGCCCGGCACTGCGCCCTGGCGGCAACGGCGTCGACATCCGGGGGTCCTCGGTACGGATCGCGGAGCGGATGGGCGTACTGCCGGCGTTGCGCGAACGGGCCACCGACATTCGCGAGCTGACGTTCGTCGACGCGGCCGATCGCCGCGTCGCCGGGATGAGCACGCGCATCTTCAACGCCGACGGTGACATCGAGATCATGCGCGGCGACCTGGCCCAGGTGCTGTACGAGGCGACCGCCGACGACGTCGAGTTCACCTTCGGCGATTCGATCGCCGCGATCACCCAGCGCCCGGACGCCGTGGAGGTGACCTTCGACAGCGGCGAGCAGGCCGAGTTCGACCTGGTCATCGGCGCCGACGGATTGCATTCGCGGACCAGGAACCTGGCCGTCACGCCGGAGGCCGACGCGCTGCATCACCTCGGCGTGTACTTCGCCACCGCCCGCGTCGACGCCGGTCTCGGACGCCCGCACGCGGTGACGCTCTACAACACGCCGGGGAAGGTGGCGGGCGTCTACCGATCGGGGGCGCACGACGGCGCCACGGCGTTCTTCGCCTTCCGCGAGGCTCGCGTGCTCGACGTCGACCACCGCGACGAGAACGCCCAGAAAGCCCTGCTCAGCACGTATTTCGATGACCGGGCCTGGCAGGTGCCCGCGTTGCTCGAGCAGGCCACCGCCGACGACGGCTTCTACTTCGACGCGGTGAGCCAGGTCCGCCTGCCTGCCTGGTCGAGCGGACGGGTCGCCCTGGTCGGTGACGCCGGGTACTGCGCGACCCTGCTGTCCGGCGCGGGCGCGGCACTGGCCATCGAAGGCGCGCACCTGCTCGCGACGGAACTCGCCGCAGCGGGCGGCGACCATCGGATCGCCTTCCACCGCTATGAACAAGCCCTGCGGCCCACGGTACTGCGGGCACAGCGCTCGGTACGGACGAGCAGTTCCATGCTGATTCCGGCCACGGGCGGCCACATCTGGTTGCGCAACCAGCTGACCCGCCTGATGGTGCTCCAGACCCTGGCGTCCCGGGTCTACCGGCCGGTCGCCGTGCGCGCCGCCTGAGCGGACGGCCCGCGGGATCAGCGCTGCGGCGCAGCGATCGGGACGATCACGCGCGGCACGACCCGCAGGTACGGCTCACGATGGTCCGCGGCGATCTTCGATTCCGGGTCCCGGCAGCCCACGGTGACGTCGCTGTTCGGCACGGAGGAGAACGTCCACACCGTCACCCACTCCTTCCCGCCGAACGTCTCGGACTTCTTCGCGTCCGACGAGCGCAGATCTTCATTCCGCCCGGAACTGTCGGTCACCGTGCAGCGAATCCCGTTGGCAGCCTGCCCCCATGCGACCGGCGCTCGAATATCGAGCACCACATCGGGGGGCACCGGAACTTTCTTCGATTCGCCCAGCAATATTCGGATACCGGTGTCCGCCACTTCCTCGTCGCGCGCCCCGGTCGTCGTCGCCGGAACGCTCGGGGCGGCGACGGTACTCGTCGCGGTCGCCGCCTCACTCGCCGAAGTGTCGTCGGAACATCCGGACACAGCGGCGGCGACCAGCGCGGGAATCACCATCCAGCTCAGTTTCACAGTCGGACCTCTCGTCGCGCCCACTCATCAGGCGGTTGGTTCGGAGCAGCCAGGCACTGAGCATGACAACGGGAAAGAGGAAAAGCTCGGATACACGCCGGTAAATCGGCAATTCGACCGCAAATGTCCGAAATCGCCCGCCAGAGAAGGAAATAGGGTTGAATTTTCGATTCTGCGCAATGGACCTCTGCTGCCATTCGGGCAATCGTCGCGCATACGAGGGACGCGCTCGAAGTTCGCCTCTCGCACCACTGGCCGCGATCGGAACCGTTCCACGCCGCCGATCAGGACGCGTCCGTGCCGCGGCAGCGGATGGCACCGCCCGCAGCCGCCGGCGACACCGCCGGGGGTTCACTCCATGTCCGCGGGCCACCCGGCACGCAGCACGGTGCACCCTTTGCGAATCGACCGTCTCGCCCAACGACGCCGACCCGCGACTCCTCCACGCCCGTTCGCGCTCTCGACCCGATCACTTCGGCGACGAAGGAATAGACAAGATTCGTCCGATGTTTGCCGTGGGGCGCCGTTGGTCTGTGATGCCTTGGTTCGTGCCGCCTACCGGCTGGTTTCGAAAAGGTGTTTCCCCTGGACCAGGGGGGCCGCATAGTGTGTTCGGTAGGCGATCATGTGGAGGACCACCATGGCGAAGCTGTCGTGGGTAACGGAGCGCGAGGGTAGGGCGGAGTTCGATCGTGCCTGACGCTCAGGGAACCTCCAGCTCGCGCACGCTGCGCGCCACCACACTCGGCGGCTACCGGGCAGCCGCCTTCACCACCACTCCCGGCATGCGCGCCGCACTGATCACGATGGCGCTGCTGATCGCGGTGATCCTGGCCTACGAGTCGAACGTGACCTCGCAGGAGGGCGCCGACCACGGCTGGTTCGTCGGGCTCGCGCTGTCCGGGGTGTTCGTCGCGCGCGGACTGCACCTGCGCAGGCCGATCACGCTTCCGCATGTCACCGTCGCGGTGCTGGTGCTCGCCGTCGCGCATCTCGCCTACCGCGCCGAGCACGCCGACGCCGGTTTCGTCCTGCTGGCCGCCACCGGATTCGTCGTGGTGCTGCCGCGCGCCGGTAGACCGCAGCCCGGCGAGGTGTATCGGGTGGCCGAACTGGTCGGCCGCACCGAGGGCGACCCGCTGGCTCCCTTCGCCCTGCACTCGTCCAAAGCCTATTTCTTCAACACCTCCTCGACCGCCGCCATCGGCTACCGCACCCGCTTCGGCATCGCCGTCGTCGCGGGCGACCCGATCGGCGATCGCGCGGCATTCCCCGAACTGGTCGCGGCGTTCTCCGACTTCGCGGTCAACCATGGCTGGCGCGTCGCCGTGCTCGGCGCGAGCCCGGAACTGGCCGAGCTGTGGCAGGTGTGGGCACTGGAGCATCGCGGGCTGCGCGCGGTGCCGATCGGCCGCGACGTGGCGATCGACGTGGAGGAGTTCAACCTCGTCGGACGCAAATACCGCAACCTGCGCCAAGCCGTGAGCCGCACCAGGAATTTCGGCGTCACCACCGAGGTGGTCTACGAGTCCGCCCTCACCCCCGCCCGGCGCGAGGAATTGCTGGCCATCGTCGACGAATGGCGCCGCGGCAGGCAGACCCGTGGGTTCTCGATGATCCTGGATCATCTGCTCGACGGGCGGAATCCGAACATGCTGGTGGTCATCGCCAACGACGCGGACGGCAGTCCCGTCGGCTTCCAGCGCTACGGCATTTCCGGGCGCGGGCGGGAACTGAGCCTGGACGTCCCGTGGCGGCGCAAGGACGCGCCCAACGGCCTGGATGAACGCATGATCGTCGACTTGGTCGACTACGCCGCGGCGCATGACATCCAGCGGATCTCGCTGGCCTTCGCGCCGTTCCCGGAACTGTTCGCCGAAAAGGACAAATCGCGCACGGCCACCCTGTTCTATGTCCTGGCACACCTGGCCGATCCGCTGATCCGGCTGGAATCGCTCTACCGCTTCCTGCGGAAATTCCATGCGCTGTCGCATCAGCGCTACGTCCTGGTCCGCTGGCGGGAGGTGGTGATCGCGGCCGCCGCCCTGCTCACCCTGGAGTTCGTCCCGCATCGCCGCGAGTACTGAGCGGCGGCGCCCGACCGTGTCCCGAGGAGCCGCGTGGAACTGACCCATAGCGATGTGAAGGCCGCCGCCCAACGGGTGACCGGACTGGTCAGGCCGGTGGCGGTAGCGCAGGCCGACCAGGCGGGCGAACTGTGGTTCGCACTGGAGTTCCTCCAGCACACCGGGAGCTTCAAGGCCCGCGGCGCGCTCAACTTCTTGCTCGCGCATCGCGAGAACGGCACGCTCCCGCGGGTGGGCGTGACGATCGCCTCGGGCGGCAACGCCGGACTCGCCTGTGCGTGGGCGGCCCGCAGTCAGGGAATTCCGGCCACGGTGTTCCTGCCGACCACCGCCCCGCGGGTCAAGGTGGACCGGCTCCACTCCTATGGCGCCGACGTCCGTCTGGTGGGGACGCAATACGCCGACGCGCTCGCGGCCAGTCGCGAATTCGCCGATGCCACCGGCGCCCTGCTCTCCCATGCCTACGACCACCCGCTCATCGCCGCAGGCGCGGGCACGTTGATGACGGATATCCACGAGCGGATCCCGGACCTCGGGGCCGTCGTGGTCGCCGTCGGCGGCGGCGGGCTGTTCTCGGGTGTGGCCACCGCCGCCGATCACTACGGCGTCCGGACCGTCGCCGTGGAGCCCGCCCGTTGCCGCGCGCTGCATGCCGCGATCGCAGCCGGGAAGGTCGTCGACGTGGAGGTCGACTCGGTGGCCGCCGACTCGCTCGGTGCCCGGCGGGCCTCGGAACTGGCGCTGGCGGCCGCGCGGCACTACGACGTGGCGTCGGTGCTCGTGGAGGACGCCGCCATCGTCGCAGCGCGCCGTGAGCTGTGGGAGCAGCGCCGCATCGCCGTCGAGCACGGTGCGGCGACCGCCGTGGCGGCGATCCTCGGCGACGAGCCCGCGTTCCGGCCTCGCCCGGGCCAACGCGTATGCGTGGTGCTGTGCGGAGCGAACACCGATCCGTCCGATCTGGCCGGTTCGTACGGCCGCCACGCCGACTGACGGCTCAGCGGCGTATTTCCGACGAATCGGACGACACGGGGTTAGGCTCCCGCTGTCCTCTGCGATCCCGACGGAAGGCACACCATGGCGCATACCTCACACATGGTCCCCATCGGCACAGCGCTACCCGACTTCTCGCTTCCCGACCTCGACCAGCGGATCTACTCCCGGGACGATTTCGCGGACGGCCCCGGACTGCTGGTCGTCTTCGCGTGTAACCACTGCCCTTACGTCAAGCACATCGAGGCGGCGCTCGGCGAATTGGTCGATTCCCTGCCGTCCATGCCCACCGTGGCGATCTGCACCAACGACGCGTCCGCCTACCCGGACGACGCACCGCTGCGGCTGCGCGACCAAGCGATCCGCGCGGGCTGGACCTTCCCCTATCTCGTCGACGAGCAGCAGCACGTGGGCCGGGCCTTTCGCGCCGCGTGCACTCCCGACTTCTTCCTCTACGACGCGAACCTCCGGCTCGCCTACCGTGGCGCCTTCGACGAATCGACGCCCGGAAACGGGAAGCCGCTGACCGGGGACGACCTGCGCACGGCCGTCGAAGCCGTGCTGGCCGGCGGACCCGTCCCCGAACCGCACCGGCCGAGCATGGGTTGCTCGATCAAGTGGCGGGACGCCTGAGCACCTTCCCGCGTACGCGCGCCCGACGGATCGCACTGCGCCACGCCAGCTGCGGCACGGCGGCCGACAATCTGGCGAATTCCCCGAAGTTCCCCGGTTGCACCACGGTCCGGGACTGCTGGGCGGTGGCGGCCAGCCGCACGGCGCGCGATGCTTTGCCGACGTGACCCGCGTCGTACGGCGGTCGCGGGTCGTACTCGATGTGTCAATCGTCGCCGGGAGCGCCACGATGTGCGCAGTGGAACTGCTCCCTGCTTCCCACTCGCCCGCAGTCCGGGGTCCGATCCCCCACAACACTCGATCGCCGAACGTGTGCCGTTCGGTCTCGCCAATTCGATTGCGCCACTCGACAAGCGATTCACGCGCGGCGCCGCCCCGAAGGAAGACCCGTGCTGACGAGCAGGCCGGAATGAGGGACACTGTTCGGCGACACCGGGGATCGGAAGGGGTGGGGACATTGGCGACGATCGTCCTTGTACACGGCATCGCGCAGGAACAGGAATCGGCCGACACCTTGGAGGCGCGCTGGTTACCCGGACTCGCGGGCGGCGTCCGCAACCACGGCGCCCCGGAGCTCGCGGACCGATTGTGGCGCAACGGTTCTCCCGGTGACTTGTCGACCAGGATGGCCTTCTACGGCAATCGTTTCCTGGTCGAGGGCGCGCAGGGCGCGGGAATCGAACCCGACGACGCCCAGCTCGACCTGATGGAACAGCTCGCCGCCGAATGGCTGGCGACGGCCGCCGCGCACGCGGGCGACGAGCGTGACCGGGCGACGGCCCGTCGCCTCGGCACACCCCCGCCGCCGGACGCGGTGGCGCAGGGAGCGCAGGCGAGACTGCGGCCCGCGCTCAACGCGCTGATGCGGTTGCGCTGGTTCGCGCCGTTCGGTTTCGGATTGGCGCAGAAGTTCGTCATCCGCGCCCTGTCCCAGGTCGCCCGGTACTTCACCGACGACGACGTGCGGGAATATGCCCAGCAGCAGGTGCTCGACCAGGTCGGTCCCGACACCCGCCTGGTCGTCGCGCACTCGCTGGGCAGCGTGGTGGCCTACGAGGCGCTGCACCGCACCGACCATCCGGTGACCCTGCTGACCATGGGCTCGCCACTCGGGTTGCGCTCGGTCGTGTACGACCGGCTGCGCCCCCAGCCGAGCACCGTGCCGAAATCGGTGACGGAATGGCACAACTTGGTCGACGAGGACGACCTCGTGGCGGCACACCTCGACCTCACTTCGTTCTTTCCGCCGTACCCCGGCAGCGCCGTCATCCCGGTCACCGAACAGCATTTCGACAACGGCGCGTCGCCACACGACTCGACCAGCTATCTCATCAAAGCCGTCACGGGGAGCATCGTCGCGAAAGCGCTGGGGCACTAGCGGCTTCACCACGACGGGCCGCCCGGACGGCGACGACGCCTACTGAACGCTCTGCGACAGATGGGCTTTCGCGTCGTCGTAGGACGCGTTGGACGCGGTCTCGTCGCGGGTGTAGACCAGATGCAGCACGCCGGTGGGGAAGGTCTCCGAGGACAGCAGTCGCAGCGGGACCGTGGCCACGCCGTCCTGGAACAGGCGATCGCCCTTCCCGACCGCGATCGGGTGCACCAGCAGGTGCAACTCGTCGAGCAGACCGGCGGCCAGGAGCTGACGGACCACCGAGACCGAGCCGCTCATGCCGATGTCGCCGCCGGGCTCGTTCTTCAGCGCCGTCACCGCGTCGATCAGATCGCCGTCGATCACTTCGGAGTTGCGCCAGGTGAAGTCGAGATCCTGCCGGGTAACCACGATCTTGCGCGCGTCGCCCAATTTCTTCGCGAACGCCGCGTCCGGGCCGCCCGCCGCTTCGCGCTCCGGCCACGCGCCCGCGAAGCTGTCGTAGGTCTTGCGGCCGAGCAACAGGGTGTCGGCGGCGCCGAGCTGGGCGTCGACCGCCGCGCCCATGGCGTCGTCGAAGTAGGGGAAGTGCCAGTCCTGCGGGTCCTCGACGACGCCGTCGAGGGCGATGAACAGGCCGGCGGTGATTTTCCTCATGTGCGTTGCTCCTGGATCGGTGTTGCGATGTCGCTTGATCCGACGGGACGACGCGCGAGAACTCATCGGTCGGCGCGGCCGCCGTCGCCGCGCCCCATCCGGCACGCCCCCGCGCTAGCCGGACAGATTCGCATCGGAGCCGTGAAATGCCGCGCGATAGTTGTGCGGACTCGTCCCGACCACCCGCTTGAAGCGGTCGCGGAACGCGGTGGGCGAGCCGAAACCGACCTGGCCCGCGATCCGGTCGACCGGGTGGCTGGTGGCTTCGAGCAGATGCTGGGCCTGCCGGATTCGCGCGCGCAGCAGCCACTGCAGGGGCGTGGTACCCGTGTGCTCGCGGAACCGCCGGTTGAGCGTGCGGGTGCTCATCCCGGCCTGGGCGGCGATGTCGTCGAGGGTGAGATCCCGCGCGGAGTTGTCCTGAATCCACCGCAGCACCGGCTCCAGCGCCGAGCCGCGCGGCGTCGGCGGCTGGTCGTGCACGATGAACTGCGCCTGCCCCCCTTCCCGCTCCAGCGGGACGACCGACTTCCTGGCCGCGTCGGCCGCGACCGCCGATCCGTAGTCGCGGCGGATCATGTGCAGGCACAGGTCGATTCCGGCCGCGGCGCCCGCCGAGGTGAGCAGCGAGCCGTTGTCCACGTACAGCACGTCGGGGTCCACATCGATGTCCGGGTAACGGGCCGCGAGGTCCGCGGCGGCGAGCCAGTGCGTGGTCGCGCGGTGCCCGTTCAGCAATCCGGTCGCCGCCAGGATGAAGGCGCCGGAACAGATCGACGCGAGACGGGTGCCCGCGGCCGCGGCGCGGCGCAGCGCCTCGAGCACCTCGTCCGGCACCGTAAGGGCCGGGTCGGCGCAGCCGGGCAGCACGATCGTGTCGGCTTCGCCCAGCGCGTCGAGGCCGCGCGGTGCTCGCATCGTGAACAGCCCCGCGTCGACCGTCGGGGTGCCCGCGCAGACCAGCACGCGATAGGCGGGCCTGCCATCGGGGAGACAGGTACGCCCGAACACTTCCACCGGCGTGGCCAGATCGAACGCGATCACCTGGTCCAGGGCGAGGACGGCCACGGTGTGCATGGCGATAGTTTATGCGGCCGATTGATTTCAGCCAATGCGCCGAACTGGCTTCTGCTGGATATCCGCATTTCACCGCCCTTGGCGAGAATCGAGCGGTATATGGCACTTTCGCCAATTTCGCCCGCGCCGGATCCTGGCTAGTGTCGACCGCCGTGACGAAGTTCCTGCTCTCGGTCCACGTGCTCGCCGTGATCATCGCCGTCGGCCCGGTGACGGTGGCGGCCAGCATGTTTCCCGCCACCACCCGCCGCGCCCTCGCCGCAACCGCGACCGGGCACGACCCGGCCGTCCTCGGCACGCTGCATCGCATCTGCCGCGTCTATGCCCTGCTCGGCGTGGCGGTCCCGGCCTTCGGCGTGCTCACCGCGCTCGCTCTCGGCGTGCTCGGCGACACCTGGCTGGTGGTGTCGATCGGATTGACCGCGGCCGCGGCGGGCGTGCTCGCCCTGCTCGTGCTGCCCGGGCAGCAGAAGGTCCTCGCCGACCTCACCGGCACCACTCCGGCGCTGATCCGCCGTCTCGCCATGGACACCGGAGTGTTCAACCTGCTGTGGGCGGCGGTCACCGTTCTGATGATCGTGCGGCCGGGCTCGACGACCGGAGTGTGACGCTCAGTCGGGCAGGTAGCGGACCGCCATCGAGACGTCGCGAACGATCATGATGGGGCACGCCACCGACAGCAGCAGTGCCTGACTGGTCGAACCGAACAGCATGCCGGCGAACCCGCCTCGCCCGCGGCTGCCCACCACCAGCAACTGGGCCTGCCCCGAACGTTCCAGCAGGCAGCGCTCGGGCCGGTCGGTCACGATCTCGCGCCGGATCTCGACATCGGGAAAATGCTCCTGCCACCCCGCGAGGCTTTCCGCCAGCACGATCTGCTTCTCGGTATCCACCGCGAGTTCAGCGCTCACCGACGGCAGTTCGACGCCCGTCCACACATGCAGGGCCAGCAGGGGCACACCCCGCGCCGAGGCCTCGTGCAGCGCCGCTTCGATAGCGGGTTCGCTGATCTCGGTGCCGTCTACGCCGACGACGATCAGCTTCTTCCTGGCTTCCGCGGTGAGCGGGGCGCCCTCCCGGACAACCACCACCGGGCAGCGCGCCCGCCGCGCCAGCGCCGCACTGACCGATCCCAGCAGAGCACGCTGTACGGTCCCGCGACCGCGGGTGCCGACCACCATCATCCGCGCTCCGCCGGTGCGGTCGAGCAGCGCCGGACCGACCGGCTCGTGCACCAGCTCGGTGCTGATCTCGATGTCGTGCAGCGCCCGGACCGCGATGCGCGCCTCCTCGGCCGCGGTATCCAGCACCCAGCGACCGTGCCCCTCCAATCGGGCATAGTCGGTGCTGGTGAGCGGTTCGGTGACACCGGGCCCGTAGTCGGCGACCGGATCCACCACGTGCGCCAGACGCAACGGCGCCCGATGCTGCGCGGCGGCCTGCGCTCCCCACGCGACCGCCACCGCCGACCCGGCGGACCCGTCCACACCCACGACGATCGGCCCGTTGCTTCGCATGCTCATTTCCTTCCCGCCGAAGGGATCGAGCTCGGACCGCCGATCACCGGCGCGGCGGACGTCGCCGTCAACCGCCGCCGACGACGCACGCGTAGCCCAGGTGGATGCCTTCGCCGACCGGGAGGTCGATACTCGCCACATACGGCGCGTCCGGCTCCTGCACGGCGCTGACGGTGTGCGGTCCCGGCGTGGCGGGCACCCAGTCGATCAGCGCGACGCCGCCGGAAGGCCGGACCACCCCGAACGGAATGCCGTTGTCGTAGAACACCACCGGTGCGACGACGTCGGTCACGGTGGCTCGCGCGGTATAGGTGCAGCCCGTCCCGTAATTGGTCACCAACCCGAAATTGAGGCCGGGATACATCCCGACCTGGGTCACCGTGGCCCCGGCCGAGGGCGGGTCGGCCATCGTGACCGCCGCGACGGCTCCGAGCGCCGCCGCTGTCGCACCGATTCGTCTTCGCATTCGGGTGGTCCTATCGGTCGTGAGTCGCTCCTCGTCGAACGGACGCCGGCCGCGCGCACCGACGCGATTACTAGATCCTCACTCCCGTAGGGCTTCGACGGGGTGCGAACCGCGGAATTCGGCTCGCACCGGCGCACCGAGATCCGTCGGCGCGTGTGCTCCTCGGTCGCTCGCCCGGACGGGTCTGTTCCGTCGTGTGCGACGCGGCGCGACAACGACCGCACCACCGCCACTCACCTCACCGGCGGAGTGCGGCCGGGCCCCCCGTGCCGCCTGACGATCGTGTCGTCCCCTCGTGGTTGGGTGTCCGAGGGTCTTCCCGTGGAGCGACGGAGGTGCTGGTGTGGTAGCGATCGACTTCGAGCGGATGGTGCGCGGCGCGAGGCCGGTGTCGGTGCGACGCAGGGTCGCCGCGCAGGGTCTCGGTGGTGTGCCGCCGACGGCGCTGGTGCTGGCGGGCATCGTCAGCGTGCAGGTGGGCGCGGCTGTGGCCACGCAGCTGTTCGCGGCGACCGGCGCGGCCGGAGCGGTCATGCTGCGGCTGGTCTTCGCCGGGGTCGTCCTGCTGGTGATCTGGCGTTCGTCGCTACGGGTGGGGCGTGGTGCGCTGCCGGTCGTGCTCGGGTACGGGGCGGTGCTCGCGCTGATGAACCTCTCGTTCTACGAGGCGATCGACCGGATCCCCCTCGGCATGGCGGTGACCATCGAGTTCCTCGGACCGCTCACCGTCGCGCTGGCCGGATCGCGGCGCTGGATCGACCCGCTGTGGGCGGTGCTGGCCGGGGCCGGAGTGCTGCTGCTGACCCGGGCGGACGGGGACGTGGACTGGGTGGGGGTGATCTTCGCGCTGGCCGCGGCGGCGTGCTGGGCGGGTTACATCTTGCTCAGCGCCGCGCTCGGCGAACGGACCAGCGGCGGGGGCGGGCTGGCGCTCGCCATGGCATTCGGCGGGCTGGTGATGCTGCCGGTCGGCGTGCTCGATGCGGGCGCCGCGCTGTTGCAGCCCGCCGTGCTCGCCGCGGGATTCGCGGTCGCGATGTTGTCATCGGTGTTGCCGTATTCGGTGGAGCTGGAAGCGCTGCGGCGGATTCCGCCCCGCGTGTTCGGTGTGCTGATGAGCTTGGAGCCCGCGGTCGCGGCGATCGCGGGCTTGATCGTCCTCGGTCAGGTCATGAACCTCGGACAGTGGGCGGGCGTCGGGTGTGTGGTGGCGGCGTCGGCGGGGGCCACACGGACCGAAACGAAGGATTGACTCGGCCGGTCGGCGCCGGACTCGCTCAGCGCTGTGGCCGAGACGCGTCGGCGTCGCGGCGCTCGGCACCGGCCGATTTCCCGTCGTTCGCGATCAAACTGCCGAGCAGGGCCAGCGATCGTTCCGAGGGCGATCCCGGTTCCGCATGGTAGGCGATGAGTATCTGGCCCGGCGCGCCGTTGACGCTGAGCGTCTCGTAGGACAACGTGAGGTCCCCGACCATCGGGTTGCGGAAGTGTTTGACGCCCGCGGTCTTCACCCGGACGTCGTGGCGCGCCCACAGTTGCCGGAATTCCTCGCTCTTCAGCGAAAGCTCCCCGACCAGCTCGGTCAATCGCGGATCGTCCAGGTCCGCCCCGGCGGTCGCCCGCAGGCTGGCCACAGTATCGGCCGCGATGGTCGGCCAGTCGCCGTAGAGATCGCGCGCCTCGGGATCGAGAAAGACCATGCGCACCTGATTGACGCCCGGCACCGAGCACGAATTGACGGCCGCGGCCAGCGGATTCGCCGCCAGCACGTCCAGGTATCTGCCGAGCACCACCGCGGGCGTATGCGGCCACGCCTCCATCAGGCGCAATAGCCCCGGCGCCACCCGTTCGGGCCGTCGCGGCGCCCGGGATCGCGCGGCCGTCGGCCGCGCCAACGCTCGCAGATGCGCCGTGCCCTCCTCGTCCAGCGCGAACACGCGCGCCAGCGCGGCGATGACCTGTTCGGAGGGATGTCGGTCGCGTCCCTGCTCCAGCCGTACGTAATAGTCGGCGCTCACCCCCGCGAGCAGGGCGATCTCCTCCCGGCGCAGTCCGGCGACCCGCCGCTGACCACCCCCGGACATCCCGAAATCCTCCGGCCGCACCAGCTCGCGGCGCGCACGCAGGAAAGCGCCCAGTCGATTGTCGGAGTCCATGATCCGAGCCTAGGTGAGCCGACGTGAGCCCGGGTGGCCCCCCGACTACCAGGAAGACCGCAGCCTGTCATGCGGCCGTGCGGGCGCGCAACGTAGTGGACATGACCAACAACATCACCGGCCGCGTCGCGGTCGTCACCGGAGCATCCAGTGGAATCGGCGCAGCGACCGCGCGGCAACTCGCAAAGGGCGGCGCGAAGGTCGCCCTGCTGGGCAGGCGCAAGGATCGCATCGAGGAACTCGCCGCCGAGATCGGCGCAGACGCTCTCGCGGTGGTCGCCGACGTCGCCGACCAGCAGTCGATGCGAGACGCCGCGGCCACCGTGCGGGCGGCATTCGGTTCCGTCGACCTGGTCGTCGCGAACGCGGGCGTCATGCTCGCCGCGCCCTTCGAGTCCGCACTCACCGACGAGTGGGACCAGATGGTCGGCACCAACATCTCCGGCCTGCTCTACACCGCGAGAGCGTTCATCGACGACCTGCTCGCGGCCGCGGAACGGGGCGGGCGAGCGGATCTGGTGCTGGTCGGCTCGATCGGCGGCCACACGGTCTTCCCCAACTACGCCGTGTACACCGCCACCAAGGCCGCGGTCGCGCACCTGACCCGCAACTTGCGCGCCGAATTCGGGCCGCGCGGCGTGCGGGTCAAGAACATCGAACCCGGCTTCGTCGGCACCGAACTCGGCGCGGGGATGCAGGACGAACAACAGCGCGCCGGACTGGAGCAGTGGCGCACGGCGATCGAGATACTGCAACCCCGCGACATCGCCGACGCGATCGCCTACGCGGTCGGCGTACCCGAGCACGTCAACATCGCCGAACTCGTCGTCGTCCCGACTCAGCAGGGCTGATCACCGATCCATCGCTACCGTGCGGCGGCGTGGTCCCGGTGCCGCGACGCGCCCGGCAGAGGACGCCTCGGCGACCGCCGAGATGGGTAACTCGGCCGGGTACGGCGCGTACCTGGGCTACGTCCCCGAGGTTCCTGCCTGCCATCCGTTCAGAGATGACGGGTCGCGGCGGGCGGCCTATTCGAGGTGCGCCCACTCGGGCCACGGCCGCATGCCCTCGTCGCCGCGGATGTAGGCGAGGCGGCGCAGCGCCTGCCGCTGATAGGTGGGGTCGACGGTGGCGGCGCGCATCGACTGCAAGGCCATCCGGAACTCCTGGATGTCGCGCAGCAGGTAGAAGCCGTCCCAGCGCATCACGTCGCGGCCGTACCCGGCGCAGAATTCGGCGTACTGCGATGCGGTGAGCTCGCCCGCGGTCCAGCACTCGATCGCCGTGTGCACCAGGTCCCACTCCGGCGGGCCGATCATCGCCTGCTCCAAGCCGACCAGGATGACGTCGCCGTCGTCACCGACCACCACGCCGCCCTCCCAGCCGCCACCCTGGACCACCGACCACGGCAGGCCCTTCGGCAGCGCCTTCCAGCGGCCGCGCAGTTCCTCCAAGTGTTTGCCCAGCCAGCGCCGGTCGTCCTCGGTCACCGTGTGCGCGGCGGCGATCTCCTCCTCCACCCGGGCCAGGGGCGACATCCGGCGTAGTTCGAAGCCCGGCAGTGGTAGCCGGTGCAGCTGTCCCAGCGCCCTGGCGACCTCACCGGGCGTGCCAGGGTGATGCGGTGGCAGCTCCTGCCAGAAGGTCACCGGGCGTCCGTCGACCACAACCGGCTGCGGAATGTCCGCGACGACGCGCGCCGCGGACACCCCGCAGGTCTCCAGCCAGCGAGCGACCGCGACTTCCCGCCCGGTCGCGAGTTTCTGTCCCCGCTCGCCGATCCGCACGACGAGCCCGCCGCGCAACCGGTAGACCCCTTGCGACCCCACCGGTTGGGCATCGCTCGCATCTATCCCGACGCTCACACAGGCGGCACGCAGAATCGACCGCATCCCGTTACCCGCGATTCCAGCAGTCATGTCAGCCTCCCAAGCCCCCCGCTCCCATCTCGGGAGAAGTTGCGAATCTCGGCTTCGAGCTTCATGGCAGCCATCCAGATACCGAGGGGCAAACACCCCATTTTCCCTGCTCAATGGACATTACCCCGGCAATTCCACCGCAGTCAGCAACCAAACAGAATCCGCCCGTTTTCTCTGATTTGCCGCTTTCCGACCGCAACCCACCTCGGCACCTTTCCTGCCTTCACCTCCCGGAACGATGCCGGGCGCACACATATCGAGGCCTGTACCCCCAGGCCGATCATGACCGGGATCGGTAGAGCCGACTCGGACCGACGCCGTAGTCGCGAATGGCTCGCGAGCCATCCGCACGGCAAGGTAGCCCAGCTCGTCGAGGGATCACATGACCGAATGGACGGCGGCAAATTCCGCAGGAGGCGGGTGCGGGGCCCGGGCGAGAGGAAGTAGCCGATCGCCGATGAGTTCCGCGAGCGGGCGGCGTCTACACCTACAGCCCTCGAGCTATGAACCCGGACAGGGAGGACCCTATGAGCACGCAAGCACTGCCGCCCGTCGTCGACACCGATACCTGGCAGCGCGAACTCGAAGCGCTGCGCGTCCGGGAGAAGGCCGCGACCAGGGAACTCGATGCGATCGCCGCTCAGCGCCGCCGCCTTCCGATGGTCGAGATGCCCGACTACACCCTCGAGGGCGAGGAGGGACCGGTCCGGCTGGTCGACCTCTTCGGCGGCATGTCGCAGCTGATCGTCTACAACCACATGTGGTTTCCGGGCGAGCAGTGGCAGTGTGGCGGCTGCACCGGCTTCACCTCGCAGTTCACTCGGTTGGAGTTCCTGAACAATTACGACGCCCGGTTCGTCATCGTCACCCAGGGCCCGATCCGAGAGGCACTCGCCTACAAGCGGCGGGTGGGAAACAAGATGGCCTGGTATTCCACCGCGAACAGTTCTTTCGGCGCCGACGTCGGCGCACCGCCCGGCGCAGGGTTCGCGGTCAACGTATTCCTCCGCGACGGCGACACCGTCTACCGCACCTGGCACACCAGCGGCCGCGGCACCGAACAGCTCAGCCACTCCTTCGCCCTGATCGACCTACTGCCCTACGGCAGGCAGGAGGAATGGCAGGACTCCCCCGACGGCTGGCCACAGTCGCCCACCTACAGCCGGTGGAGCAGTTCCCAGGACATCGCCGCAGCCTACGGCGAGCCGAATGCGTGAACCCAGCGGTTGACCAACCGCCCCCACTGTTCAACGGTGACTTGAATTCGTGGCCCCTCAGAGAGGTCGGCTCTTCGGGCCATCGGAGCGCTGGAAGACCCCTCACTCTAGGTTCGAGTGGGGAACCTCGAGTGGAGCTCCCGGAATCGAACCCGAATCAGACCCCCGGCAGGGGTATCAATCCGGGCTCGACCTGCGAAAACACATCACTGTGAGTCACGCTCAATCACGGTTTTTCTCAGGGTTGCGCCCAAATGTGCCCTCGCGCACCGTGCGAAATCACGTTCAGAGCGGAAGAAAAGGCCGCCCGCCACGCGCCACCCTCCTGCGCCGGATCTTCAGCCGAGGTATGGCGCGCATCGCCTCTCCAAGTAGTGGGTCAGCCTGAGCCGCTGCGTGTGGTGCATGTCGAGGCTGCCCAGTTCGGCGGGGGTTACGAACCGTAGTTCGGTGGACTCATCGGAGATGGCGAGGTCGCCCCCGATGACATGAGCAAGGAAGCACACGTTGAACTGGCGTCGGACCTCGCCGTCGCTGTAGGCGATCACGTGGCGCGGATCGGTGTAAGTGCCTACGAGCCCGGTGATTTCGATGTCGAGACCGGTTTCTTCCTTGACCTCTCGTACCGCGCAGCCGGGGAGGCTGTCGGTCATCTCCATGCCACCACCGGGCAGTGCCCACAGGCCGCTGTCAGCGCGCCGTTGAAGCAGGATGCGGCCGATGTCGTCGCACACCACGGCGGATGCCGCGACGACAAGACTGTTCGGCTCTGGTGCGGCTGGGTCGTCATAGAACTCGATGCGCGCCATCGGTTCACCCTTCCACGTGAACGCATACGGTGCGCCCGTCTGGCATCTGCGCCGTACCCTCGACGGTGGCTTGTTCGACACCTATACCGACAGTTTCAACGCGGTCTGGCAAACGGGCCGACCGGTGTCGTACTTCGGTTCTGCGGATTCTCGGACGACGGAACCGCGCAATACGTCGGCCCGGATGGCTGGCCGCGCACACCCGAAGAGCACGCGGAGATCCTCGAGGACGAGGCGATCGAGCGCGCCCACGATCTGCTCGACCCAAGACCAGAGGACCGAATAACAACCCGTGCCGAAGGGGTGTAGTCGAGTGAAGCCGGTCGCCTTCGGATGGATCGACCACGACAGCAGCGCCGCGCCGGAGTGGGAGACCGCGCAGGTGCAGCGGCTCGCGCGGCGGCTCGGGTATCGGCTGGTGTGGCCCGAGTGGGCCAAGATGCTGCCATTGACCCTCGCCAACTGCGGCCATCCGTTCGACGACGTGGCCGATCGGATGGGCCCCGGATTCCGACCAGCAGCGGCAAACGCCGCGGTCAGATGTGGGCAAAATGTGGGCACGCGCCCCCATCCGCGGGTACTTGGGGCATGAAAAAAGCCCTCCACCTGCGCAAACAGGTGGAGGGCCCGAGTGGAGCTGCCGGGAATCGAACCCGGGTCCTCCGCCGCGTCTCCAGGGCTTCTCCGTGTGCAGTCCGCTGTGCCTCTACTCGGATCTCCGGGTCCCGCGAACAAGCCCGGATGACGATCCCAGTCGCTGTTCGATGTCCCGTCCTACTCCGCGACCGAGTAGGACGGTTAGCCCTCTAGCTGATGCCGGCACCGGAGCCGAGGGCATGCCCCGGGCCGACAGAGACGCTTCGCTGGTTAGGCAGCGAGAGCGTACTCGCGCTGATGAGAATCGGCGCTTAATTGGTTGCAACGACGCTTACGGTGGTCTCTTGCCTGCACCGACACGCTTCCCCTAGATCTACGTACGCAGTCGAAACCGTTCAGCCCCGTACGCCCCGGCGCCTTGCCGGGCTGTTCATGTTAACACCGGCGAGAGGCCGGATCATCCCGATATCCGGTCGTGGTGGACCCCACACCGGCAGCGTCGGCCGGGGGCACTGACGCGGGTGAGGTAACGGGGCCCCGAGGGTCGGAGGAGGCATTCCGAGTCGCCACGTTTCCGGACCGGAACCTCCGAACTCCCACCCTCGGGCGGTGTCGAGAACGCACCGTGTTCTCTGTTCCTCCGATATGGTCCGGGGGTCACGGCACGCAGCTCAACCGGATCCCCGTCACCGCCCGCTCGAACACCCATCCTTCCCGGATGCTGGTAGCCGGTTCTCCGGGCCCGGCGAGGAACCCGACTTACACTGCACGAGCCGTACGATCGGCTCTGAGCAGCGGATCTCGATTTCAGACTAAGGAAACACTTTGGCAGTTCGCACCATTCGGGACAGGTTGCTGCGCCTGTCCGCCCTCACCGCCATCGCCGGACTCGTCCTGACCGGGTGCTCTGTCCTGGGCGACAAGTCGACCGTGTCCGAACCCGGGGTCACCTCCGACCCGTGTCCGAACGCGGTCGACTCCCGCAAGGGGTGTATCTACCTGGGCGTGCTGTCCGATCTCACCAGCGGGCCGTTCGCCGCGCTGGGCAAGGACATTCACAACGGCCAGCTGGCGTTCTGGAAGGCGGTGAACGAAGCGGGCGGCATCGGCGGCAAATACGAGGTGGACATCGCCACCTACACCGAGGACACGAACTACGATCTGCAGAAGCACGCCGAGGCGTACCGGCGAATCGAGCCGCACGTCCTCGCGCTCTCCATGAGCTTCGGCACCGTGCAGACGCAGAAGGTACTTCCCGAGATGGACGCGGCGAACATGATCGCCATTGCCGGAACCCTGTGGTCGGGTTGGCAATTCGAGAACAGCGACAAGGGTCTGTTGCTGGAGTCCGGCTACTCCTACTGTTCCGAGGCGATCATCGCCCTGGACTGGATCGCCGAGCACCAAGCGAAGCCGTCTTCGATCGCCACGGTCAGCTATCAGGGTGACTACGGCGGCGACTACGCCACCGGGGCCAAGAAATGGGCCTCCGCCAACCGCGTCGACATGGTGGCGCAGATCGACACCGAGCCGAACACCCAGATCGGCAACCAGGACGCCGCCGTCGCCAAGATCCTCAATGCCAGAGCGGATCTCGTGCTCCTGGCCACCGGCCCCGCGGAGGCGGGCGAGATCATGGGCAAGGCGGCGCTGGCCGGTTATCCGGGCAGGTTTCTCGGCTCGGGCCCGACCTGGAACGGCGGCCTGTTGAAAAGCCCTGCGGCGTCTGCGATCACGACGCGCTACAACATGACCTCGCCGCTGGACGGCTGGGACGGCCTCAGCGCCGGCGCCAAGAAGGCCAGGGCCTCGGCGACTCGCGAGCCCTCCACCTGGGGTTACAGCGCCGGGTGGATGTTCTCCTATCCGATGAAGGCGCTGCTCACCCGAGCGGTCAACGAAGGCAAGCTGACCCGCAAGGGCGTCCGCCAAGCCGTGCACGGCTTGCGCGTCGACTACGAGGGCGCGATACCCGAATACACCTACGGCGCGGCGAAACCCGACCTCACCAGGCAGCGAGCGGTCATCGAAGCGCCAGAGCAGACCGCGCCGCTGGGTGCGAAGACCCTGGCGACCGACTATCACGGCCCGACCCAGGACCGCGTCACCCTCACCGAGCCCTGCGTGCAGCCGTAAGCGAGCGAGACATGCCTTTCCACCGTAATCTCCGTCGGCTGCTGCGTCTCGTGGCCGCCCCCCTCGCGCTCGGGCTCGTCCTGACCGGCGGCTGTTCGGCTTCCGAGTCCGCCGCCGTCCCGGGCGTCACCCGCGAAGCGTGCCCGCACGCGATCCACCGCGACAAGGGCTGTATCTATCTGGGTGTTCTGTCGGACCTGAACAACGGCCCCTTCGCTCCGCTCGGAAAGTCGCTGCAGGACGGGCAACTCGCGTTCTGGAACGAGGTGAACAAGCAGGGAGGTATCGGCGGATACGAGATCGACATCGCGACCTACACGCGTGACACCGCCTACGATCCGCGCAGGCACGTCGCGGAATTCGAGAACATAGCCCCCCATGTGCTGGCCCTCGCGATGAGTTTCGGGACCGCGCAGACCCTGGCCGTCCTGGGCGAGATGGACGACGCCGACCTGGTCACCGGGGCAGGCACCCTGTGGTCCGGCTGGCAGTACCGCTCCACCGACCGAGACCTGGTGCTGGACGACGGCTTCTCGTACTGCACCGAAGCCGTGCTGGGTCTGGACTGGTTCGCGCAGAACCACTACCAGCCGCGCACGCTCGGCGTGGTCGCCTACCGCGGCAACTACGGCGGTGACTACGCCAGCGGGGCGCTCAAGTGGGCACTGGACAACGGCGCGACCATCACCGCCCGGGTCGACACCGGGCCCAACCCCGAAGTCGGCAACCAGGATTACCCGGTCGCCGAGATCATGGCCGATCCGCCCGACGTGGTCCTGCTGGCCACCGGACCGGCCGAAGCCGCCGAGATCGTCGGCAAATTGGCGAAATCCGGTTACACGGGCCGGTTCCTCGGATCGACACCGACCTGGAACAGCGCCCTGCTCAAGACCCCGGCCGCGCCCGCTCTGATGTCGCTCTACAACTACACCTCTCCGTTCGACGGTTGGGACGGCATGAGCCTCGGCGCCCAACGGGCCAGGAACGCCGCGCCGAGCGAACCGACGAATTTCGGCTACAACCTGGGCTGGGCGATCTCCTATCCGATGAAGGCGCTGCTCACCAAGGCGGCCGAGACCGGAGGACTGGACCGGCCGACCCTGCGCAAGACCCTTGCCGGGCTCACCGTCGACTCCGAGGGAATGGCCGCGCAGCAGATCTACGGGCGGGAAGAACCCGACGTCGCGGCGCAGCGCGCGGTGGTCAACGTGCCCGATCCGTCCACGTCATTGGGGTCGCGCACCGTGGTCGCCGACTACCGCAGTCCGACCTTGAAACGGATATCGCTGCGCGAACCGTGCACGCGATGAGCCGCGCGGCCTGCGGTAGAACGGAATCCGGATTCCGGGAGGCGGACACTCGCAATCCGCGTTCTCTCTGACTCGGGCAGCGGGCATCCTTCGATCAGCCGCCGCCCGAGTCGGTGCCCGCGCCGGAGTCGGCCTGAGCGCTCGAACCTGTGCGGCCGTTCCTCAGGCCGCGGCGATGAGCGCGACCGAGGCCAACGCCAGGACCAGGCCTGCCTGCTGCTGCCGGCGGACCCGCTCGCCGAGCAGAACCATTGCCAGCAGCACGGTCACGGCCGGATAGAGCGAGCCGATGACGCTCACCAGTGACAGCAGCGAGCCGTGGAAGGCATACAGCAGCGCGGCGTTGCTGATGACGTCCAGCACGCTGATATAGCAGGCCAGTCGTAGGGGCTCACCCCGCAGCCGCCCGAAATCGCGGGCGCTCAGCGCGGTGAGCCACACCACCGCGGTGGCCGCGAGGCGCTGCATGAGCAGCGGCCACAGCCCGGACTGCGCCGATGTCTCGTGCAAGAAGACGAAGGCGAATCCGTACGCGACGCCTGATCCGATGGTCAGCGCGGCGACCTTGCGGGTGAACCGCAGTTCGCGTCCCCCAGTGATCTCCTCCGTCACCTCATCCGGCGACTCCCGGCTCACCAGAAGCACCGCGACCAGCGCGAACACGATGCCCGCGAAGGCGAGCGGGCCGGGGCGCTCGCCGGTCACCAGCCCGGCGAGTACCGGAATGCCCGCGACCAGCACCGCCGTCAGCGGGGAGACCACTGCCATCGGACCGCCGGCCAGCGCGGCGTAGAACCACCACACCGCGACACCGCTGGCGACACCCGCCGCCGCGCCCCACCACAACGAGGCGGCCTCCGCGCTCCCGGACACGAACGGAAGCAGCGCGAGCACCAGCAGCACCGAGAACGGATAGGAATAGATGACGACGCGCAGTGCGGTCACCCGCCGCGACGCAACGCCGCCGTAGAAATCGCTCACGCCGTAGCCCGCCGCGGCTACCAGTGCGAGCAGGACGGCGGTCACCGCATGCCTTTGACCCGCCGTCCTAGTTCACGGGTGACCTCTCGCTCGGCCGTGCGCCGGGCCAAGTCCTGGCGCTTGTCGTAGTCCTGCTTACCCTTGGCCAGCGCCAGCTCGACCTTCACCTTGCCGTCGGAGAAGTACATCGACAGCGGCACCAGCGTCTGGTTGCCCTCCCGCGATTTGCCGACCAACCGCTCGATCTCACGCTTGTGCAGCAGCAGCTTGCGCACCCGGCGCGGCGCGTGGTTGGTCCAGGTGCCGTGACTGAACTCGGGGATGTGCAGCCCACGCAGCCACACTTCGCCGTTGTCCACCGTCGCGAACGCGTCCACCAGCGAGGCCTTGCCCTCGCGCAGGCTCTTCACCTCGGTGCCGACCAGCGCGATTCCGGCCTCGTAGACGTCCAGAATCGTGTAGTTGTGCCGCGCCCGGCGGTTGGTCGCGATGACCTTGCGCCCCTTCTCCTTCATAACGGTCCACTCTAAGTGACCCGGCAACCGGTTTATTCCCGCAGGTCGCGCAGGCCCTAACCACCCTGATGCAGCACCACGTAGAGCGTGAGGACGGCAAGGAACGCGGCGAGCAGCGCCACGGTCGACATTCGCGGCAGGCCGGGGCGCGGTGGCGGTGGCCGACGCCGCAGCCATACGTTCTCCACCGCCGGATCGGTTCTGCTGCGGACGTACGGCGGCGCGTCCGGAGTCTCACCGCCCATCGAGCCGGCAGAAATATCGTCGCCCGCGTCACTGGAACCCTCACCCGGTGCCATAGCCAGAACGGTAGCCGCCACGACGGCGACCCGCCGCAATTCCCGCGCGGCGCAACCCAGTTGGAACTCAGGCCAGACGGCGCCGGAACGCCTCGGCGGACGCGCCGGTCGTCAGGTCGACGGTGTGGACGCCCACTTCGACTCCGTCGTCGGTGAGCTCGAACACCATGAAGCCCAGCTCGTGATAGTTCTCGTACAGCGCGCTGTGGCCCGCGCTCGCGGTGAGCCGCGGCTCGGCCCCGACCGTCTTGGCGGCCGCGCCGGACACGACCTGCCTGGTTCCCTTCGTCGCCGCCGTGGGTTCGAGCACCTGGAGCGAGTGGTCGTGCCCCGACAGGATGAACTGGCAGCGGCCGATCACATGGTCTTCGATGAACCGCTTCACGTGCACGCCGTTGATCGGCTCCAGCGACAAGCCCTCGTAGCGGCCCGCGTCCCCGTGCGGGCCGTTGTTCAGATACGGGTGATGGGTGCAGGCGATTTTCCACGGGGCGGGCGATTCGGTGAGGGCGCGATCGAGCCAGGCGCGCTGCTCGTTCATGAACTGCCCGTCGACCGCCCAATAGGGTGTGAAGACCGGCGGCAGGTAGGCGGCGAGCGGGTTGACGTCGAGGACGAAGAATTCGACGACGGGGTTCTCCTCGGGAATGCGCACCGAGTAGTAGCGGCTCGGCATCCACCAGCGCCTGGAGTCGGCGTGGTATTCCACCTCGGCGTTGCCGCGCAGCAGCCACCCGCCGTCACCGCCGAGCACCGAGCTGTTGTCGTGGTTGCCCAACACCATCAGCCACGGGAAATCCAAACCGGTATTGGGATTTTCGAACTTGTCGGCGAACTGTTGGTCGGCGGCGCCGTCGGGTCCGTGTTCGTAGATGTTGTCGCCGAGGCCGAGTGCCAGCGAGACGGGTTCGCGACCGTGCAGCGCGCGCATGGCGTCGGCGACCGCCCACTGGGTGCGGGTACCGGTGCCCGCGTCGCCGGTCACCAGCACCCGCACCCTGCGCTCGGCCGGGAAGGGAAACTTCGTGACCCCCTCCGCGACGGGCACCGCGTGTGCCGGAGTGCGGCCGACCAACGTGGCCCCGGCCGCGAGAGTGGCCGCACCGGCCAGGAACTCCCGGCGCCCGATCGTCTCGCTCCGACTCACGCTGTCCTCCACAGTCCTCGACGGTCTCGCCCGCTGGCCGTACACCGCTCGTGTCCCGCGTGACGGTAGCGGCTCATTCGGCGCCGAGCACTTCGAGCACCTGTTCGCCGTATTTGGCGAGTTTGTTCTCGCCGACGCCGTTGACGCCGCCGAGCTGCGCGAGGCTCGCGGGTTTGCGTGCCGCTATCTCGCGCAAGGTGGCGTCGTGGAAGACGACGTAGGCGGGCACGCCCTGCTCCTTCGCGGTGGCCGCGCGCCATTCGCGCAGCTTCTCGAACAGCGGCAGGTCCGTGGGCGGCAGCTCGGCCGAGGCCGCCTTGGCGGCCTTCGCGGCCCGCGCGGGCTTGGTCGCGCGTTCGGGCTCGCGGCGCAGCGGTACTCGCCGTCCGTCGAACAGCACCTCGCTGCTGGCCTCGGTCAGCGTCAGCACCCCGTAGTCTCCGTGGACGGCCAGCAGCCCGTGGGCCAGCAATTGCCGCACCACGCCGCGCCACTCCGTATCGCGCAGGTCGGTACCGACTCCGAACACCTTCAGCTCGTGGTGGTCGTACTGCAGAACCTTCGGGTTCTTCTTGCCGAGCAGGATGTCGACGATGTGACCGGCGCCGAACCTCTGGCCGCGTTCCCGCTCGAGCCGCAGCACCGTCGACAGCAGCTTCTGCGCGGCCACCGTGCCGTCCCAGGATTGCGGTGGGGACAGGCAGGTGTCGCAGTTGCCGCAGGGCAACCCGGGCTCGCCGAAGTAGGCCAGCAATTGGGTGCGCCTGCAGCCGACCGTCTCGCACAGCGCGAGCATCGCGTCCAGGTGCAGCTGGAGCTGGCGACGGTGCGCGGCGTCGCCCTCGGAGGAGTCGATCAGCTTGCGCTGCTGCACCACATCGTTGAGGCCGTAGACCATCCAGGCCGTGGAGGGCAGCCCGTCGCGGCCCGCGCGCCCGGTCTCCTGGTAGTACCCCTCGACCGATTTCGGCAGGTCGAGATGGGCGACGAAGCGCACATCGGGCTTGTCGATGCCCATGCCGAAGGCGATGGTCGCCACGACGACCAGTCCGTCCTCGCGCAGGAAGCGCGACTGGTTCGCCGCGCGGGTGCGATTGTCCAAGCCCGCGTGATAGGGCACCGCGGTGACGCCGTTCTCGGTGAGGAACGCCGCGGTCTTCTCCACCGAGTTGCGGGACAGGCAGTAGACGATGCCCGCGTCTCCCGCGTGCTCGTTGCGGATGAATTCCAGCAACTGACGCTCGGGGCGGTTCTTCGGCTCGATCCGGTACTGGATGTTGGGACGGTCGAAGCTGGACACGAACCGGCGGGCGGTGCCGAGGTCGAGACGCTGGATGATCTCGTCGCGCGTCTTCTCGGTGGCGGTCGCGGTCAGCGCGATCCGCGGTACGTCCGGCCAGCGCTCGTGCAGCAGGGAAAGACCCAGGTAGTCGGGCCGGAAGTCGTGACCCCACTGGGAGACACAGTGCGCCTCGTCGATGGCGAACAGCGCGACCTTGCCGCGATCCAGCAGCTGCCCGGTGGAGTCGAGGCGCAACCGCTCCGGCGCCAGGTACAGCAGATCGAGTTCACCCGCGACGAATTGCGCCTCGACGGTCCGCCGCTCATCGGGGTACTGCGTGGAGTTGAGGAAGCCTGCGCGCACGCCCAGTGCGCTGAGCGCGTCCACCTGATCCTGCATGAGGGCGATCAGCGGGGAGACCACCACCCCGACGCCGGGGCGCACCAGTGCGGGGACCTGATAGCAGAGCGACTTGCCTCCGCCGGTCGGCATGAGCACCAGCGCGTCGCCACCGTCGATCACGTGCTGGACGATCGCCTGCTGATCGCCGCGGAAGCTGTCGTAACCGAAGACTCGGCGTAGGACCTGTTGCGCCGCAACGGATCCGGCGTCCGATCCGGAGGCGACACCGGTCGCTACAGCCGCGAAATCATCGGGGGAAGTCACCCGGCCCATCCTACGAGCGCCGGGGCGGGGCGGTACCGGCACGGTTCGGCGTTCACCCTGGTGGGCGCCCGAGTTGTGCACATGGGGACAACCGGGATCCGAAACTTTCGCCGCGGCGCACCGACCTCGGGTTTTCTCCGCTCCGGCGGAAATCTCGAGGCTTACCGCTTGGTTCGGCGCTGTTATGTTGTCGCTCATGGCAAAAGGGACAGGGATCCGGGTGCGCGTGGCGGTACTGAGCGCCGTCGCCGTGGTCGCCGGGCTCACCACGGTGACGCCGGCCGCACAGGCGGAGACATTTCCCGCCATGTGCTCGGACGGCTGGCAGACCACGACCATCGTCGAAGGAGTCGGCAATCTGGAGAATCTCGATTCCGACGGACGCGGCGGTTTCTATGTCACCGGTCTGATGGACGGTTACTTGGCGCACGTCGACGGCGCCGGGCGAATGACGAAGCTGGTCACCGATCTGCACCGCCCGGCGGGGGTGCGCGTGGCCGGGCGCTACGTCTACTTCCTCACCGGGGACGGCCTCAGCGAACCGCCTGGCACGCTCCAGCGCTACGACATCGAGACCGGCGCTGTGCACGTCCTGCTGACCGGGCTGAACGGGCCCAACGGCCTGTTGCTGCTGCCGGATGGCAGCCTGCTGTTCACCACCATCGGCCTGAGCGGTCCCAGCGGCATCTCCCGCTACTGGCCCCAGACGAGCGAGTACGAGCGGGATTGGTCGGCGCTGCCGCCGTCCAACGGCCTCGCGCTGGCCGCCGACGGCGAATCGGTCTTCGTCGACACCATGACGCTGCAGATCCTGCGCGTGCGGCTCGAGGATCCGGCGCATCCCACCGTCGTCTCCGGCATCCCGGACCTGGTCGCGCTGCCCGACGATATGGAGGCCACCCGGGCGGGCGCGCTGTTCGTCGCCGATCACATACTCGGCGCCGTCTACCGGGTGGATACGACGACCGGCGCCACCTGCGCGATCATCACGGGCCTGATCAAGCCAGGCCCGTTGCGCAATCCGCCGGACGGCGCCACGTCGGTGCGTATCGACCGGGACGGGAATGCGTGGGCGCTCTACGTGACGAGCATGGACGGCACCCTTCGCCGCCTGCGCCCACCGCCGGGGATCGATCTCACCCCGGCGAACCCGGCGCGGGCCGGATAGCTCGAGAGACTTCCGGCATGCGGAAACGCCGCGTTGTCCACATCCGCGAGGAGGCACACCGTGGTCGAAGTGGCATCCATGGTGGTGGCCACCCGGCGACGCCGAGCGACGACAGAACAACTCAGCCGCGCAGGCGGTCGAGGACCTTCTCGTGCAGCAGGCCGTTGGTGGCGATCGCGTCGCCACCGTGCGGACCGGGTTCGCCGTCCAGCGCGGAGAAACGCCCGCCCGCTTCGCGGACGAGAATGTCCAGGGCGGCCAGGTCCCACAGCGAGACCTCCGGTTCGGTGGCGATGTCGACGGCGCCTTCGGCGAGCAGGCAGTAGCTGAGAAAATCGCCGTAGCCGCGCACGCGCCACACGTCGTCGGTCAGGGTGATGAACTGTTCGCGCAGGCCGCGCTCGCGCCACCCGGACAGACTGGAGAACGCCAGACTGGCCGAACCCAGCTCGCCGACGGCGGAGACCGAGATCGGCTCGGCCGCCCGCCCGTCGAAACTCGACCACGCGCCCGATCCCGCGGCCGCCCACCAGCGCCGTACCAGGGCCGGCGCGCTCACCACGCCGACAACCGGTTCGCCGTCCTCCAGCAGCGCGATCAGCGTGGCCCAGATGGGTACCCCGCGCACGAAGTTCTTCGTGCCGTCGATCGGGTCGACCACCCATTGCCTTCCGCTGAATTCGGCGTCGCCGCCGAACTCCTCGCCGAGCACCGCGTCGCCCGGTCGCTGCTCGGACAACACCTGCCGGATCGCCTGCTCCACGGCCAGATCGGCGTCCGACACCGGTGTCAGATCCGGCTTCGCGTCGACCTTCAGGTCCAGCGCACCGAAGCGAGCCCGGGTGATCGCGTCGGCGGCGTCGGCCAGCCGCAGGGCGAGTTCGAGATCGGAGGAGTACACAGCCACGCTCCGCACCCTATCGGTACCCCCGGCTGCAGCCGTTCCCGTCCGGCGCTCACCCCACCGGTTCCAGCGACCGTGCCGCGGCCAACGCGCTCGCCCACCAGTGCAGCTGGTTGAGCATCGCCGTCGCGACGGCCGCGGGCTCTTCCGGCTCCCGCAACCGTCCCTCCTCGTCGAACAGCAGGTAGTAGCGCGGGAAGGACACGTAGTGACGAACGGTGTGCGCGTTGAGTTCGTTGAAGATCTGCCGCAGGTGCTCGATGGCGAGCAGGCCGCCGGAGGCTCCGCTGTAGCCGACGAAGCCGATCGCCTTCGCGTCCCACTGGGTGAAGTGCCAATCGATGACGGCCTTGAGGGAGGCGGGGATGCTGCGGTTGTAGTCGGGCGTGACGATGACGAAGGCGTCGGCCGCCGCGAGCCTGCGCGTGAGGTCGGTCATGCCTTCGGGCCGCTGCGGATTCGGGTCCATCGCCGGAGGCACCGCGGGCAACTCCAGGGGAATGTGCGCCTCCGCCAAGTCGATGACGTCCACCTCGAATCCGCCGTGCCGCCGTGCCTGCTCGCTGAACCATGTGGCCACCACGGGCCCGAAGCGGCCTTCCCGGACGCTGCCGATGATCACCGCGAGCTTCAAGGGAGCGTTGGACATGCTGTTCCTCCTCGGATCACGAAGCGGCCCGGCTCGGGCCGCCCACTCAATCTGCTGCCCGGTGCGCGGAGCAGGGAGACCGCCGTAAGAGTGGTAGTGGCAGGGACACCCTCCGGGCGGCGCGCCTTGTTAGCTTCGAGGGGTGAGCGACAACGAACTCGGGCTCTTCCTGCGCAGCCGCCGTGAAGCGGTGACACCCGCGCAGGTCGGCCTGCCCACCGGCCCGCGGCGGCGCACCCCGGGCTTGCGGCGTGCCGAACTGGCCACCTCGGCCGGGGTCAGCGTGGAGTACGTCACGCGCCTCGAGCAGGGGCGCGACCGGCATCCATCGGCCCCGGTGCTGTCCGCGCTCGCGGACGCGTTGCGGTTGAGCCCCGCCGAGCGCATCCACCTGCACCGATTGAGCAAGTCGGTGGACAGCGGGTTCACCTGCATGGGCGACGCGCAGCCGCTGCGCGAGGTGCGACCGACGGTGCGCGCGATCCTGGATCGGCTCGAACCCGCGCCCGCCGTCGTGGTCAACCGCCTCACCGAAGTGCTCGCCTACACCGACGGTTACCACCGGCTGATGGCGCCGACCGGACTGTTCGACGCCCCGCACACCCCGCCCAACCTGGCGCGTTTCGTGTTCTGCCTGCCCGGCGCCCGGAACCTCTATCCGGACTGGGAGCACATCGCCGACGCGACGGTCGCCACGTTGAAACAGGGACCGTTCCGAGCCGACCCGCATATCGCCGCCCTCGCCGACGAACTCACCGTCACCGTGGGCCCGGCGTTCGCCGACCGGGTCGAGACGGTCCCGAGCCTCGCCGCGGCCACCGGCATCACTCGTCTCGCCCACCCCGAGGCCGGTTCGCTGCGCCTGGCCTACGAATCGCTCGAGCTCTCCGCCGACGACGACCAGCGGGTGCTCGTCTACCTGCCCGCCGACGACGCCACCGCCGCTGCCCTCGACGCGCTCAACGGACGCCGTCCCGGCGGACTGCACGCGGTCTCGGGCTGAGCGGTCGGTATCGCGGCGCGGGCGGTCATCCACAGGCGGAATCAGTGGAGTTCGACACACCGCCCGGCCGGGCCCGGTCCGGCGGTCCGACAAGACGAACGATCGGCCGCGACGGCATCGCACCGCGCGGCAGAACGGTCATCAACCTCACGAATTCCAATCACCAACTGCGCCAAGCGCGGTCGCCGTTTAGGGTGGAAACCCATGAGGCGTCCGTCGCAGCGCACCCGTCCCGCGGGGAGCCGGGAACGTGCGTGTGAGGTCGCGGCGACCCGACCGGCCGGCCCGCGCACGACGGCGCCCACCCCCGGCGACGCCGTCCCCGGTCATCCCGCGCGCACTCGTGTGCTGCCGTCACAGAGGGGCAGCTAGGCTTGACGATCGTGCATCCTGACGTTTCCGCTGATCTCGCCGAACTCGACGCCACCCTGAAGACGGTCGAATCGGTCCTCGACATCGACGAGCTGCGCCGTCGTATCGACGAGCTCGAGCATCAGGCCGCCGACCCCGACCTGTGGAACGACCAAGACCACGCCCAGCAGGTCACCAGTGAGCTGTCGCACGCCCAGGGCGAACTGCGCCGGGTGGAGGAGCTGCGTCAGCGGCTCGACGATCTGCCGGTGCTCTACGAACTGGCCGAGGAGGAAGAGGGCGAGGCCAGGGCCAGCGCGCTCGCCGATGCCGACGCCGAGCGGGTCGCGCTGCACAGCGACGTCGAGGCGATGGAGGTCCGCACGCTGCTGTCGGGCGAGTACGACAAGCGCGACGCGCTGGTGAACATCCGCTCCGGCGCCGGTGGCGTGGACGCCGCCGACTGGGCCGAGATGCTGATGCGCATGTACATCCGCTGGGCCGACCGGCACAAGTACGGGGTCGAGGTCTACGACACCTCTTACGCCGAGGAAGCGGGCATCAAGAGCGCGACCTTCGCGGTGAAGACGCCCTATGCCTACGGCACGCTGTCGGTGGAGATGGGCACCCACCGGCTGGTTCGGATCAGCCCGTTCGACAACCAGGGTCGCCGCCAGACCTCCTTCGCCGAGGTCGAGGTGCTACCCGTGGTCGAGACCACCGACCACATCGAGGTGCCGGAGACGGAGATCCGCGTCGACGTGTACCGCTCGTCGGGCCCGGGTGGCCAGAGCGTCAACACCACCGACTCCGCGGTCCGCATCACCCACCTGCCCACCGGCATCGTGGTCACCTGCCAGAACGAGAAATCGCAGCTGCAGAACAAGATCTCGGCCATGCGCGTGCTGCAGGCCAAGCTCCTGGAGCGCAAGCGGCAGGAAGAGCGCGCCGAGATGGACGCGCTGAAGACCAACGAGGGTGCGTCCTGGGGCAATCAGATGCGCTCCTACGTGCTGCACCCCTACCAGATGGTCAAGGACCTGCGGACGAACTACGAGGTCAACAATCCGTCGGCGGTACTCGACGGCGACATCGACGGGTTCATCGAGTCGGGTATCCGCTGGCGAATGCGAGAGCAGGCGAGCTAGATGAATGTCGCGGGCATCCAGGCGATCGCTTCCACCGGTTTCACCACGTGGCTACGCGGCGCGGGCCTGGAGATCGTGCTGCTCATCCTCGGTGCCATCCTCTTCAGCCGGTTCGCCACCTACCTGAGGGACCGGGTCACCCGCCGGATCGACGCCGGATTCCACAGCAGCGACGCCCTGGTGCGCACCGAGGCGGCCAAGCATCGGCACGCGCTGGCCCAGGTGATCACCTGGGTGGTGCTGACCATCGTCTACGTGCTGATCACCATGGAGGTGCTGCGGCGGCTCGGCTTCGCCGTCACCGGATTGGTCGCGCCCGCCGCGGTGCTCGGCGCCGCGCTCGGTTTCGGCGCCCAGCGCATCGTGCAGGACATCCTCGCCGGATTCTTCCTGATCACCGAGCGGCAGTACGGGTTCGGCGATGTGGTCCGCATCGCTGTGACTGGAGCCGCGGAGCAGGCGGAAGGTACGGTCGAGGACGTCACGCTGCGGATCACCACGTTGCGCAACGCCGACGGTGAAGTGATCACGGTGCCCAACGGCCAGATCGTGAAGGTCACGAACCTGTCGAAGGACTGGGCACGCGCCGCGATCGACGTGCCGGTGGCCGCCAGCGCTGACATCACCAGGGTCAACGAGATCCTGCACGAGGTCGGTACAAAGGCGTACGAAGACGCTCGTCTGCAGCCGTTGCTGCTCGACGAGCCCACCGTCATGGGTGTGGAAGACCTCACCGTTGACCAGATGAACATCCGAATGGTTGCCCGGACGTTGCCGGGCAAACAGTTCGAAGTCGGACGCGAGCTGCGGGTGCGAGTCGCCGCGGCGCTGCGCCGGGAGGGAATCAGTGAGACCACGTAGATCCACGGCGATCCTGATGGCAACCTGGGTCGCCACGTTCGTGCTGTACGTCTTCGTCAAACCCGACGAAACCACCACCCCTCCGGCCACCCTGGTCAACGCTGTTCCAGCAGCGGTGATCACGGAACCGCCGGGTCGCTGAGCCGAGCGCGACGGCCCGCCGCCACGCTGTCACCCATGGTTGACGACGCAGGCCGCGAGCGGTTGCTGGTTACACTGGCTCCCCGTGATCACCATGCGGAACGTGACCAAGTCGTACAAGACCTCGACGCGACCCGCGCTGGACGACATCACCGTCGATGTGGGCAAGGGCGAGTTCGTCTTCATCATCGGACCGTCCGGCTCGGGCAAATCGACCTTCATGCGATTGCTGCTGAAGGAGGAGGCGCCGACGGCGGGCGAGATCAGAGTCGCCGATTTCCGGGTCGACCGGTTACCCGGCCGCAAGGTGCCCAAGTTGCGCCAGCGCATCGGGTGCGTGTTCCAGGACTTCCGGCTGCTGCAGCAGAAGACGGTGTACCAGAACGTCGCGTTCGCGCTGGAGGTGATCGGCAAGCGGCGCCAGTTCATCGACCGCACTGTTCCCGAAGTGCTCGACATGGTGGGGCTCGGCGGCAAGGCCGACCGGCTGCCGACCGAACTCTCCGGTGGTGAACAGCAGCGCGTCGCGATCGCGCGGGCGTTCGTGAACCGGCCGCTGGTCCTGCTGGCCGACGAACCGACCGGCAATCTCGATCCCGACACGAGCGCCGACATCATGATGCTGCTGGAGCGGATCAACCGTGTCGGCACCACGGTGGTGATGGCCACCCACGACAACCACATCGTCGACGCGATGCGCAGGCGGGTGGTGGAGCTCGACCACGGACGCTTGGTGCGAGACGAGGCCACGGGCGTGTACGGGGTGGGCCGGTAATGCGCGCGAGCTTCCTGTTCGGCGAGGTCTTCGCGGGCCTGCGCCGCAACGTCACGATGACGATCGCGATGATCCTGACCACGGCGGTCTCGCTCACCATGCTCGGCGGCGGTCTGCTCGCGGTGCGCATCGCGGACAAGACCGAGCAGTACTTCCTGGACCGGCTGGAGGTGCGGCTGTACCTCACCGAGGACGTCTCGGCCAACGACCCGGACTGCTCGCAGGACCCGTGCCGCTCGCTCATGGCGGACCTGAAGGCCACCGGCGGCGTGGAGTCGGTCCAGTTCCTCAATCGGGAGGAGGCCGTCCGCGAGGCCAAGGAGAAGACCTTCAAGGACCAGCCCGAGCTGGCCAAATACGTCAGTGAGACGCCGCTGCCCGCGTCGCTGCGGGTGAAGATGGAGGACGCGGAGCTCTACCCCACGATCTACGAGAAGTTCTACGATCGCCCCGGCGTCGGCATGGTGCGCAACGACAAGGACATCGTCGACCGGCTGGTCAGCCTGTTCGACGGGTTGCGCAACGCGGCCTTCGGTCTGGCCGTGCTGCAAGCGCTGGCCGCGGTGATGCTGATCGCCAACATGGTGCAGATCGCCGCGTTCACCCGGCGCACCGAGGTCGGCATCATGCGGTTGGTCGGGGCGACCCGCTGGTACACCCAGTTGCCGTTCCTGCTCGAGGCCATGGTCGCCGCGCTGGCCGGCTCGGTGCTCGCGGTGCTCGGTCTGCTCATCGCCCGCCCGCTGGTGATCGACCGCGCCCTCGGCGACCTGTTCGCCAGCAAGGTCTTCCCCCGCATCACCGGCGACGACATCGCGATGACCGCGCTGGTCATCGCCCCGGTCGGCATCGTCTTCGCGGCGATCACGGCATACGCGACGCTGCGCTACTACGTGCGCGAGTGAGCGCCGGAGCCGGTGGCCGCCGCGCCACCGGCTCGTCCGGGCCGGGCCTTCCTGTGTGCGAACCTCACAGCACGAGCTCGGTCAACTGATCCCAGTCGAGCTGGATCCGGATCGGCAGGTCCACGGCGAACGCGGTCTGCGGTTTCAGGAGGCGGGCGAGCCGATAGTGGCCGACGCTGTGGTCGAGACCGTAGGTCTCGATGGCGGTCACCTCGGTGTCCGACACACTGACCAGCCAGTACCACGGGATTCCGGCAGCTGCGTATTCGCGCATCTTGGCGAGCCGGTCCGTTCTGACGTGGCTGGGCGCGATGACCTCGACGGCGATTTTCAGGTGTCGCGCGGGCAGCAGCCGGAGATCGGCTGGTACGCGATCGAACAGCGCGATATCAGGACGTCGTATCGCCGCCTGGGGCACCTCCCAGAGCACAACCTCGACATCTTCGTTGGCGTCCAGATACGCCGACGAATCCCCCGCCATGTGTTCACGGGCCGCGGCTTCCAGCATTGTCCGTAGCCGGTGAGCGGCTTCCCGGTGTGCCCCAGTCGGCGATGCGCAACGGACGGCGGCTCCGTTCACCACCTCCACCAAGCGGCGGAACTCCTCGGGAAGCTCGCGCCAGATACCGACCGTGATCGGCTCCGGCTGCACGTTGTCCGGCCTGGCCCAGTCGAAGATCGACACGTCTCCGAAGTGTAATGAGGACGACGCGACCTGCCGCTCGATCAGGCCGCCACCTCACCCGGCCAGGGGTCGTACGTACTGCGCTGCACCGGCCCCCGAACCTCCGGTGGTCCGTTGGTAGCCGCAACAGCCGGCCGCTCTGTCAGCCCGCGGAACTCGCGATCGATCGCCCCGCGCGGATTCCCATGACGCGGGCAGTTGGAAACCCACCGGAACGGATAACGAATCAGGATCGATCGCCACTTTCGCCTTGGAACCGGGCGAATCGGCGGCGGCTGCCTCGACTCTTCGGCCCGGCAGCTTCTCCTGCAGGCCGGAAAGTGCAGCTCATCGCCCTTGCAGGCGTGGTGCCGCGCGTGGTGCAGACGGCGTCCGATCGCCGACTGCCCAGCTTTGGGCACTTGTCCAGCAAGGCCCGGATTCCCCGCGTATGCTGCATCTCGACGCCGTTCTTACTCAGCAGTAAGATAGCCTTACTCTGGAGTAAGATAGCCGGAGAAAGACCGCACCGAACCGTCCGAGAAAACAGGTGATGATGAGCACTCGAGACAGCGCAACGAAGCGACGTCCAGACACGTCCGCGGTCGGCCTGACCCAACCCAAGCGGGATTGGATGGGCGCGGCGATGCGGGTCATGACGACTCTCACCGGGTCGGAACTCGCCGAGAAATACAACCTGCGCAAGCCGATCGAGCGCGTCACCTATGAGGGCACCAAGACCGGTTTCCGCACGCTCGGCGCGGCCACCCGCGCGTTCGCCAGGGTGGCGGGCAGCGGCGCGCCGAAGCGCCTGGCCACCAACGAGGCGAAGAACAAGGACTTCTTCGACCTGACGCCGTCGGACGAACAGCAGATGATCGTCGAAACGGTGCGGGAGTTCGCCGCCGAGATCCTGCGCCCGGCCGCCTACGAGGCCGACAACGCCGCCAAGGCGCCCCGCGACCTGCTCGAGCGCGCCGCCGAACTCGGCATCACCCTGATCAACGTGCCCGAGGAACTCGAGGGTGCGGCCTCCGAGCGCGGTGCGGTGACCAACTCGCTGGTCGCCGAGGCGCTCGCGCACGGCGACATGGGTCTGGCCCTGCCCATCCTGGCGCCCAGCGGCGTCGCGGTCGCGCTCTCGCAGTGGGGCAGCGACGCGCAGCAGAAGACCTACCTGCCGTCCTTCACCGGTGAGAACGTGCCGCAGGCCTCCGTGGTGATCAGCGAGCCGCGCGCCCTGTTCGATCCGTTCGCCCTGGACACCAAGGCGGTGCGCTCGCCGAGCGGCTACCGCATCTCGGGCGTGAAGAGCCTGGTGCCCGCCGCGGCCGATGCCGAGCTGTTCCTCGTCGCCGCGGAGCTGGACGGCCGCCCCGCGCTGTTCATCGTCGAGTCGGACGCGCCGGGCCTGGTGGTGGAGGCCGATCCGAGCATGGGTCTGCGCGCCGCGGGCCTGGGCCGCCTGATCCTGGACAACGTCGCGGTCGGCACCGACGCCATCCTGGGCGATGGTGACGCAGCGACCCGCGCGGAGGAGTACGCCGACGCCGTGCGCCTGGCCCGCCTCGGCTGGGCTTCGCTCGCCGCGGGCACCGGTAAGGCCGTGCTGGACTACGTGATCCCGTACGTGAACGAGCGCGAAGCGTTCGGCGAGCCGATCTCGCACCGTCAGGCGGTCGCCTTCATGGTCGCCAACATCGCCATCGAGCTCGACGGCCTGCGGCTGGTGACGCTGCGCGGCGCTTCGCGCGCGGAGCAGGGCCTGTCCTTCGGCCGCGAGGCGGCGCTGGCCCGCAAGCTCGCCACCGACAAGGGCATGCAGATCGGCCTCGACGGCGTGCAGCTGCTCGGCGGTCACGGCTTCACCAAGGAACACCCGGTCGAGCGCTGGTACCGCGACCTGCGGGCCATCGGCATCGCCGAAGGTGTCGTGCTCATCTAACCGGCCCGTTCCGTTTTTCAGGAGACCTCACCCATGATCAATCTCGAACTCCCCAAGAAGCTGCGGGCCAGCGCGAACCAGGCGCACCAGGTCGCGCAGGAGATCTTCCGCCCGATCTCGCGCAAGTACGACCTCGCCGAGCACGACTACCCGGTCGAGCTGGACACCATGGCCGCCATGGTCGAGGGTCTGGCCGACTCCGGCACCCAGAAGATCGGCGGCGCCGCCGGTGGCCGTTCCGACGACAGCGACACCGACCGTCACGCCACCGAGCTGCTCGGCAACACCAACGGCGGCAACATGTCCGCGCTGCTGAACGCGCTGGAGACCTCGTGGGGCGACGTCGGCCTCATGCTGTCGATCCCCTACCAGGGCCTGGGCAACGCGGCCATCGCCGCCGTGGCCACCGACGAGCAGTTGAAGCGCTTCGGCAAGGTGTGGGCCTCGATGGCGATCACCGAGCCGTCGTTCGGCTCCGACTCCGCCGCCGTGTCCACCACCGCCGTGCTCGACGGCGACGAGTGGGTGCTCAACGGCGAGAAGATCTTCGTCACCGCGGGCCAGCGCTCGACCCACATCGTGGTCTGGGCGACGGTGGACAAGAGCCTCGGACGCGCGGCGATCAAGTCGTTCGTCGTGCCGCGCGACGCTCCCGGCCTCTCGGTGGCCCGGCTCGAGCACAAGCTCGGCATCAAGGCCTCAGACACCGCCGTGCTGCTGTTGCAGGACTGCCGGATTCCGAAGGACAACATCCTCGGTAGCCCGGAAGTCAACGTGGAGAAGGGTTTCGCCGGGGTCATGCAGACCTTCGACAACACCCGTCCGCTCGTCGCCGCGATGGCGATCGGCGTCGCCCGCGCCGCGCTCGAAGAGCTGCGCTCGATCCTGACCGGCGCCGGTGTGGAGATCTCCTACGACACCCCGGCCAACAACCAGCACGCCGCCGCCGCCGAATTCCTGCGGATGGAAGCCGATTACGAGGCCGCCTACCTGCTCGCCCTGCGTGCCGCGTGGATGGCCGACAACAAGAAGCCCAACTCGCTCGAGGCATCCATGTCCAAGGCGAAGGCGGGCCGCACCGGCACCGACGTCACCTTGAAGGCCGTCGAACTGGCCGGGGCCATCGGCTACTCCCAGCGCACCCTGCTGGAGAAGTGGGGCCGTGACTCGAAGATCCTGGACATCTTCGAAGGCACCCAGCAGATCCAGCAGCTCATCGTCGCCCGCCGGGTGCTCGGTAAGACCAGCGCCGAGCTGAAGTGATTCCGGCTTAGACGATCCGGGTAGCGAAATCCGGTGCGAGCTTCTCGGCCTCGCACCGGATTTTCCGTTTCCAGGCCATCGAGCACAACGAATGACGTGTCCACCGAATGGATTTGGCGATCAGGCGTCTATGGCTTCCGGACCGGATGTTCCGTATCCTTCGCGCACATGTGGAGCATTGTCCTCATTTCGATTGTCAGTTGTTTCGTGATCGCCGCTGGATTCGCGTGGGGGTTGCCCGGCGACTGAGTACCTCAGGATCGGGTTCGCCCGCCGTCTCGGGTGAGGTCGCGATGCGGTGCTCCGGTGGAGGATTCACGGTCGGCCGCTTGTCCCGCTGCTCGGCGCATGCGTCGGTCGGCGATCCGGGGGTCGGTGTCGGCGGGGATCACCAAAAGGGTCAGGCTGGTGCCATTGCGTCCGACCAGCCGCATGGTGTCGGAGGGCTGGCCGGTGACCGGGCCGTGGATACGGATGCCGTCGTCGTCATCTATGCGGCGCTGGGCGAGGCTGATGGCGTTCCAGTCGAATCCGATGCGATCGAGTTCACCGAGCCTGGGCGTGAGAGCGGTGATCAGGTCGTGGAGTTCCGTGGTGAGATTCGACGTCCACGGCCACCACGCACCGCCGATCCGGCCGGGAGCACCGCCGGCGGGGCGTAGGAGGACTCGAGGGGTGCGGGTCGGGGCGGAGAAGGGCTGGCGATCACTGTGGGAACCCTCCGCGTGAGCGCCCATGTCGGCGTGGTTGGTGATGGGGCGTAGCTGTTGCGTCATGAGACGCTCCTGTCGCGATCCACGGAGGGACCGGAATTTCGGATCGGGGACGGCGCGACCTCGAACGGCCGGCGCGCGGGATGCCTCCGAATACTTTCGATCCTACTCGGTGACGGCACGCATCCGCGCTGGTCGTCGGCGGGATTTTCCGCTGTGGAGCGGGTTCAGTCCGGCGGAGCGGCACTGCGGCGCGCGAGTTGCGCGGCGGTGAGGTCGGCCGTCCAGAGGGGCTGGAGCATGTGCCAGTCGGCAGGGTGGGCGGCGATACCGGCGGCGAAGCGATCGGCCAGCGCCTGGGTGGTCTCGCCCACTCCGTGCCTGGTGTCGAGCGGGGGATCCACGTGGACTCCCCAACCGTCCGGGGTGAACCAGCAGTGCACGGGGAGCAGGGGCGCGCCGGTGTCGATCGCCAGCCGGGCCGGACCGGCGGGCAGCCGAGCGGGCTCGCCGAAGAAGGTGACTGGTACGCCCGTACCGGACATGTCGCGTTCACCGAGCAGTCCGACTATGCGTCCCTGCCGGATTCTGGCGAGCAGCTGCGGGAACGGCGGCGTCGCGGTGCCGGTGAGCGGGATGATCTCGAAACCCAGACGTTCACGGAAACGGACGAAACGCCGGAACAATGATTCCGGCGCGAGCCGCTCCGCGACCACAGTCGGTGAGCCGACGCGCTGCACCAGCCAGACTCCGGCCAGGTCCCAATTACCGCTGTGCGGCAGGGCGAGTATCGCACCGGTGCCGCGTTCGACCGCTTGGTAAATGTGTTCCAGGCCGGTCGCCGAGGATTCGATGGTGTCGGCCAGTCGCACCGGGTCCATCGACGGCAGCCGAAAGGCTTCGCGCCAGTACCGGGCATAGGAGCGCAGACTGGCCCGGATCAGCGCGTGCGGCACCTCGTCCGGTGCGGTGCCGAGGACACGGGAGAGGTTGCGGCGCAACTGGTTCGGTCCACCGTCGCGGGCCGCGCGTTCGGCGCCCGCGTCGAAGAGGCGGACGGCCAGCGATTCCGGCAGGGCGCGCACCAGCCGCCAGCCGGCGGCGTAACCCAGGTCCCAGACCCGGCCGGCCGGATGCACTAATCGCCGCCGGAGTCGACCGGTCCCGCTTCGTCGGTCGCCGCGGACGGCGTCGCGGCGACGACGTCGCTGAATACGGGCACGGGAACGCCGGCCGCAGGTGCGCCCACCTCGGCGGGCTCACTCGGATGGCTGAACAAAGGTGACCGGTTACTGCGATGCATTTTCTGGATTCTCCGCTCATTCGCGATCGATGACGCCCGATTGGGTGGCACACCGTACAGATACGGTCACCGCCGCCGCGGATTCGGCGGTCGCCTCGAAACCCACACTACCCTCGGCCAGACCATACGGAACGGTTTATCGAGCATGCGCCCCCGCAGGCCCCCGGTAGGCAGCCACATCGGTTGACGCATGATGTCCGCGAGCGAGCATCCGGACGTCGTCGGCGGCCCGTTTCGCAGCGGCCTCGCGCGGCGTGGAAACCGCTGCGCCCCTATGATCCATCGCGCTCGGCCCGCTGACGAGCACGCCGCTGCGTCGATGAGTCAACGACACGATCACGCCATTCGGAGTTCACCCCTGGACAGGCGGCGCACCGACCAGGCAGCCTATCGCCCTGAGTCGCTGGATCGACGAATCAGCGGACGTATTTCACTCGAGCAGTACCAGAAAACTTCGAGGAGAACTGGTTATGCAACGACTGAGTCTTACGCGTCGCCTCGCTACTGCCCTCGCCGCCTCCGCGGTGCTGGTAGCGCCCTTCGCCGGGAATGCCGCCGCGCAGCCTGCCACGGTGGACTGGACTGCCGCCGCGCAGCAACTGCGTGCCGCCGCGGCCGGGAACGCGGCGGCTGAGCAGGCGGTGGATCGGCTGATCGCCTCCGGGCAGCTGGCCGAGGCCGAGCAGGTGGCCTTGCCCGCGCAACCGTTCCAGATTCCCGCGCAGTCGGATATCGGACGAGGAGAGGGGCCCGGCGTATACGGATCGGGAATCGCTCTCGGGGTCGACGGATTCCGTCTCGGATTCTTCGGCGGGCCCGGCACCATCTCGCCGAACCAGGGCGGCGCGAAGCTCGAAGTGCTGTGGATCAACCTGGCCAACGGACGCAGCGGCACCGAACTTCTCTACGAGCACAACGATGTTCCGGTGGACACGACCATCCGCACCCGCGCCCTGGACACCGGCGCGGGCCCGGTCGTCGCCGCGGTGTACGGATCGCTGTGGCACCGCTGGTCGGTGCCCGTGAGCGAGGAGAACCCGGACGGGTACGCCTACCGGCTGGGCACGATCTCGGTTCCGTCGTTCGGCGCCGTCTACAACTGAGATCGCGGGCTCCGGCTCCCGCCGCCCGCGGGACCGGAGCCCTCGGTTTGTCGGAGGATACGGACTTCCGTAACTTCTGGATTCGTGAGTCTGGAAGACCGAGTCGCCGAGCTGGAGCGGCGGCTCAGCGCGCTGGAAGAGAATGTACGGCCGGAGAGCCTTCCTCCGGTCACCGCGGAGTGGGCGGTGGCTCGCCTACAGGAGGAGTTCGCGGCGGCCGACGAGCCCAACGGCGGCGTCGTCTTCGCCGGGTCGGTCCGCCTGCCCAACGACCAGCAGCGGGCATGGCAGGCCAGGTTCACCACCGGCGACCTCATCGAGGACGACTGGGCCGAGACCGCCGAATGCCTTGCCGCACTGGGCAGCCCGGTCCGGCTGCGTCTGCTGCGTGAGATCATGGGCGGGCGCAGAACCGCGGCCGAACTCGCCGGGGTGGACGGTGTCGGCGATTCCGGTCAGATCTATCACCATCTGCGGCAGCTGGCCGCGGTGGGTTGGCTGCACACCGCGGGCCGCGGCCGGTTCGAGGTCCCGGCCGCCAGGGTGGTTCCGTTACTGGTCGCCCTCGCCAGCGCCAGGCGCTGATCCGGGCGCCGCCGCGGCGGCGACGTATCCGGCGGTGGCGAGCACCGCGCCCATCTGCTCATAGGCCGCGCGTTCCCGGGGCGCGATCGTGGCGAGGCCGTCGACGTAGCGGTTGAACATGCAGAACGCGGCCGCTACCAGCACCGCGTCATGGATGTCCTCGTCTTTCGCACCCGCCGCGCGCGCCTGCTCGACGTCCTCGGGGGTCACCGCCAGACCCGACTCCCGCACCTTGTCCGCGATCCGCAGCAGCGCACGGAGTTTCGGATCGATCGCGGCGGACTCCACGTCTTCGATGACGGCATCGATCACGTCGCGACCGCCGTCCACCAGCACCGCCGCCGTCGCCGCGTGCGACTGTGTGCAGAAATAGGTCTCGTTGCGCGAGGACACGTACGCGGCGATCGTCTCGCGCTCCCCCGGCGTCAGTGGAGACGACCCCCGCAACAAGGTTTGCGCGAATTCGCTCAGCGCCGCGCCGGTTTCGGGCTTGAACGCGAACAGACTCCGGATGCCGGGCAGATCGCCGGGAACATCGACGAACGGTTTGCGGTCCTGCGGATCGGACATCGGCCGCATCTCCCTTCGAGCGGGCTCGGGACGTTGCGAGGGTATCGCTACCGACCGGTAGCCACTAGCCGAAAACCGGAATCGGGGGGCGCAGCGCTCCTACCAGCGGCGAACGCCACCGATCCGAGACTGATTTGTCCGGTTCAATTGTGACCTGTCACACTCCGCACTGCTACGGTGGCAAGTCAACACGCCGTACCGGTTCGCTAGGTCGAGGACCGACGCGAGGGTTTTGTGGAGGTAATTCGACATGAACTTGGCCCACACGCTGGAGGCCGTGAAGGCGCTGGGTGTGCTGCGCTCCCGGGGTGTCACCGATCCCCGGAAGCCGCTGGAAACGCTGCGGACGATGAAGGAATCGCGCATCCTCGGCCCCCAGGCCACCTTGATCAGGCACTCCGCGCGGGTGGCGCCGGACGCGCCCGGCATCGTGGACGAGGCAGGCGCCCTGACCTACCGCGAACTGGACGACCGGTCCACGGCCGTCGCCCGCGGATTACAGGCGGCGGGCATCACCGAGGGCATGGTGATCGGCCTGCTCGCACGCGACCACCGCGGCCTGATCATCGCCATGGCCGCCGCGGGCAAGCTCGGCGTGCGGGTGGCACTGATGAACACCGGGTTCGCCAAGCCGCAGTTCGCCGAGGTGTGCGAGCGCGAGAAGGTCAGGGCGGTGCTGCACGACAGCGAGTTCCTCGGCCTGCTCGACGCGCTGCCCACCGACCTGCCGCGCTACCTCACCTGGGTCGACGAGGGCACCGCGCTGCCCGAGGGCGCGCAGACCATCGACGACCTGGTCGCCGCCAACTCCGCCGATCCGCTGCCCGCGCCGAGCAAGCCCGGTGGCTTCATCATCCTGACCAGTGGCACCACCGGCCTACCGAAGGGCGCGCCGCGCACCAAGGTCACTCCGCTGTCCACCGCGCAGATGGTCGATCGCATCCCGTTCCCGCAGCGCGGCACCCAGGTGATCGTCTCGCCGATCTTCCACAGCACCGGCCTGGCCACCTGGCTGGTCGGCGCGGCCCTGTCCAACAAGGTGGTGGTGCGCCGCCGGTTCGACGCCGAGGCGACGCTCGCCCTGGTCGCCGAGCACAAGGCCGACATGCTCGTGGCGGTGCCCACGATGCTGCACCGGATGGTCGAACTCGATCCGGCGATCCGGGCGAAGTACGACACGTCCTCCCTGAAGGCGATCGTGCTGGCCGGTTCGGCGCTGTCGCCCGAACTCACCATCAAGGCGACCGAGGCGTTCGGCCCGGTGCTCTACAACCTCTACGGCTCCACCGAGTGCGCCGTGGCGACCGTGGCGAATCCGGAGGATCTGGCCCTCGCGCCCGGCACCGTCGGGCGCGCGCCGATCACCTGTGAAGTGCGGCTCTACGACGAGAACGACCAGCGCGTCACCGCCATCAACACCACGGGGCGGATCTTCATCCGCAGCGGCGCGCCGTTCGAGGGCTACACCGACGGCAGGCACAAGCAGATCATCGACGGCTACATGTCCAGCGGCGACGTCGGCCACTTCGACGAGAACGGCCTGCTCATGGTGGACGGCCGCGACGACGACATGATCGTGTCCGGCGGCGAGAACGTCTTCCCGCAAGAGGTGGAGAACCTGCTGCTGGAGCGGCCCGACGTCTTCGACGTGGCGGTGGTCGGCGTGGACGACGTGGAGTTCGGAAAGCGCCTGCGCGCCTTCGTCGTCCCCGAGCCGGGCCACGACCCCGACGGCGAGGAGATCAAGGCGTATGTGAAGAACAACCTGGCGCGGTACAAGGTGCCGCGCGAGGTGGTCTTCCTCGACGACCTGCCGCGCAACGCGACCGGCAAGCTGCTGCGCCGCGTGCTGGTGGACTACGAGGTCCAGGCCTGATCCGCAGCGGGCCGGGCTTCCCCGCCCGGCCCGCTACCAGCGGGTAGCACCCGCTGAGATACATGACACAGCCGGTTACACGAGCTTGCTACTGTTAGCGCCAGCACTGGGTATCGAAATTGCGGTCCGCACCACCCGGAGGACCACCGGGTGACACCGCCGGAAGGTTGTCGTCGATGTCTCTTTCCCTCCCCGCGCTGGGCGGCACCGCCCGCAAGGCGGGCGATCTGGCCCTTGGCGTGAACGTGATGGTCAAGCGGCGGCTGTTCAATCCGCTGCGCCCCGACCACGCGGCGCGGTCGGCGTTCAATATCTTGAAGTTCGGCCCGTTCGCCGGGGTCGTCATGCACGCCGCGCAGACCAGGCCGCACGCCGTGGCCATCGTCGACGAAGGCGGGGAGCTGACCTTCGGCCAGCTCAACGAGCAGTCGAACGCCCTGGCCCGGGGATTGCAGAACAGGGGCATCAATCCCGGTGACGTGGTGGCGATCCTGGCCCGCGACCACCGCGGCATGGTGCTGAGCCTGCTGGCCGCCGGCAAGCTCGGCGTGCGCGGGGTGCTGATGAACACCGGGTTCGCCAAGCCGCAGTTCGCCGACGTGGCCGAGCGGGAGAACGTCAAGGCGGTGCTGCACGACAGCGAGTTCATCGACCTGATGAGCGCCATTCCCGCCGCGATCCCGCGCATCCTCACCTGGGTGGACCAGAAGGACAACGCCGATCCCGCGATACCGACCATCGACTCGCTGATCACCGGGCAGTCCGGCGCAGCGCTGCCCGCGCCCGCCAAGCCGGGCGGCATAGTCATCCTGACCAGCGGCACGACCGGCACCCCGAAGGGCGCGCCACGCGACCGGGTCAGCCCCTTCGCCTCGGCTCAGTTCATCGACCGGGTGCCGCTGCCCAACAACGGCACCATGATCATGGCGGCGCCGATCTTCCACGGCACCGGCCTGTCCCAGTTCACCCTCGGTCTCGCGCTGGGCAATCGGGTGGTCTTCCAGCAGCGCCGTTTCAATCCCGAGCAGACGCTGGCGAATATCCAGACCTACAAGGCGGATTCGCTGGTCGTGGTCCCGACCATGCTGCAACGCATCCTCGACCTGGATGCGGACGTGCTGGCGAAGTACGACGTCAGCAGCGTCAAGGTGATCTTCGCGGCGGGCTCGGCCATCGCGCCCGACGTGGTGACCCGCACGCTCGATCACTTCAACGACAGCCTCTACAACCTGTACGGCTCCACCGAGTGCGCCGTCATGACGGTCGCCACCCCCGAGGATCTGCGCAAGGCGCCGACCACCGCGGGCAAGGCGCCGGTCGGCATCCGGATCGTGCTGCTGGACGAGAACCGCAAGCCGATCACCGAGCCGAACGTCACCGGAACCATCTTCGTGGACAACGGTTTCGCCTTCACCGGCTACACCGACGGCCGCACGAAGGAGGTCGTCGACGGCATGATGTCCAGCGGCGACGTGGGACATTTCGACTCCGACGGCCTGCTCTACATCGACGGCCGCGACGACGACATGATCGTCTCCGGCGGCGAGAACGTCTTCCCGCTCGAGGTGGAGAACCTCATCGCGGGCCGCGACGACATCTTCGAAGCCGCAGTCGTCGGCGTGGACGACCGTGAGTTCGGCAAGCGGCTGCGCGCCTTCGTCGTTCCCGGTCCCGATTCCAAGCGCGACCCGCAGGAGATCAAGGACTACGTCAAGGCGAACCTCGCCCGCTACAAGGTTCCGCGCGAGGTGGTCTTCCTCGACGAACTGCCCCGCAACGCGACCGGCAAGCTGTTGCGCAAGCCGCTGATCGAGATGGAGGTCGAGGCGGGCTGATCGGCGCGCCTCCGGGGCTTCCGGGCGGTGGCTCCCCTCCTGCCCGGAAGGCCGCCGAATCTCCACGCTGAAACCGCACGTCGAGCCGCTGTCCGGGCGGCCGATGCGGTCGAAGGCGTGCAATCGGTCCGCTATCATCAGCGGGGTGAGTTACGAGTACCGGTCCGCCGCGGGACGTCGCGGCGCCGTCGCGCGGGTGCGCGGTGGTTCGGCCGGTGCGATCTCGGGGGCGATTTCGGTAGCGGCGCACGGCTGGGCTTCCGGCGGCATGCTGCCGGACACCACCTCGCTGGCACTGCTCGCCGCCGCGTCCGCCGTGATCGGCGCGCTGGTGGCGGGCCTGGCCCCGCTGCGCGACACGTCGGCCGGGCTGGTCGCGGCATTGGTCGCCGGACAACTCCTCGGGCACTGCACGATGGGGATCGGGTCGGGACATCTGCATCACGGTGATGCCCAGCTGACTCCGGCGATGCTGGCCGCGCACCTGTGCGCGGCGTTCGCGGCGGCCATCGTGATCCGCGGCGCGGAGGCCGCGTACCGGATCGGGACCGCTGTGGTACGCCGTGTGCTCCCGTTGCGCCACACCCCGCCCGTCGTCGCCGAGCGCGCTCCGCTGCGCACGGTCCATCGCGATCGGGTCATCCTTCGCGTGTTCGCCGCCGAGGCGCTGCGCACGCGGGCTCCGCCCCTCGCCGTCGTTCTCTGAATTCTTCCCATACCCGGTGCACGTAGTGCCGTGGCGCGAGTGTGGCTCGCCGTCACGGACTTTCCCGTGCAGCACAGCGTCGCCTCGCACCCTCGTGCCCACGCCTGAGCGTGCCGACGCGCTGCGTCATCCGGGGTCGCGAATCCTCCTTCCGCACGCGGCGGTACGGCCGCGCTCTCACGACTGAGCGCGTTCGCCGTCGACTGGGCCTTCGCCCTTCTGGTTTCCGCGACACGTGTCCGTGAGAATGCGTTGTCGCCGTGCCGGTCTGCGCCCGCCCGGAAGTGATTCGCCCCCGAACCGGGTTCCGCCGTCAGAAACGAAACGACCGTGAGTACAACAGAAACAATTTCCGACGCCGACTTATCGGAGCCGTCGGACTCCCCCGGCGCACGCCGGACCACCGCCCGAAACAGCTTGTACGCGCTGACCATGCGGCTGCACTTCTACGCAGGAGTGTTCGTCGGGCCGTTCATCTTGATAGCGGCCGTCACCGGCGCGCTCTACGCCATCTCGCCCACTCTGGAGTCGATCGCGTCACGTGATCTGCTGACGGTCACGCAGACCGGAACACCGAAGCCGCTGTCGGAGCAGGTCGGCGCGGCCGTGGCCGTCCGACCGGACCTGCAACTCGTCGCGGTCGCCCCGGCCGCGGGCGCCGAGGACACCACCCGCGTGCTGTTCAGCGACCCGTCGCTGGGCGAATCCGAGCGGCGTGCGGTGTTCGTGAACCCGTACACCGCGCAGCCGGTGGGCGACGCCGTCGTGTACGGCAGCTCGGGGGCGCTGCCGATGCGCACCTGGATCGATCGTCTGCACCGCGACCTGCATCTGGGCGAGCCCGGCCGGCTCTACAGCGAGCTCGCCGCGTCCTGGCTGTGGATCGTCGCGCTGGCCGGTCTGGTCATCTGGGTGCGCCGGGTGCGGGGCCGCCGGGCCCGCGACGGCTGGGGATGGCTCTGGGCGGCCGATCGTTCACAGCGCGCGCGGGGCCGCACCCTGAACTGGCACGGCGCGGTCGGGATGTGGGTGCTTCCGCTCGCGCTGCTGCTGTCGGCCACCGGCATGACCTGGTCGACCTACGCGGGTGAGAACATCACCGAATTGCGCGAGCAGCTCAGCTGGACCACACCCGCGGTCGGCACCACCTTGCCTGGAGCGGTTGCCTCCGAGCATGATTCGGGCTCCGACCACCACGGCGGCGGCCACGCGCAGCACGCGCCCGCCGACCCGGCCGAGCGGATCGCCCAGCTGGATCGGGTGTACGCGAGCGCCCGCGCCGAAGGCATCACGCAGGCGGCCGAGATCGCCGTCCCGGCCGCGCCGGGCAAGGCGTTCGCGGTGAAGGAACGCCGGATGCCCGGCGTCTACACCGTGGACTCGGTGGCCGTCGATGGCGCGACCGGCACGGTCACCGACCGACTGCCCTACGCCGAGTGGCCGCTGATGGCCAAGCTCACCAACTGGGGCATCCAGTTCCACATGGGGCTGATGTTCGGGCTGCTCAATCAGGTGTTGCTGCTCGCGGCGATGATCGGCCTGATCACCGTGATCGTGCGCGGCTACCTGATGTGGTGGCGCAGACGGCCGACCCGGGACGCGAGCCGGTTCGCCCTCGGGCGGGCTCCGCGACGCGGCGCGCTGCGCAAGTCCTCGCTGTGGCTGGTCATCCCGCTGGCGGCCGCCGCGCTGGTGGTGGGGTGGTTCGTCCCGCTGGTCGGATGGAGCCTGCTCGTCTTCCTGGCGATCGACGTGCTGATCGGCGTCGCCGGACGCAAGCGCGCCACCGCCTAGATCCCACATATCCACGGGCGAACGCCCGTTCTTCCACGACCTACCGAATCGCACAAGGTATGGCCGTCGCTTCGCCATGCCTCCGAAACCAAGGATTTCCATGCACATCACGAAACTCGCCCTGGCCGCCGCGTTCACGACCGCTGCCGTGAGCATCTGCGCGGGCACGAGTTCCGCCGCGCCCGCCGTTCCCGTCGACGCCGCGTCTACGGAGGCCACGACCACGGAGGCCACATCTACCGAAGCCGCTGCCGCCGGGGGTGTCGGCTTCACCGCACACGCCACCGAGACCTCCAGCGTCATCACCACCGATTCCGGCTCGCTGGTGGTCGAGGACCAGGTGCTGAAGCTGAAGGCCGCCGACGGCACCGTCGTCGCGGGCGCGCCGTTGACCTTCCACCTCGACGAGTTCGAATTCCCCATCGCCGCCGAGGTCTCCGAGCGCACCGCGACGCTGACGCCACAGTTCGACCTGGCGCACGCGACCTACAAGCCGGTGGCCCTGCCGTTCGAGGACAAGGCGCCGTGGAAGACCGAGTACGACCGTGAGCAGGCCGCCTGGTCCCGTTTGACCAGCACCGTCGGCATGGGCGCCACCATCGGCACGCTCGTCGGCGGTATCGGCGGCGCCTCGGTCGGCTGCATCCTCGGCGGCATCGCCGGAGCGACCGTCGCCGCCGCCACCATCGTCGGCATGTTCGGCCCGTTCATCCCGGCCGCCGCCGTCGGCTGCCTCGGCGGCATCGTCGCCGTCGGCGCCCTCGGCACGGTCGCGGGCCAGATCCTGGTGACGGCCCCGGTCGCCGTCGGGGCGGCGATCATGTACTTCAGCACGATCAATTCGCCCATGCCCAAGGCACCCGAACCGCAGAAGTAATTTTTCGCCCCGGCCGAAGCCCCGGCCCTGGCGCCAGGGCCGGGGCTTCGGCGTGCCGGCGGGGAGGGAGTATTCATTTCCGACCCAGTCATCGGTCCATTCTTCTGAGGAAGAATCAAAGAGCTTGCGCGTGGTAGAGCTTCGCCGGTTCAATGCCGCCGAGCAGCAAGCGGTTGGGGGCCGCGACGTCGATGTTTAGGGGAGAAATCCGACCGAGAATACGAAAATTTCTCATACCCGACACTATCGACAGTGCTCAGGTTGAGGGTGAAAGATTATACCCGACGGTCACTGTCGCCCGTCCGGGGGAAATCCAACAACATCGTCCGATGATTGGACTTCCAAATGTTTATCAAGAAATTGGTGGCTACCGCCCTGTTGGCCGTCGCGTCAACGGGCATAGCAATGGCCACGGCACACGGTGAGGGCACCCTGGCAGACCTCACGATGAACGGGGTGGATGGGCCTATCTCCTACACGACAACGCTGGCGGCGGATCACCGCACCGCTACGGTCGATCTGGCTTCGGGACGGTTCGAAGTCACACCGGCAGCGGTCAACGTGCTCTCCGACGAGGGCGCGCTCGTCGGTGCGATCCCGACGACACTGCGTATGGAGACCGGTCAGAATTTCAGCGTCGTACCCACGCTCGATCCGTCGGCTAGGACCCTGACGCTGACACCAGCGGCCGGCGTGCCGTCACCCGGCGCGGTCGCACCCGAGGTGCAGGGCCTGATGCACGACGCCCTGTTCGGCGGTGCCGTGCTGGGCGCGGCGATCGGTTGCGCGATCGGCGTTGCCATCGGCATCTGGTTCTTCATCGTCGGCGCCGTCGTCGGTTGCGCGGTCGGCGCTGCCATCGGTGCCTGGATCGGCTTCTTCTTCACGCCGTTCTGATCGATTCGGAGGACCGAATTCCAAGTATCGACACGAGCCGGGCGGGTCACGAACCCACCCGGCTTTCTCTGTGAAAATGCGCCCGGGGTCCCCATATGTGTCGGGCTACGTCACGGCGTCGCTATCGCGACGTCGGCGAGCAAGGGTGCGCACATGTCGTTCGACCTGGTGGCGGATGGCACGTTTTCCCGGATAGCAGAAGCAGGCGTCACCGCCCGTATCGAAGAACTTCTCCGGTGCCGAGTCGGCCTATCGGGAAGAGCTGACGCATGTGGCTGTCGAGACAGACCTAGGGGCTGGGCTTCGATCCGCCGGGCGGGGGTGTCAGGAGGTGTGACGGTTGACGAGGAGGGGGATCAAGAGGTCGAGCGGGGACAGTTCAGGGGCCGCGTTTTCGAGGGGGTGATCGAGAAGGGGGGCGGCGTAGAGGCGGCCGGTATCGGGTCCGGCCACCGTTCGGGCACTGGCGATCAACTCGTAGAGCACGATCGCGACCACGTGAGCGCGTTGATCGCTGGAGTGGCGGCCCTGGCACGCGGCGACCGCCAGTGCCTCGTCGACGGCGACGATGACGTCGGTGAGAACGGCTATCTCGGCTTCGGCGCGTTCGTCGTAGATCATGCGGTCGCCTCTGGGTCGCGCTGGTGGTCGTCGACGTCCCGCCGCACAGGGTTCGGTTGTGCGACAAGCTTTCCCGGTTCCAGGTACACAGGCCACAATGCCGGGGCAAAATGCCTGGTGGAAGGCAACGGACATGCAAGTTCGAGCAATCGGCAGCAACGACCGTTCAGCGGGCCCAGGGGGAACCGTGGCAGAAGTGACGATGTGGACCGGCACGGATGTGAAGACGCTGCGCCACGCGTGCAGGTTGACGCAGAGCGAACTCGCGGAGCTGCTGCGTTGCGGTCAACGGACGGTGAGCTTCTGGGAGAGCCGACCGAACCGCCACGTCGGTATCGGCCATCAAGCGCGGCTGGACAGCGTGTTGAGAGATGCGGACCATGGGGCGCAGAAGCGTTTCCGGGCGTTGATCGGAGACCTGGACGTGAACCGGCGACACTTCATCGCCGCCACCGGCGCGGTCATCGGCGTGGCGACGATGAGCAGAAGCGGTGGTTGTCCGACCGTCACGTCCGACGCGATCGGCCATCTGCGCAACACCGTGCACTCCGCACAACTCCTGGACGACCAGCTGGGGTCGGATGCGGCGCGACCGATCATCGAAGCCCAAGCGCAGACCTGCGTGTCGCTGCTGCGCGACTGTCCGCCGAGTCTGCGCCCGGTACTGCAATCGCTGACCGCGGAGGCCGTGGCAAGCAGCGCGTGGTCCGCGTGGGATCAGGGCGATCTGGATAACGCGGACAAGCAGTTTCGGCTCGCCTATCGACACGCGGACGAATCCGGTGACCCCGATATCGCGACCGGCATCCTCTGTCACCGGACCCAACTGGCGGTCCACCTGCGCGAATTCCGCACTGCCGCCGCCCTCGCGGACGGAATGCTGCGGCCGCAGGTGAGCGACGGGCGCGTCGACGACTTTCGCAAGTTGTGCGCCGCGCAGGCATTCGCCTCCGCCGGACGGAACTTCGACGCGTGGCGACAGCTGCTTCGAGTACGCGACGAATTCACCGAGCAGACGACTCCGGACGAGTCGTACTGCTACTACCAGAGCGCGTGGACGACCGGCGCCATGACCGCCCGCTGCCTGGAAACGGGTGGTGAGCTCGAAGCGGCGGCCGACACGATCGACGGCGTGCTGGGACTGATTCCGGCCCCTGCGGTCCGCGACCGGGCCTTGTGGAATCTCAGCCTCGCGCGACTGACCGTGCCACGGGACGTCGACCGTGCGTGCGCGGCCGCCAGGCATGCCATCGACCTGGCCGCGCGGAACACCTCGCCGCGGCTGCGCCGGGCATACGCCGAAACCCGGGCGGGATTCGAACCGTGGGCCACGACACAACCGGTCCGGGAGCTGGACGTTTACGCGGCGACCGTACTGGTGTAGTCCTGGCCCTGTTTGTCCTCCCACCCCCCGGGTAAGCGATGAATGTCCCGAGTCGCCCCCAAGGGAGCGCTTGTCAACCGAAAGACGCCCGTCCACGCGAGATGGTGTGGGCAGGCGAGGAAAGGGGTAGCAAGTGAGCACAATGGCCGCCACGGTGGACGTCGAGGTTCCGGTTCGTACCGCCTACAACCAGTGGACGCAGTTCGAGTCGTTTCCGCATTTCATGGAGGGTGTCGAAGCAGTGGACCAGCTCGACGACCGGCACACGCACTGGCGTGTCCATGTCGGCCCGTCGACGCGTGAGTTCGACGCGACGATCACCGAGCAGCATCCCGACGAACGGATCGCCTGGAAGTCCGACAGCGGACCCAAACACGCGGGCGTCGTCACCTTCCATCGGCTCGACGACACCCACACCCGGGTGACCGCGCAGATGGACGTCGACCCCGAAGGGTTCGTGGAGAACGTCGCCGACAAGCTCGGGGTGCTGAAGCACCGCGTGAGCGGAGACCTCGAGCGCTTCAAGCACTTCGTCGAAGAACGAGGCCGCGAAACAGGCGCTTGGCGCGGTGATATTCCGCGACCGGGCGCCGCGGACACCGCCACGGAGCGCGGCGCGACCCCCCGCCCCGGCGCCGGCCAGTCCGGCACCCCTGGTGTCGGCGGGACCGGCACACCGGGAATGGGCGGAACCGGTACGCCGGGCGTCGGTGGTACGCCGGGCACCGGCGGAACCGGCACCTGGCCCGGCGGAACCACCCGCCCCTGACGCCTGATCCGTGCGACAACCAGTGCCCCCCGGGTTTTCCCGGGGGGCACCGTCGTGTCAGGCGGAGTCGCGCTCCTCATCGGCGCTGTCCGCCGGGCGCGGTTCGGGCGGCACCTGGACCGGGCGCAGCAAGACCCAGGCCACGAAGGCGAGCGCCACGGCTCCCATGCCGAGCCCGGCCCAGAGGTTCACGTTGATCCCGCCGGTCTTGGCCTGCTCCGCCGCGGTGTCGTGCACCAGGCCGGTGACGACGAGAACGACCGCGTAGCACCCGAGCAACGCGCCGACGATGGTGCGGATATCGAAAAGCATTGTGGCGGCTCCTTATCCGACGACAACGTTGAGCGCGATGACGAGCGCGAGCGCGATGCCCGCCAGCAGGACCGGGCGCTGATACCAGGGCAGCGTGCCTGCCTCGGGATCGGTGCGGACCTCCTTGGGCGTCTCCGAGTACACCAGCCCGACCAGTTCGGACGCCGGCTTCGGCCGCGTCACCTGGGTGACGAGCACGCTGACCACGATGTCGACCACGAAGGCCACACCGGCGGCGACGAAACTCGCGCCCTGCCCGGACAACTCGAACACGCCCGTCTCGTGCAGGAGGAAAACCAGGATGGCCGAGGCGGTTCCGCAGACCAGCCCCATCCAGCCCGCGGTCGGCGTCATCCGTTTCCAGAACATGCCGAGGATGAACGTGGCGAACAGCGGCGCGTTGAAGAAGCTGAACAGGGTTTGCAGGTAGTCCATCATGTTGCTGAACCCGGAGGCGATGAACGCGGTGAAGATCGCCGCCACGGTCGCTCCGATGGTGGCCAACCGGCCGACGCCGAGGTAGTAGCCGTCCGGGCGGTCGCGGCGCACGTACTGCTGCCACAGGTCGTAGCTGAATACCGTGTTGAAGGCGGAGATGTTGGCCGCCATGCCCGCCATGAACGCCGCGAGCAGGCCGGCCAGCCCGACCCCGAGCAGGCCGTTGGGCAGTACGTCTTTCATCAGGTACAGCAGCGCCTGGTTGTAGGTGGTGTCACTCTCGAAGTCCGGGTTCGCGGTCACCGCCGCCTTGTACTCCGACATCTGCGGCACCAGCACCGCGCTGATCATGCCGGGGATCACGACGATCAACGGGATGAACATCTTCGGGTAGGCGCCGATGATCGGGGTGCGCCGCGCCGCCGAGATGGAATGCGTCGCCATGGCGCGCTGCACTTCGACGAAGTTCGTGGTCCAGTATCCGAACGACAGCACGAAACCCAGTCCGAACACGATGCCGAGGATCGACAGGAAGTCGTTGCCGAACCCGCTGAGGGCGTTGCCCGGCCAGGATTCCCACTGCTGCGCTCCGCCCGGTGACGCGCCGATCTTGTCGCGCAGGCCGTCCCAGCCGCCGACCTTGTGCAGGCCGACCAGGGTGAGCGGCAGCAGCGCGGCCACGATCACGAAGAACTGGAGCACCTCGTTGTAGATCGCGGCCGACAGGCCGCCGAGGGTGATGTAGGACAGCACGATCACCGCGGCCACGATCACCGAGACCCACAGCGGCCAGCCCAGCAGCACGTTCACGATGGACCCGAGCAGATACAGGTTGACCCCGGCGATGAGGATCTGCGCGACGGCGAAACTCAGCGCGTTCACCAGGTGGGCGCCGGTGCCGAAGCGGCGGCGCATGAACTCCGGCACGCTGCGCACCTTGGAGCCGTAGTAGAACGGCATCATCACCACGCCGAGGAACAGCATGGCCGGTACCGCGCCGATCCAGAAGTAGTGGAAGGTCGGGAACCCGTACTCCGCGCCGTTGGCGGACATGCCCATGATCTCCACCGCGCCGAGGTTGGCGGAGATGAACGCCAGGCCGGTCACCCAGGCGGGCAGCGAGCGGCCGGACAGGAAGAAGTCGATGCTGGAGGACACGCGCTGCCTGGCCAGCAGGCCGATGCCGATCACGAACACGAAATACAGGGCGACCAGCGCGTAATCGACCGGCTGCGCGTCCAACCGGAGGGTCTCGGCGGCTACCAGGTGCGGGGGTGGGGCGGCCGGGTGCAGGTCGGACACGATCGGCACGGCGGCGAGAACGGACGGATCGGCGAGCGGCACAGCGTTCCTCCTGGCGGTGAAACCGGGGCGGCGAGCGAGATCGTCCGTCGTGCGAGAGCATGCGTCGTGCTGGTCCTGCCCGGCGTCGCGCGACCTCCTCGTCGCCCGCCGAATGGTGTCGGCTGACACCACTCTGCGTGATCATGCCCTACCGGCGCGGCACATTCGCCCACAATCAGGCCGGTCGCTCAGCGGGCCCGGTGCGCTCCGGCGGCGGCGACCACCGCGAAGGTGCGCGGCGCAGCCAGACCCGCGTCGGCGAAACGCCGCCGCACCGCCGCCACCACCGCCTCGGTGCCCTCCCGGTCGACCAGCGCGATGGCGCTTCCGCCGAATCCGCCGCCGACCATGCGCCCGCCGTGCGCTCCCGCCGCCACCGCGGCCTCCACCGCCGCGTCGAGTGCCGGGGTGGACACCTCGAAGTCGTCGCGCAGCGAGGCGTGCCCCGCGGTGAGTATCGGCCCGATTCCCCGAGGGTCGACGCCTTCTCGCAATTTCTCGGCAACTGCGAGCACCCTGGCGTTCTCCGTCACCACGTGCCTGGCGCGGCGGCGCAGCACGTCGTCGGCGATCCGGTCGACGTCGGCCGCCGCCAGATCGCGCAAGGCGGTGACGCCCAGCGCCTCGGCCGCCGCGGCGCACTGGTCGCGACGCTCGGCGTAGTGGCCGTCCACGAGTTCGTGCGGCTGCCCCGTATCGATCACCAGCAGTTCGAGTCCGAACGCGGCCAGGTCGAAGGGGATCTGCTCGTGCCCGGTCCCGCGCGGCGCGGCGGTGTCGGCGGCGAATGCCCGCACGTCCAGCAAGAGCGCGTGCCCGGCCGTGCACAGCAGCGCGGCCGACTGGTCGAGCAAGCCGGTCGGCGCGCCGACGTAGTCGTTCTCGGCGGCACGGGCCATGTCGATCAACACACGGTCGGTCACGCCGGGCGCGAACAGGTCGCGTAGCGCGACGGCCACCGCGCAGGACAGCGCCGCCGAGGACGACAGCCCCGCACCGATCGGCACCGCGCCGTCGAGGTCGAGATCCACGCCGGGAATCCGGTGCCCACGCCGGGTGAACTCGGCGACCACGCCGAGCGGATAGCGCGCCCATCCGGGCACCAGTGCCCGTTGCCGGGCGAGATCGGACACCGCGACGACCACCGGCTCGCCGGGCCGCTGCCGCGAGGCCACCCGCACCGATCCGTCGGTGCGCGCCCCCGCCGCGCACCGCACCACCAGCGGCAACGCGATCGGTAGGACGTAACCGTCGTTGTAGTCGGTGTGCTCACCGATGATGTTGACCCGCCCCGGCGCCACCCATGTCCGCAAGCTCGTCCCTCGCTGTCCTCGTCGGTCGTGTCAGGGTACGAGACACCCCGCCCGACCGTTGTCCGCGCCGCGCGATCTGCGCTCGTGACGCACAGTCGATTCGACGCGAGACCGGCCTGCGAATTCGGTGGCCGCGCCGGATCGGGAGGACATCATGACGCACGACACCCGCACGGCGATTCATCGCACGGCAGGTGCTGCATCCCGAGGAGTTTCGCGCCGAGATGGTGGACCCGCGCGTGCAGGAGTACGTGGCGCATACGGTTTCATTCTTGTTGCGCCAACTGCCCGCGAGGGGCGGCATTCCATGCCATGATCAAATCAGTTGTCCAGGGCATTGGTTGCCGAACGCGCTGCGGTCGGTTGGGACATCTGCTCGTACAACAACACTCGGTTCTCGTTCGCCGGCAGCATCCGGGCACTGCTCGACGAACAGGCGAACGTCGAAGTCGCGGTGGAGGATTCCCAGATCTGTTACGCGGCCCGGTGTACCGGGGATGGAGCGACCAAGGGGGGCTGATGACACCCAGTGAACAGCCACAGCCCGGCTGTCGGCGCGGTATCGGATCGGGCTGGTACGCGGTGTTTCTCGGGGGAGGCGCGGCCGCGATCGCGGTCCACCTGACGCTCGACTCGCAGGTGGTGGCGTTCGCCACGATGGCCGTCATCGTCGGCGAGACCCTCGCCATGATCGCCGTCGGCGTGCACATCCACCGCCCCGCGCACCCGTTGCCGTGGTATCTGCTGTCCGGCTCGGCGGTGCTGTTCGCCACCGGCACCACGCTGCGTGACATCGGCGACCACGCGCTGCATCCGCTCGACGACGCGTTCACCCTGCTGGGTTATCTCGGTGTTGGGCTCGCCGCCCTGATCTGGTTCTGGCCGCGCCACGTGCACGGCAATTACGACCTGCTGCTGGACTCCGCCCTCATCGGGCTCGGCGCGCTGCTGGCTTCCTGGACCTTCCTCATCTCCCCGATCCTCCAGTCCACCGAGACCGGGCTCGACGCGGTGGTGGCGGCGACCTACCCGGTGCTCGACGCACTGCTGCTCACGTTGGTGGCGCACTCGATGGCCACCTCCACGCGCGCGGAGACCTCGCTGTGGCTGTTGCACGCCGGGCTGATCGCGGTGCTGCTCGGCGACCTGGGCTACAGCCTGGAGACCGCGGGCGCGACCGCGTTCGGGCGCGAGGTGCTGCTGGCTCCCCTGCTCGCCGCCTACGCCACCGTGGGCGTCGCGGCGCTGCACCCGACCATGGCCGCGCTCGGCATGCCGCGGCGCATCCACCCGCACCACTCCCGACAGCGCGCCAGCCTCATCGCGATCGCGCTGATCGTGGCCTCGCTGGTACCGGTGGTCGGGTCCGGTCTGCGCCCGCTCGACCGCGTGGTGGTGTCGTCGCTGTTCGCGCTGTTGCTGATCGGGATGCTGGTGCGCAGCGAGCGCGCGATCGTGCGCAGTGCCCGCAGCGAGCGGCGCGCGCAGTACCAGGCCGACCACGACATGCTCACCGGATTGCTGAACCGGGCCGCGCTGCTGCGCGCGCTGCGGCAGCGCGGCGAACAATGGGCCGAGCGACCGATCTGCCTGCTGTTCATCGACCTCGACGGCTTCAAGCGGGTCAACGACAGCTACGGCCACGCCGTCGGCGATGAGCTGATCGCGACGGCGGCGAGCCGGATTCGGCGGGTGGTGCGCCAGGAGGACGTGGTGACCCGCTACGGCGGCGACGAGTTCGTCGTGCTCGCCCCGCTCGCCCGGCCGGAGGCCGCCGTGCTGGCCGAACGGCTGCTCGGCGCGTTCGTCCGGCCGTTCGGGCTGAGCGCGGGCGAGATCCCGATCACCGCGAGTGTCGGCGTGGCGTGCGTGGGTCCGCGCAGCTCGGACACCGACGCGCACCGCCTGCTGCGGGACGCGGACGCGGCCATGTACCACGCGAAGCAGTACTCGCTCGGCTACGCGTTCCACGACGACGTGCGACGCGAGAGTCCCGGCGCCGAGCGCCGGATCTGGCGCGCGGCCGCCCGATCCGCCAGTCCCGCGGTATGACTCAGTCGCTCAGCTCGTTCAGCAGGCGCCTGGCCTCCTCGAGCTCGGCCTGTAACTGCTGCACCTTGGCCTCCTGCACACCGCGCAACGCGTCGAGGACTCCGGCGACCACCTCGGCCACCTCCGGATGCAGGATCTTCGCCGCCTGCGCCACGGTGGATCCGGCCACCGGAAGGCCGCGCAGGGTGCGCTTCTTACCGCTGACCACGTCGATCGACCACTCGCCGTCGGCGGTGCCGGTGAGCGTCACGGTGACCTCGGGCGCCTTGGTCTTGCGAGCGGCGGCCGTTTTGGCGGGCTTCGGCGCCGTCGCCGCCGCGGCTTGTTTGCCCGCGCTCTCGGCACGGCTCGCCGCAGCGGTGGTCTCCGCGGGCTTCGGGCCTGCCGACGGCTGGGGTGCGCTCGCCTGCGCGGGCTGAGTCGCGGTGCTCGTCGTGGTCGACGGCTGGGTCACAGGGGTTTCCTTCCTAGGGGTCGACTTGGGCTGGGCAGTGGCGCCCGCCGCACCTCGCGGCGGCTTGGTCAAGGTCACCTCGATGGGAGAGAAGGACAGTACATCCTTCGATCCGGTCGGGCGGACCTGCAGGAAGTCACCGTCGGCAGGGTCGCCGAGGGCGATCACCTTGCCCGAGCGCCCCTCCGGAACGCCCACCGCGGCGGCGGTGAACCACACCATGGGCGGGCGGCCACCGGCGATGTCCGTGGCGATCTGCTGAATCTCGCTGTCCGACAATGGTTGCGGCTTGGTTCGTGGGGAGGGCATGGTGACTCCGAGCGATTTCGTGGTTGGCTGCGTGCACAGATGATGCCCCACGCCGCCGACAGATTTGCGGGCCACCGTCGGATCGAGGCCGCGGATAGTCCGATCCGGGCAATCAGCGAATATCTGGCAACAGATTCCGGCACGCACGAGTGACGACTCGGCAGTCGACTCCGGTACCCCATGCGCGACATGATCCGCTCCGGCGAATCGGTATGCGGCACCGGTGATCAGGCGCCGCTCCCTCGAACCGGTATCCGGCCACGGGTGACATCAGCGATACGCGGCATACGACGCTGCTCGCGGAGGCGTCACCGCACACCGGATTCCCCGCGGCGCGCTCAGCTCGATGCCGTCGGCGCGCGCAGCGCGGGGAACCAGATGTCGGTGAGCACCTCGACGGCTTGGTCCGCCGAGACATCGATGGTGCCCTGCATCGCCCAGCGGGTGAAGAATCGTTCCAGTTGCGCGACAAGCAATTCCACCCGCAACCTCGCTTCGTCGTGCCGATCGGCGGGCCACCCGGCAAGGTAGGCGGTCATCGCGTTGGGCAGCGCGAGGATGCCGTTGCGGGCGATCTCGCGGAACTCCGGCTCCAGTGCGGTCGCCTCGTCCCAGGCGAGCAGCATGTCCTTGTACTCGTGGAACCACTCCATCGCGCGGGTCATCCAGCCGGCGAACTCGGCGCGTGAACCGGTCTCGAGCACCCGGTCGAGGTCCTGATAGAAGTGCAGCGCGGTGGGCGCGCTGCCCTCCTCGGCGATCGCGCGCAGGATCTCCAGCTTGCCCGCGAAGTGCAGGTAGAACGTGGCGCGGCTGCAACCGACCGCGGCGGCGATCTCGTCCACCCGCACGGCGGCGTAGCCGCGGGTGGCGAACAGCTCCTTGGCGGCCTCGAGCAAGCGGGTCCTGGTCTGCTGCTTCTGCTCGTCCCGCAGGTTCGTATTCGCGTTCGTCCGCATGGTGAACCGGTACCTCGTCTCCGTAAAAGCCGGGCTGACGTGCTGCTTCCGCTGACAGAGTCTACGCATGGACGGTCTTGATAGACAGTGCGTCATTCACTGGACGTGATGTCTAGCGAGTGCTATTTTGTTGCCTACGTCACTCCGGCGCCACCCGCGCCGGATTGTTCGGCCGTCATCGACGACGGCCCTCCAGCACGAGGACAGTGAATGACGTCAACCGCACTCCCCCGCGTCTGCGTGATCGGGGCGGGCCCCTCCGGGATCACCGCCGCCAAACGGCTGCACGACCACGGCATCCCCTTCGACTGCTACGAAGCCTCCGACGAAGTCGGGGGAAACTGGTACTTCAAGAACCCCAACGGCATGTCGGCCTGCTATCAGAGCCTGCACATCGACACGTCCAAGTTCCGCTTGGCCTTCGAGGACTATCCGGCGCCCGACGAGTGGCCGGACTTCCCGCATCATTCGCAGCTGTTCCAGTACTTCCGCGACTACGTCGACCATTTCGGCATCCGCGACCGGATCGTGTTCGGCACCGCGGTGACCGCCGCCGAGCGCGGGGCGGACGGTCGCTGGCTGATCACGACGAGCGACGGGCACACCAAGGACTACGACGCGCTCGTCGTCTGCAACGGGCACCATTGGGATCCGCGCTTGCCGGACTACCCGGGCGAATTCGACGGCACGCTGCTGCACAGCCACGCCTACAACGACCCGTTCGACCCCGTCGACATGCGTGGCAAACGGGTCGTGGTGGTCGGCATGGGCAATTCGGGACTGGATATCGCCTCCGAGCTGTCGCAGCGATTCATCGCCGCGAAGCTCTACGTCTCCGCCCGGCGCGGGGTCTGGGTGCTGCCGAAGTACGTCAACGGCAAGGTCGGCGACAAGCGCTCGATGCCACGATGGATGCCGCCGAAGCTCGGTCTCAAGCTCAAGCAGCGATTCGTCCGGAAGTTCCGCGGCAATATGCGGGACTACGGACTGCCCGAGCCGGACCATCTGCCGTTCGAGGCCCATCCGTCGGCGAGCGAGGAATTCCTGCACCGCGCGGGCTGCGGCGACATCGCCTTCAAGCCCGCGATCACCGCGCTGGAAGGCTCGCGGGTGCGCTTCGCCGACGGCAGCGTCGAAGAGGTGGATGTGATCGTCTGCGCCACCGGTTACCGCATCTCCTTCCCGTTCTTCTCCGACCCCGAGCTGCTGCCCGACCGCGACAACCGTTTCCCGCTGTTCAAGCAGATGATCAAGCCGGGCATCGACAATCTGTTCTTCCTCGGGCTGGCCCAGCCGCTGCCCACGCTGGTGAATTTCGCCGAGCAGCAGAGCAAGCTGGTCGCCGCCTACCTCACCGGCCGCTATCACCTGCCGTCGGAGGAGGAGATGCGGGCGGCCATCCGGTCCGCGGAATCGGCCAGGACGGGCCGCTACTACGACTCGCCCCGGCACACCATCCAGATCGAATTCGAACCGTACGTGCGGGACCTGCGGCGGGAACTCGCGCGCGGCGCGAAACGCGCCACCGCCGCGGGAAACGCGTTGCCGGTGCGTGCCCGGGCACTCGAACAGGTGTGAGGCGGCGATGACCACTACCACGGGAACTGCCACATCGGGCTTCTGCGCCGAGCGATTCGCGCAGGTCCGAACGGAACTGGAGACCCGGCTCGCTTCCGGGGACGAACTCGGCGCCTCGATCTGCGTCAGCGTCGACGGCGAACCGGTCGTCGACCTCTGGGGCGGGTACCGCGACCCCGGACGCACCGAGCCGTGGACCGAGGACACCTTGGTCAACGTCTTCTCCCTGACCAAGACCATGACGGCGCTGTGCGCCCTGCTGCTGGTCGAGCGCGGCGAGCTGGACGTGTACGCGAAGGTGGCCGAGTACTGGCCGGAGTTCGCCGCGAACGGCAAGGGCGACATCGAGATTCGTCATCTGCTGGCACACACCTCGGGCGTCTCGGGGTGGCAGCCGCCGATCGAACTCGCCGACATCTACGACGCGGAGGCGTCCGCCGCCCGCCTGGCGAGCCAACCGCCGTGGTGGGAGCCGGGCACCGCCTCTGGGTACCACGCGCTCGCCTACGGCCACCTGATCGGCGCGGTGATCCGCCGTGTCACCGGACGCTCGCTGGGCGAGTTCTTCGCCGCGGAACTAGCCGGGCCGCTGGGCGCGGACTTCCACATCGGCACCGCGCCCGAGCACCACGGGCGGATCGCCACCTTGGTCCCGCCCACCATGCCGGAGTTCGACATGGCCGCGCTCGACCAGGACAGCGTGCTGGTCAAGACGCTCACCAGCCCGCTGCTCGACATCGCCGAGACGGCGAGCGCGGCATGGCGGCAAGCCGAGATCGGCGCGGTGAACGGTCACGGCAACGCGCGTTCGGTGGCGCGGGTGCAAGGACTGGTCTCCTGCGGCGGCGAACTCGGCGGGCAGCGACTGCTGTCGGAGGACACGATCGAGCTGATCTTCCGGCAGCAGTCCGACGGCGTGGATCTCGCGCTCGCGACGCCGCTGCGGTTCGGCATCGGCTACGGTCTGCCGCAGCGGCAGACCGCCCCGGAGGTGCCCGACGGCCGGGTGTGCTGGTGGGCCGGGTACGGAGGCGCGATGGTGGTCAACGACCTCGAGCACCGCACCACGTTCGCCTACACCATGAACCGGATGGCGCCGGGCCTGATCGGCTCCGACCGTGCCGACGCCTATCTGCGCGCGACGTTCGCGGCGGTACGCGGATGATGCGGGCATTGCAACTCACCGACCCCGGCGTGCTGGAACTGCGCGAGGTGCCGATTCCGGAGATCGGTCCCACCGATCTGTTGCTGCGCGTGGGCGCGGCGGGCATCTGCCATTCGGACCTGCACGTGCTGCACATCCCGTTCCGGATGCGCGAGGAGCCGTTGACCCTTGGCCACGAGATCGCGGGCACCATCGAGGCCGTCGGCGACGGGGTGGACGGCCGCAGGCCCGGCGAGCGCGGCATCGTGTATCTGTGCTGGTCGTGCGGGGTCTGCCGGGAGTGCGTGAGCGGCAACGAGAACGTCTGCAGCGCCGCGGGCCGCACCGCCATGCCGCCGTGCCCCGGTCTCGGGCCGGACGGCGGGATGGCCGACTACATCCGGGTGCCCGCGAGTTCCTTCGTGCCGATCGGCGACCTCGATTTCGCCCAGGCCGCGCCGCTGGCCGACGCCGCGCTGTCGAGTTATCACGCCATCCGCGGCGCTCGCGAGCACCTCGGCCCCGGGTCGGTGGCAGTGGTCATCGGGATCGGCGGGCTCGGTCACGTCGCGGTGCAGATCCTCGCCGCGACCACGGCCGCCCGCGTGCTGGCCGTGGACGTGAGCGCCGACAAACTCGAACTCGCCGCGCGCTGCGGAGCGGCGGAGGGATTCGTCGCGGGCGACGACACCGCCGGAGTGATCCTCGACCGGACCGGAGGCCGCGGCGCCGACGCGGTGTTCGACTTCGTCGGCGTCCAGACCACCGCACGGCTCGCGGTGGAGTCGGTGGCGCCCAACGGGGCATACCGCATGATCGGCCTCGGCGGCGGCGCGCCGGAGATCACCGCGGCGCCGGCCGACGGCACCGGTTGGCCATGGGGCGCGTCGGTACGGAAGACCTACGGCGGCACCAGATCCGACTTGTTCGACGCCGTGGCACTGGCCACGTCGGGCAAGCTACGCGTCGAGGTGGAGCGCTACCCCTTGGCCGAGGGTCGCGCTGCCCTCGACCGGCTGGAACGCGGCCTGATCACCGGCCGAGCGGTCCTGATCCCGCAGCCGTGACTCATCGACCCACTAGGAAGTACCCGATATGACAAAGCCCTTCGACCAGCAGGCATTCGTGGCGGAGGCCGCGGGCAGGCTCACCGGCCCCGGCGGTCGATTCGAGATGGTGATCGAGGACGTGCTCGGCGCACCGATGCCGGTGGTACGCCACCGCAAGTCCTCGCTTCGCGAGCTACTCGTCGCCGCGTCGGCGCACGGCGACCGGGACTACCTGGTCACCGCGGACCGCCGGATATCGTTCACCGAGCACGCCGCCGCGGTCGCGGCACTGGCCACGGCCCTGCGCGACCGATTCGGCGTCGGGAAGGGCGACCGCGTCGGCATTCTCGCCGCGAATACACCCGAGTGGGTCATCACCTTCTGGGCGGCCCAGGCGCTCGGCGCGATCGCGGTGGGTTACAACGCGTGGTGGGCGCCGCGCGAGATCGCCTACGGCGTCGAGCACACCGGCCCCACCGTGCTCGTCGTCGACGCGAAGCGCGCCGCGGCGGCGGCGGAACTGGACATCCGGATTCCCCTGCTCACCATGGAGCACGACGTACCAGCGCTCATCGCCGAACACCGCACCGACGAGTTGCCACACGCCGACATCGACGAAGACGACCCCGCGGTGATCCTCTACACCAGCGGCACCAGCGGACGCCCCAAGGGGGCGGTGCATTCGCACCGGAACCTGGTGGCCGTCACCGACTATCACCTCTTCGGCGACGCGCTGGCCGCCGCGCTCACCGGCGCGACCGAACTGCCCACCGGTCGGCGCTTCCTGCTCACCTCGCCGCTGTTCCACATCGCCAGCCTGCACAACCTGGCGGTCCCCCGGCTGGTCAGCGGCGACGCGGCGGTGATCCACCAAGGCTCGTTCGACGCCGACCGGGTGCTGCGACTCATCGAGACCGAACGGGTCACCAACTGGGGCGCGATGCCGACCATGGCCACCAGGATGCTGGATCTCGACCTGTCCGGCTACGACCTGTCCTCGCTGGCCTCGTTCTCACTGAACTCGGCGCCGTCGTCGGCCGCGCTGCAACAGAAGCTGCGCGATCAACTGCCCGTCGCCCGCAACGCGCTGGTGACCAGCTATGGGCTCACCGAATGCAGCACCGCCGCGACGCTGGCGAGTCCGGCCGAGCTGGCGGCGTTCCCGGACACCGTGGGACGACCGGTCGTCGGGGTCACGCTGGAAATCCGTGACAGCGCGGGCAACGCGGTTCCCGACGGCGCGGAAGGCGAGATCTGGGTGCGCAGCCCCTACGTGATGCTGGGGTACTGGCAGGACGAGACGGCGACCGCGGCGGCGATCACCGCGGATCGCTGGTTGCGCACCGGCGATATCGGGATCATGGAGGACGGCAGGCTGCGGTTGTCCGGGCGCCGTTCGGATCTCATCCTGCGCGGCGGGGAGAACGTCTATCCCACCGAGATCGAGCAGTGCCTCGAGGAGCATCCCGCAGTGCGCGAATGCGCGGTCCTCGGCGTGCCCGACGCCGACCTCGGTCAGCAGGTCGCGGCGTTGGTCGTGGTCGACAACAGCACGGCCATCAGCGAAGACGAGCTGCGCGCGTTCACCGCCGAGCGGCTCGCCTACTACAAGGTGCCCGCCCGCTGGCGGTTCACCACCACCGCGCTTCCCCGCAATGCGACCGGCAAGGTCGTACGCGCCCAACTCGAGGTGTGAATCCATGTACGACACCATCATCGCGAACGGCCGCTGGTTCGACGGCACCGGCGCGCCCTCGGCGATCAGGCACCTCGGCATCCACGACGGGCGGATCACGACCATCTCGGCCGAGCCGATCGACGACCCGGCCTGCCCGAACGTGGTGGACGCCACCGGGAAGTGGGTGATCCCGGGGATGCTCGACATCCACACCCATTACGACGTGGAGGTGCTCCAGCATCCCGCGCTGACCGAATCGCTGCGCCACGGCATCACCACGGTGCTGCTGGGCTCGTGTTCGTTGTCGACCGTGCACGTCGACGCCTCCGACGCGGGCGACCTGTTCGCGCGGGTCGAGGCGATTCCGCGCAAGCACGTCGTCGCGGCGGTGGACGAGCACAAGACCTGGCGCTCGGCGCACGAGTACGCGGCCGCCCTGGACCGGCTGCCCTTGGGTCCGAATGTCGCCGCGTTCATCGGGCATTCGGATATTCGTGCCGCCCAACTCGGTCTGGAGCGCGCCACCCGCAAGGACGTCCGGCCCGATGCCGCCGAACTGGCCGGGATGGAGGCGAAACTGACCGAGGCGCTGGACGCGGGCTTCGTCGGCATGTCCTCTCAGCAGTTGCTGTTCGACAAACTCGACGGCGAGGTGTGCCGGTCGCGCACGCTGCCATCCACCTACGCGACGCTGCGGGAACGGCACCGGCTCAACAGCGTGCTGCGACGGCGCGGCGGGGCGTTGCAGGGCGGCCCGGACGTGTCCCGGCCGCACAGCCTGGTCACCATGGCGGCCAGCAGCCTCGGCCTGTTCCGCAGGCCGCTGAAGGTCAGCCTGCTCTCGGCCGCCGACATCAAGGCGATTCCCGCTGTCGTGCACCTGTTTCCGCTGATCGCCCGGGTGCTGAACAAGCTGGGCGGCAATTTCCGCTGGCAGCACCTTCCGGTTCCCTTCGAGGTCTACGCCGACGGCATCGACCTGGTGGTGTTCGAAGAGTTCGGTTCCGGCGCCGAAGCGCTGCACCTGGCCGATCAGGTGGACGAACGACGGGAACTGTTGCGCGACGAGAACTACCGGCGCCGCTTCCGCGCGGATTACGACAAGAAATTCGGTCCACGGGTATGGCACCGCGACTTCTTCGACGCGCAGATCGTCGAATGCCCCGACCCCACGGTGATCGGCAAGACCTTCGGCCAGGTGGGCTCGGAGCGCGGCGGCGTGCACCCGGTGGACGCGTTCCTCGACCTCGTGGTGGAGCACGGCAGCAAGGTGCGCTGGCGCACGACGATTTCCAATCATCGACCGGAGGTGCTCGATCGGCTCGCCGCCGATCCGGGCGTGCAGCTGGGCTTCTCCGACGCGGGGGCCCATCTGCGCAACATGGCGTTCTACAACTTCGGGCTCCGCTTCCTGCGCCGCGTGCGTGACGCCGCGGACGCCGGTCGCCCGTTCCTGTCGATGGAACAGGCGGTGCACCGGCTCACCGGTGAACTCGCGGACTGGTACGGCTTGGACGCCGGGCATCTGCGGGCGGGCGACCGAGCCGACGTCGTCGTCCTCGATCCGGCCCGCCTGGACGATTCGCTCGACGCCTACCAGGAATCGCCGGTCGCCCCGTTCGACAACCTGTCGCGCATGGTGAACCGCAACGACGACACGGTCACCGCGGTGTTCGTCGGAGGCGTGCGGGTCTTCGGTGACGGCGCTCCCGCCGAGGTCCTCGGCACCCGACGGACCGGCCGGTTCCTGCGCGCGACGACCGCCGTCCGGTGATCGGAACGCCCCTGCGGGGCCGTGCCCGCCGGTAAAATCGCGGGGACCGGAGGCTCGGTCGCCGGTCGTTCGTAGGGAGTCGGCGTGGACGTTTTCGAGCATCGGGGCAGGGCCGTCGTCTACGACCGCGTCGGCAGCGGGTCCGCGATCGTGTTCCTGCACAACGCGGGAACGCAACGCCGGATCTGGGACGACCAGGTCGCCGCACTGCGCGACGAGCACGAGGTCTTCGCGCTCGATCTGCCCGGTTACGGGCAGTCCGACCAGCCCGCCACGGGCTACCGCCTCACCGATTACGTCGACATGCTCGCGGCGTTCCTGGACGCCCACCGGCGCACCGATGTGGTGCTGATCGGCAACTGCCTCGGCAGCGCCACCTCGCTGCGCTACACCATGGGTCATCCGGAGCGGGTGCGCGCGCTCGTGCTGATCAATCCGCTCACGCTGGACACGGTCGGTTCGGGACAATCGGCGGGCTTGGCGTGGCTCGACGCCCGGCTGCCGCTGGCGCCGCTGGCCCGCCGGATCAGTCTGCCGGACCCGGTGGTCTCGCTGATCGTCGGCAATCAGCTCGGCCCCCGCGGGCGCGACCGGAACATCCGGCACGAGCCGCGCGTGCGGGCGCACTGGACGGATCGGGGCAGGTTGCTGGCCCTGCACGGCTTGGTCCAGGATTTCCCGTCCTACCGCGCGCTGGACACGTTCGATCCGCCTGCCGGATTCCCGCCGATCTGCACGATCTGGGGGCGGCGCAATCGGATTCTGTCGGCGAAGGCGGGCGGGCGGCTCAACCACAGGCTGCGCCCGCACACAGCGGTGGAGCTGGCCGACTGTGGTCATCTCCCGATGGTGGAGGCCCCGGAGCAGGTGACTTCGATCATCACCGGCTTCCTCGCCGATACCGGCGCGCGGGAGCGGGCGGGCGAGCGCTGAGCCGCGCTCAGAGCGGAGCCGCGGTCGGGCAGAGTTCGGCGAAACTGTCCGAGTGCACGCCGCATCCGGCGCATTCGAACACCATGCCGATATCCAGCATCCAATGGATGCGGGTATGGCAGGTCTCGCAGAGGAAATCCACACCCGCCGGGTGGCAGCAGGACCGTTTACGGATGAACCATTCCGCGCGATGACGGCACGGGACGGAGTCGAAGCGGAACGTGCACCTCGGCGCAGCGGGCAGCTCGGCGACAACGGCTTCGAAAGCCGTTGTGGCCGTATAGGTGTTCACAGCGGATACCTTCCAGCGGAGCAGGGCGGAGGCGGGAGCGTCAGCCGCGGCGCCTTTCCCCCTGAATCGATCTCTCTCGATTAGCTGTTACCCGGATGAGGCGGCCTTCACACGGCGGCGGACCGGCTTGTTTGGTGACGAAGCGGGCGGGAATCCGATTCGTGACTACATCAAGGGAAGGGGTTCTGTCATGTTGTTGCGCCGACTCGCCCGGCCGCTACTGGCCACCGCGTTCGTAGTAGACGGGGTCGATACGCTGCGGCGCCCGGATGAGCGGGTCAAGGCCGCGAACGCACTGCTCGAACGGGGGCACCGGCAGCTGCCCGAAGAAATTGCCACAAAATTGCCGTCCAATCCCACGATGGTCGTCCAGGTCAACGCCCTCGCCCAGGTGAGCGGCGGTGTGCTGCTGGCGCTGGGCAAGGCGCCGCGACTGGCCGCCCTGGTGCTCGCGGCGACCGTCGTGCCCGCGGCCGTCACCGAGCAGGATTTCTGGAACGAGCAGGATCCGGCCCGCAAATCGGCGAAGCGGACCGCGTTCCTCAAAGACCTCGGTCTCCTCGGCGGGCTGATGATCACCGCGGCCGACACCGAGGGCAAGCCGTCACTGGGCTGGCGCGGCCGCCGGGCCGCCCGCGACGCCGCCGCCGCGGTCACCGCCGCACTGCCGTTCGGCGCTACCTCCGATACCGCCACCGGCGCGGCATTGCGCAAGCACGCGCAGGAGGCCGCGGAACGGGCGCGTGCGCTCGGAGCGGTGGCGGCGAGCAAGGGCGCGGAACTCGCCGAGACGGCTCAGCGTCACGGCCCGGGATGGGCCGAGGCGGCCAAGGAACACGGCAGTGAGCTGGCCGGTACCGCCAAGGAACACGGGTCGGAGTGGGCCGAGATCGCCAAAGAGCGCGGCGCCGACTGGGCGGAGGTCGCCAAAGAGCGCGGCACCGACTGGGCGGAGATCGCCAAAGAACGGGGCACCGACTGGGCGGAGATCGCCAAAGAGCGCGGCGCGGAGTGGGCGGAGATCGCCAAAGAGCGGGGCGCCGAGTTCGCGGAGATCGCCAAGGAACGGAGCGCGCATCTCGCGGATCTGGCCAAGCAGCGCGGGGCGGAGTGGGCGGAGGTCGCCAAGGAGCGCGGACCGGAGATCGCCGACGTCGCCCGGGAACGCAGCGCGCACACGGCGCAGCTGGCTCGTGAGCGGGGCGCCCGGAAAGCGCAGGCGGCCCGCGAGGCGATCGAGTCGCGGCGTCACTGAGGCTCAGCCCCGAGGTGGGGCGCCCCGCCTCGGGGCGCCCCACCGGCGCGTCGAGGATATCTCTCCGGCCGTGGGTCAGGCGGTCTCGTCGTAGCCGGGCGCGAGGCCGACGAGGGCGGCATCGAGGGAGCGCACCCGATGGAATCGTCCGGCCAGGCCGGTGACGTCGATCGCGCGATCCACCGGCCGCACCATGGTGACCAGCACCAGCCTGCGGCGGGACCGCGTAGCTTCGGCCTGCGCTTCGACCAAGACGCTCAGCCCCGCCGCCGCCAAGAAGGTGACCGGTGAGAGGTCGAGCACGAGCGTGGCCGCGGGGCGCAGGCAGGCGCCCGCCAGCTCCGCGCGAAACCGGGGCGCGGTCGCGGCATCGATCTCGCCCTCGACCATCAGCAGGATGACGTCGCGGCCCGGGCGGCACACCGAAAAACGAAGCGGGTCAGTCCATTCGGCGTGTCGGGACATGCGCTGACTCCTGGCCGGAAGCTGGCACTGCACAGACTTTGCGCTTCCAGTGAAGCATGGTGCGCGAGGTCTGTATAGGAGCGCCACGGCGCGAACTGTGTTCGCGGACTACGCTTTCCGGTCAGACGCTCGGCCCCTAGGACGTACTCGCGCTTCCGCCGCAGGAGATGGTGACCGCCTCCCCGTTGAAGTGGCGGCCGTGCTCGGAGACCAGCAGCAGCACCGCCTCGGCCACCTCGGCGGGCTGGATCAGATCGCCGTTGGGCGGGCCGGATTCGATGATCGCCATCCAGTCCTCCTTGGTGGGATTCTCCTTGTCCGGCATCATGAGCCGCCAGGTGGCGGGGTTCTGGATCATGTCGGTGTCCACCCCGGACGGCAGCAGGGCGTTCACCGTGATGCCGTACTCCGCCACCTCCAGGGACAGCGACTTCACCAAGCCCAGCACGCCCCATTTGCTCGCGGCGTAGTGCGCCGCGTTACGCACGCCCATCTTCGCCACGATGGAGGAGGTGGCCACCACGCGACCCCAGCGACGCTCGATCATGTGCGGCACGACCGCGCGGAAGCTGTGGAACACGCCGGTCAGGTTGGTGTCGATCATGTCCTGCCACAACTGCTCGTCCATCTCCGCGACGGGCGAGTTGGAGGCGATGCCCGCGTTGGCGATCAGGATGTCGATGCGGTCGAATTCCTCCAGCGCGCGCTCGGCCACCGTCCGCATCTGTTCCAGGCTGCGCACGTCGGCCCGCACCGCGACGCAGCGGCGGCCGGTGCGCTCGACCAGGGCGGCGGTCTCGGCCAGATCGTCGGGAGTACTCAGCTCGTAGGGAAGGCGGGACAAGGGTGCGGCGATGTCACACACCACGATGTCCGCCCCCGCGTTCGCCAGCGCGATGGCGTGCGCGCGCCCCTGTCCGCGGGCGCCGCCGGTGATCACCGCCACCCGATCGTCGAGATGCCCCATCACTGGCCCTTCATCGGTCGGTACCTGCTTCGGCCGCCACCCATCGTGTCATGGGTGGACGGCGCGGGCTCCCGATTTTCCGGCAGGCCGGGCCACCGTCGAGCGATTTCCCGCCGATGGGAACGAGCGGGGGGCACGCCCGCGCGTGGCCACCGGTGCGCGCAGCGCCACGTCCGCGACCTGCGCCGACGGGCTGTTTTGCCGAAATCTCCAGGGACAGTGGAACAATGGGGTCGGTCTCGGCGCCGGAGCGGGCACCGCCACGGCGCGCACGAACCGACCCGACTGCGGCACGGAGACAACATGCAACCTTTCCGACCCGGTCCAGCGACCAACTGGGTGCGATGTACGCTGCGCCCCGGAACGATTTCGCCCGTGCCTACCCATCGTTCCTGGCACGGTCGGCGCATCCACAGTGGTTCCAGGGGGCCCGATGACCGATTGTGAGTACCTTCCCGTGAATCTCGACCGACAGCTCGACACCGAACCGACCGAGCACGACAGCACCCTGGCCGCCCGGCTGACCAGCCCGCGGCTGCGCACGCTGCTGCACACGACCATCGGCCTCTCCGAGGATTCCGTCGATCTGCTGACGACCATGACCACGCGCCTGCGTGCCGCCGAGGGCATGATCCTGCGCGACCCGCTCGACGACTGCTGAGACCCGGGCGGGCGTGACGGGCCCCGGCGGCCCCGCCGCGGCCCGCCCGAGGTGGTTGCCGAACCGGCAACGATATTTGCCGATACGTTCGGGCCGGTGGATGGTGGGACGCATGAGTGCGACACACCACCACCGGGACGGGACCACGCCGACGACGGTCGAGTTCTGGGAGTCCTTCTACCAGGAACGCGACCAGATCTGGTCGGGACGGCCGAACTTCCTGCTGGTGCGGGAGATCGAAGCGGTCGCCCCGGGTACGGCACTGGACCTGGGCTGCGCCGAGGGCGCCGACGCGATCTGGCTGGCCGAGCGCGGCTGGCGGGTGACGGCGGTGGACGTCTCGGAGACCGCGCTGGCGCGCGCCAGGGCACAAGCGGCGCGACAGCAGTTGTCCGGCGAAATCGATTGGCAGCGGCACGATCTCGATCACACCTTCCCGTCCGGGCGCTACGACCTCGTCACGGCGCAGTATCTGCACTCACCGGCGGCTCAGGACGGTGAACGGACGCGAATCCTGCGCCGGGCCGCGGAGGCGGTGGCGCCCGGCGGGCTGCTGCTGATCGTCGGGCACGCGGAGTGGCCCAGCTGGGTGCTGGAACCGCCCGCCGACGTGCACTTCCCGACCACCGCCGAGGTGCGCGCCGGCCTCGCGCTCGACCCGGCCGAATGGCAGGTGGAAGTGGAGGACGTGGTCGAGCGCGAGCACGCGGGCCCGGAGGGGCAGCCGGGCACGCGGAAGGACAACATCCTGCGAATTCGCCGCCGCTGACCCGAGCCGGAAATCCGCTCGGCGCCGTCGGCCCGCACAGCGCACTCCCAGGTTTGCCCCAGGTTGCGGGCAGACGGCCTTCCTAGCCTTCGACGTGAAGTTCACACGGAAGGAAGGCGAAGATCATGGCGTCGATTACGAGCGTCCCGCCGGGCGTGGAGGCCGTCGCGAGACCCGTCGGCGCCCATCGCGCCTCCACCCACGAGCGATCATGGGCGGATCGCGCGTTCTTCGGGCCCGCGACCCGACCGCGGTGGGCGCGCCCGGCGCTGTTCGCGCTGCTGATCGCGACCGCGGTGCTGTATTTCCGGAATCTGACGGTCTCCGGATGGGCGAACGAGTATTACGCCGCCGCGGCGCAGGCGGGCACGCAGAGCTGGAAGGCGCTGCTGTTCGGCGCGCACGACGCGGGCAACGCGATCACGGTGGACAAGCCGCCCGCGTCGCTGTGGGTGATGGGGCTGTCGGGGCGGTTGTTCGGATTCGGCTCGTGGTCGCTGCTGGCCCCCCAGGCCTTGATGGGCGTCGGCTCGGTGGCGCTGCTGTATGGCGCGGTGCGACGGTGGAGCGGCCCCGGCGCGGGCCTGCTGGCCGGTGCGGCGTTGGCGGCCACTCCCGTGGCCGCGTTGATGTTCCGCTTCGACAACCCGGACGCCCTGCTGACGTTGCTGCTGGTAGCGGCGGCCTACTGCACGGTGCGGGCGATCGACTCGCACGGGCTGCGCTGGCGTTCGGCGAGTACCGGCTGGCTCGCCCTGGCCGGTGCGGTCATCGGTTTCGCGTTCCTGACCAAGATGATGCAGGCGTTCCTGGTCCTGCCCGCGCTGGGGCTGGTGTTCCTGGTCGCCGCGGCGGGAGGCTTCTGGTCCCGGATCGTCAAATTGATCACCGCGTGCGCGGCCATGGTGGTCGCGGGCGGATGGTATGTGCTGCTGGTCGAGCTGTGGCCTGCGGATTCGCGCCCGTACATCGGCGGGTCGACCGACAACAGCCTGTGGGAACTGGCGCTCGGCTACAACGGGATGGGCCGACTGCTGGGCGGCAGCGGCAATCCGAGCGGGGGCTCGGGCGGCCCCGGGGGCGGCGGCATGGGCGGCGCGTTCGGCGGCGACACCGGATTGGCCCGGCTGTTCAGCGACAGCATGGGCACCGAGGTGTCCTGGCTGCTTCCGGCGGCGCTGATCGGCCTGATCACCGGGCTGTGGCTGAGCCGCCGCGCACCGCGCACCGATCGGCTGCGGGCGGCGATGGTCCTCTGGGGCGGGTGGCTGCTCGGCACCGGCCTGGTATTCAGCTACATGAGCGGCATCATCCACCCGTACTACACGGTGGCCTTGGCGCCGGGCATCGCCGGTGTCGCCGGGATCGCGGTGACGCAATTGTGGCGGCGGCGCGGGCATGTGGCGGCCAGGACGACGTTGGCGCTGCTGTCGGCGGTCACCGGCGTCTGGGCCTTCGTCCTGCTCGACCGCACGCCGGACTGGTTGCCCTGGCTGCGCTGGGCGGTGCTGATCTCGACCGCGCTCGCGGCGATGGGCCTACTGGTAGGCGCGCACCGGTCGCGCGGGATCGCCGTGACGATCGCGGCGGCCGCGTTGCTCGGCGGGTTCGCCGGATCCACGGCCTACGCGGTCGAGACGGTCACGCACGCGCACAGCGGCGGCATCCCCACCTCCGGGCCCGCGCAGGCGGGTTCGATGGGCGGGCCTGGAGGCGCAGGAGCGGATGGTCCGCCTGCCGACGGCCGCACCGGCGCGACGGACGGCACCGATCTGCCGACCGGAGACACGGCTCCCAGCGGCACCGAGCTGCCGACCGGAGACATGCCCGCCGCCGACGGCGGACGGTCGACCGGCGACGCGGTTCCCGCGAGCGGCGCGAGTGGGCCGGGCGGAAACGCGGGCAACGCGGAGCTGGACGCCCTGCTGGAGAACACCGGCAGCCGGTGGTCGGCGGCGACCATCGGCTCCGGTACCGCGTCGAGCCTGGAATTGCGCACCGGTACGTCGGTGATCGCGATCGGCGGCTTCAGCGGTGGCGACGACGCGCCGACGTTGGCGCGGTTCCAGCAGTACGTGGCCGATGGCGAGGTGCACTACTTCGTCGCGCAGGGTCAGGGCATGCGCCCCGGCTCCAGCGGAGAGAAGTCGGCGGCGGACGAGATCACCGAGTGGGTGAAGGCGCATTTCACCGCGAAGACGGTCGGCGATATCACCGTCTACGACCTGACCGCACCCACCGGCAGCTGACCGCCCGGATCCCGACCGCGGGAGTATCGCCGCACCATAGTGTGCGGCGATACTCCCACCGCATGTTCGGCGATAGGGCCTCGACATCGCCGCCGACGTCCCTTCGAGTTCGCCCGGCACCGGAAATCGCCGGAGGCGGCCGCCGCGGATCGCCCCGGCGAGGGCGCGTGGAGGGGTATAGCCCGCCACCCGATCAGCTCGCCGGTCCGATGTCGACACGAACCATGGGATCGCAATTGAGGGCACGCACCGTCGCAGAGGGTGATGATCGGCGGTTGCGGCGCACAGCGTGCCGATCGGCAAAGACTCCTCGCTGACGCCCCACCGCCGCGCTTGCCGCCGACGAGCCCGGTCACCCGGATCGGGCACCAGCCGCACCAGGCTTGATAGACGCGGCGACAGCGCGCCGGGGACGGTGGCGCGCTCCCAGGAAACACCCAGCTTGCTCGCAGGTTGCTCCGTGCCTGCGAGGCAATCATGGACTCATGACCGGCACCGAACCCGAAGCCCACGTCCTCATCGTGGACGACGAACCGATGATCATCGAACTGCTCGCCGTGAGCTTGCGGTTCCAAGGGTTCGAGGTGGCCACCGCGCTCAGCGGCACCGAGGCGCTGGATCGGGTGCGCGGATTCCGGCCGGACGCGTTGATCGTGGACGTGATGATGCCCGGCATGGACGGGTTCGGGATGCTGCGGCGGCTGCGCGCCGACGGGGTGACCGCGCCCGTGCTGTTCCTGACCGCCCGCGACGACGTCGACGACAAGCTCACCGGACTCACCCTCGGTGCGGACGACTACGTGACCAAGCCGTTCAGCCTGGAGGAGGTCATCGCGCGGCTGCGGGTCATTCTGCGCCGCAGTGGAATACAGTCCGCCGACGAGGGCGTCAACCGGATGACGGTGGGCGATCTGGTGCTCGACGACGACAGTCACGAAGTGTGGAAGGCGGGTGCGCCGGTATCGCTGTCGCCGACCGAGTTCACCCTGCTGCGCTACTTCATGGTCAACGCGGGCAAGGTGCTGAGCAAGCCGAAGATCCTGGACCACGTCTGGCGTTACGACTTCGGCGGTGACGCGGGCGTGGTCGAGTCGTATGTGTCGTACCTGCGGCGCAAGGTCGACACCACCGAACCGAAACTGCTGCACACGCTGCGCGGCGTCGGTTACGTGCTGCGCGAACCCCAGGTGAGCCGGAGGTGAGCCTGCGAACGGAGCTCGCGCGGCGGATATCGGCGGTCCCGCTGCGGGTGGGGCTGGTGATCGTGCTGCTGCTGCTGACCGCGGCGGCGCTGTTCGCGTCGGGTGCGGCCGTGACCTCGGCGCTGAGCCGCTCGCTGACCCAGCGCACCGACGAACAGCTCTACGACGCGGCGCGGTCCTGGGCGCAGCCGCGCCCGATGCGGCAGGTGATCACCAGTGACGGTCGCACGCAATGGATTCCGGCGGATCTCCCGGCCGCGCCGGTGCAGCCGAGATCGGTGGGCGAGCAGCCGCGCCGGTTCTTCGAACTGCGCACTGGAGCCGACGGCCAGGTGTATCCGGACCCGCCCGGCGGCAACAGCGCCGCGGGGGCGCCGGATCTGGGCGGCTCGAGCGCCCAGACGCCGACAACGGTGGATTCCGCGGACGATTCGTCGGTGCGCTGGCGGGTGCTGACCACGACCAACGAATACGGTTCCACCACCATCGGCCTGCCACTGACCGACAACCAGGAGACGGTCTCGCGGCTGATCTTCTTCGAGGTCGGCACGGGGGCAGCGGCTCTGCTGGCCCTGGGCGCCGTCGGCTACCTGGTGATCCGGCGCAGCCTGCGGCCGCTGCGCGAGGTGGAGCAGACCGCGGCGGCGATCGCGAGCGGCGACCTGCACCGGCGGGTGCCGGTGCGCGGCGTCGACACCGAAGTCGACCATCTGGCGCGGTCGTTGAACGAGATGCTCGCCCAGATCCAGCACGGCGTGGCCGCGACCGAGGCCTCCGAGGAAGCCGCCCGCCGCTCGGAGGCGCGGATGCGCCGCTTCGTCGCCGACGCCAGCCACGAACTGCGCACGCCGCTGACCACGATTCGTGGTTTCGCCGAGCTGTACCGGCAGGGCGCCAGCACCGACGCGGTAATGGTGGTCGGCCGGATCGAGGCCGAGGCCGAGCGCATGGGTGTGCTCGTCGAAGATCTGCTGCTGCTGGCGCGGCTGGACGAGAAGCGACCGCTGGAGCGCAGACCCGTCGACCTGCTCGCGCTCGCCGGCGACGCCGTGCACAACGCGCGGGCCATCGCCGCCCGCCAGAAGCCGTCGCCCGACGCGCCGGACCGCCCGATCTCCCTGGTGATCGGCGAGGGCGAGGGAACCATGGATGTCGTCGGCGATGAGGCGCGCCTGCGCCAGGTCCTGGGAAACCTGCTGGGCAACGCCCTCACCCACACTTCGCGCGAAGCGGCGATCACGGTGCGGGTCACGGCGGCGCCCGATCGCGTCCGCATCGACGTGATCGACACGGGCCCCGGCCTGTCGCCCGACGCCGCCGCGCGGGTATTCGAACGCTTCTACCGCGCGGACGCCTCACGCACCCGCACCAGCGGCGGCACCGGCCTCGGCCTGTCCATCGTCCAGGCGCTGGTAACCGCCCACGGCGGACGCGTCTCGGTCGACAGCGCACCGGGCCGCGGGGCGACCTTCACCGTGGTGTTGCCCCGCGAACCCGCCGATACGCGGCCCACCGGAGAGTGGGCTCGATCCGGGTAGCACGGGTCCGCTCGGCGCGATCCCAGCCGGAACCCGCGCCGTGCCGATGCGCGGCGCCGCCGAGTCACCGATCGCGCCGAACTGGTGGATGGCCTGGCTCGGCGGTGCGCATCGATCGCTGGCGAAGAAGCCGGCCGCTCAGCGCGGCGCGGGTAGGAAGATGTCGTCGAGCGGGGCCCCGGAGCCGGGGGTGGCGCCTTCTTCGGCGAACCATTCCCAGTGCATCACGCGGGCGAGGATCGGGGTGGGCAGGCGCAGGAGCACTTTCGCGATGGTGGCGAAGCGGCTGTCGCCCTCGACGATCGAGCGGTGCGCGGCCAGTGCGGTTTTGCGTTGCGCCGCATGGGCGGCTACGTCGATGCGATGGGTGATCGCCGAGCGCGGACTGAACAGCGAGGCGAGAACCGAAGGGTCATAACGAAAGGGGACCCGCAATCGCTCCAGCGAACGAACGAGGCGCGTGCAACCCTCGCGCGGCAAGGTGGCGTCCAGGACTCGCGACACGCCGGCGAGTTCCGCCGCGCGCTTGCCCACCTGGTGCACGCGGACGTGGTCGCGATGTCCGTATCCGCCGTTGCTGTCGTAGCTGAGCAGAATGTCGGCGTGCTCCTCGCGCAGGATCGCGGCCAACCGCCCCGCCGCCTCCTCCGGATCCGCGCGGGCGAATCGCATCCGGTCCGGCGGGTCGGCGTACAGCACCGCACCGTGTCCGCTGTCGGCGTAGCCGAGGTGCCCCACCCGGTGCACGCCGAGGACGGCGGCGCTGGCCGCCAACTCACCGAGGCGCAACGGCTCGCGGCCGTCCAGATCCGCCATGTGGCCGTCGGTGGCCACCACGATCACCGTCCGGTGCCCGGCGGCGGACAGCTTGGCCAGGGTCCCGCCGGTCAGCAGGGTCTCGTCGTCCGGGTGCGCGTGGAATGCCACAACGGTCGCCATCGCACCAGTGTGCCAAAGGCATTCACGATAGATCCTTGGCCAGCCGGGTCGCACCGACGAGCATGTAGCCGCCGGTCAGGGCGACCATGGCCACTGCGGCCGGGCGCGGGGCGTCACTGCGCAGGAGGCGCACCCCGCCGTGCGTGGTGTCCAGGATGTCCACCAGCAACGCCAGACGCTGCCAGCGTGGCAGTTCCTCGGCGGGGGCGGTCAGATACCCCAGGCCCAGCGCGATCGCCCGTGCGCCGAAGATCCGGGTCATGTATTCGAGTTCGGGCGTAGGGCGTACGCCGAGCGCTTTGGTCAACGTCCGTGGCGCCACGAGAGCGGCCGACCCCAGCGCGACCCGTCCGAGCGCCAGGCCGCGCAGCGCACCGGCCAGTGGGGAGCGGGTTTTCCGCATGCTGTTCGTCACCATGTCCCGAGCCTCGCCCAAAACGCCGATCAGGTCGATTACCTGCGAGGTAATCGACCTGACGACGGTATGGGCGCGGACTCAGGGCAGCGGAACCCACTGGTTGAAGAACCAGAAGCCGTGCGGGCTGGGCTGCGGGTCGCCGTGGTGCTGCTGCTCGGGAGCATGGTCGCGGCCCTGGTCGCGATCGTTGTGACCCGGATCCGCGCTCGCGATACCCGCGCCCGCGCCGACCGCGGCCAACGCGATACCCCCGGCCACCGCCGCCTTCGCCACCTTGGACTTCAACACCTTCATACTTGTCTCCTCGATCCGGCCCGTCGGGCTCCGCGGCCGAACTTCGACCGCGGAGACAATCCTCGGTGCGCGATCTCGAGACACCCCGATACCGCGCTGGGAACCTCCTGGCAACCCGAATCTGCTCCTACAGCGAACTCCCAGCTTCGAGAACGGCTCCGGCGCAGGGCGTTCGCCACGGCCTACGCTGAGGTATTCCGCCGGCCACCCACCGGGAGAGGACAGCCGTGAAGCTTCTCGTCACCGGCGGCGCCGGTCACATCGGCGGCGTCGTCACCCACCAGCTCGTCGACGCGGGCTACGAAGCGAAGATTCTCGACGACCCGCCCACCGGCTTCTCGGATAACCTTCCGCAGCGACCGGATCCGGCCGGCATCGCCTCCGACGCATGGCAATTCCACCGGTCGGTGTACGACGACTGATCGAACGAGCAACGTTTCGGCGTATTTCCGCGAAGTCCCGGGCAACCTCCATTCGCGCGCCGGCCATCGCGAGTCGATCAGAGAATGAGCAGAATCAGCGCCTTCTGCAGGGTATCCACGATGCGGCCGATGGTGATCGCGATTTCGACGGTGCCCACGACAGGCCCCTTTCCTCGGACATGGCAAATCCTCGACACATCAATTCAAGCGCGCGCGAACGCGATTCGCCAAGCTCGCGCCGGGTTTCGTTCGGGCGGATGGGCGAGGTTCATCCACGGCGCCCCGCTCTTCGAATCATCTGTGTCGCGCGGCCGGTCGCGAAAGCGGGGCGGACCAGCGCAGCGCACGGGCATTTCGATCCATCGACAGGAGCACAGGTGACGTCGTCGCAACCGTTGGTCCGGGAGGACTCGCACGACTGTTCTCGGCATGCGGCCGCCACGGTCGGGCAAGCCGCGGCGGTACTCGGCATGCTCCATCGAATCCCTGCCGACCACGCGGAGGTCTCCGCGCGCCTGGCGCTGCTCGCCGATCGCAATGCCGACATCGGGTGCGAACTGCTCGGCGATTCGGCAGGCCGGTGCGCGCTCGGCCGGGCGCTGCACAGCGTCGTCATCCATCTCCGGACGACGGCCGAGCTCACCGACCGGCACCGCGTGACAGTGCTCGCCGACGAACTGGTCGAGGTCATCGGGATAGTGCAGGAGTGCGGGCAGCACACGGCCCGATCCTTCGCGGCGCCGCTGGATTCCGTGTGGGCGGCGCACTACCGCGCCGAGATCCTGCGACTGGCCGACGACGCCGACGACGCTTTCCGCCGCCTGTTCGCGCGGTGGTACTTCGACACCGACGACCTGACGACAGTGGCCGGTATGCGGGAGGTCGGCGACGAACTGGAGAACGTGATGCGAGCCTTCGAGTCGGTCGCCGATGCCGCGGTGGCCGCGGACCGGCCGGGTCGGCCACCCAGGTGACCGTTCGCGGCCACTACATTCCGGCGAAATCGATGATCGGCGCCGGGTAGTCCGCCGGATCGATCCGCTCCCGCCACGGCCGGTGGATGCGCGCGCCGGGCAGGTGCGCCAACTCGGGGATCCAACGCCGGACGTACGCGCCGTCCGGGTCGTAACGCTCGGCTTGGCGCAGCGGGTTGAGCACCCGATTCGGCCTGGTGTCGGTCCCGGTCCCCGCGACCCACTGCCAGTTGAGCTGGTTGTTGGCCAGGTCGCCGTCCACCAGCCAGCGCAAGAAGTGCTCCGCCCCCACCCGCCAGTCGACGCGCAGCGATTTGGTCAGGAAACTGGCCGTGATCAGCCGGGCCCGGTTGTGCATCCAGCCCTCCGCGCGCAGTTGCCGCATGCCCGCGTCCACGATCGGATGCCCCGTGCGCCCCTCTCGCCAGGCGTCGACGGCTTGCGTGTCCTCGCGCCAGCGGATGTCGCGGGCACGGTAGTCCGACCAGGCCGCGGACGGGCGGGCGGCCAGCAACTGGTGGTGGAAGTCCCGCCAGGCCAGCTGCCGGGCGAACGCGCGCCCGCCCTCGGTGGACATGTCGACCCGGTGCACCAGCTCCACCGGGGACACGCAGCCGAAATGCAGATACGGCGACAGCCGCGATGTGGCGTCGGCGGCGAGGTCGTCGTTGTCCCGCGCGTAGTGTTCGACCGGCCCGGACAGCCAGTAGCGCATCATCTTTCGGCCCGTCGTCGCACCACCCACCGCTAGCCGCGGCGATGTCCGGCCCGGGCACAGCTCCCCCGCGTCGGGCAGCGGCAGGCTCGACACCCGCGGCACCGTGAGGCCACGCGGCGTGCCGAGCGGTGTGCGCCGCGGCGCTTCGGCCCAGCGCCGGAAATACGGGCTGAAGACGGCGAAGTGGTCGCGCCCGGTGGCGGGCAGCAGCGCTTCCCGATCGGCGACGGTGATGGTGGCGGGATGCGTGTGCAGCAGACAGTCGCGGCGCGAGAGTCGTTCACGCAGGGCGTGTTCCCGGCGGCGGCTGTAGCCGCTGACGTCGGCGGCGACGTGCACGCTCTCCGCGTGCACCTGGGCGGCCACGCGATCGACCTCCGCGGCCACGTCCCCCCGGCGCAGGACCAGGTTGCCGCCGATGGCGCGCAGTTCGTCGTCCAGCTCGGCCAGCGCGGCGACGAGGAACCGGGCACGGTTCGGTGCGGCGAAGCGGCCGGAGAGGATGGCGTCGTCCAGCACGAACAACGGCACCACGGCGGCGCCCTCGCGGTGCGCGGCGGTCAGCACCGGGTTGTCCCGCACCCGCAGGTCGCGGGTGAACAGAGCGATCGTGACGGTCATCGCGCACCCACCCGTCGTACGGCAGGAATTCTCATCCACGGGCCCCCTCGCCGGAAGGTGCGCTCGGCGCCCGTGAGGGCCGCGCCGGCGCGGCATCGGGCGGCTCAGCCATACCACCGACGACGCGGCCCTCGCGGGCGCCGAGCATCCCGGATCACCCCGCGCAGAGTGGGACGATGCGCGACTCACCGCCCGTCGTCGGCGAGGTCAGGTACAGGCACGGGTTCTGACCGGCGGCGGTGATCGCCGTGCGCACCTGCTGCCAGGCATCGGCGTCCAGCGAAGCCGCGCGAGCCAGGACGAACCCGGAGATCCGGCTCGGGTCGGTGACCACCGCCCACGAATATTCCGGGCCGAGCGCGGTGACGATGTAGTTGGTCGGCCCTTCCCGGCGATCCTGGGTGGGCACGCCGGGGAAGCTGACGTGCAGCTGCGCCCCGGTCTCCCGGTCGTTGACCGTCGCGGTGCCGTTGATCTCGTTGCGCGTGTTCGCCCACGTGGTGCAGGTGTTGCGCACCGCGATGTCGCCCTGCGGATCGAGTGCGTAATTCGCCTGCGTGTCGCGCGCGCAGTCCAGATTGAAGTATTGCGGCACCGCGGCGAGCTGACGCCAGGTACCCAGGTACCGCTCCAGCTCGAGCCGCGGCACCGGCGCCGGCCCGTCGGCCGGGCTGGGCGCCGCGGCGGAACCGCCCGCCGCCAGCGCCGTCGCGGACAGTGCCGATACCACCCCGGCGAGCAGTCGGGTCGACCTACGCAGCAGATTGCGACGATGCACGCTAACTCCTAGAAATCGGCGACGCTGTCCACGCTAGCACAGAACGATGCATAATTGATGCAACCTATTCATTTCCCGGAGGATCGATGACGCGGAGGACAGCGCACCGCATCGGGGGCCGAAGCCGACTCGGCCCTCGGATCGTCCGCCTCGCACCCCGCAGTCCCTCCGCTCGGATGCCATCCCGCCGTGCCCACCGCTGCTCACCACCGTGAATGCCGGCGACCGGCACTCGCGCGCCCGCACCCGGACTGCCCGACGGCCCGCGCTTCACGACCCGGCACGAAATCGAGGATGACGTGGCGCCATCGCGCGGACCCACCGACAACCCGGGTGGGACGGATCCCGTCGGCGGCGACGGGCAGAATAGGGCGATGCCCGCCGGTCCCGTCCCCGTGTCCGACGCGGCCGGATACACGGTGCGCGCGGTCGCCGAACGTCTCGGTATCCCGACCGCGACACTGCGCAGCTGGAATCGCCGCTACGACATCGGTCCACCGCAACACCGCCCGGGTAAACACCGCCTCTATACCGAGGCCGACATCGCCATGCTGGAGCGGATGCTGACCCTGATCCGCGCGGGTGCGAGCCCGGCGGGCGCGGCGGCTGCGGTGCGCGGACCCGCGCCCACGCTCGGCCGCCGGGAATCGCTGCTGGCCGCGGCTTTCGCGCTGGACACCACCGCGGTGTCCGCCCAGCTCGAAGCGCACGTGCGCGCGTTCGGCGTGGTGGACACCTGGGACCTGCTGTGCCGCCCCGCTTTCGCCGACATCGTCGACCGCCAGCTCGGCGGCGAGGGATGCATCGATGTCGAGCACCTGCTTTCCTGGTGCGTCATCTCGGTGCTGCACCGCACGAACCCGCCGTCGGTGGCCGACGGCACCACGCCGGTGGTGCTCGCCTGCACCAGCGGAGAGACGCATTCGCTTCCGCTGGAGGTGCTGCGAGCGGCCCTCGCCGAACGCGGCGCAGGAGCGCGAATGCTCGGCGCCGACGTGCCCGCCGCGGCGCTCGCCGACACCCTCGCCCGGTTCGACCGTCCCGCCGCCGTTCTGCTGTGGTCGCAGCAGGAGTCCACGGCGTTGACCTCCGCCGTCCGCGCCTGCCTCGGCGCGGGCGCGCGCGTGCTCGTCGGCGGCCCCGGATGGGAGGCGGTATTCCTCCCCGAGGGCGTGGAACGAGTCGACAGCCTGCTCGACGCCGCCGACCGGCTCGCCTGAACGCACAACTCGGCTTCGACGCGGACGGCCGGGGCCAATCCATCGCCGACCCCCTCCGAATCCCCGCCCGACGCGCTTCGGGCTCATGGCCTACGAAAAGTAGCTTGCTTCACGCTCCAGATTCGATGCGAAATCAATGCATGTGCCACTTGGAGGACGATTCGGCTGAGCGAGCCGCAATGTTCGAGCACACGTCGCCGACTCGGCACCGATCCGATCTGCCGATGGCGCTATCTCGCCACCCCGAAGCCGGGTCCCACAGCCGCTAACCCAACGGGAGCACCCAGGGTCCGGCTGGAGTCACTCCGCGGGCCTGCCGAGCAGATGACGCAGCGCCGGCTCCAGGGCCGGGGCACGGAATCGGTGACCGGCTTCGGTCAGCCGGGCGGGAACGACGCGCTGACTCGCGGACGCCACTTCCCGGTTCCCTTCGCGCCCCAACAGGAACGCGGGACCGAACCCGGGTACCGGGAACAGCGCGGGCCGGTGCAGCACGCCCGCAAGGACCTTGGTGTACTCCGCGTTGCGAACCGGTTGCGGGGCAACGGCATTGACCGCCCCGGACAGGCCGGTGTCCCAGAGCGCCCGATGGTAGACGTCGATCAGGTCATCGATCCCGATCCACGACAGCCACTGCCGCCCGCCGCCGATGCGCCCGCCCAGCCCCGCCGTGAACAGCGGGCGCAACAGCCGCAGCGTCCCGCCGCGCGGGGACTGCACGATCCCGGTACGCACGCGCACCACCCGCACACCCGCTTCGGCGGCGGGCACCGTCGCGGCCTCCCACCCCTCGACCACGTCGGCGAGGAAGCCGCCACCGCGCATCGACCGCTCGGTCAGCGCCTCGTCGCCGCGATCGGGGCCGTAGTAGCCGATCGCGGAGGCGCTGACGAAGACCGGCACCGCAGCCCGCGCCGCCACTTCGGCGAGTCTCCGGGTCGGCCCGATCCGGCTGTCCGCGATCGCCCGCTTGTGCCCCGCGGTGAATCGGCCCGCGATGGAGGCCCCGGCCAGATGCACCACCGCGTCCACGCCGTCCAGCAGGTCGGGCGCGGGATCCGCGGGGTCCCATCGTCTTTCGTCCGCGGCGCGCGGCGCGTGCCGGACCAGCCGTACCACACGATGCCCGCCGGTGGACAGGAACGCGGTCAGCGCCGAACCGACCAGGCCGGACGCTCCGGTCACCGCGACGGTTCCGGACACGAAACCCTCCCCCGCCGCCCGCGCGTGCGCCGCGAGGTCGTCGGCGAGTTGCCGGTGGCGGTAGGCGAACATGGGCCGCAGGACCGTCGCGGGCACCGGCGCGTCCACCCGGTCGACCACCCGGGTGTGCGTCCGGTCGACGACCTCGAAATCGTGGGTGTGCCGCCACGGGAGCAGGCCGGCAGGCAGCGAGCCCACGCCGTCGACGGTGACCGCGTCGACGAACCGGCGCGGCGGGTCGTACTCGCCGGGATCGTGCCGGGCCACCCAGCGCAGGCCACCGGGCAGTCCGAGCACCGCCTGCCCGTCGGACAGCGAGTCCGACTCGGCGCGCGGTGACACCGGCTGCCACGGCGGCGCCAGGCGGGTCAGCGCGCCGGGGCGGGCGTGCCAGGCGAACACCTCGGACCGGGGTAGATCGATGACGCTCGCGTACTCGATACCCATGACCCGACTGTAGCCCGAAACCGACCCGATGCAGCGTTTCTGCATCGTTCCTCGACTCACAATCTCATAAACCACAGGAAACGGTCGATGAACAGGTCGTCCGATGCAATTTTCTGGCTCGAAACCCCTCGGCCAGCAGGGCGGCGAGTCAGGCGGGGTCAGACCACGAAGGGAATCAACGCTTTCCGGTCCGCCGGGTAGTCGGCGAACTTCTCCCGGTACCACTTGTGCGTGGCGAAGGCGCGCGGTACCAGATTGCCCGCCGTGATCAGGAAGATCACCACGCCGGCCAGCGACCACGTCGCCAGCGCGAAGCCCGCCCAGGCGATCAACTCACCCAGGTAGGCCGGGCTGCTGACGAATCGGAACCCCGCGCCGTGCGGAATCCGGTATTCGGCGGCGCCCGGATCGTTCTTGTCCCGCAGGTTGCGCACGATCGACTCCGAGCGCACCAACAACACGAACCCGCCCAGATAGACGACGAGCCCGAGCAGGAACCGCGGATCGGTCAACCACTCCGGCCCGTATTGATCGAGATAATCGTGACCGAACAAGGTGCCGTTGAGATAGCCGTGCAGCGCCGTGACGAACATGCCCGCGGCGAGCACCGAGATGTTGAAGCTGCTCCGCTTACCGGGCATCTGCCGGATGGACAGCGGGAAGAACCAGCCGCGGTTGCCGTAGTGCAACACCCAGATCGCGGCGAGCGCCAAGGAGGTGGGTTCGAAGCGGTTCGGGCCCGCGAGGTAGCAGATCGCGAAGATCACCGTCGCCGGGATCTCCATCAACCACCAGCCCAGCTTGGGATCGAGATTGAAACCGATCTCGGTCGAGGCGAACCGCCCGTAGGGACTCTGCGCGAAGAAGCCGCCGACGACCACGAACGCGGCGAACGCGAAGCCGATCGTCAGTACGGTGTCGTAGGCGGTGTTCCCGGTATACCAGTCCATCGAGTTCCCTTGCCGTACGGAGGCGACCGGCGTGAGAACCGGAACGCGACGCCAAAATTAGAACTTGTTCTACCATGTGTCCAGTCCCGGCTCGCTGTCAACGGAGGTACTGCCCATGCCGCTGGATCCCTCGGCCGCGGCGCTGCTCGCGGCCGTCGAGGCGTCGCCGCGCGCGGTCGGCGCGCACGACAGGTCCGCGTGGGTCGGCCTGTTCGCCCCCGGCGCGGAGGTCAACGACCCGGTGGGATCCCGCCCGCACATCGGCCGGGCCGCCATCGAACGGTTCTACGACACCTTCATCGGGCCGAACACCATCGCGTTCCGGGTCGACCGCGACCTGGTCCATCCGCCGATGGTGGTGCGTGATCTGACCATCGTCACCACGATGTCCACCGGCGCCACCGTCTCCGTCCCGATGCATCTGCGCTACCGGCTGGTCGAGCGGGACGGCGCGTGGCGGATCGTCCACCTGGCCGCGCATTGGGAGCTGGCGGGCATGATCTGGCAACTGCTGCGCACCGGGCTGCCCGGATTCGCCGCCGCGCTGAAGCTCGGGCCGCAACTGATCGTCAACCAGGGCGTCGGCGGGGCGCTGGGCATGCTACAGGCGCTCGGCGGCGTGGGCCGCCGCGGAAAACGCGCCACGACAGGGCTTTTCGCTGCCGCGGCGAGCACCGACCTGAGCCGCGTGCGCGAGTTGCTCGGAGATCGGGCCGATCTCGAGTTGCCCGCGGGCACGCCGGTATCGGTGGAGGAATTCACGAATCGGGTGCGCAACATGCGCTGGAGCAAGGTGATCGCCGCGGGCCGCACCGTCACGGCGAGTGTGCGGCTCGGCGCGGCAGCCGGAGTGGCGGTCGTGGAGTTCGCGATCGGCAGCGACAGCATCGCGAGTGTGACGTTCTATCTCGACGGTGACTGACCCAGGATCATCCGCCGCCGCACCCGGCCACCGCACCGCGTTCAGGACGTGAGCTGTCCCGCGCGCTCCACCGTCGGGCCGGTTGCCGGAACTTCGACCACCTCGGACACCGGTGCCGCATGCTCGGTCCAGCCGGGCGGACCGAAAACATATCCGAGCCGCCCGCGCCAGGTGCTCGCTCCGCGCACGTCGCGGATCAGCGCGGCCAACTCGTGATAGTTGACCTTCAGCGGGTTGTCGGTGCCGATGTTCTTGGTGAGGCCGTATCGGACCGGTTCCGATTCGGCGGCGAAGCTGCCGAACATGCGATCCCAGATGATGAGGATGCCGCCGTAGTTCTTGTCGATGTAGGGCTTGTTCGAACCGTGGTGGACACGATGGTGCGACGGCGTGTTGAACAGGAACTCGATCGGGCGTGGCAGCGTCCGGACGCGTTGGGTGTGGATCGGGAACTGGTACAGCAACCCGATGCCCTGCAACAAGAAGATCATCCAGGCCGGGAAGCCCAGCAGCGCAGCGGGCACCCACGCCAGCCCGCGCAGGATGTTGGGGACCGGATGCAGCCAGGAGAGGCGGATCGCGGTGGAAAGGTTGAAGTACTCGCTCGAGTGGTGCACGTTGTGCGCGGTCCACATCAGCCGCACCCGATGGTCGGCGCGATGCGCCCAGTAGTAGCAGAGATCCGTGACGATCAGTCCGAGTACCCAGACCCACCACGAGCGCGGCGAAAGGTGCAGCGGAGTGATCGCGGCAGCGCCGACCACCGCCGAAAACGGCAACAGATACTGCATCAGCGGTTTCACCAGCCGGCCCAGGGTGAACGTCGCGATGTTGGACGCGGTGTCGCGGGCCGACCCGCTGTTGCCGGATCGGTCTGGGTCTCGCCGGTAGGCGATCCATTCCACCAGCATGAGCACCGCGAAGGCGGGAATGGCGTAGCTCAACAACTCCACACGGCCCATGAGTTCTCCTTCATCGTCCACCGTCGGCTTCGACGCTACGGCTGCGCGGCCGCGAGAACATCGCGCCGACGAGGGATCGCGCGTCCCCCGCGCGGGGGACGCGGGCGGCTCGGTCGGCGGGCACAGTGAGTGGTCGGCGTCCCCGGCGCGGCCGGGCGCGCTCGCTAGGATCGCCGCGTGACTCGACGCTGAACCGGACGGAGGCGGTGGCGAACTGTTGGATGTGAGCAGGTCGCTGGCCCGGCAGTCGGTGGTGGTCGCCGTCGCGGCGGCCCTGATCGACGCGGTGGTGCTGGGGCTGTGCGGCGTCTTCGCCGTCGCACCGTGGCAGACGGCCGCCGCGATCACCGCGATCGTCGCCGCCGATCTGGCCTTGGCCGCGCCGCCCAGGACCGCCGGGGTGGTGGCGGTGGCGCAGGTGCTCGTGCGCTTGCTGGCCGCACTGCTGCTGCACCGCCACGGGTTCCCGGTGCGGTTCGCCGACGTGGGTTTCCTGGTGGCCGGATATCGCGCGGGTGCATGGCTCGCCGGGCCGAAATCCGTGCTGACCATGCTGCTGCTGTGCGGCGGCGTGGCCACGGCCCACATGCTCACCGGCAGCAATGCCGCCCAGGACTGGCGGCTGCTGCTCGCCTCCACGGTGTCCGCGGGATGCGTGCCTTGGCTGGTCGGCCGTTACACAGCCGCGCGCGGCGCCTACATCGCCGACCTCGAGCAGCGTGCCCGGTTGCGGCAGCAGGAGCACCGGGCGGCTCTGGAGCGAGCGGTCACCGAAGAGCGGGCGGCCATCGCCCGCGACCTGCACGACGTGATCTCGCACCACGTCAGCGCGATCGGCATCCACGCCGGCGCCGCCAGGCTCGCGCTGGGCGGCGCGGCGCCCCCCGCCGCCGCCCGATCGCTGTCCGCGGTCGAATCCAGCAGCCGGGCCGCGATGGTCGACCTGCGCCGCCAGCTCGATCTGTTGCACGGACGCGACGACGACGGGCAGCGCCAGCCCGGACTCGCCGACATCGACGGGCTGATCGAGCACGTGCGCGCGGCCGGGCTGGAGGTCGAGACGACGGTGCGCGGGGACGCGGTCGAACTACCCGACTCGCTGAACATCACCTTGTACCGCATCGTGCAGGAGATGCTGACCAACGCGCTGCGGCACGGGGACGGCACGCACGCGCGACTGGACGTGGAGTACCTGCCGAAACGGGTGGTGCTGCGCGCGACCAATCCCCTCGCCCGCGAACCGGCCGCCGCCGACAGCTCGGTCCCGCGTGGCCTCAACGGGATCCGCCGCCGCGCCGAGCTGTTCGGCGGCGAACTGGACTACGGCAGCGACGCCGCGCAGTGGCACACCACGGTGTCCGTGCCGATCGGAGGATCGTGAACCCACCCATCCGCGTCCTGATCGCCGACGACCACAGCATGTTCCGCTCCGGCCTGCGCGCCGTCGTCGACAGCCAGGCGGACCTCGATTGCGTCGCCGAAGTGAGCGACGGCCGCGCCGCCATCACCGAGACCGCCCGGCTGCGACCGGATGTCGCGATCCTCGATGTCCGGATGCCGAAGCTGGACGGGCTGGCCGCCACCGGCGCGATCGTCGCCGCGGGCGGAACGCACGTCCTGGTGCTCACCACCTACGACAGCGACGCCAACCTGTATCGCGCCTTGCAGGCGGGTGCGAGCGGATTCCTGCTGAAAAGCCTGCCGCCCGAGGAGTTGGTCACGGCCATCCGGATCGCGGCACGCGGCGATGCGCTGATCGATCCCTCGATGACCCGCCGCCTGGTCTCCCGCTTCGCGAGCACGCTCGCACCGCCGCGCACCCCGCAGGAAGTCCACCAGCTCACCGCTCGTGAACTCGAGGTACTGCTCCTGCTGGCCGACGCGCGCAGCAACGCCGAGATCGCCGCGCAACTGGGCGTCGGCGAGGAGACGGTGAAGACCCACGTCTCCCGTATCCTCGCCAAACTCGGTGTGCGCGATCGCATCCACGCCGTCGTCTACGCCCATCAGCACGGGCTGGTCACGCCGGAATAGGCGCGCTCGCCCGTGCCGCCGAGACGCGAGACCACCCGACCACTCCTCGACGCCGGCCCACTACGGCGGAGCGGCGCTCACCTCGCCGCCCCGTCGACACGGCTCAGGCGCCGCCCGGCGCTTCGCCGACGGTGGTCGTGGGATCGATGATGCCGAAGACCTCGCCCTGCGGGCCCTGGACGATGCCCATCCGCCCGAAGGGGCTGTCCTCGGGTCCGGACATCACGGTGGCGCCGAGATCGCCCGCCTGGGACAACGCCTGGTCGGTGTTGTCGACCTGGAACCAGGCCAGCCAATAGGACGGGTTGTCGCCCGGCATCTTCGTCGAGTCGTTGACGCCGCCGACGGCGTCGCCGCCGGGCGTCAGGCTGATGGTGGAGTAGACGAAGCGCTCGCCGTCACCGATCTCGGCGTAGTGCCAGCCGAACACGTCGGCGTAGAACTCCTGCGCCTGCTTGTAGTCGCTGGTGTGCAGTTCGTTCCAGCAGTAGGCGCCGTGCTCGTTGTAGATGCCCGCGCCCGCGTGGGCCTTGGCCTCCCAGACCCCGAACACCGCGCCGGTCGGGTCGGCGCCGACGAACATGCGGCCGACATCGAGCACATCGAACGGTTTCATCATCAGCGCACCGCCCGCCGCGCCGACCTTCTCGCCGATCGCGTCGGCGCTGTCGGCGGCGAGATAGGTGGTCCACACCGACGGCATCGGCATGCCTTCCGGCTTGGGTCCGATGCCCGCGGCCGCGCGGCCGTTGCGCATCGCCATCAGATATCCACCCGCCTCCGGCGGGCTGTCCTGGATCTCCCAGCCGAAGAGGGCGCCGTAGAATTCGCGGGCGCGCGCCGGATCGTCGACCTGGCAGTCGACCCAGCACGGCGTTCCCTGCGGCCAGCTTCCGTCATGAGTGGGCATTGCGAGTGCCTCCTGACACGGGTTGCCGATGTGCGGCCGAGACGGCCGGCACCCGGCTAGTCAACCACCAGCACTCCGTGGAAGTGAGCCGATTCGGCCGACCTCTCGATCAGGTTCACGAGCGTGTGGGACTCAGGGGAAAGACCCCTTACACAGATCAGTCCCCGGTAGTCTTATCGAAACCGTGAGCGTCGGTCGTCGCTGACGACTCCGGTGTTTCGACTGGCTTGCCGGGGGCCTAGCCGGATCCTGGGTCGGTGTCTTCACTGCCTGCCGACGTCTCAGCTGACAGTGCGCTCACCTACCGGTGCTCCGGTGTAATGACTAGTCTCCTCCACATTTTCCGCTAGTCAAGAGGCCGTACCGCCGATTCTCCGAGCCGGCGCACGGCCGTGCCACGCACCGCAGACATCCTTCAGCAAATCGATCTTGACGTGTACTCTTGGCATCCGAACCATGCGATTGTGACTGGGCTCACAGGCCCGTCGCCCGACTGCTCCCGCCTGCCCGATGGCCGGGCAGACCGTCCCGTTGGAGTCCCCATGGCGCTCGTCCTCGGTCCCGCTTCGACGAGTGCGGGCGTGCGCGCGCACATCCACCGCAACCGCTCCGCCGGGGACCCCGGATCCGTCGCTACGGAGTCATCATGAGCGCACCGAACCGATTCGACGAGTTGCAGCATCGCGTCGCGGACCTCGCACCGGTCTTCCGTGAGCCGCTCGACTCGCCCTACGAGATCTCCAACGAGTTGTTCGCCGCACTTCGCCACGTGCTGCACGACGTGGGCGGCCAACCGGACATCCCGGTCGAGTACCGGGAGAAGGAGGAAGAGCCCTGGGAGATGAGCACCTACGTCACGTGCGAATGCCTCGGGTGGCGCGGGGTGTGGAACTCCGAGGAACGCAGGCGAGCGGAGAACGATCTCGGCGCGACGCTGTATTTCGGTCTCCCCTACTACGCGCGCTGGGCGACCGTCGCGGCGAAGACTCTGGTCGCCAAGGGATTGATCACCCCCGACGAACTCTCCGCCAAGTTGGACGAAGTGCGCGCCCGTAGGGAGGCGCGACCATGAGCAGGAAGTATCGGATCGGCGATCGCGTGCGGGTGCGCGACGCCACGTCGATGTTCCACACCCGCACGCAGGACTATACGCGCGGGCACACCGGCGTCGTCGTCGAGCACCGGCCGGAGTGGATCATCCCCGAGGACGAGGCGTGGGGACGCGAGGACGGCCGCGTCGAGCCGTTCTACGTCGTGCGATTCCGTCAGAAGGATTTGTGGCCCAAATACACCGGCTTCGACGCCGACACCTTGGAGACGGAGGTCTCCGAGCGCTGGCTCGAGCCCGCAGAGGAGGATGCCCAGTGAGCCGGACCCACGATCACGACACCCACGCGCCGATCCGGACGAGTGACGAGATCAGCGAATTCGAAGTGCTCGAGACGGCGGTCCGCGAACTGGCCATCGAGAAGGGACTCTTCTCCCAGGAGGACCACCGGAGGTTCGCCGAGTGGGCCGAATCGGTCGGTCCGCACGGCGGATCGCGACTGGTGGCCAAGGCGTGGACCGATCCCGACTTCAAGGCGCGCCTGCTCGCCGACGGGACCGAGACGTGCAAAGAGGTCGGCATCGACTGGCACGATCCCACCGGCTCCGGGACGCCGAGCGACTACACCTACTTCTACGTGCTGGAGAACACCCCGCAGGTGCACAACGTCATCGTGTGCACGCTGTGTTCGTGCTATCCGCGACCGGTTCTCGGGATGTCCCCCGACTGGTATCGCACACCCAATTACCGTCGCCGCCTGGTGCGCTGGCCCCGCGAGGTGCTCGCCGAGTTCGGCTTGCACTTCCCGCCCGAGGTCGAGATCCGGGTGCACGATTCGAACCAGAAATCCCGGTTCATGGTGCTGCCGATGCGCCCGGAGGGCACCGAGGGCTGGACCGAGGAGCAGCTGGCCGCCATCGTCACCCGGGACACCATGATCGGCGTGGCGCTGCCCCAGGTCGACTGGACCGCGCAGCAGCCGCCGAACCGCGTCGAGACCGCGACAGGACAGGAGGGACGCCGGTGACGAGCGGTCCGTACGAAGTACTGCTGAACACCCTGGGTCCCGCGTCGCGCCGGGAGAGCACCCTGCCCGAACTCGATGGCAAGCCGGACCCGTGGGAGTCCAGCATGCAGGCCACGTGCGAATGCCTCTCTTGGCGCGGCGCCCTGGACAACCTGGAGCGCCGCCATGCCGAGGACGAGCTCGGCGAGACCATCTACCGGGACTTCCCGGTACGCACGCGATCGGTGGTGGTCACCGCGCACGCGCTGATGGACCTGGGCGTGATCAGCCCGGAGGAACTGCACGCCCGCATGGAAGCGGTCCGGGAGCGATTCCACCGGCAGTAGGCCCACCAGAACCGGCGGGGAGCCGCGGAGACCGCCGAACCGACGCATCGCAAACGAAAGGGCCCGGAACCTCATGGTTCCGGGCCCTTTCGCTAGTAGCGGGGACAGGATTTGAACCTGCGACCTCTGGGTTATGAGCCCAGCGAGCTACCGAGCTGCTCCACCCCGCGTCGGTGAACACAACATTACACACGGGTTCACGAAGTCTGCAAATCACCAGCTCAGCAGCGGTTTCGACGCGGTATACGGGCCGCAGGAACCGTCGCCGGAACCCTATAGCGACCCCGAAACGCGCGATGCGATCTCGGCGAGAAGCACATCAGACACCGCGCGCACAAGATTTGCCACACGTCGGCCACTTCAAACGTGATGTACTTCACTATTTCGACGTGATCTCACTCACATAACGATGCGATAACTTACCACTGTCGCGGCGTGTTGATGTCGTTTCCCACCTGGAAAAACGGGGATATTCCTGTTATTCGCTTCATGCAATTCCGGCGTTATCCAGATGTGATCTGCTGAGATTTCTTCGTTACCGTCAATCCACGGCCCGGATCATCCGAGACGGGCTCGAACTCGAACCGCCGAACACCGGCAACCCTGTCCCGCGGTTCGAGGATCCCCGACGACCTGGGGACAGGGACGCGGCAGAGTTCCATCGCCGTGCCGGCGGGCGCAGGGAGGGAAACGACCATGACTGAGAACCGGAAGATCAGCACCCGCGCCCTCGGCTTCGCCGCCATCACCGGCGCACTTGTTGCCGTCCCGTTCGCATTCTCCACCGCTTCCGCCTCCGCGGCGTCCCACAACTGGGACGGCGTCGCACAGTGCGAGAGCGGTGGCAACTGGGGGATCAACACCGGAAACGGCTACTACGGCGGCCTGCAGTTCTCGCAGAGCACCTGGGCCGCCAACGGCGGCAGGGGCTCGGCGCACAACGCGAGCAAGGAAGAGCAGATCCGGGTGGCGGAGAACGTGCTCGCCACCCAGGGCGCAGGCGCGTGGCCGGTGTGCGGCCAGTACCTGCGCCAGGGCACCTCCGAGCCCGAGCCCCTCGTCGAGGCCGAGGAACTGCCCGCCGTGCCCGAACCCGCCCAGCCGGCCGTCGGCGCCGCGCGGTCGGCGGCCGAGCGGGCCCGGTCCGCCGCGGACGAGCTCGCCGAGCAGTACGGTGTGAAGGACCAGTTCCAGCAGATCCTCAGCCAGAACAGCGCGCTGATCGACGCTCTCGGTCGCTGACCCTCCCGCGTCACGAACGCGAAGACGCCGCCATCGTGAACGATGGCGGCGTCTTCGGTGTTCGGGGCTGTTCGAACGGCGTCGCTATTCAGCGACCGGCGTCCTGGTACGCCTTGACGGCGGCTTCCAGCTCGTCCAGTGCCCGGCCGAAATCTTGGAAGTTCCCGCTGCGCATGGCATTTCGCACATTCTCGATCTTCCGGTTGAGCTCGGCCGCCGCGGCGTCCTTGGCGGGGGACGATCCGGGCGCGGGCGGCGAGACCGATGCGGGCGGCGGCGTCGCGGCGGTGCCGGTCCCGTTGTTGCCCTGATCGGCGGGCGGCGGAACGGTGCCCGGCTTGGGCCTGGTGCCCGAGTCACCGCCGAACGGCGTCGCCAGCGCGCCCGCACCGGGGAGGACCTGGTTCAGCGCGTCCGCCAATGTCGATGCGTAGCCCACCTTGACGTTGCCCGCCTCGTCCCGATAGCTCACCAGCACGCGCAGCAACTGCGGGAAGGTCGCCGTGTTCGGCCCGGTGTTGCGTTCGTTGTAGAACGGCTCCACATAGAGAATGCCGCCGTCCGCGACCGGCAGGGTCAGCAGATTGCCATATTTGATCTTGTTCGAATTCGACAGCAGCGTTTTCTCGCGCGATACGTCCGGCGATGTCGTCATCCGGTTCTGCGTCTGCTGCGGACCCAATGTCTGTGTATCCGTGGGCAATCGAAGAATCGTGAATTTCCCGTAGTTGTCCGGATCGGAGCGCACCGAGATATACGCCGCGAGATACGGCCGGTTGTAGCCGGTCATCGCGCTGGTCAAATTGAACGTGGGCTTGTTCGTCTTCGAGTCGCCCAGCAGCACGTAATACGGCGGCTGATTGGCGGTGGTCCCGCCCTCGGTCGTGGGATCGGCGGGCACCGACCAGAAGGCGTTGTTGGTGAAGAACTCCCGTGGATCGTCCACGTGGTACTTCGACAGCATCTCGCGCTGGACCTTGAACAGATCCTCCGGATAGCGGAAGTGCGCCCGCAGTTCCGGCGAGATCTCGCTCTCCGGCTTCACCGCGCCGGGAAACACCCCGCGCCATGCCTGCAGCACCGGATCCGACGAGTCCACCTCGTACAGGGTGACGCTGCCGTCGTACGCGTCGACCGTGGCCTTCACCGAGTTGCGGATGTAGCTGACCGACTTGCGCGGCAGCAGACGCCCGGTCTTCTTGTCGATGCTGTCCTCGACCGCGCCCTCCAGCTGGGTGTTCTGCGCGTACGGGTAGTTGTCCAGCGTGGTGTAGGCGTCCACGATCCAGACGATCCGTCCGTCCACCACTGCGGGGTAGGCGTTCCCGTCGGTGGTCAGCCAGGGCGCGACCTTCTGCACCCGCTCGCGCGGGCTGCGGTTGAAGATGATCTTCGAGTCGTCACCGATGGCCGAGGAGAACAGGATGTTGCGCTCGGCGTACTTGGCCGCGAAGGCCAACCGGTTGAACCAGTTGCCGATCGGCACGCCGCCCTTGCCGGTGTAGGTGAACTGCGCTGTGTCCGAGTCGTACTCGCGCGGACGCTGGCCGTCCATCGCGCCGACGATCGCGTAGTCCGGGTTCGCCTGTGAGATCAGCTCGCCGAAATACACCCGCGGCTGGTCCACCCTGATCCGCTGCTTGTCCGCGGGCGTGAACAGGTCGCTCACCATGAAGATCGGGTAACCGCCGTCGCCGCTGCCCCCGGCGGCGTTGGGATCGTCCGACGGCGGCTTGTTCACCCGGTTGGCGGGGGCGGCGACGAAGCCGTTGCCGTGGGTGTAGACGGTGTGCCGGTTGATCCAGTCGGTCTGGTTGCCGCTCAGCGCCGCGGGCGAGAGCTCCCTGGCGGCGACGATGTAGTCCTGCACGTCGCCGTCGAGGTTGTAGCGGTCGATGTCCAGCGACTCCGGGAAACCGTAGAAGTTCTTCAGCTGGCGCAGCTGAGTGAACGTGGGCGAGAGGATGTTCGGATCGAGCAACCTGGCGTTGCCGATAGTGGCGGCGTCCACCGGCACCTCGAGCGGGTTCTTGTTGCTCTCGCCCTTGTAGTCCTTGTAATCGATCCTGTCATCGGTGATGCCGAACGCCTGCCTGGTCGCGGCGATATTGCGTTCGATGTACTCGCTCTCCTTGTCCGCGGCGTTGGGACGCACGGAGAACTGCTCGACCACCAGCGGCCACACCGCGCCGACCAGGATCGAGGACAGCACCAGCAGCGCGGCGGCCATCGCGGGCACCCGCAGATCGCGCAGCACGATGCCGGCGAAGAAGGCCAGCGCGCAGATCACCGCGATGGACAGCAGGATGAGCTTCGCGGGCAGAACCGCGTTGATGTCGGTGAACGAACCGCCGGTGAAGGTGGGCTCCTTGCGGCTGCTGGAGAGCAGTTCGTACCGGTCGAACCAGTACGCGATCGCCTTGAGCAGCACGAAGGTTCCGGCCAGCAGCGCGAGCTGGATCCGCGCGGCGCGGGTGAGCGTGCCCTCGCGACCGGTCAGGCGCAGTCCGCCGAAGACGTAGTGGGTGACCAGGCTGGCGAAGAACGCGATGACCACCGCGACGAAGAGCCAGTTCAGCACCATGCGGTAGAAGGGCAGGTCGAAGGCGTAGAAGCCGACGTCGAGGTTGAATTCCGGGTCCTTCTCGCCGAACGAACCGCCGTGCAGGAACAACTGCACCGTCACCCAGTTCGACTGCGCCACCAGGCCCGACAGCAGCCCGAGCAGCACCGGGATGCCGATGCCGAACAGCCGCAGCCTGCTCATCACGGTGGTGCGGTAGCGCGCGATCGGATCGTTCGGGCCGGCCACCGGCACGAACACCGGCCTGGACCGGTAGGCCAGCAGCAGCGCCAGCCAGACCACCAGTCCGACGAACGCCGCCACGACGAGGAATAGCAGGACGCGGGTTCGCAACACCGTGAGATACACGTTGCGGAAGCCGACCTCGCCGAACCACAGCCAATTGGTGTAGGTGTCCGTCAGCCGCGGCCCGAGCAGCAGCAATGCCGCCAGGACGATGGCTGCCACCAGCAGCACACGGCTGCGTCGGGACAGCGAAGGTAAGCCGGTGGGGGGCCGCATGCCCACGATGCCACTCTCCAAGGTCCGGCGACGCTCGCACCGAGAGGCCCGGCCGGTGCGCCGCAGTCCGATGTTGCGGGTGGTCCTTCCGGACCGTCCCGGCCCACTCTACGGAAATCGGACACCATCCAGCTGGCAGGGTTGCGCTTGCCGCGCCGGAGAAACGAACGTCCGGGTTTCCGGCTGCCCTCGTCGGCGGTTTGGTTGGATGGTCGCGTGACCCCAGACCTGCACGCCGAACTCGTCCTTGCCCGATCCGTCCGGGAGGTGGCGGAATTCGTCGACGCCGAGGGGTGGGGGCATCCCCCGCAGATGTTCGCCTTGGTGCCGACCGCGGACCTGGTCGCGGCGCAGCCGGAACTGGAGGAGCAGCTCGACGAGGGCGACGAGCTGACGCCGGTCGCGCAGGAGGCTTTCCCGGACGACATCACCGGCGGTTCGATCGCCTTGGACGAATTCCTGGCCACCACCAGCTGGCCTCCCGCCGTCCGCGGTTGCGTGCTGGTGCAGGAGATCGTGGTGCTCCCGCCGGACGCCGAATCGACGCTCGACGACGCGCTCGCGCCGCTGCTGGCCGATCACGACGCCGCCGACGCGGCCGCGCGCGCCGCCGCCGAAGCGCACCCGGAGCGCCGGGAGGCCCGGTTGTTCGCCGCGGTGCTGCGCGACGGCGCGTCGCTGTGCCTGCTGCAACTGCGCCCCGAGGACGACGCCGACGATTTCGGTGACCTCGACCTGCGCACCTATCCCAACCTGGCGCCCAACCTGGTCGAGGCCCTGCACCATACGTTCGAATGAACGAACCCGGCCGGCTCGCCGACGAGGCGCGCTGACCTCCACGGACATCGGACGCCCGCTGGGACCCACCGTCACGGCGGCGCTGCCGCCCGCCGCAATCTCGGACGCGGGGCCCGGAGCAGCGGGAGAGCGACAGCCTGCTGCTCCTCACCGCACCGGAAGCCGCCCACGTGCCCTGTTACGCGCTCGCGGTGAACCCGCGGACCGGGTCGCGCGGTTTCCGGCCGGAGTCATCTGCCTCGCGGCGCGACGTCAGCCGCAGCTGACCGGTTCCTTGCCGGAGTTGATCTCGTTGAGCGACTGCACCGCGCCGGTGAGGTTCTCGACGCGCACCAGCCGCAGGCCGTCCGGGGTCCGCTGCTTGGCCTCGTTGCAGTTGGCGGCCGGGACCAGGAAGGTCTCCGCGCCCGCCTCGCGCGCGGCCATCATCTTGTACTGGATGCCGCCGATCGGACCGACCTTGCCGTCCTGGTCGATGGTCCCGGTGCCCGCCACGAACTTGCCGCCGTCCAGCTCGCCGGGGGAGAGCTTGTCGATCAGGGCCAGGCTGAACATCAGTCCCGCGGAGGGCCCGCCGATGTCGGCGAGATTGAAGGCGACCTGCACCGGCGGGCGGGCACCCTCCCCCGGCGTCACGCCGAGGTAGCCCTTGGCCGGGTCGTCGGGGCGCGCGCCGAGGACGATCGTCGCGGTCTGCTCGGCGCTGTCGCGCCGGTACACCACGGTCAACGTGCTGCCGGGCGCCTGGGCCGAGACCGCGGTGACGACGTCCTTGGGCACCGTCACGGGCGTGCCGTTGATGCTGATCAGCTCGTCACCCGCGCGCAGCACATCGTGGGCGGGCCCGTCGTCGGTCACCTTGCGCAGCAGCACCACCGTGGGCAGCCGCAGGTAATGCAGGGCGGCGACCTCGGCGTTGCCCTCGGAGTCCTTGAAGTCCTCCTGGTTGGACTTGTCGATCTCCTCGCGCGAGACGCCCGGCGGGTAGACCTCCGAACGCGGCACCAGGCCGTGCTTGCCGCTGGCCCAGAAGCCGAACGCCTCGAAGATGCTCAGCCCGTCCCGCACCGACACCGTGGTCATGTTGAGATGGCCCGTGGTCGGATCGACTTCGGTGCCGCGCACGTCGACGACGTCCTTGCCGTCCACCTCGCCGAGGGTGTCGAAGGTGGGGCCGGGCCCGAGTGCGACGAACGGCACAGTCAGCACACTGCCGACGACACCGAGTACGAGCACCGGGATCAGAGCGGCCACCAGGGTGAGGATCCGACGATTCACCCGGACCACAGTAATGACAGCAGGCGACGCGAGGCGCCGGAGGCGGTCATTTTCCCCGGGCGCGCCGCCCCCGGTTTCGCGCCGCGCGAACATCGGGACGCTGTGCTACGCGCGTAACGTGAAGGGCATGAACGACCTCCCCTTCGGATTCTCGAACCGCGACGACGACGATCGTAAGCGCGGTGACGAGCCGGGCGGTCCCGGTCCGAACGACCCGCTCGGTTTCGGTATCGGCGGGTCCGGCGCGGGCGGATTCGACCCGGCGCAACTCGGGCAGATGCTGACCTCGCTCGGCCAGATGCTCAGCGGCATGGGGCAACCCGGCTCGGCGCAGGGCGGGCCGGTGAATTACGACGTCGCCAAGCGGCTGGCCCGCCAGCAACTCGGCTCGACCATCGCCCCCGTCTCCGCGGGCGCCGCGAGCGCGGTGTCCGACGCCGCGCATCTGGCCGAACTCTGGCTCGACAGCGCGACCACCCTGCCCGCGGGTGCCACCAAGACGGTCGCGTGGACCGCCAACGACTGGATCGAGCAGACCCTGCCCACTTGGCAACGCCTGTGCGACCCGGTGGCCCAGCAGATCTCGGGAATGTGGACTTCGGCGCTGCCCGAGGAGGCCAAGCAGTTCGCCGCGCCGATGGTCGGCATGCTCGGCCAGATGGGCGGCTTGGCCTTCGGCTCACAGCTCGGCCAGGCGCTCGGCCAGCTCGCCAAAGAGGTGCTGACCTCCACCGACATCGGACTCCCGCTGGGACCCACCGGCACCGCGGCGCTGCTGCCCGCGGCGATCTCGGAGTTCAGTGCGGGGCTGGAACAGCCGGAGAGCGAGATCCTGGTGTTCCTCGCCGCCCGGGAGGCCGCCCACCAGCGACTGTTCGCCCATGTGCCGTGGCTGCGCCAGCAGGTGCTCGGCGCGGTCGAGGACTACGCGCGCGGCATCCGGATGGACTTCTCCGCCCTGGAGCAGGCCGCGCAGGACATCGACCCGATGTCGCTGGCCGATCCCGCGAAGCTCGAGGAGATCCTCGCGCAGGGCACCTTCGAGCCGCAGACCACGCCCGAGCAGAAGCAGGCGCTGGAACGGCTGGAAACGCTGCTGGCGCTCATCGAGGGCTGGGTGCAGGTAGTGGTCGCCGAAGCCGTCGGCGACCGGTTGCCCGGCGCGGGCGCGCTGGCCGAGACGCTGCGCAGGCGGCGCGCCACCGGCGGGCCCGCGGAGCAGACCTTCGCGACGCTGGTCGGTCTGGAATTGCGTCCGCGCAAGCTGCGCGAGGCAGCGGCGCTGTGGCGCAGGCTCACCAACGATGCCGGCATGACCGCGCGCGACCAGGTCTGGGCACACCCCGACCTGCTGCCGGATTCCGACGATCTGGACTCCCCCGCCGGCTTCATCGACTCGGTGATCGGCGGCGGCGCGGCCGTGTTCGACGATCCGCTCGCGCAATTGGCCGAAACCGAGGCGCGCGAGCAGGCCGCGCGCGAGCACAAGGATGGCGACGCCGGGCCCGACCTGGGCAAAGAGGGCGGCGCATCCGCCTGAGCCGCCTTGTGGATGAAGCGAAATCCTGTGGATAACTGAGGGTTTCGCAGCGAGCCGCGCACCCCGCGATCCGCATACTGATGACATGACAGCGATATGTCGTGGTCCTCGATTGCGCCCGAGGGTGACCGTGCTGGTCCGCCCGACCGGTGTCGTCCAACTCGGGTGCGATCCGGAAACCGCGGTGGTGCTCGGCCCGGAAGGCATGGACGCCGAGACGGTCCTCACTTTCCTCCGCCTGCTCGACGGGCTGCGCACCAAGCCGCAGATCATCTGGCGAGCCGGAGAATGCGGCATAGACGCCGAACGGGCTGTGGCATTGCTCACGCTGGTCGACGAAGCCGGCTTGCTGGACCATCCGCAGGACCGAGCCGTCCAGGTGCGGGCGGTGCGGGTGCACGGGCTCGGTCCGCTCTCGGACGCGGTATCGGCCGGGCTGCGCGCGCTGGGCGTGCGGCCGAGCCGGTCCCGGGACTATCCGTCCGGCACGGCGACCGTGCGGTCCTGGGGAGCGGACCTCGTCGTCCTCGCCGACACGCTGATGCCCGATCCGCGGCTGGTGAGCGAATTGGTACTGCACCGCATTCCCCATCTGCAAATGCGCATCCGGGACAACAAGGGCGTCATAGGGCCCTTGGTGCTGCCCGGCGTGACCAGCTGCCTGCGTTGCGCGGACCTGATCCGCTCGCAGAACGACGCCGATTGGCCGCACCTGGCGGCCCAGCTGCTGGGCCGCGTCGGACACGCCTCCCCCGCCGGCATCGCCGCGACGACGGCGGTTGCCCTCGGCGAGCTGGAGGCGATCATCGCCTGCTCGGCCCGGCGCACACCGGCCACCCTGGACGCGACTCTGGAACTGGATCTCGATTCACATGTCCTCGATCGGCGCGAATGGGGCCGCCATCCCGCATGCGCGTGTGCGCGCGTTTCCGCAGGCCTCGCGGCCGGAGCCCCCACGTGATCAAGATTGCCGTGGCAGATCGGCCGGTCCGTCCGCCATGATGGGTACGTGTCTGAGATCGTGCGCCGTCGCTCGTCCCGCAACGCCAAGTTGGCCAAGATTCCGCTCGGCATCGCCGGACGGGCGGCCGTGGGGTTCGGCAAGAAGCTCGCCGGAGGCGACAAGTCCGAGATCAACGCGCAACTCAACCAACGCGCCGCCGAGCAGCTGTTCACGGTGCTGGGCGAGCTCAAGGGCGGCGCGATGAAGTTCGGACAGGCGCTCAGCGTGATGGAGGCCGCGGTCCCGGAGGAGTTCGGCGAGCACTATCGGGAGGCGCTCACCAAGCTGCAGGCCGCCGCGCCGCCGATGCCCGCCGCCACCGTTCACCGGGTGCTCGACCAGCAGCTCGGCACCCAGTGGCGCACCCGCTTCCGTGAGTTCGACGACACCCCGGCCGCGTCGGCCAGCATCGGGCAGGTACACCGGGCAGTGTGGTCGGACGGGCGGACCGTGGCGGTGAAGGTGCAGTACCCCGGCGCCGACGAGGCGCTGCGCGCGGATCTCAAAACCCTGTCCCGCATGTCCGGTCTGGTCGCGTCCGTGATCCCCGGCGCGGACGTCAAGCCGATCCTCGCCGAGATCACCGAGCGCACCGAGGAAGAGCTGGACTACCGCAACGAGGCCGCCAATCAGCGCGCCTTCGCCAAGGCCTTCGAAGGGCACGCCGAGATCGTGGTGCCCAAGGTGGTGGCCAGCGCGCCGAAGGTGATCGTCACCGAGTGGCTGGACGGCGTCGCCGTCTCGACGATCATCAAGCAGGGCGCCGAGGATCCGGCGGGTACCCGCGCGCTGCGCAATCGCGTGGCGGGACTGATGGGCCGGTTCCACTTCTCCTCCCCGGAGGTCGTCGGACTCCTGCACGCCGATCCGCACCCCGGCAATTTCATGATGCTGCCCGATGGCAAGCTCGCGGTCATCGATTTCGGCGCGTGCGCACCGATGCCGGACGGCTTCCCCGCGGTGCTGGGCCGCATGCTGGCCCTCGCGGTCGAGGAGCGCTTCGCCGAACTCACCGAACTGCTGTACGACCACGGCTGGGTGATCCCCGGCCGGGTGGTCACCCACCAGGAGATCGCCGACTATCTGCGGCCGTTCACCGACCCGATCCAGACCGACTCGTTCCACTTCACCCGCAGGTGGATGCAGCGGGTGGCGGGCAAGGCGTCGGAGTTCGCCAGTCCGGAAATGAAAACTGCGCGGGCACTGCAACTTCCGGCGGAATACGTGATGATCTTCCGCGTGCTCGGCGGTTCCGTCGGCATCCTCGCGCAACTCGACGCCGAACTGCCGTTCATGGAACTCGTCCGAACCTGGATGCCCGGCTTCAGCGAGGAACGCACGGCCTCCTGAGCCTCGGAGCCGTGTAGGAGCGCACACCGAACATCGACGCAGGCCAGCCGCCCACCGGACGACGGTGGGCGGCTGGTCTGCTTTCTCGTTCGTTGGCTCGGTCCGTGTCGGGACCGACGGAATCGAGCACATCGACCGGAGGGAGGGAAATCACTCCCCGGCTCATGCCGGGACCGCGACCTTGCGCGGACGACCGCGGGGACGCTTGCGGGCGATCACGACACCCTGGTCGAAGATCTCGCCGCCCCAGACACCCCACGGCTCACCACGATCCATGGCGGCGCTCAGGCAGCCCTTGCGGATCGGGCAGGTCGCGCACAGCGCCTTGGCCTGCTCCAACTGGACCGGGCTCTCGGCGAACCAGAGGTCCGGGTCTCCAGCACGGCAGGGCAGGACCTTGGTGATCTCCTTGGTCCGGGTAGTCGACGCCACGGTTCGGCATGTCACGTCAGTAGTGGCCTGCGGCCAACCCTGTGCGGTGAACACGTCGTTCTCCTTCAGCTCGTTGCAGCGGTTCGTTTGTTGTGGCGAAACCGGTGCCGGTCGGCTGAAGGGCCGGAGAATACTGGCCACGGTTTCGCTGTCGTGCGATCCGTGGCCAGGAGGTCGGGGAGGAGTTCCCTACCTAGGTCGACATCTGTGTCGAGTCCTGAACACGATCGCTGGGTGTGCGGTGCGGAGGCGTGCTGCCCGCGGATCCGCCGGCTCGAAGCCGACTTCAGCCGCGAAGACACCGACTGCTGCCTCGGCAGCCGCCGGGTGCCAGCCCGCGCTGGGCTTGCCCTGGATCTCGGTACGGATAGACGTATGCATCGCAAGGGAATTCACTTGCTTGCACGACGTGCCGAACGCACCGATTCCGGACACACCGATCCCCTGCAAGGCGAGGATCCCCCGGGAGGCCGCCATGGGCGCATAGACCGCAACGCCACTGGCGCCGAGGTTCATGATGTTGTCCACTGCTCTGCCTCCCTCCTGTACTCGTTGTGTCGCTAACTGTGCGCGCCGAGATGCCCTCCCGGTGCGTAAAAACACCATAGGCAAGATCTTCGAGCGCGACAACCTATTTTCTACCTGCGGTTTTGTGATATGGATCGAAGCCGGGACGCGACGATCGCGAGCACGTCGGCCCCGAACTGGTCGATCTTCTTCGCACCGATGCCCGCGATCGCGGCCAGCGCGGCGTCGTCGGCGGGCAGTTGTTCGGCGATCGCGGTGAGTGTGGTGTCGGTGAACACGACGAATTCGCGGACCCGCAGCGCCTCCGCCTTCTCCGCACGCCAGTCTCGCAGTGCCGCAAGCAATTCCGCGTCCAGTTCGGCCGGGCAGCGACGGCAGCGGCCGAGCATGGTGGCGTAGGTGCCGATCAGCGGTTTCGCGCAGACCCGGCAGGTCGGGCGGACGCCGCTCGACGCCGACGGCGAGGCCGCGATACGCGAGGCGGGCGAATCGTCGGGGACGAGGCCGTTGAGGAATCGCGAACGCCGCCTGGAGCGCCTGCCGCCCTCGTTCCTGGCCAGCGCCCAGGACAGCCGCAGATGTTCGCGCGCCCTGGTGACGCCGACGTAGAGCAGCCGCCGCTCCTCCTCGAGCGCCGCCTCGTCGGCGACCGAGCCGTCGTCGGCGAGGACGTGCGCGATCGGCATGGTGCCGTCGGACAAGCCGACGAGGAATACCGCGTCCCACTCCAGGCCCTTGGCGGCGTGCAAGGAGGCCAGCGTGACCCCCTGCACCGTGGGTGGGTGCCTGGCCTCGGCGCGGGTCGCGAGTTCGCGCAGCAGGCCGGTCAGGTCGAGCCGCTCGTCGTGGCCGATCAGTTCCTCGGTCAGGCGCACCAAGGCGATCAGCGAGGACCAGCGTTCCCGCGCCTGCGCGCCCGCGGGCTCGGTGGCGGTGAGCCCGAGCGGGGCGAGCACGGCGCGCACCAGCGAGACCAGGGCATTGCCACTGCGCGCCTGGTCGGGCAGGTCCTCGCGTGACGCGGCCTGCCGCAGCGCCTGCACGGCCTGCCTGACCTCCGCACGCGCGAAGAACCCCTCGCCGCCGCGGACCTGGTAGGGAATTCCGCGCTCGGTGAGCGCCTGCTCGTAGCTCTCGGACTGGGCGTTGATCCGGTAGAGCACGGCGATCTCGGCGGCCGGTGTGCCCGCCTCGATCAGCCTGCCGATCGCCGCCGCCACCGCCGCGGCCTCCGCGGGCGCGTCGTCGTATTCGGCGAACACCGGCTCGGGTCCGTCGGCGCGCTGGCCGATCAATTGCAGCCTGGTGCCCGCGATGCGCCCGCGCGCCGCGCCGATCACCCGATTGGCCAGCGACACCACCTGAGGAGTCGAGCGATAGTCGCGTTCCAGGCGGACCACGGTGGCTTCGGGAAAGCGACGGGAGAAGTCCAGTAGGTAGCTCGGCGTGGCGCCGGTGAACGAATAGATCGTCTGGTTCGCGTCGCCGACGACGGTCAGGTCGTCGCGGTCGCCGAGCCACGCGTCGAGCACGCGCTGTTGCAACGGCGTGACGTCCTGGTACTCGTCCACCACGAAGCTGCGGTAGCGGCCGCGGAATTCGTCGGCCACCGCCGGATAGTCCTCCAGCGCCGCCGCCGTGTGCAGCAGCAGGTCGTCGAAGTCCAGCAGCAGGCCGTCCGGCGTCGCCTTGAGCTTCTCGTAACCCGCGTAGACATCGGCGACCCGCAGCGCCTCGTAGGGCGTCTCGCGCCGCTGTTTCGCGACCGCCGCCACGTAATCCTCCGGCGCGATGAGCGAGCCCTTCGCCCACTCGATTTCGCTCAGCAGGTCGCGGACGCTGTCGGTGGCCGTGGACAGCCCGGCCCGCTGCGCCGCCTGCGCGACGATCGGGAACTTGGCATCGATCAGCCGCCACGGCACGTCACCGACGATCTGCGGCCAGAAGTACTTCAGCTGCCGCAACGCCGCCGCGTGGAACGTCCGCGCCTGCACCTGGGTCGCTTCGCCGCCGAGGCCGAGCGCGCGCAGCCGGGTGCGCAACTCCCCCGCCGCCCGCGCGGTGAACGTGACCGCGAGCACCTGATCGGCCTTGACATGGCCCTGCGCGATCAGATGCGCGATGCGATAGGTGATGGTCCTGGTCTTGCCGGTCCCCGCGCCCGCGAGCACGCACACCGGGCCGCGCGGCGCGCGCACGGCGGCGGCCTGCTCGGGATCGAGGTCTGCGAGGTCGAGAGCGGGCACGCGGTCCATCATGACAGCGCCCACCGACACCCACCGTGCGGGCGTCGACCCGAGCCTGCACCCACGTCATCACGGACAACCGCAGCGAAGAACGGGACGGCCCGACCGCTGTCGACGTCATCCGACACATCCTGATGTCGGCGACGCGGCCGAGAACCGCGACCCATCGACAGCACCGACAGCACCGACAGCACCGACAGCACCGACAGCACCGACACATCGAACTCGGCCCGCCACGTCACCGCCGACGTGCCGGGTTTCGAGGCGAGTGCCGCGCCGTGTTCCGCGCCCCCTGCGCGGAAGGTCCAAGGGCCGCCGCTTGCCCACACGCGTGGAACGCCACGACTCGCAGGCGGCGCCGAGCGGGTGGACAACCTCCCACCGATCAGCGGTCGCGCAATAGCTGTAAGGACCGGAGAAAGGCGCCGCTCGATCCACCGAGCGGGGCGAAGTACTCCTCGTCGCACGCCTCGACCGCGACGATGGCCCGGTTGACCAGTGCCACCCCGGCTTCGGTGGCGATCAGGGCCTTCGCCCGGCGATCGCTCGGGTGGTCGCGGCGTTCCAGCAGGCCCTTCTGCGCCAGCGTGCGCACCACCTGGGAGGTCATCATCGGATCGGTGGCGGCGTATTCGGCCAGGTCACGCTGTCGCACCGGATCCGCGCGACCGGCGGCGAGGTAGGTCAGCGAGGCGAGCAGCACGAACTGCACATGAGTCAGATCGAACGGAGCGAGTGCCGCCCGCTGCGCCGCCTGCCAGCGATTGGTCACCTGCCACAGCAGTAGACCGGGGCTTTCCTCGGCCGTGTGGAATCTGGAGCGCAGCCTCCCGTCCTCCGCCTCGCGCATCGGCCTGCCTCACTCCTCGGTCATCGCCCGCGCGATCAGCGCGTAGTCGTGCGGGCTGAGTTCTATCAGGCCGCGGCGCAGGACCATCCCCCAGTTCGGCACGCTGGTGAATTCCAGATCGGCACGCAACTCCTCGATCGGCGTTTCCCGCGCCCCGGCTCGGTAGCTGACCGAACGGCGCCACGGCTGGAAGCAGCCGCCGTCCTGGGGATCGGCCTGCCAGGCCGGGCGGTCGTCGATGGTGCCGATCGCGGTGAACGAACGCACCGGCGCTCCGGTGCGCATGCCCTCGCGCGGCGAGTAGTAGATCAGCCCGTCGCCAGGCCGCATGCGTTCCACCGCCGTGCGCTTGCCGTGATTAGCCTGCGCTATGCCGATGTCGACACCGCGCCGGACGTGTTCCCGGGACACGACCGCCAGCCAATATCTGGTCGGCGACCAGTCGACGCCACTCCTCGATGACTGGGCACTCATATCGGTGCTCCTTCCGTGCGTGTGGATCTCGGTGGGTGCTTCGGCCGACGCTCGCTCGTCACGACAGATCCGCCCGGGCGGCGGGCGTCCGCCGAGGGTTGCGGCCGCTCACGCCGCGATCTCCTCCGCGACGGCGACCAGCGCGTCCAAGTCGGGCTGCACGGATCGCGCCAGTCCCGCGCCGAGGATCTTCGTCCACAGCAGCCGCAGCGGTCCGTCGATCGAGACCGTCACCGTGATCGTGGTTCGGCCGTCGACGGCGGCGACTTCATGGGCGAAGGTGAGCCGCGCACCCGGCAACCTCGACACATCGACGAACTCACGGTCGGTCAGGCGCTCGATCACGAACCGGACGTTCGGACCGCCTTTGGGCCGCAACGTCCCGGTCGAGCCCTCGGCGAACGGTCCGTCCAGCCGAGCCCACTCGGTGTCGGTGTTCCATTCCGGCCAGGTCGCCATGTCGGCCCAGCGGGCGAAGAAGGCGGTGGGCGGGGCAGTCGAGCGGGCGTGCGCGGTGGCGATGAGCGTCATGCATTTAGTATGCGCGCATACTAAATGCGGCGCAAGGCGGGAAGAAGTTCGAGTTGGAACAGCGGGCAGCCGTCCGGCGTTGCAGTGTCCGTGACTGACGCGAACCCCACTCTGACGATGTACTCGACCACCTGGTGCGGCTACTGCCGCAGGCTCAAGAAGCAGCTGGAGGAGGCGGGCATCACCTACGTCGAGATCGACATCGAGCAAGATCCGGCGTCGGCCGAGTTCGTCGGCAGCGTGAACGGGGGCAACCACGTGGTGCCCACCGTGAAGTTCGCCGACGGCTCCACCGCGACGAACCCGTCGCTGGCCGCCGTCAAGCAGGTCCTCGCCGGTCTGTCCTGATCCGCCGCCGTGCGCGGGTCGCACGGCCCGCGCGCGGGTGCGTCAGTCGATCGCGGCCCAGGATTCGACGATGGTGCGCGCGATCGAGATCGAGCCGGGCAGCAGCAGCCGGGTACCCTCGTCCCGCTTCGACCAGTCGCCCACCGCCAGCGCTTCCCGCACCTGCGCGCGGGTGAACCAGTCGGCTTCGGCAATCTCGCCATCGGAGAAGACCAGCGGCTGCGCGGGATCGGCGACGGCGGCGAAGCCGAGCATCAGTGAGCGCGGAAACGGCCACGGCTGGCTGCCCAGGTAGCTGATCTCGCGCACGTCGAGACCGACTTCCTCCCGCATCTCGCGCTCCACGCAGCGTTCCAGCGACTCACCCGCCTCGACGAACCCCGCCAGCAGCGAGAACAGCGATTTCGGCCAGCTGCTCTGGCGCGCAAGCAGCACCCGGTCGCCGCCGTCGTGAATCAGGCAGATCACCGCCGGATCGATCCGCGGGAACTCCTCGTAACCGCTCTCGGTGACACGCGACCAACCGGCCTTCGACGACATGGTCACCGTGCCGTCCGCGCCGTGGAACCCGGCCTTGTCGTGCCAGTTCAGCAGCGCGATCGCGGTGGACAGCAGCCCGGCGGTGCGGTCGTCGACGGTGCCGCCGGCCAGCGCGCGCAGATCGGTCAGCGTGCCCTCTAGTTCCGGATCGCGCACGGCCCACAGATGGATGCCGTCTTCGACGCCGAGGAACACCGCAGCCGGACTGGGTTCGGCGGACAACTCCAGGGCCGCCTCGAGAACCAGAACGTTCCCCTCGAAGCGCACCTGCCCGCGACGGTTGACCCGCAGCAGCTTGGCGGTGGCCCAGCCCTCCTTCAGAGCCTGGGCATCACCTCGGATCTGCTCGGCACGATCGATGACGGTACGGGAGAGCAAGGGAACACCATTGAGCTGAAATGCCGGCACGGTTCGAGACTATCGCGCCCGAGCTACCACCCGGCCCGCGCCGGGGTCACTTGCCCGCCCTGCGGATGTACAGAAGTTTGTCGCCCGCCTCGACCGCGTCCACTTCCGGCTCACCGACCCGGTACAGCACCCCGTTGCGCACCACGCCGAGGACGATATCGCTGAGATGCCGTGGCGAACCGCCGATCTCGGACGACTCCACCTCACGCTCCGCGACGGCGAAGCCCTCCTCCGGAGTGAGCAGATCTTCCATCATCTCCACGACCGTCGGGGTGGTCGTCGCGATGCCGAGCAACCGGCCGGCGGTCTCCGAGGACACCACCACCGAGTTCGCGCCCGACTGCCGCACCAGATGGGTGTTCTCCGCCTCCCGGATCGACACCACGATCTTGGCGGCCTTGTTCAGCTCCCGCGCGGTCAGGGTGACCAGCACGGCGGTGTCGTCCCGATTGGTGGCGACCACCACCGACTCGGCGTTCTGCGCACCGGCCAGCCGCAGCACATCGGACTGGGTGGCCGAGCCGTGCACAGTGACCAGCCCGGCGTTCGCGGCCGCCTCCAAAGCGATCACGTCGGTGTCGACCACGACGATGTCGGCGGGCTGCACCCCGTCACCGAGCATGGCGTCGATCGCGGTCCTCCCCTTGGTGCCGTATCCGACGACCACGGTGTGATTGCGCACGGTGTGCCTCCATCGCTGAATCTTGAAAGCCTGCCGGGAACGTTCGGTCAGCACGCTGAGTGTGGTTCCGACCAGGACGATCAGGAACAGGATGCGCAGCGGCGTGATGATGACGATGTTCGCCAGCCGCGCCTCGGGCGTCACCGGGTGGATGTCGCCGTATCCGGTGGTCGACAGCGACACCGTCGCGTAGTAGAACGCGTCCAGGAACGACAGTTCGTTGGCCGAGTTGTCGTGGTAGCCGTCGCGCCCGATGTACACCACCAGCGCGGCCAGGAACAGCAGCGCGGTCGCGAACAGCACCCGCCTGGTCAGCGAAATCCACGGACTGGTCTGCACTTCCGGGATGCGCAACACGCCGACCAAGGCGAAATCCGGGCGGCTGGCCAATCCCAGTCCGCGCGCTCGCTCACCGAACACCGGGCACACCCGTCATCTCGTCGCCAGCGTCGGTCATCCCCGGTATTCCTCGTCCCTCCGGCACAGCAGGGGAGCCTACTGTGTTTGTTTTTCCAGCGCCTGCGGCGCTGGGTGTTCGCGGCCCCTTTGTGGCTCGCGTTCGGAACATGCTCGGTCTCGCTTCGCTCGAAACCGGGAGTGGAGGTACGCGGGGCGCGTTGATTCGAACTCCAGATTTGATGTACGCGGCTTGGAGCGGTGGTCCATCCTGTCGGCCGCTAGGGCCAGGAACGCCTTGGTGGAGGCGACGCCGATCTCCGGCCCGGCCCTGGTGGAGAGGACCGCGTCGGACTCGCGGGGAATCGCGCCGTTCGTATAGCTGGGAAGCGCTGCTCGTGGTGCCGGCGGGGGAGACCTCGTCGTCCGCGGTGGGGGAGAACGTCTTGACCCCGTATCCGACGATCAGCCCGACGACCACGATCGCACCGGCCAAGGTGCCGAACACCTTGGTGACCGTGCCCGCGGGCGCGTCGCCGCCGAGCGCGCCGACGGGGAACACCGAGGGCTGCACCGAATCGGCGACCAGGGCCGCGCCTTTCGCGGTCACCGCCTCCGGGTCCGGCACGGTGAACACCGGGACGTCCAGCGCGGCGGTGAGGGTGTCGAGCACGGCGGAGATGTTGGCGCCGCCGCCGATGACCGCGACCGCCTGCGGTTGCCGCGGCGACCGGGCGAACGCCGTCGTGACGAAGCGGGTGAGATCGCGCAGCAGGTCGGCGATCAACTCTTCGAAGTCGGCCCTGGTCAGCTTCAGCGGACGCCCGGCGACGTGGTCGATGGTGACCGCGGGCGCGATGGACAGGTGCTCCTTCGCGGCGCGGCCCGCTGCGGCGAACTGCCCGGCGCGGCATTCAGCTCGAACCGGGGTGGGCCATGGGCACGCAGTTCGAAAAGCAGACCGTCAGGTCCGCAATGGGGCGACCGGGGCTCGACGCGAAGCAGCCTGGATGTAAAGGTTCCTCATGGCTGAAAACACACTGACATCCGTGTCCGACGGCGGGCGGCGGCCCGCGCTGGCGCTGGCCGCCCTGCTGTTCGGCGCGGGGGTGTTGCATTTCGTCCGGCCGAAGCCTTTCGATTCGATCGTGCCGCGCTTTTTGCCCGGGCGCGCCCGCGACTACACCTACGCTTCCGGCGTGGCCGAGATCGGCGTCGCCGCCGCGCTCGCGATCCCGCGTACCCGCGGCTTCGGCGGACGCCTCGCCGCGCTGCTGTTCATCGCGGTGCTCCCGGCCAATGTGCAGTTCACCGCGGACATGCTCGCCAGCGAGAAGGCTCCGCGGCTGGTCAAGATCGGCTCGGCGCTGCGGCTGCCGTTGCAGGTTCCGCTCATCACTCAGGCGCTGGCGGTGAGCCGGCGGGCGCGGCGTTCCTGATCAACTCGGCCAGTTCCTCCGGACCGGCCAAGTTCACCGGCGCGATGGTGCGACCGGTACGCACATAGTGGAACGCGGCGCCGATCCGGTCCAGCATCTCGCGCTCGGGCCGTCCCTCCCGCGCGGCCATCAGCCGCGCCCACGCCAGGCGATAGACCGCCAGCTGCATGGCGACCGCCGCTTCCTCAGCGGCGCTGGGCTCGGCGCCGGTCTTCCAGTCGACCACGGTCCAGCGGCCGCCCGGTTCGGCGAACACCGCGTCCATCCGGCCGCGGATCACGGTGCCCGCGATCGACGTCTCGAACGGAATCTCCACCTCGATCGGGCTGCGATCGGCCCACCGCGAGTTCAGGAACGCCTCCTGCATCGCGGTCAGCTCCGCGTCCAGGCCCGCGTCGGCCGCGCCGCTGTCGGCCGCACCGGGCAGTTCGTCCAGACCGAGCAGGCGCGTGGAGCCGAACCACCGCTGCACCCAGGCATGGAAGGCGGTACCGCGGCGGGCCAGCGGATTCGGCGGGTAGGGCAACGGGCGACGCAGGCGGGCGGCGAGTCTCGCCGGGTCGGCGCGCAGCTCGACCAGGGCGGTCGCCGCGATCTGACCGGGTAGCTCGACCTCCTCGGCGGCAACCGCGGCGGCCCGGTGTTCGGCGAGCAGGGCGTCGACGTCGGCGGCCCAGCCTTCGGGATCGCCGGGGTCCGGCGCGGGCTGGGTGTGCTCGGGCCGGAACCGGTCCTCCGGCGGGGGCGGAGCGAAACCGGTCGCGGCGAATGCCGGTTCGCCCGCGGACAGGTACTCCTCCACCGGGTCCGGCGCCGCGCCGAAATAGGGTTCGATGTCCGCGTAGGGGTCGGCGTATTCGGTGGCGACGACTTCGAAGTCATCCGCGAACTCGTCCGGCGGGTACTCGTCGTCGGGCGGGTAGTAGTCCGGTTCCGACATGAGATCCGGCTCGTCCGGCGGCGGCGCCGGCTCGACACGGTGGGGTCCGGCGCCGCGGTCGGAGACGATGCCCGGTGCGTCCGGGTCGCCGCGCCCGGCATGGGCGGCATCGGCACGACCGGAAGCTACGGCACGGCCCGGCGATGTCTCGGACGAATCCGGGTCACCTTGCCCGGCATCGGCGGGGCGGGCACGTGAGTCGGCGCGACCGGGGCCCGCGCCACCATCCGGGACGGCCCTCGGGACGTCCAGGCCACGGTGATCAGCATCGGCATGATGGGCACGCGAGTCGACATCGCCGAATTCGAAGTCGCGGTTCGGGGTGGTCCGACGCACGTCCGGACCATGGTGCTCGACACCGGCAGGACCCGCACCCGGATCGGCGCGCCCCGAACCGGCGCTGCGGTCCAGGCCGACGCCAGACGGATCCGGGCCGTGGCGCTCGGCATCGGCGGGGCGGGCACGCAGCTCGGCCAGCGCGGCGCGGACCAGCGCGGCGCCCTGTTCGATGGGGTCGCGGCGGGTGCTGAGCGGGTCTCGTGGCCATTCGGCGGTCGCCGGGTTGTCGGTGAAGGGGTTGACGGCGTCGGCGGCGGGCGGATCGTCCCAGCGGTCGATCGTCAAGACGTCGTGGGCCGGGCTTTGCGGGTCCTCGTGCGCGCGTTTCAGGTCCAGCAGGAAGTCCGAGGGGCCCTTCGGGGAGCTGCCGGTCTCCGCCCAGTGATGGGCCGAAACCAGCAGGACGCGTTCGGTTCTGGTGAGCGCGACGTAGAACAGGCGGCGTTCCTCATCGATCCGGCGGCGTTCCAGCGCCTCCTTGTGCGCTTTGATCGCGCGGTCGAGGTCCGCGCGGTCGTACAGGTCGGTGAGATCGAGTACGGGCACACCCTCGGCCGCGTCGTCCTGCTGACGGTCACCCCGCAGCGACGTCGGCAGTTCCGCCAGCGCGCCCAGCCACGTACCGGAACCGACTTTGGACGGGAACACGCCCTCCACCACGTGCGGGACCGCGACGATCTCCCATTCCAGGCCCTTCGCCGCATGCACGGTCAGTACCTGCACGCGGTCCTTGGCGACCTCGACCTCGCCCGGTTCCAGACCGTTCTCGACCTCCTCCGCGGCGGCGAGGAACGCGAGCAGTCCGCCGAGCGAGGCGCCGGTGTCCGCGGCGTACCCGGCCACCACTTCGGCGAACGCGTCCAGATGCTCGCGTCCGGCCCCGGTACCCGCCATGGCCCGCCGGGTCTGGGTCTCCACCCCGACGCCGATGGTGCGCTCGACGTCGGCGACCAATTCCGCCAGGGGCTGACCGCTGCGTTCGCGCAACGCGGCCAGCTCCCGGCCCAGTGCCTCGATGCGGGCGAACCCGGCGGAGGAGTACTGGTCCGGCGGGCCGGGGTCGGCGATCGCGTCGGCCAGCCCGGCCTGTTCGGCGGGTTCGGGCGCCACTTCGCGCAACGCCTCGTCCAGCGCGGCGCCGTCGGCGATCTCGGCCGGGCCCTGCGAACCGGGACGCCGGATGGACAGGTCCCTGGCGCGGCGGTGGAGCGCGGCGATGTCGGCGACTCCGATGCGCCAGCGCGCACCGGTCAGCACGCGCATGGCGGCGCTGCCCGAGCCTGGTTCGGCGATCAACCGCAGGGTGGCGACGATGTCGGCGACCTCCGGCGTGGCGAGCAATCCGCCGAGTCCGACGATCTCCACCGGGAGTCCTTGCGCGCGAAGCGCTTCCGCGAGCGGCGCGGCGTCGGCGTTGCGTCGCACCAGTACCGCCGACGTGGGCGGGGGCTGCTGAGCGGCGCGGCGGGCGGCCCACTCCGCCGCGATCCGCTCGGCCACCCAGTCACGTTCGGCGGCGACGGTGTCGGTCGACGCGAGCGCCACCACGCCCGGCCCGGCTTCGGGCTTGGCACGCAACGCGTCGACCGTCACTCCGCCGCCCTCGATCGCCTTGCGTCGCAACGGTTCCGCGACCGAGTTCGCCAGCGCCAGGGCCTCCGGCGGATTGCGCCAGCTGGTGAGCAACGCCAGCGTGGGGGCGGGAACGCCCGGCGCAGTGGGGAAGTCGGTGGCGAACCGGGGCAGATTGGCCGCCGACGCGCCACGCCAGCCGTAGATCGACTGCATCGGATCGCCCACAGCGGTTACGGCGAGCCGTTGCGCGTCGTGCGGTCGCGAGCGCTGATAGCGCCGCTCTGCTGGGTCGTGCGGGTCGTGCGCTCCGGCGAATCGCGGTTGCCCTTCTCCCCCTGCGTCGACGCGCCGCATGCCTCGCGCTGAATCGCCGGGATGGGCATCGACGGCCTGCGAAGACCCGTGGTCCGGCATTTGGTCCGGATCGCGCTTCCCCGCGCGGGATTGCGGGGCACGGCTACCCTGTGCGAGCCGGTCGGCGCGAGCATCGTCCACCGACGCCCCCGGTTGCCCCGTAGATGGATCGAGACGCATCTCCTGCGCACCGTCGCGCGCGGAGGCGCTTCCGGTCGACGTACCCGGGCCTCGGCCGCTGCCGCGCGGCTGACCCTCGAAAGCGCCTCCACTCATAAGATCCGGCTCTTCACCGAAGCCGTGCGGCTCCCCCGCAAAAACGCCTCCGCCCGACACATCCGGACTCCCACCGAAGCCGTCCGGCTCCCCCGCAAAAACGCCTCCGCCCGACACATCCGGGCTCCCACCGAAGCCGTGCGGCACCGGCGCGGAAGCGTCTCCGCCCAGCGCGTCCAATCCTCCGCCGGAACCGTCGGGCTCGCCATGGGAAGCGCTTCCGCCCGACACATTCGATGCCTGGTCCGACGCGCCCTCCGGCGCGCCGCCGAACAGGGCGGCGAGCAGGACGCGCTGGGCGTGGCCGGTGTCCTGGTATTCGTCGAGCAGCACCAGCCGGAACCGGGCGCGTTCGGCGGCGGCGACCTCGGGGTGCTCGGCGGCCAACCGCGCCGCCAGGGACATCTGCGCGCCGAAATCGAGTGCGCCGCGGCGACGCAACGCCTCACTCAGCTGTTGCACCAGCGGCAGCAGGGCAACCCGTTCCCGCTGTACCTGCACGATGTTGAGCAGCGTCTGGCTCGGGCCGCCCCGCTGACGCGGACCGGCGGGCAGCGTGTGCACCAGCTTGGCCAGTTCGGTGTGCGCCTCGGCCAGTTCCTCCGGCTCGACCAGATGCTCGGCGAGCTGTCCGGACAGCGCGAGCACCGCCTCGGTGACCGACACGGGGGTGCGCTCGGTCTCCAGGTCACCGTCCCAGGTACGGACCACCTGGTGGGCGAGCTGCCAAAGTTGCGTCTCGGTGAGCAGGGCCGCCGAGGGTTCCACCGGAAGCAGCAGACCGTGTTCGGTGAGCAACCTGCCCGCGTACGAGTGGTAGGTGCTGATCTCCGGTTCCGCGCCGGTCAGTTGGGCGCGCAGCCGGCCGCTCGGGTCGAGTTCGCGCAGCAGCGGCGCGCCGGCCAGCCGGGCCAGCCGGGTCCGGATGCGGGCGGTCAGCTGCTGGGCGGCTTTGCGGGTGAACGTCAGCCCGAGCACTTCGTCGGGCAGGACGAGCCCGTTCGCGACCATCCACACCACGCGGGCGGCCATGGTCTCGGTCTTGCCCGCGCCCGCGCCCGCGACCACCAGGGTCGGGCCCGGCGGCGCGGCGATCACGGCGGCCTGTTCGTCGGTCGGCGGCGGTAGGCCCAGCGCCTGCGCCAACTGATGCGGCGTCACCCGGCCGGTCACGGCAGCGCCCCGGCGACCGGCCGCGGCGAGGCCGAGGGCGCGCTCACTCGTCGGTCACCTGCCTCCCGCTGTCCTGCACGGGGCAGCTGCCCGCCACCGCGCAGTGGCGGCATCCGTCGTTGCGCATGGCGAGGTAGCCCGGGCCCTGCGTGGACGCGGCGGCCTGGTGAATGGTGTCCCGCCACTGCTCGAGCGCCTCGGCGTCCAACGGGGGCTGCATGCGCTGGGTAGCGCCCTCCGCCTTGCTCGGCTTCGCGACGTACACCAGCCGGGCCCCACCGGGTTCGCCGGACGGACCGGCCGCGGTGTCCGGATCGGCGGAGCCGGGTTCCGCCGGTGCGTCGAGAGCGCCCATGGCGGCCGCCACCTGATAGGTCGCCAGCTGCGCGTGATCGACGGCGGCCTGCTTGGTGACGGGCGACTTGCCGGTCTTCACATCGACGATCACGAATCGTCCCTGCGCGTCGCGCTCCAGCCGGTCGACGCGGCCCCGGATCCGCACGGCGCGTTCTTCTTCCGTGCGCGCGGGCAACTCGCAATCCACCGGCACTTCGACACCGGCCTGGGTGAGTTCGCCGCGGGTGTTGCGGACCCAGGCCGAGAAGGTCTCCAGCATCGCCTCGGTGCGGCGCAGCTCTTGCCGGGAATGCCAACCGGTCCCGGGATCCACCGCCTGCCAAGCGCGATCCAGCGCCTCGCGCACTTGGTCCGGGGGTACCTTGCCCGCGAGCGCCTGCACCAGCGTGTGCACCAGGTTGCCCTTGACGGCGTGCGGGTTGTCGCCGTCGGTGCCGCCGTTGCGTTCCAGCGCCCAGCGCAGCGGGCAGGTGCGCAGCAATTCGACGGTCGAGGGCGACAGCGCCACCGCGCCGTCCTCGTCGGTCCACAGCGGTCGACGCGAGCTGAGCTCGGCGGTGCCGTACCAGTCCTCGGGGTGGGTGCCCCGCACGCCCGCGTCCGCCAGCCGCGCGAGCTGATGCGCGGCGCGGCGCCTGCGCTCCGGATCGGCCTCGGGATCGCAGACCACGCCGCGCAATTCGGCGACCAGGGAATGCATCACCAGGGCGCGTCCTGGATCGACCACCGGCAGCGCACCGGGCTCGCCGTCGTCGTCGTGTCCGAGCAGTTCGGCGAGGAACCGCGATGGCACCAGATCGCGTTCGCCCGCGACCGATTCCACGGCGGTGACCAGCAGCGAGCGCCGGGCCCGGCTGCACGCGACGAGCAGCAGCCTGCGCTCCTCGGCGAGGATCGGCGCCGCGCGGCTCACCCGTTCCCCCGCGTCGGACACCCCGGCGGTGAGATCGACCAGGTCCTCGGTGTGCAGCAGGGTGCCGCGGGCGCGCGGGTTGGGCCAGATCCCCTCCTGGACCGCGGCGACGGCGACCACATCCCATTCCCGCCCGGCGGCTGCGTGCGCGCTCAGCAGCGCCACCGCCTCGCCTGGTGCCGTTCGCGGCGCCGCGTCCTGCGGAATCTCCTGTTGCGATAGGTATTCGACGAACCCTTCGATGCTCGCGCGCGGCAACCGGTCGACGTAGGCGGCGGCCGCGTCGAACAACCCGACCGCGGCGTCCAGATCGCGATCGGCTTGCATGCCGACCGCGCCGCCGCGCTCCGACTGGGACACCCAGCGCCGTTCCAGCCGGGAACCGGTCCACAGCGCCCACAGCACGTCCTCCAGGCTCGCGCCGCGCCCGCGCGCCTTCCGTGCCCGGCGCAGCGCGTCCATGACCCGGCGCAGCGGCGCGGCCTCGACCTCGGTGAGCCGGTTCAGGATCGCCGGATCGCCGGTCCCGATCAACAGGTCGCGCAGCACCTGCGCGGAGGGGCGGTCGACGTCCGTGTCGCGGTCCGGCGGCGGGTCGTCGGCCGTGTCCGGTGTTTTCGCCCCGGCGCGCACGGATTCCAGCGCAGCGCGCCGGATGCCCCGCCGCAGCCTGCGCAACGCGATCTGGTCGGCGCCGCCCAGCGGGCCGGACAGCAGGTCGAGGGCGTCCTCCGGTTCGAATGCCGGTTCCGCGCCCCGCTCGGCCGCCTCGCCCGCCAGGATCGCGCGCAGCGACAGCAGCATCCAGGCCGCGCCGCGCCTGCGCGCCAGCGGTGTGTCCAGTGCGGGTTGCTGCACGGGCACGCCCGCGGCGAGCAGGGCGCGGCGCAGCGGCGCCAGCGACAGCGGCACCGAACGCACGATCACCGCCATCCGCGACCACGGCACTCCGCCGGTGAGATGCGCCCGGCGCAAGTGGTCGGCGATGAGCGCGGCCTCCTTCGCGGGGGTGGCCAGCACCCGGACCCGCACCTCGGTGCCGTCCTCCCGCGGTCGGGTGCCTTCGGGCACCGGAATGCGTTGCGGCGCACTGCCCGGCAGGCGTGCGGCGATCCGCGCCACCGCCAGCTCCACCTGACCGCCGCAGCGATGGCTGTCGCGCAGCACGATGCGCCGCTCGGGCGGCACGTCGAGCTCGGCGACGAACCGCGCGTCCGCGCCGCGGAAGGTGAAGACGGCCTGATCGGGATCGCCCGCGATCACCGTGGTCCGCGCGCTGTGCCCGATCGCCCTGACAAGGACGGCCGCCTGCGGGTCCAGGTGCTGGGCGTCGTCGACCAGTAGGTATCCGATCCTGGCGCGTTCGGCGGCAAGCAGATTCGGGTCGGCGGCCAGCGCGTCGAGCGCCGCGCCGACCAGTTCGGCGGCGTCCAGCGCGGGCGCGGTCGCCTCCGGCGCCTCGACGCCGACCGACCAGCGCAGCAGCATCGTCTGCTCGTAGCGGATGGCGAACCTGCCCGCCGCCACCCATTCGGGCTTGGCGTGCTCGCGGCCGAGCCGCACCAGGTCTTCCGGTCCGAGACCGCGTTCGGTGGCCCGGAGCATGAGATCGCGCAATTGCTCGGCGAACCCGCCGAGCGCGAGCGCGGGCCGCAGCCGCTCCGGCCATAGTCCGCTCGCGCCCTCGGCCATGTCGGCCAGATCGCCGCGCAGCATCTCGCGCACCACGGCGTCCTGTTCGGCGCCGGTGAGCAGACGCGGCGGCGGGTTGCCGTGCGCCAGCGCGTGCCTGCGCAGCACGGAGAAGGCATACGAGTGCAGCGTGCGCACCAAGGGTTCTCGTGTGGCGCCGGGCACACCGCCCTCCGCGCCGGGTTCGGGTCCGCTCAACCGCGTGGTGATGGCGTCGCGCACGGCGCCCGCCGCCTGTTTCGAATGGGTCAGCACCAGGACCGATCCGGGATCGGCTCCGGCGGCGATGCGCTCGGCGGCGAGATCGACCAGCAGGGCGGTCTTGCCCGTGCCCGGTCCGCCGAGTACCTGCCAGGGCCGCCACCCCGGACGCGCCGGACCGGCCGCCGCGGCGGCGTCCAGCAGCGCGCGAACGTCGGCGCCCCAGTCTCGCGGCCGGGGCGCCACCACTGTCCGGCGAACCAGTCGCACCGCGCCATCCGATCGCACCACGCGGGCTATTGCAACAGACACGACCGACACGCCGGTACACGCCTCCGCCCGACCGCCGGTGCGCGCGACTGCGGCGCAGGTCAAAATGGACCGGTGTCTGTTTTGAATGTCCATCGGTTCGGTCCGACGACGGGACCGGTGGTGCTGGCCCTGCACGGCGTGACCGGCCACGGCAAACGCTGGGAAGACCTGGCCACCCGGCATCTGCCCGATGTCCGCGTGCTCGCGCCCGACCTGCGCGGACACGGTCGCTCGACCTCGCTGCCGCCGTGGAACTTCGAGACCATCGTCGAGGATCTGGTCGGATTGGTCACCACCGAGGCGGACGGCCCGGTGGTGGTGGTCGCGCACTCCTTCGGCGGCGCGTGCGCGCTGCACCTGGCGCATCGGCATCCCGAACTGGTGCGCAAGCTGGTGCTGCTCGATCCGGCCATCGCACTGGAACCGGAATGGCTCAACGAGATCGCGCTGTCCACCCTCGTCTCGGCCGACTACGACAGCGTCGAGCACGCGCGCCAGGACAAATTGGACACCGGCTGGGGCGACGTCGAGCCACGGTTGCTGGAAGCCGAACTCGACGAACACCTGATGCCCACCGCCGACGGGCGCTTCGGCTGGCGGATGAGCCTGCCCGCCGTCAACTCCTACTGGGGCCAGCTGGCCCGCCACTGGGTGCTGCCGCCCGCCGATCTGCCCACCGTGCTGGTGCAGGCGATGAAGGTGCATCCGCCGTTCGTCACACCGGAGTTCCGCGCGGCGCTCACCGAGCATATGGGCGCCCGCCTGACGGTGCTCGAATGGAACTGCGATCACATGGTCGCCCAGGCGTATCCCGCCCAGACCGGCGAACTCGTGCGCTCGGTGCTCTGAGCCGATGCCGACCACCGACGCCCAGGTGGAGCAGGTGCGCGCGCTGGTGGCGGCGATACCGCCCGGCCGGGTCGCGACCTACGGCGACATCGCGGCGGCCGCCGGTCTGTCCACGCCGCGCACGGTGGGCTGGATCATGCGCACCGACTCGGCCGACCTGCCCTGGCACCGCGTGCTCGGGGCGAGCGGCAAGCCCGCCGCGCACCTGGCCCACCGTCAGCTGCGCCTGCTCGCCGCGGAGGGCGTGCCGATCCACGACGGGCGCGTCGACCTGCGCGCCGCGCGTTTCCCGCTGCCCGATCTCCCGCGCGACTGAGCACCGCTTTCCGAAATGCCTCCGTGCCCGAATGGCGGACAGTACCGTTGATCCATGCCCACCCGCCTGGCATGCGTCGCCTTCGATGCCGACCGGCCGCGTCCGGTCGCGGACTTCTGGGCCGAACTGCTCGGCTGGAGCGTGACCCTCGACCGCCCCGACGAAGTGAACGTCGCGGCGCCCGACGCCGACGGTGGCGAGCTGGCGCTCACCTTCCTGCCCGCGATGCGGGCCAAGGTCGGCAAGAACCGCCTGCATCTCGATCTGGCCACCCGCTCGCTGGACCACCAGCGCACCCAGGTGGACCGGGCGCTGGCATTGGGTGCGCGATCGGTCGACATCGGCCAAGGCGCGGTGCCGTGGGCCGTGCTCGCCGACCCGGAGGGCAACGAGTTCTGCGTGCTCGAACCCAGGGAGGAGTACGTGGACACCGGATCCGTCGCGGCGATCGTGGTCGACACGCGCGACCCGCGGCGCCTCGCCGAGTTCTGGTCGGCCGCCACGGGCTGGCCGTCCACGCACCGCGGCGAGCGGCTGACCGGGCTGCGTTCACCGACCGGGCTCGGCTCCTGGCTGGAGTTCGTGCGCACGCCCGACGCGGGGTCCGGCCGGACCAGGCTGCGCCTGGATCTCACCTCGTTTCCGGCCGACGACCGGGCCGCGGAGGTGGCCCGGCTGCACGCGGCGGGCGCCACGACGATCGACCGGGGCGCCCCGGCGGCCACCAGGGACACCGACCTCGTGCTCGCCGACCCGGAACTCAACGAGTTCCGGCTGCTGCCCGCGGCTCGCTTCTGGTCGAACGCCTGATCCGGGCCGTCCGCTCCCGGGCTTCCCGGCGATGACGAATTAGCATGGCCGCCATGGTGTACCTAGCTCGAGGTCGTGGCGTGTGATCGCCGCCGACGCGATCGTGCTCGCGGGCGGCCGGGCCAGCCGGATGGGCGGCGTGGACAAACCGGCCATCGTCATCGGCGGCCGTTCCATGCTCGAGGTGGCGCTCGCCGCCGTCGCCTCGTGCGCGCACACGGTGGTCGTCGGACCGCATCGGCCCGAGCTGGCGCCGGAGATCATCCAGGTGCGCGAGGTGCCGCCCGGGTCGGGTCCGGTGCCTGCGATCGACACGGGGCTGCGCGCCCTCGGCTCCGCCGCCCCGCTGGTGGTGGTGCTGGCCGCCGACCTGCCGTTCCTGTCGCCGTGGGCGATCGCCGAGCTCATCCGGCACGCCACCGAATCCGGCGCGGACGCGGTGTTCGCCGCCGACGAGTCGGGGCGTCCGCAGTATCTGATCGGGGTGTGGCGGCGCTCCGCGCTGACCGCCGCGCTGGACGGGCTCGACGCGCTGATCAACCAGCCGATGAAAGCCCTGGTGCCCGCCGCCGCCGCGATCATCCCGCTCGCCGGCGTCGGCGACTGCGACACCGACGAGCAGGTACGGCAGGCCAGGGCCGCGGTCGACGCACCACGGCAGCAACCGCCGCTCGACCTGGACGAGGCACGAAACGTTCTGCGCCGCGACCTGTCCCGGCTCACCACGTACGAGGCCGATCTGCGTTCGGTGCTCGGGGCGGCGCTCGCGGGCCCGCTGACGGCGGCCGGGCCGCTGCCCCGCTTCGACGTCTCGGCGATGGACGGCTACGCGGTGGCGGGCGACGGCCCGTGGCGCCTGCGCCGCGATGTCGGCTTCGCGGGCGGGCGGCGACCGGTGGGACTGCTGCCGGGCGAGGCGGTGCGGATCGCCACGGGGGCGCACGTCCCGGACGGCACCACGGGTGTGCTGCGCGACGAATTCGCGCACATCGCCGACGAGACGCTGTACCGCCTGCCGGACACACCGCTTCGCGACGACACCCGCCGCCGCGGCGAGGACCGCGCGGCCGGTGATCCGGTCGCGCCGGAGGGCACGCCGGTCACCACGGCGTTGGTCTCCGCGGCCGCGAGCGTCGAAGTCACCGTGGCGCCGGTGCGCGGCCCGGTCCGCGCGCGCATCGTGATGACCGGTGACGAGATCCGCAGCGAAGGACCGCTGCAAGCGGGGCAGACCCGCGACTCGATCGGTCCCGTCCTGCCGGATCTGTTGTCCTGGAACGGTATTCGTGCCGCCGATCGGGTGCATCTGCGCGACACTCCGCACGGCTTCGACGAGGTCATGACCGTCGCGCCGGAGTACGACCTGCTGGTGATCGTCGGGGCGACCGGCGGCGGGGCCGCCGACCAGCTCCGCGGTGCCCTCGCCCGCGCCGGAGCCGAGATCCTGGTACCGCGGCTGCGGCTGCGGCCCGGCGGTTCCACGGTCGTGGCCCAGCTCGCCTCCGGCACCACGGTGCTCGGCCTGCCCGGCAACCCGTTCGCCGCCGTCGCGACGCTCATGGCGCTCGCGCCGGCGATCGTCGAGGGCCGCACCGGCGCCGCTCCCGCGCGCCCACTGCGCGGACCGCTGCACAACGCGGCCGAGATCACCGGACCGGTGCCCCGCATCGTCCCGGCCCGCGCCGCCGAGGAGGGTGGCTGGATCGGCGACCCGACCATCCGCACGGCCCACCTCGGCGGCCTCGTCGATCGCGACGGCCTGGTCGTCGTCCCGCCCGACGCCGACGACGGAGCGATCGTCGAGTTCCTGCCGCTGCGCCGCTGAGGCAACGTGTGGTTCGCCGCCTTTTGGCACGAAAGTGCTTGCAGCGCGGGCTCTCCAGGAGCACGAGTGCGCACAGGAAGTCGAGAGCGCCGAGACCCGGTCCCGGCGACGAACCGAAGTCGTTGTCTCACACCGGGATCAGCGGGTAGCGGCGGCGATCACTCGAATGATCCGCACGCTTCCTCACGATAGCGGAATCGAATTCACCGCGATAAACACCGGCGCACCCGAACAAGCGTTACCACCGGCCCCGGCTCCCCCTTTGCCCCAACCCTCCGGCGTGCCGATCAGCAGAATGTCAACCAGAGGCACACCGCAACCGAATTCGTTATCTAAAACAATGCAAATATTGCTCCTACCTGCGTGAACATGACAGATCTGCCGCTAAGGGGCTTATTTTTCATTTCCCCTTCCGGACGCCATACCCGCTCGCTATCGTGAGTTCGTTAGGCGAATATCAATCCCCCGGAAAGGACCGTGTGGAGATGACTGAAAAGTCGAAGAAAACGCCTAAGAAAATGCCGAAGCAGATGCCGAGGCAGCAGCAGCAACAGCGCCAAGAGCAGGACATGCGCGAGGGCGCGGACATGGAAGGCCGTCGGGGCACCAGGAGCGAGATGCCCGACCGGCGCGGCGAGCAGGAGCGCCGCCGCTAGTTGATCTGCGCCACCCGCGCCGCCGGCCCCAACTCCTCCCGGGTCCGGCGGTCGCGGTCGTTCGAGACCAGTGCGCTTACCCCTCGGGTAATTGCCGCACCGCGCGCGGCGGACCTACCGTCGGTGCGACGCCATCCCCGGCGTGATCGAACGAAGGAAGGCCAAACGCCATGTCCGCCTATGGCTTCGCCCACCTCCGCAGTCGCAGGGCCCACCCCGACATCCTCGAATACCTGGAGCGCATCCAGGCCACCTTGGACCCGTTCGGCGGCCGCTTCGTCATCCACGGGCCCCCGGCCGAAGTCGTGGAAGGCGACTGGCCCGGCAGCATGGTGCTGATCGAGTTCCCCGGGATGACCGAGGCGCGGGAGTGGTACCACTCGCCCGCCTACCAGGAGATCCTGCCGCTGCGCGCCGATCACATCGACGGCGACCTGCTGCTGATCGAGGGCGTCGGGCCGGACTACGACCCACGCGAACGCGCCACGAAACTGCGCACCCCGGCCGCCTGACGCGATTTCGGCCCGCCATCCCCCGTCCGATACCGTTGACCAGGCACGACACGGTTCGACGCGAGAAGGATGCGCCTGATGGACGACAGCTCTCTGGTCTGGGACGACGGCGCGCTCGTCACCATCGACCAGCGCGGCCTGCCGCACGAGGTGCGTGAACTGCGGCTGAGCACCGTCGACCAAGTGATCGACGCGATCAAGGCGCTGGCCATCCGCGGCGCGCCCGCCATCGGCATCGCGGGAGCTTTCGGCGTCGTCATCGCCACCGCCGCGCACACCGTGGACGGCGTGGTGGACGAGGCGGCCGCGCAAGCCGAGGCGGACCGGATCGCCGCCGCTCGCCCGACCGCGGTGAATCTGGCCTGGGCGGTGCGGCGGGTTCGGACGAAGGTGGGCCACGGCGCGGGCGCGGTCCTCGCCGAGACGCTCGACATGCTCGCCGAGGACGGCCGGGTCAACCGGGCCGCCGCCACCCACGCCGCCGACCTGGTGCAGCGCCTGTGTGCGGACCGGCCGCTGCGGGTGCTCACCCACTGCAACACCGGGCGGCTGGCGACCAGCGCGTTCGGCACAGCCATCGGCACGCTGCGGGTGCTGGCCGAACGCGGCGCGATCGAACAGGTGCTGGTGGACGAGACCCGGCCGCTGTTGCAGGGCGCGCGGCTGACCACCTGGGAACTCGCCGAAGCGGGCATCCCGCACCGGCTCACCATCGATTCCGCCGCGGCCTGGGCGATGGCGACCGGACAGGTCGACTGCGTGCTCGTCGGCGCCGACCGGGTCACCGCCAACGGCGACGTCGCCAACAAGATCGGTACCTACGGTCTCGCGCTCGCCGCCCGCCACCACGGCATCCCGTTCGTCGTGGTCGCCCCGGAGTCGACCCGCGACCTGTCGATGGCCACCGGCCGGGAGATCGTCGTGGAGGAACGCGCGGCCGCCGAGGTGACCGGATTCGGTGGCGTCGCAACGGCTCCCGAGCACACCGAGGTCTTCAACCCGGCCTTCGACGTGACGCCTGCCGAAATGGTGACCGCGGTGGTCACCGAGCACGGCGTGGTGCACCGATCCGATCGGTCGCACGGCGCGGCCATCGCGGATATCGCTCGCGAGCTCTACCGGCGCGGCTGGATGCCGGGCACGGCGGGCAACGTCTCGGTGCGCACCGGCGCCACCGCCCTGGTCACCGGAAGCGGGTTGTCCAAAGGCGAACTCACCGAGCGCGACATGGTCACCGTGCGGGTAGCGGACTCCGCGCCCGTGGCAGACCACGGACGCAAACCCTCCGCCGAGACGACGATCCACACCGCCGTCTACCGGACCCGCCCGGCCCAGGCGGTCGTGCACATCCATCCGCCGTTCGCCACCGCACTCGCCACCCGCTCGGCGTCCCCCGGCACACTCGCCACGCTGCGGATCACCGACTACGAGCTGATCAAGGGGCTCGGCGGCGGCGATCCGGCCGTCGCGGAGATCCCGGTCTTCCCGAACTGGCCCGAGGTGCCGCGCATCGGCGCGGACATCGAACGCTACCTTCTCGAGCATCCCGGCGCGCTGCCCGTCCTGGTCATCGCCGGTCACGGCATCACCGCCTGGGGCGATGACCTCGGCCAGGCGCGCGATCGCGCCGAATGCCTGGAAGCATTGTGTGAGCTGGTGTCCCGCACCGGCAGTCCGGCCGCGTTCGCCCCGCGCGACGACTTTCTCGAGATTGGACTGACATGACCCTCCTGCAGGTGATGGCCGCGGGCGACGCGGCCGACGTGCGCGTACGCACCAGCGACGACGAGGTGATCGGCACCGAACTGGCCGAGCACGGCGTAACCTTCGGCCGCTGGCCGGTAATCGAGAACGCCGCGTCGGTGTCTTCCGAGGATCTGCTCGCGCACTACGCGACGAACGTCGCGGAACTGAACGGCTCCGGGCGCTACAAGCACATCGACATCGCCCGCATCCACCCCGACGACGCCGACCCGAAGTGGCCGGAGATCGCCGCGGGCGCGCGCGGCAAGTTCCTCGACGAGCACCGGCACGCCGAGGACGAGGTGCGCTTCTTCGCCGCCGGACGCGGCTGCTTCTATCTGCACCTGGGCGAGGAGGTCTTCGCGGTGGTGTGCGAGGGCGGCGACCTGCTCTCGGTACCCGCGGGCACGCTGCACTGGTTCGATATGGGCGAGCGCCCCGATTTCATCGCCATCCGCTTCTTCGAGGAAGCGGACGGCTGGGTCGGCGACTTCACCGGCGACAAGATCAGCGCGGGCTTCCCCACCCTCGACGAGCTGCTGACCGCGCCGTGATCGACGCCGTCGTCGTCGACATCGAGGGCACCACCAGCCCCACCGCGTCGGTGCGCGAAGACCTCTACGGCTATACCCGGCAACGACTTCCAGGGTGGCTGGCCGAGAACAGTTCCACCGGTGCCGCGCCCGTGCTGGCCGCGACCAGGGAGCTGGCCGGACGCCCGGACGCCGGGCCGGAGGAAGTAGCCGCGATCCTGCGCGAGTGGCTCGACACCGACGTCAAGGCCGAGCCATTGAAGACCGCGCAGGGCCTGATCTGCGCGGAAGGCTTCCGTAGCGGCGCGCTACACGGCGAGTTCTTCCCGGACGTGCCACCGGCGCTCGTCGCGTGGCACGCCGCGGGGCTCGCGCTGTACGTCTACTCCTCGGGATCGGTACGCAATCAGCGGGATTGGTTCGCCTTCGCGCGCGGCGGCAGCCTGTCCGAGCTGATCAGCGGGTACTTCGATCTGTCGACGGCGGGCGGCAAGCGCGAGTCGTCCTCCTACGACAAGATCGCAGGAGCCATCGGCGTCCCCGCCGAACGCATCCTGTTCCTGTCCGATCATCCGGACGAACTCGATGCCGCTGTCGCCGCGGGGTGGCACGTCGTCGGCCTCGCCCGGCCCGGCGAGCCCAATCCGCCTCGGCCGCCGCACCGCTGGGTCGACACGTTCGCCGATATCGATCCCGCCGCCCCGGCCTGAGACGGCGGCCGACGCGTTCATCCGCCCACGCCGCAACCGCTTTCGTACCCTGCCTCGCCGGAGCTTCCAGGTGACGCGGCACCGGCCGACCGCGCAGGCCGGTCGATGCGAAGCGTGATCGGCTGCGTCTCAGCGAGATTCAGGATCGACGGCCAGGACCGAGCGGCCGCCGGCGACGGGCAGGGTCGCTCCGTCGACGAAGCCGCCCTCGGTGGAGAGCGCGTCACCCGCGAAGACGGTGACCCGTCCGCCCGCCCAGGACTGCGCCTCCGCGTCGCGCTCGACCACCACCGCGTGGCCGAGAGCCAGCAGTCGAGCCACGATCGCGCGGCCGATTCCGCGTCCGCCACCGGGTCACCACGTAGGACAGTGTCATCCGGTCGATGGTGAACAGACGAGCCATCGGGACGGCGTGGACCGCTCGGCGCCAGACGAATTCGTGGACGGCGATTCCTGGAACCACGCGCGGAAGGACAATTTCTCGCAGTGTCGGGCGAATTCTCAGCGAATTGTGATTGTGCTTACAATACGCTGTCAGGAAACCTCGGCCGAAACACTCCGGAACGGATAAGCGGGGCGCCTCGGACAGCCGCTCCTTTGTGTTAACAAATGTAAAGCACTGGAGAACCAGCCGTTTCCAAAGCATCACCGACGCGGGCCCGAGTGAACTCCTCCGCTCCGATTCCGTCCAGTTCAGAGCGGGTTCGCCCTGGTCGACCCACCGGACCACCCCGGGGAGCCGCGCACTACCGTGACCGGGAGGTTGCGCCGATCTCACAACTCACCACGCTCTCGAATGGGCTGTGAGAAAGAGGTTTGGCCAGCCGTGCGCGCCTCTTTACAGTCGGAACATCCACCCGATCGCACAGCTCGAAGGGGACGTCGTGGTTAATTCCCGCACCCAGGGTCACGCACCCTCCGCCCCGGCCACCGACGCCGGGGACGCGCTCTTGCGGCTGGGGAAGTACTTCCACCGGGGCGAGGTGTCGTCCGATCAGCGGACGCTGCACAAGGTCGGCGGGCGCAGCGCCGACGAGTTCTACCGCGATCGCTGGTCCCACGACAAGGTGGTGCGCTCCACGCACGGCGTGAACTGCACCGGCTCGTGCTCGTGGAAGATCTACGTGAAAGACGGTGTGATCACCTGGGAGTCGCAGCAGACCGACTACCCGTCGGTGGGCGCCGACAAGCCGGAGTACGAGCCGCGCGGCTGTCCCCGTGGCGCGTCGTTCTCCTGGTACACCTACTCGCCCGCCCGGGTGCGCTACCCCTACGTGCGCGGCACGTTGCTCGAGCTGTACCGGGAAGCCAAGTCCCGGCTCAAGGATCCGGTGCTGGCCTGGGCCGACGTCGTCGAAGACCCGGAGAAGGCGCGCAGCTACAAGGCCGCCCGGGGCAAGGGCGGATTCGTGCGCTCCGAGTGGTGGGAGGCGGCCGAGATCGCCGCCGCCGCACACGTCTACACGATCAAGCAGTACGGCCCGGACCGGGTGGCCGGGTTCTCGCCGATTCCGGCCATGTCCATGGTCAGCCACGCCGTCGGCGCCCGGTTCATCTCGCTGCTCGGCGGCTCCATGCTGTCGTTCTACGACTGGTACGCCGACCTGCCGGTGGCCTCGCCGCAGGTGTTCGGCGACCAGACCGACGTGCCCGAGTCGGCGGACTGGTTCGACGCCGGTTACCTCATCATGTGGGGCTCGAACGTGCCGGTCACCCGGACACCGGACGCGCACTACATGACCGAGGCCCGCTACCGGGGCCAGAAGGTGGTGGTGGTCTCCCCCGACTACGCCGACAACACCAAGTTCGCCGACGAGTGGGTGCCCGCGCGCCCCGGCACCGACGCGGCCCTCGCCATGGCGATGGGTCATGTGGTGCTGAAGGAGTTCTTCGTCGAGAAGACCACGCCGCGCTTCCTCGACTACATCAAGCGCTTCACCGACCTGCCGTTCCTCATCACCCTCGACGAGCGCGACGGGGCCTACGTCCCCGGCAAGTTCCTCACCGCCGCCGACCTGGGCCGCACCGGCGAGGGCGTGCAGTTCCAGACGGTGCTGCTGGACGCGCGGGCGCAGCCGGTGGTGCCGAACGGCTCGCTCGGCCATCGTTTCGGCGACGAGGGAGCCGGACGCTGGAACCTCGATCTCGGGGACGTCGATCCCCTCCTGAGTCTGTACGGCCGCACCGACGACGCTGCGGCTGTACAGATTCCCCGCTTCGACAGCGACACTCCCGGCGTGCTCACCCGCGGCGTGCCGACCACGACCGTCGCGGGCAGGCGCGTCACCACGGTCTTCGACCTGTTGCTCGCCCAATACGGCGTCGGCCGCGACGGTCTGCCCGGCACCTGGCCCAGCGGCTACGACGACGCGGACGAGCCATACACCCCGGCCTGGCAGGAAGCCATCACCGGAGTGCCCGCCGTGCAGGCCCAGCGCATCGCGCGCGAGTTCGCCGACAACGCCGAGCGTTCCGGCGGCCGCTCGATGATCCTGATGGGCGCGGGCACCAACCATTGGTTCCACTCCGACCAGATCTACCGCGCGTTCTTCACCCTGACCCTGCTGACCGGATGCCAGGGCGTGAACGGCGGCGGCTGGGCGCATTACGTCGGACAGGAGAAGTGCCGCCCGGTGACCGGCTGGTCCACCCTGGCCTTCGGCCTGGACTGGCAGCGCCCGCCACGGCAGATGCAGGGCACGGTGTTCTGGTATCTGACCAACGACCAATGGCGCTACGACCCGTTCACCGCCGAGCCGTTCGCCTCACCCCTGGGCACGGGCAAGTTCGCCGGCCGCACCGCCGCCGACAACATCGCCCTCGCCACCCGGCTGGGCTGGATGCCCAGCTATCCGACCTTCGACCGCAACCCGCTCGACCTGGTGGACGAGGCCGAGGCCGCGGGCAAGACCGCTCCCGAGCACGTGGTGGACGGGCTGAAGTCCGGCGACCTGCGGTTCGCCTGCGAAGACCCGGACGCGCCGGAGAACTTCCCGCGGTGCCTGACCGTGTGGCGGGCGAACCTGCTCGGCTCCTCGGGCAAGGGCAACGAGTACTTCCAGCGTCATCTGCTCGGCGCCGACTCCAATCTGCAGACCACCGACGCCACCGGCGTGCGGCCGCAGGAGCTGACCTGGCGGGAGACCGCGGCCACCGGCAAGCTGGATCTGCTGCTGTCGCTGGACTTCCGGATGACCAGCACCACGCTGTTCTCCGACATCGTGCTGCCCGCCGCCACCTGGTACGAGAAGCACGATCTGTCCTCCACCGACATGCACCCGTTCGTGCACGCCTTCTCCCCGGCCATCTCGCCGCCCTGGGAGGCCAAGACCGACTTCGACGCCTTCCACCGGATCGCCCGCGGGTTCTCCTGGATGGCCGAGAAGCATCTCGGCAAGCGCAAGGACATCGTCGCGGTGCCGTTGCAGCACGACTCGCCGGACGCGACGGCCCAGGCCGGCGGTCGCGTGCTGGACTGGAAAGCCGGTGAGTGCGAACCGATTCCGGGCAAGACCATGCCGAAACTGGTCGTGGTCGAACGCGACTACCCGAAGCTGGCGGAGAAGATGGCCGCGCTCGGGCCGCTGATCGACACGCTGGGCGTCACCACCAAGGGTGTCACCACCTATCCCGATCAGGAGGTCGAGTACCTCGCCGGGGTGAACGGCACGGTTGTCTCCGGTGTGGCGCAGGGCCGCCCGTCGCTGGCCAAAGACACCCACGCGGCCGAGGCGATCCTCGCGTTGTCGGGCACCACGAACGGGCGTCTGGCCGTCGAGGGTTTCCACGCGCTGGAACGCCGCACCGGCACCAAGCTGGCCGACCTGGCCGCGGAGCACGAGGGCAAGCGGATCACCTTCGCCGACACCCAGGCCCGCCCGGTCCCGGTGATCACCTCGCCGGAGTGGTCGGGCAGCGAGACCGGCGGACGCCGCTACTCGCCGTTCACCATCAACACCGAGCGGCTCAAGCCCTGGCACACGCTCAGTGGGCGCCAGCACTTCTACCTCGATCACGACTGGATGATCGAGCTCGGCGAGCAGCTGCCGATCTTCCGCCCGCCGCTGGACATGACCGCCCTGTTCCACGAGCCCTCGATCGGCGACGTGGGCGACAAGGGCGTCACCGTGCGCTACCTCACCCCGCACTCGAAGTGGTCGATCCACTCCGCCTACCAGGACAACCTGCACATGCTGACGCTCTCGCGCGGCGGGCAGACGATCTGGATGTCCGATCGCGACGCGGCGAAGATCGGTGTGGCCGACAACGACTGGATCGAGGCGATCAACCGCAACGGCATCGTGGTGGCCCGCGCCATCGTCAGCCACCGGATGCCCGAGGGCACCGTGTTCATGTACCACGCCCAGGACCGCGCGGTGGACGTGCCGCGCATCGAGGGCATCGGCGAGGACACCAAGGGCCGGGGCAAGCGCGGCGGTATCCACAACGCACTCACCCGCATCATGATCAAGCCCTCCCATCTCATCGGCGGCTACGCGCAGCAGTCCTTCGCGCTGAACTACCACGGCCCCACCGGAAATCAGCGCGACGAGGTCACGACGATCCGCAAACGGTCGCAGGAAGTCGAGTACTGACATGGGTGAGGGCGGCAGGTGTGCTCACACGCACCCACCGACGCAACAAGGCGGTACTGACATGGGTGAGCGCGGCATCTGGGCCCACACGCACCCACCGACGCAACAAGACGGTACTGACATGGGTGACGGCGGCATGACGGCCCACCACGCACCCACCGACGCAGGAAAGCGGTACTGACATGCGAGTCATGGCACAGCTGGCCATGGTGATGAACCTGGACAAGTGCATCGGCTGCCACACCTGCTCGGTCACCTGCAAGCAGGCCTGGACCAATCGCGGCGGCACCGAATACGTCTGGTTCAACAACGTGGAGACGCGGCCCGGACAGGGCTATCCGCGGCAGTACCAGGATCAGGAGAAGTGGAAGGGCGGCTGGACGCTGAACAAGCGCGGCAAGCTCACCCTGAAGTCCGGCTCCCGGCTGAAGCGGCTGCTGAACATCTTCGCCAACCCGGATCTGCCCACGGTCGAGGACTACTACGAGCCGTGGAGCTACGACTACGACAACCTGCTGTCGTCGCCGCCGATCGACACGACGCCGGTGGCGCGGCCCAAATCGCTGATCACCGGCGAGGACACGAAGGTCACCTGGGGCGCCAACTGGGACGACGACCTCGGCTCTGGTCCCGAGCAGGTCGGCAAGGACCCGCTGCTGGCGAAGCTGTCCGACCAGGTGAAACTGGAGTTCGAAGAGACCTTCATGTTCTACCTGCCGCGGATCTGCGAGCACTGCCTCAATCCGTCGTGCGCGGCGTCGTGCCCCTCCGGCGCGATCTACAAGCGCGCCGAGGACGGCATCGTGCTGGTGGACCAGGACAAGTGCCGCGGCTGGCGGCAGTGCGTGTCCGGCTGCCCGTACAAGAAGATCTACTTCAACCACAAGACGGGCAAGGCGGAGAAGTGCACCTTCTGCTACCCGCGCGTTGAGGTCGGCATCCCGACGGTGTGCTCGGAGACCTGCGTCGGGCGATTGCGCTACATCGGCGTGATGCTCTACGACGCCGACGCCGTGCTGGAGGCCGCCTCGGTCACCGAGGACGCCGATCTCTACCCGTCCCAGCTCGGTGTGTTCCTCAATCCCCATGATCCGCGCGTGATCGCCGAGGCCGAGCGCGCCGGAATCTCGCCGGAATGGATTCAGGCCGCGCAGGATTCGCCGGTCTACAAGCTGATCGTGGACTACCAGATCGCGCTGCCGCTGCATCCGGAGTACCGCACCATGCCGATGGTCTGGTACGTGCCGCCGCTGTCGCCGGTGGTGGACGTGCTCACCGAGACCGGGCACGACGGCGAGAACGCGTCGAACCTGTTCGGCGCCATCGACGCGCTGCGCATTCCGGTGGAGTACCTGGCCGAGCTGTTCACCGCGGGTGACGTGGGCCCGGTGCGCGCGTCGTTGCAGCGCCTGGCGGCGATGCGTTCGTTCATGCGGTCGGTGAACCTCGGGGAGGAGCCCGATCCCTCGATCGCGCCGTCGGTGCGGTTGGAGCCGGAAGAGATCGAGGCGATGTACCGGCTGCTGGCCATCGCCAAGTACGAGCATCGCTATGTCATCCCGACCGGCGCGGGAGCCCGCGCGCACGAATTGGATTCGCTCGCCACCGGATGCAGCCTGGACACCGACGGCGGACCGGGCATGACGGCGTTCGACCAGATGGTGGAGAAGTTCCACCTCACCGACTCCAACGACGCCGCGCCGCAGGAGAAGTCGTCCCGGATCAATCTGCTGAACTGGGACGGGAAGAGCACCGACGGTTTGCTGCCGAGCAACGGCGCTGCCAACGGCAACGGGCACGCGAACGGCCACACCAACGGCTCCGGCAACGGGCACGCCGACGGCGCGAGCAACGGGAACGCCGACGGCGGCGCGAGCAACGCGGCCACCGGTGATCCGGCCTCGACTCCGACCGGAGCGGGGCGATGAGCCTGCTGAAGCTGCGGCGCCGCCCGGAACCGGTGGTCGAACTGGCCCAGCGCGACCGTCAGCTGGTGTGGCGGATCGCCGCGCTGCTGCTGGACTATCCAGGCGAGCAGACGCTGTCCATGGTCGACCAGTTGGCGACGGCCGCGGCCGCCCTACCGGACGAAGTGCGCGCCCACCTGGACGAATGCCTCGACCACCTGCGGACGACTCCGCCGCTGGAACTCGCCGCGGACTACGTCGCGACCTTCGACATGCGCCGTCGCGCCAGCCTGCACCTGACCTTCTACGCCTACGGCGACACCCGCAAGCGCGGGATGGCGCTGCTGCGGTTCAAGCACGCCTACCGGCACGCCGGTGTCGAACTCGGTGACGAAGAGCTGCCCGACCACCTGCCCGTGCTGCTGGAGTTCGCCGCCACCGTCGATCCGATCGGCGGCGAACGGCTGCTCGGCGAGCACGTTCCGGTGCTGGAGCTGCTGCGGCTTTCGCTGTCGGACAACGGCTCCCCCTATGCCGGAGTGCTCGCGGCGATCGGGGCCACGCTGCCGCCGCCGACCACCGCCGACCGCAGGCGCATCGCCGAACTCGCCGCCCAGGGGCCGCCCGAAGAGGAAGTCGGATTGGAACCCTTCGCGATGGACCCCTCCCTGTTCGACGGATCGGAAGGCCGACGATGAACGCAACGCCGAACCTGCCGATCGCCCTGTGGCTGATCCTGCCGTACATCGCGTTCACCTCGTTCGTGCTCGGCCACCTGTGGCGCTACCGCAACGACCAGTTCGGCTGGACCACTCGCTCATCACAGATCTACGAGAGCCGCCTGCTGCGCCTGGGCAGCCCGCTGTTCCACTTCGGCATGCTCGGGGTGTTCGGCGGTCACGTGCTCGGCGTGCTGATCCCGGAGTCGTGGACCGACGCGGTCGGGGTCTCCGAGCACCTGTACCACGTGATCGCGGTCGGCGCGGGGTCGGTGGCCGGTCTCGCCGTGCTGGCCGGCGTCGGCATCCTGCTCTACCGGCGTTTCACGGTGCCCGCCGTCCGCAAGGCGACGACGGGCAACGACAAGCTGATGTACACGCTGCTGGCCGCCGCGCTGATCACCGGCCTGCTCAACACGTGGGGCAGCAATCTGCTGTGGGGCACCTACAACTACCGCGAGACCGTCTCGCCCTGGTTCCGCAGCCTGTTCACGCTCGCCCCTGAGCCCGAGCTCATGGTGGACACGCCGTGGACCTTCCAGCTGCACGGTTTGGTCGTGCTCGCGCTGATCGGGCTGTGGCCCTACACCCGGCTGGTGCACATGTTCAGCGCGCCCGTCGGCTACTTGATGCGGCCGTATGTGATCTACCGCAGCAAGGAATACGACGCTCCCGACAAGCGCCGTTACGCCCGGGCGTGGGACGCGCCCGTGACCCCCGAACGCTGGCGCTAGAGACGCCGCGCAAGACGACCCCGCCCGGACAATGGCGTCCGGGCGGGGTCGTCCGCATTGCCGGGCGTGGGGCGCAATTCGCCCGGTTGTCCGTGCGGTGCGGATCCCCGCGGGGTCAGGCGTTGTCGTAGGCGTTCTGCAGCACCTTCACGTCGAGCTTGGACATCGACCGCAGGGCGGTGCCGACGGCGATGGTCTTGGCGGGATCGTCGCCGCCCATCAGCTTCGGCAGCGCCGAGGGCGTCACCTGCCAGGACAGGCCGTAGCGGTCCTGGAGCCAGCCGCACGGGCCGGGCTCGCCGCCGTCCGCGGTGAGGGCTTCCCACAGGCGGTCGATCTCGTCCTGGGTGTCCACGACCACCTGCAGCGACGCGGCATCGGTCAACGGGTGGTCCGGGCCGCCGTTCATCAGCGTGACCGCTTGACCGTCCAGGTTCAGCGCGACGATGAAGGCCGAACCATCGGAGTTGCGGGAGATGTCGACCACCCGCGAGTTCGGGATCACCGAGGCGTAGAAGGCGCCGGCTTCCTCGGCGGCGTTGTCGAACCAGAAGAAGGTGTTGACGGACATGATGTGCTCCTGTGCTGTGGCGTGATCTGCTGTCACCTTCTGGTCGGAACCGCTCCGCCGCCTTCGACATAGTTCGCGAATTTCTCCGAAATTTTTTTCCGCGAATGTAGGCCACTCCCCGCCAGACGATCGCTGAAAGCGCTGCCGTAGCTCGGTACTTCCCCGCTTTTCGCAGGCAGAACCCATCGACCGGTTAGGTAACCAGGCATACGCTGAGGTTTGGCCGCCGCAATGTGGTCTACCCCACTTCTGGGGGACGTCCAGTCTCGGCGCCCCGGCTTCGCCGGAGCGGTGGCAGTCGAGGCGAGCTAGGAGTGAGAAATGAAAGGTGGAGGAAGAATCGCGTTAGGGGTGGGCATCGGGTACTTCCTGGGCCGCACGCGCAAGATGCGCTTCGCGTTGTCGCTGGCGGGCGCCGCCATGGCCCGGCGATCCGGGGGAACGCCAGGAGACCTGCTCGAGCGTGGGACATCGTTGCTCAAATCGTCGCCGGAGTTGGCCAAGATCACCGACACCGTTCGCGGCGAGTTGCTCGGCGCCGCGCGGTCCGCCGCGGTGACCGCCGCCAGCAACCGTATCGATGCGCTGAACGACCGGTTGCAGCAAGGTTCGACGCTCCTGGCGAGCGGGGATCGGCGCGGCTCGCGGGAGACGGATGCCGACGAGGACGACTACGACGAGGAATCGTCCGAGTACGACGAGGAACCATCCGAGGACGACGAGCAAGCATCCGAGGACGACGAGCAAGCATCCGAGGACGAGGGTCCCGAGGACGAGTACGAGGAAGACGAAGAGGACTCCGACCAGCCCGAGGACGAGGGCGAGGACACCGAGCGGCCCGCCGCGCGGACGCGTACTCGCAGGTCGGCCGCCGGCGCCGGGCGGGGAGCCGGCTCTCGGGCCGCGGACCGTTCGTCCGACTCCGGGGATCGCAAACCGACCGGGACCCGGGCGCGCCGCAGTCGCGCCGATGCCGGTGAAGCGCCCGTGCGACGCACGAGGAGGTGAGTTCGATGGCGAAAACTCTGCGCGACGCGACGGCCGGGGTCGGCAAACTGGCCGACACGGCGAGCCGGGCTACCAAAGCCGCGACCGGAGCGGGTTCGAGCGCTAAGAAGAAGGGCCCACAGACCTCGCCGACCGGTCTCCTACAGGAATCGATGCAGAACCTTGCCGGAACCCTGGCCCAGCGTGCGGCGTCCGGGCTCACGAACCAGGTCTCGAAGACGGCGGGCCGACTGACCGATTACGCCGAAGGCGGCGGAGGAAACCTGCTGTCGGCGCTGACCGGCGTGGAGAAGCTGGCCGGAGGCGCCTCGCCGTTCCAGGCGGCCATGAGCATGGGCAAGAGCAAGCTCGGCCACACGCTGCGTGAAGGGTTCGAGACGGCGAAGGAGTCTTTGACCGGCGGCAAGGGCAAGGGTGGCGGCAAGAAGATCAAGCTGACCAATATCGTCGAGCACATCGACGTGGGCGTCCCGATCGACCTCGCCTACGACCAGTGGACCCAGTTCGCGGACTTCCCGAAGTTCACCAAGAAGCTCGAGCAAGTCGAGCAGATGGCCGACGAGAAGCTCAGCTGGACCGGCAAAGTGTTCTGGTCCCGGCGCACCTGGGAATCCACGATTCTCGAGCAGGTGCCCTTCGAGCGGATCGTCTGGCGGTCCAAGGGCCACAAAGGCTACATCGACGGCGCGGTCACCTTCCACGAGCTCACGCCGGGTTACACCCGCATCCTCGTGGTGCTGGAGTACCACCCCCAGGGACTGTTCGAGAAGACCGCCAATATGTGGCGCGCGGCCGGTCGCCGGTGCCGCCTGGAACTCAAGCACTTCCAACGCCACGTCATGACAGAGTCCGTGCTGCACCCCGACGACATCGTCGGCTGGCACGGCGAGATCCGTGAAAGCAAGGTCGTCAAGGACGACGAGACCGCACGACGAGAAGAAGAGGAGAACACCGAAGAAGACCGCGCGGACGAGGAGAGCTCCGCGGACGAGGAACCGGACGAGGAGCCGGACGAAGAAGAAACAGACGAGACCGACGAGCGAGACGCCGACGAGCGCGACGAAGACGAGGAGGGCGAATCCGAGTCGCCCCGCCGTCGACCGGCCGCCCGCCGTCGCCGCACCACAGTGACCCGCCGGTCGCGCGAGAAGCGAGGAGCAAACGCATGACCATCGAACCCGCAGGAGGCGGCGGCGGTGGCGGAGCGGGCACGATGGCGCGCCCGAATTCCTCCAGCCTGGCCGACGTGATCGACACGATTCTCGACAAAGGCCTGGTCATCGACGCGTTCGCGCGCGTGTCGCTGGTCGGCATCGAGCTGGTGACCATCGACGCCCGCGTCGTGGTGGCCAGCGTCGACACGTATCTGCGTTTCGCCGAGGCCGTCAACCGGCTGGAGATCTCCACCCAACCGAAGGGGCTGACCGACCTCGTCGGCGAGGGCACCCAGGGCTTGGCGAAGCACAAGACGAGCGGCGCGCTCGAGGCGGCGGGCGAGAAGGTCATGGACTTTCTCGGCGACGTGCAGGAGAAGCGCCAGACGGCGAACAGGCCCAGACGCAAGGAGGATTGATGACTACCGCTCGAGCCGCCGTGTATGTCTACGGCATCGTGCCCGCCGATGTGGAACCCGAGTCGAACGCCACCGGTGTCGGGGATCCCCCGGGCAAGGTCGGTGTGGTGCGGCACGGCGAGATCGCCGCGCTGATCAGCACACTCGAATCCGATCGACCGCTGGGCACGCCCGACGACCTCACCGCCCACGCCGAGTTGCTGGACGGGTCCGCCGCGGTCGCCCCGGTCCTTCCGCTGCGGTTCGGCGCGGTCATGACCGACACGGAGGCGGTGGAGAACGAATTGCTCGAGGCGAACGAGAACGAATTCCGTTCCGCGCTGGAGCAACTCGAGGGCCGTGCGCAGTTCGTGATCCGAGGGCGGTACGTGGAGAACACCATCCTGCGGGAACTGCTCGACGAGAATGACCGGGCCGCCCAGCTGCGCGACGAGATCCGCGACAAACCCGAGGACGCCACGCGCAACGCCCGGATCGCTTTGGGCGAGCTGATCAATCAGGCCATCGAGGCCAAGCGCGCCGAGGACACCCGCAGGGTGGTCTCCGAAATCGAGCAGTTCGAGCCACTGGTCAACCAGCGCGACCCGTCCCATGAGGAAGAGGCCGTCCACATCGCGGTGCTGGTCGAGCTGGCCCGGCAACAGGAACTGGAGGAAGCACTGCGCAGGCTCGGCGAGGAGTGGGACGGCCGCGTGGAACTGAACTTCCTCGGTCCGATGGCCGCCTACGACTTCGTGACGAAGCGCGCACCCGAGGAGTAACGCATGTTGTTCGGTGTGGTCACGTCGATCTTGTCGTTGCCCGTCGCCCCGGTGCGCGGAGTGATCTGGTTGGGGGAATTGATCCAGGACCAGGTGGACCAGAAAATGCACGATCCCGCCTTGATGCGGCGGGAACTCGAGGAGATCGACGCGGCCGCCGCAGCCGGTCAACTGTCCGAAGAGGAGCGAAAACAAGCGCAGCAGGCGGTCCTGGACCGTATGACCGGTCGGCGGGCGTGATCGCGATCGACCGGAAGGAGTGACTCGCGTGGCACGCAAGACCACCTCCGCAGACTCCGAGGACGTGCACTCGGCTTCCGACGAGCCACCGCCCCTCACCACGGCACAGGCCGTCGCGGTGGCGGTGGAACTCTTCGTGGAACTGACCTCGAAACAGGTGCAGGGCGTCACCTCGCTGGAACCGACCGAGGACGGCTGGCAGGTGGAGATCGAAGTGCTCGAGGACCGCCGTATCCCCTCGTCGGCGGACATTCTCGCGCTCTACGAGGTGGAGGTCGATCTCGACGGGAACCTGGTGGCCTACCGCAGAACGCGGCGCTACGCCCGGGGCAGCACCGATATCGGAAGGGAGCGGCGATGACGGTGGTCGGCGGCGGTTCGTCCGCACCGCAGCCCTTCGGCGGCGGGGGGCATTCGACGAACCTCGCCGATATTCTCGAGCGGGTGCTCGACAAGGGCTTGGTGATCGCGGGCGACATCCAGGTCAACCTGCTCGACATCGAACTGCTCACGATCAAGCTGCGCTTGGTGATCGCGTCCTTGGAGACGGCCAAGTCGGTCGGCATCGACTGGTGGGAGACCGACCCCTGGCTCAACAGCAAGGCCCACACCTTGGAACGGCAGGATCACGATCTCGAACTGGAGAACCGTGAGCTCCGCGACCGGATCGCCGAACTGGAGGCCGCCGGCGAACAACGCCGACCGATCGAACACCGCCGCGAGCCGAGGGAAGATCGGTCGTGAGCGAGGGTCTCGGAGTCTGGCTGTACGCGGTGACGTCCAGCCGGGGCGGCTCGGAGGACCTCGGCGAGTTGACCGGCGTCGCGGGTGAGCCGGTGCGCACGGTGGTCTCCGGCGATCTGGCGGCCCTCGTCGGCTCCGTGCCGCTGGAGGTGTTCGGGGAGGAGCCGCTGCGCGGTCAGCTGGAGGATCTCGATTGGCTGGAGGGGACGGCCCGGGCACATGACGCCGTCGTGTCGGCCTCGGTGCGCCGCGGTCCGACCGTCCCGCTCCGGCTGGCCACCGTGTTCCTCGACGACGACCGGGTGCGCGACCTGCTCGACGAGCGGCGAACGGACTTCGCCGCGGCGCTCGCGCTGGTGAGCGGGCGCACCGAGTGGGGCGTGAAGGCCTATGGTGACCGGGCCGCCCTGACCGCCGCCGTGGCCGAGGCCCGTGCGAGCGAAGGCAGCGGGAAAGGCGCGGGCGCGGCGTATCTGGCCCGGCGCCGCGCGCAACTGTCCGCGCAGGAAACCGTGGAACGCGACGCGGCGCAGCGGGCCGAGGAAATTCACACGCGCTTGGTCCGCCGCGCCGCGGCGGGTCGACGGCAGGCCTTGACCGATCCGACACTGAGTGGCCGCCGGGATTGGATGGTGCTCAACGGCACCTATCTCGTGGACGACGAGCACGCCGACGACTTCGCCGCTACCGTCACCGCGCTCGGCGACGAATTCCCCGGCATCCGGCTCGAACTCACCGGCCCCTGGCCGCCGTACTCGTTCGCGGGCGTGGAACGAGAGCCGGCATGAGCAGGGCGGGCCACGATGTCGACGAGCGCCGCGTCGCGCTGGTCGACCTGCTGGATCGGGTGCTGGCAGGCGGCGTGGTGATCACCGGCGACATCAGGCTCGCTATCGCGGACGTCGACCTGGTCCAGATCTCGCTGCGCGCCCTCATCTCCTCGATCAGCACCCTGTCCACGTCACTCGGGCCCGCGACGCACGGCGCGCTGGAACCGCCCGATGACTGAATTCGGCGGCATCCCCCCGCGCATCGACACCGAACCCGAATCCGTCGAACGCGGACTGGTCAGCCTCGTCCTCACCCTGGTGGAACTCCTCCGCCAACTCATGGAGCGCCAAGCACTCCGCCGAGTCGACGCCGGCGACCTCACCGACACCCAGATCGAACGCATCGGCACCACCCTCATGCTGCTCGAACAACGCATGGACGAACTGCGCGACCACTTCGGCCTGACCCCCGAAGACCTCAACATCGACCTCGGCCCCCTCGGCACCCTCCTCCCCCGCGACCCACCCTGATTCGAGTCCAGCGGAACATGCTGGAGAGCCTTCTCGGCAACCACGAATCGAGGTGCGGTCGGGCGTGCGGCAGGATTGGACGCACCATGACCGGCGACGATCAGCTCTCTCCCGGCAGCCGGCGGCTGCACATCGCACGGCTCGCGCTGTTCGCCGCCGGCCTGGCGGTGATGTTCTATCTCGTCGCCGTCGCGCGGGTGATCGACGTCGAGGGGGTGCGCGGCATGGTCGCGGCGACCGGGGCTGCGGCGCCGTTCGCCTACCTGGTGGTGTCGGCTGTGCTCGGCGCCGTCTTCGTTCCCGGGCCGCTGCTGGCAGCCGGGAGTGGTCTGCTGTTCGGGCCGCTGGTCGGGACGTTCGTAACGCTGGGTTCGGCGGTGGGCACGGCGACCATCACGAGCTTCCTCGGGCGGCGGGCCGGCCGCGAGAGCGCGCGCGGCTTGCTCGGCGCCGAGCGCGCCCAGCGCATCGACGCCCAGATCGAACGGCGTGGCATGTGGGCCGTCGTCGGTCAGCGCTTCGTCCCGGGTATCTCCGACGCCCTGGCGTCGTATGTCTTCGGCGCTTTCGGAATTCCGTTGTGGCAGATGGCCGTCGGCGCGTTGATCGGATCGGCGCCGCGGGCCTTCGTCTACACCGCGCTCGGCGCATCGATCGGTGACCTCTCGGCCCCTCTGGCCTACACCGCGATCGCGGTATGGTGCGTCACCGCGATCATCGGAGCTTTCGCCGCCCATCGCGGCTACCGCAGTTGGCGCGGCCGGGGTGCACGTCGCGAAACAGTGCCCGACCGCGACCCGGACCACTGATTTCTCGCCTGCGGGCGCGGCGGCGTTCCCCGCTCACGCGCCGAGATCCTCGAGCAACCGGCGGTAGGCGTCGGCATCGAGCAGCTCGTCATCCGAGACGCCTTCCGCCCGCCTGATCTTGAACAGCCAGGCCGCGTACGGGTCGTTGTTCACCTGCTCGGGGTCATCGACGATCGCCGGATTGACCTGGACGACTACGCCGCGCGCCGGGCTGTACATCTCGGCGATGGCCGAGACCGCCTCCACGGCGCCGACGGCCTCGCCGGTCCCGACGAACGTGCCGACGCCCGGCGTGGTGACGAACAGGATCGTGCCCAAGTTCTGTTGCGCATGGTCGGTGAGTCCAACCGCCAGCGTGCCATCGCGCTCCAGCCGTGCCCACATGTGCGCATCGGTGTATTTCAATTCAGCAGGAATCATCGACATGTCTGGGCTCCATCCGGAAGTCGACGCACCGCAGATCGCCCGCCGCGGACGATCACCGCACAGCTTGCTACACGGTCCGCGTCATCCGAGTTCGCACACGCCGACCGGAGCCCAGCGCGGCCGGATCATGTTCGATCGATCCCGCACGCGCCGAAACTTCACGAACTCGGACACGGGCGCATCGTCGTGCACACGACTGCTGAACCCGAGACAACCGCTTATCCAAGAGCCGCCGAGACCACTACGCTCGGAGTGTCGGCACCTTCGACCGGTGCCGAGGACGCTACGCGCAGGGCGGGGCGGGTGCGTCGATGAACAATGGCTCGCCTGTCGGTGGGGCGTAGACGACGTCGAGGACCAGCGGTTCGCTGCCGCGGTTCAGACCGACGTGGACGTTCCATTCGCCCGCGGGCTCGTAGATGAACTCGCCCGTGCGATAGACCGGTGCGTCACATTCGGGACCGGGGTGGGTGAGCGTTCCGGATCGGACGAAGCCGAAGACCGGGCCGACGTGATAATGCCAGCCGGTGGAGCCGCCGGGGCCGATCGTGATCTCGCGGACGACCAGATCGGTGCCCGCGACGAACGGTAGGAGCCCGGCGGGGATCCGGGCCTCACCGAGGGTGACGGCGGTGATGTCGCTACCGGGCGTCGCGTCGGCAGGTGCCGCACTCACCAGGGCGGCGGCGAGCGCCACCGGCACCACGGCGACGCGGAGAAAGAGCGTCATCCCCGCAGCCTAGTCACGGGGGTGCCGCACCGGAGCCCCGTTCGGTGACGATGCGGGAGAATCGGAATCCTGCCGAGCGACGCCGCTGTCGTGGCGAGTATCCACGACAAGATCCCTGGATTACCGTACGTACGTGGCCCGGACAGACGAAGAGGATTCGGCGGCGAAGATCATCGACGCGGTGTTGTCGATGCTCGAGTCGGACGGCTACGACGCGGTCCAGTTGCGGGCGGTCGCGCGGAACGCGCACGTCTCTCTCGCCACGGTCTACAAGCGGTACGCCACCCGTGACGATCTGATGCTCGCCGCGGTCGAGCGATGGATGGCGACCAATACCTACGCCACCCCGGCGCCGCAGATCGAAGGCGAGACGCTTCGCGAGGGCCTGATCCGGTTGTTGCGGTATGTATTCGAACCCTGGGAACGAAATCCCCGGATGCTCGAAGCCTACTATCGCGCACGATTCGGCCCCGGCGGCCGACGACTGGACGCTCAAGGCTTCGACGCCGTGCTGCCCGCTATCGCAGTCCTTTTCGCCGACGCCGAGCCCGACTACGTAGCGGACATCGCGCTCGTGCTGACCCATATGACCTACGCGCTGATCGGCCGCTTCGCGAACGCCGATCTCGACATCACCGAGATCCTGCCCGCGCTGGAGCGGACCGTCCTGAGGCTGACCGGGAACAACGAACCATCGGCGGCTGCCGCCGGGCGCGCGCGACCGGGCGCGCAGAGCTTCGCGTGGAGCGATTCGCTCGTCTCCCCGTTCTCCCCCGATCTCCCCACCGACCGGGATCGGTCGCCGCACCCGCCGGACCAGCCACCGGCGTAGACCGAGCCGACCGCGCCACGCTCCACGAATGCCCGGCCCGCGCAGTTCTTTTCCGGCATATGCCTGTTTCGCACCCGCCGAAGCCGGTCGTTCGCGAGGTATTCCCGCCTGCGGTGCGGTGTCGAGTTGCTCCGCGCGCCCGGCCGGTACAGCATCTGCGGTATGCCGTCCACACCGCTGAATCCAGCAGGCGACGTTCCCGACACCGGAATCCCCGGCCATCTCGCCGCTCACATGACCATGGCCGAGCAGCACGAATGGCACCGTGCCTACCTGCGCCGTCATCCGGTGTCCCGGCGCAATATCCTGCGCGGCGCCGCGGCGGCCGCCGCCGTGGCCACGATCGGCACGACGCCGTTCGGCAGGCGCGCCTACGCCGAGGACGCCCAGCTGGCGGTGGGTGGACGACGCGTCGCTTTCGGCCCGGAGGCGGCCGGCCAGTTGCGTTTCGCGGCGCAGCTGTCCCGGCGTCCGGCGGGCGCCACGGTGTACCTCGACCACGGACCGACGCCTGCGTTGGGCGGCACGGTCGAAGCCGAAGTGCGCAATCTGCTCACCCAACTGCCCACCGACGACGGCGGCGTGCTCGCGGCCGAACAGTTCTACGTCCACGCCCCGGTGGACGGCCTGCCCGGCCGGGTGCCGCACTTCTACCGCTGGCGGACCTCCGACGGGTTCGTCGGCGACATCCGCGCCGCCGCGCCCGCGATGCCCAGCGCACGCCCCGCGGTCCTTCCGTTCCGCTTCACCATGATGGGCGACCAGGGCACCGACGAGACCCCTGCGCTGCCCGAAGGCGTCGCTCCCGGCGACTACGACGACAAGTACTACAAGGCCGACAACGATCCGGCCGTGCCGCATGCGAGCAACGTGTTGCGCCAGATCGCCGCCGCGCGGCCCGATTTCCACATCCTCGCGGGCGACATCGCCTACGCCGATCCTTCCGGCGCGGGCAAGCCGGGACAGTTCGCCGCGCACGGAGCGCGACCGGCCAGCGGGTTCGACAAGTACAACCCCTACGTCTGGGACGTCTACTTCAACGCCATCGAGTCCAGCGCCGCGCAGACGCCGTGGATGTTCGCCACCGGCAATCACGACATGGAAGGCACCTACGGCGAGCACGGCTACGGCGGGCACCTGGCGCGCCTGGACTTCCCCGGCAACGGTCCGGCGGGCTGCCCGTCGGCGTACTCGTTCACCTACGGCAACGTCGCGGTGCTCTCGCTGGACGCCAACGAAGTCTCCTACGAGATCCGCGCGAACAGCGGCTACTCCGGTGGCGCGCAGACGAGCTGGGTGGAGCGCACCCTGGCCGCCTACCGCGCCGACGCCGACATCGACTTCATCGTCTGCTTCTTCCACCATTGCGCGTACTCGACCACCGAATCGCACGCCAGCGACGGCGGCGTGCGGGACGCGTGGGTAGGACTGTTCGACCGATTCCAGGTGGATCTGGTGTTGCAAGGCCACAATCACGTCTACGAGCGCACCGACCCGATCCGCGGCGGCCAGGCGACGAAGGTCGCGGGCGACAACTCGATCGTCTACCCGGAGACCGACGGGACCGTCTACTACACCGTGGGCGGCGGCGGTCGCCCGCGCTACGAATTCCAGCCGGGCTCACGAGAGACCTTCCGCGGCAACGAATTGCCCGACACCGGGGTGCCGAACAGCTACGTCTGGACGCCGGGCGGCGGCAAGCAGGACGAAGCCGCGCCATGGTCACGGGTCCGCTTCCGGAATTACTCGTTCCTGCGCGTCGACGTCCGGCCCGGCGTGTTCGCCAGCGAGATGGATGTGGTCGCGGTCGACGAGTACGGCCGCGAGTTCGACCGTGTGCTGTTCCGGCGGCAGGTCCGGCCCTGAGCCGGGCCGGTTCTATTTCTTCTTCGGCGGGAGGGTCCGGGCGTAGGCGACGCCGCGCTCGACCCATTCCCGCAGGACTTCGTCGTCGTCGGTGGCGGTGACCCGCAACCAGCCGACCATCTCGCGACCGCCCATGACCATGGGCTGCACGGCGTCATCCAGGAGCCGCTCGCCCTCCTCGGGATCCACCCGCACGAGCAGACCGCCCTGCCCGCTGGCGGCGACCGCCATATTGCCACTGATCAAGAAGGCGAGTCCGCCGAACATCTTCCGCTCGGTGAGTTCGGGGCCGGGCACGATCAGTTCCCGGATCCGCTCGGCCAGCTCCTCGTCGTATGCCATAGCGGCATTGTTCACCCGGTGTCCGACAAGTCCGCGTTCCGCCGGTCGAGAACGCCCGCGTGTCGTCTCCGGGGCCTCGGGGCGGCGTGAGCGGCCGAGCACATCGATGACACGGCATGCGTCCCAGGGCCGTGGCCGAAACTGAAAATTACTGCACCACAGTCATTTTGATCGGACCTCTAGGTATACGGCCGGAGTACGTACGTACACTCCCGAGCCGCCTGGTTGTCATTGGACGTTCAAGCGGATGTTTCCGTACCTGTCTGTAATACAGGCGTGAGACGGGGCCACGCATCGTCATCGGCCTCGGCGCGCAATCCGTTCGACTTCTCGCAATCGGCTGCGCCCCCACAGACGGGACGAAGGACTCTTCCGTGCACATCTGCCCCCCAGCGGTGCGATCACGCGCTGTCCGCCGTAGGTCATCGAGGCGGCATCCGATTCCGTTCCCGGACACGTTCCGCACAGCGGGGCGCGCACTGCGCGGCGGGGTGCCGAGCCGGTGGCCGCGTCTCGAAAAAGGGCTTTGGCGGCGCCGGGCCGTCTGGATCGCCCTGATCATCTTCGCGCTCTTCGTCTTCCCCGGCTTCGTCGGCGCGCTGGCCGCAGCACAGGACGCGGCGGGCGGCACGGCCGGAACCTCCCAGATCGACGGTCTCAGCTGGATGAACATCCACGACTCGTCGGGTATCGCGCTGTCGGACTACCGATTCGCGACCGGCGACGAAAGCTTGTTCAAGCCGCGCGCCACCATCCTGTGGGCCGTATTGGGTTTCGAGTTCATCGGTTACATAGCCATCGTGACGACGGCCATCTGGCTGATCGGCTACGCGTTGAGCTTCCGGTGGCTGGACATGTTCAGTGCGGCCCTGCACGGCGTGGCCGACGCCATGACGGCACAGATCGCGACCCCGATCATGCTGGTCACCGCGGCGAGCATCGGCGCGGTCTGCGTCGGGTGGTTCATCGCGCGCGGCTACCACGCGAAGGCCACCATGCAGGTGGTGACGATGGTGGGCGTGGCGCTGCTGGGTCCGTTGTTCCTGGCCGAGCCCTTGGCGGACGTGCTGTCCTCGCACGGGTTGCTGGCGCAGGGCCGCGATCTCGGCATCTCGGTGGCGGCGGGCTTGAACGGCGACGCCGATCCGAATCCGACCCAGCTGGTGGCGACGATGCAGAGCGATCTGGCCGACAATTTCGCCCGGCAGCCGTTGCAGGTGTGGAATTTCGGCCACACGGTCGACCAGCGGCCCGCCTGCCGGTCGGCCTGGTCGGCCGGTGTGGCGGCAGGCGACGACGCCCGGGTGATCAGCGGCTTGAAGTCGTGCGGCGACTCCGCCGCGCACGCGAAGGCCGAGAACCCATCCATGGGGCAGGTCGCCACCGGGCTCATGCTGCTGACCTGCGGCGGCATCCTGCTGGTCTTCGCGATGTACCTCGGACTCAAGGTGATCAAGGCCGCGCTCGACACGATCTATCACGGGTTCATGTCGATATTCGGTTTCGCCGCAGGCGGATTCGTGTACGGCCCGACGCAGACCTTCCTGGTTCGCAATATCGTGGACAGCTTCGTCGCGGCGGCGCGCATGACGGCGTACACCATCTTTCTCGGGGTCTACATCCTCTTCATGGGCAACCTGTTCGCGCAGGCCCGCGGCCAGGTCATGGCGGTGATCATCATCGCCGGCACCGTCGAGATCGTCGCCGTGTTCCAGCTCAAACGCCTCAGCAGCGGCCTCAGCCGCGGCAACGACTGGATCGCCAACCGGTTCGGCCTCGCGATCCAGGGTCAGGGCAAGTCCGCGAGCGGCGGCAGCGGCACCGCCCTCGGCATGGGTGGTGGGGGTGGCGGCGCTGGAAAGTCGGCGCCCGGAATGGGTTTGGTGAGCACCCTCACCACGCTCAACGCCATCAACTCCTCGCCGGTGACGGCATGGCTCGCCGGCGGACGGGTCAATCCGTTGAACCCGCTGTCGAGCACACGAAGGAGGATCGAACGCTCCACCAGGAGAATCCTGACCAGCCGCGAAGAGGGATACATCGAGCACCAGCTGGCCCGCACGAACTGGCGCGCTGTCGCGGTCGACGCGGCCGCGCCGATGGGCGGCATGCGCACCCAGCTGGGCGTATCCCGTGCCTTGAAGGTGCTTCGGGACAACAAGGTTCCCGATTCACGGATCCATGCCGTGCTGCTCTCCTCCGGCGCCACCCACGAGCGGGTGACCCACGCGTTCACGGCGTACTCCGTCCAGGAATCGACGGCATCGCAGAATCCGTACAGCTTCGCACCGTTGCAGAAGGCGATCGCGGCGGCCTGGGCGGTGGACAACCATGTCGACCACGAGGCGCACGACGCCTTCGCCGCCCAGGCGGTCATCGCGGCGGACAGTTTCGTCCGGCACAGCAACGCACCGGCCCCCGGCGCCGCCATCGATCACGGATTCGTGCAGCGGGTCGAGCAGAATTGGCATTCGGACCGGGCGCTGCGGGCGGCGATCACGCCGGACGAGTGGGACGGCGCGGGGCGTGACACCCGATGGGCGATCGGGCACCGAGTCGCGACCTTGCACCAGCAGGCGGCCCGGACTTACTACGAGAATCCGAACGACATCAACCGGGAAGCCTTGATGCGATCGGCCAGACGCGTCGCCAACCTCGACCACCTGGATCCCGAGGGCGGACTCGACCCCTGGAATCCGTAGCGAACTCGCGCCTACCGGGCCGATCCGGGCCCGGCCGCCGGGTGGTCCCGATCAGACGCCCAGCGCACCCGCGAACAGCGGCCAGGACTCGTGCACGTCGTCCTGCCAATAGGTCCAGGCATGCGTGCCCGCGGGGCGGAGATTCGCCGTGAAGGGGATGCCGAGAGCGCTCAGCCGGTCCACGAACGCCCGGGTGCAACCGTTGATCACCGTCTCCATGCCTCCGCCCACCAGCAACCGATCCATCAGCCGGAAGGGGTTGCCGTCGATGCCGGGATCGCTGAGCGTCTCGTGCGATCCCGGTGCGCCGGTGCTCGCCGAGATGTAGAGCGCCACACCGCGCAGCCGCTCGGCCTGCACCATGGGGTCGTGTTCGGCCCAGGCCGGATCGCCGGGCGGACCCCACATATTGGCCGGGTCCGCGCCGAACACTCCCAGTTGCGATCGGACGATCGCCTGGCCCATCGGATCGCTGGTGCGTGGACACCCACTGTAGGCGCCGACGGCTTGATACAGGCCGGGCGCACCGATCGCGAGATCCAACGCGGAAGTCGCCGACATGGAAAGTCCCGCGACGGCGTTGCGGCCGTTCATCCCGAACCTGGCCCCGAGCAGCGGCGGCAGTTCCCTGGTCAGGAACGTCGTCCACATGTTGCGGCCGAGCACAGGGTCATCGCGCAGCCAATCGGTGTAATAGCTGGCGCGCCCGCTCAACGGCACGATCACGTTGACCGGTTTGTCCGCGAAGAACGCCGCGATGTCGGTGCGCCGGGTCCACGGACCCCCGTCCTCGCCCCCGTCCACGGCGTTCAGCAGGTACAGCGCGGGAGCGCCGGAACCCGGATGCGACATCCACAGCGTGATGGGGCGATCCATCGCCGCGGAGTGGACGACGACTTCGAACTCCCGCCCACCCAGCGGGCGCACGTCGAGAATGCTCGCGCCGGGATCGGCGGCGGCGGTCGTGGCCGGGACGAAGGCGGCGCACACCGCGAGAAGTGGAACCAGGCATCGCAGGAGCCGGTACATGAAACGAGTGTCCATCACCCCACCGGGACGCATCTGGCATTCGTCGAGCATGTTCTCAATCGCACATGAAATTGCTGCTCAAATGCTATCAACGCCGATAATCTCGATTATTCGACCTATAAAGCAATTATTCGGCAAATATCAACGTACGATCCCGCTGCGACCGGCGGGCCGCGCATCCACCGTGCGTGCGAGACCCGCGCGCGGATCTCGCACGCACCGCCATCAATCCCCGCGCACCACCTGTGCGAACACCTCATCCAGATCGGATGCCTTCAGTCCGAACGTGTCACGAATGGCTGAATCGTCGACTGTGAAGACCTCGTGGGACATGTGGTATGTCTCGAACAGTTCGGCGTAGAACGGATCGGTCAGACCGAGCAGCGTCAGCTCCCGATCGCTCATGACGGCCAGCCGCGGCTCGGGCGCTCCGGCGGCCGCGGCGAACCGCCCGGCCATCTCCCGTACGGTCGCCGTGATACTCGGCGCATGCCAGGGGCGGCCCCACGCGCGCTCGTCGCGAGCGACGGCGACCGCCGCCGCCGCCGCGTCACCGACCGCGGTGTAGGCGTGCGGCAGGTCGAGTTCCTGCGGCAGCAGCGCCAACTGCCCGGCCAGGATCTTCGGCTGGGCGAGCAGTGAGAACAACGAGATCGCACCGGGGCCGACGAATTGTCCCGCCCTGACCTCGGTGACGCGCACCCGTCCCGCCCGGTGCGCTTCTTCGGCTTCGCGCCACATGCGGGCGCGCACCAGTCCTTTCGGGCCGGTGGCCGCGAGCGGGGACTGCTCGGTGACCGGACTGTCGACGGGACCGTAGCCGTACAGATTGCCGAGCATCACGTAGTTCGCATCGGTCCGCTCGGCGACGGACCGGATGGACCCGAACAACGGCGGAATGGTCTGCGGCCAGGTGTGATACGCGGGCATGGCCATGTTGAACAAGGTTTCCGCACCCTCCGCGACGGCGGTCAGCGCGGCCGCATCCAGCGCGTCCATGGCGATTCGTTCGATCCGCGGGTGCTCGGGCCCAGCGCCGCTGCGGCTGACCATGCGTACCCGGTCGCCGGACTCGGCGAGTAGCGCCGCGGTGGCCGAAGCAGTGGCGCCGCGACCGACGATGACATGCGTTTGCATGCGAATTCCTCTCTACAACAACCAGATTCACGCGAACGCAGGTCTGTCCGTGCCGTTTGCCGATCGCGTACCAGTCAGCCTGCCGGGACGCGGGCGGGTAGACTACTGGCCGGATTGCCAACTATCCCAAGGATCGGGCCATGCTGACTGTCGCCGTTGTCGCGGTTCCCCCGGTGAAGGCTTTCGACCTGGCCATGCCGGAAACGGTGCTCGGCGCGGCGATGGTGGACGGCGAACCCGGCTACCGCATCCTCGTGTGCACCGCGGCGCCCGGCGTGCTGCCCGCCGGACTGGGTGGCTTCGACGTGGTGGTCTCCCGCGGCCTGGCGGCGATCGAGGAAGCGGACATCGTCATCGTGCCGAGCACCGGCAGCCGCGCGGACGCCGACGCCGCCACACTGACCGCCCTGCGTGGCGCGGTGGCCGCGGGCAAACGCGTCACCTCGATCTGCAGCGGCGCTTTCGTCTTGGCGCAGGCGGGCCTGCTGTCCGGCCGCACCGCCACCACGCACTGGGGCCTGGCCGACGAACTGGCGGCGAACCACCCGGATGTGGCGGTCCGCAGCGACGCGCTGTTCATCGAGGACGGCCCGATCACCACGGCCGCGGGCGCGGCGGCCGGAATCGATCTGTGCCTGCACCTGATTCGCATCGACTACGGCGCGACGGTGGCGAACGCCGCCGCCCGCACCGCCGTCGTCACGCCGGTGCGGTCCGGCGGGCAAGCTCAGTTCGTGGACGCACCCCTGCCCGCGGAGAAAGGTGTCACGCTCGCCGACACCCGCGCCTGGGCGCTGCGGCGGCTGGACACGCCGCTGTCGCTGGACGACCTGGCCGCCCACGCGCGCACCAGCGTTCGCACACTGACCCGCCGCTTCCACGAGGAAACCGGTCTCAGCCCGCAGAAATGGCTGCTGCACCAGCGCTTACAACGCGCAAGGGAACTGCTGGAATCCACCACGCTGCCGATGGACCAGGTGGCCAGGCACAGCGGCCTCGGCTCGGCGGAGTCGTTGCGGCAGCACATGATCCGGCAGGTAGGGGTGCCACCGAGCAGCTACCGCGCGTCGTTCACCCGCGCGCCCGCCTCGATGAGCCGCGGGGAACTTACTCGGCCCTAGCGCGCGGCAGGCGGGCCCACCGAACCGACGCGACCGAACAATCGCTCCGCGGCCGGCCCTGCTACCGGCTGTGCGACTCGCCACTGTGACGGCGCACTTGCCTACGCCTGCCCGGTTTCCTCGGTAGAAGTTGACCATGACCAAGATTCTCGTCACGGGCGGAACCGGCGCGCTGGGCAGGCTTGTGGTCGATCGGCTGCGCGAAGCGGGTCATGATGTGCGGGTGCTCTCCCGTCGCTCGGGAGCGGGCACGCATGTGGGCGATCTGCGCACCGGTACCGGCGTGGCGGAGGCCGCGGCGGGTACCGACGTAATCGTGCACGCGGCCTCGGATTTCCGCCGGATGGGCGGCTCCGACCTCGCCCAGACCGAGCATCTGCTGCGGCACGCTCGAGAGGTCCGGCACCTGCTGTACGTGTCGATCGTCGGGATCGACCGCATCCCGTTCCGGTACTACCGGAACAAGCTGGCCTGCGAGCAAGCCGTCATCGACAGTGGCGTGCCGCACACGATCCTGCGGGCGACGCAGTTCCACGAGCTGATCGCGGCCGTGTTGCACAGCGTCGAGAGATGGCCGGTGGCGCCGCTGCCGCCGCACTTCCGTTTCCAGCCGGTCGCCGCCGCCGACGTGGCGCGGCGGCTCGCCGCGCTGGCCGACGGCGAGCCGCTCGGCCGGGCTCCGGACTTCGGGGGTCCGGAAGTGCGGACGATGAGCCAGTTGGCGCAGGTCTGGCAAGCCGCCCGGCAGCGGCCGCGGCGGATCGTCCCGCTCCCGGTGCCCGGCCGAATCGGGAGCGCGTTCCGCGCGGGCCTGAACACCTGCCCGGATCATCCCGACGGCACACAGACCTGGTCGCAGTTCGTCGCGGCGAACCCGGCGAATCCCTATGCCGCCGAACGAAAGCGATGACCGCGGAACCGCGGCGGACCGGGCGGCTCACCGCCTCGTCCGAGCCGCCGGAACCGTAGACCAGCCCTGCCGGTACCGGTGGCGGCGCGGAATGCCGATCGCTCAGCGAGCCCGCGCCCGGACCATCTCCCCCGCGGCCACCCGGTAGCGGTCGGCGATCAACCGGACGACCGCCGGGTGCACACCGATGGGCTCGGCGACGCCGTCGGCTCCCGCTTCGTGCAGGCGCTGCTGGAACAGGCCGTGCGCGAGCAGGTACGAGGCGACGAAGACCCGGTCCGCCCCCGCCGCGCGCAATTCCGCGACGACGTCCGGCACGCGCGGCGCGCCGGTCGCGACGTAGCCGATGCGGACCGCGACCCCGAGGTGCTCGGCCAGCAGCGCGGCCGCGCGCCGGACGTCCTGCCGGGCACGGGCATCCGAGGAGCCCGCAGCGGCGAAGACGACCGCGTCGCCCGGGGCCCAGCCCGCCGCGCGCAGGCGCATCGCCATGATCCGCGCCAGCGCCGGGTCCGGGCCCATGGCGGGCGTGACCGTCACCGCGGGATGGGCGCTCTCGGCGACCTCACGCGGCACGTCCTGGTACACGTGGTATCCCGAGGCCAGGAACGCCGGAACCAGGACGGCGGGTACGGATTCGCCGGTGGGGGTGACCAGGTCGCGCAGCACCTCCGACGGCGAAGGGCCGAGCACGTCCACGAATGCCGTGCGCACCCAGGGACTGTCGCCGGTCTCGGTGCCGGGCCCCGAAATCCCGGCACCGAGTTCCTTCGTCACGGCCTCGGCGAGCGCCGCGATCATCTGCACGCCCTTGGTGCTGCGCGTCCCGTGGGCCACCAGCACCAGGGCGGGCGCGGTCACCAGCTCCCCGCAGTCTGGATGTGCCGAGGTGCCCGGGTCGGAATTCCGACGCCGGGCACCTGCGGGCCTCCTGTCGCGGTGGGCCGTGGATTGTTGTCGGTACATTCCGCCGGGTCCAGCGCGAGCCGGTACCCGCGTTTGACCACGGTCTGAATCGCCTTCGGCGTGCCGAGTCCGGCGCGCAGCCGGGCGATGGCGGTCTCCACCGCGTGCGTGTCGTCCCCGCCGCCGGGCAGCGCGGCGAGCAAGTCCTCGCGGGAGACGACCCGGCCGGGCTGACGGGCCAGCGAGCGCATCAGGGCCATCGGGGCGGGCGCCAGCTGACGCACCTGACCGTCGACCACCACGCAGGCGCCGCGCACGCTGATGATGTGGCCCGCGGCGTGAATCCGGTTGGCGCGCCGAGGCAGTTCCTCGGCGACGTGGCGGGCCAGCGCACCGAGGCGGGCCCGGCCCGGCATCGAGGTGGGCACCCCGAGTTCCTCCAGCGGCGCGGCCGTGATCGGGCCGACGCAGGCGGGCAGCACCCGGCCGCGCAGCGCGTAGAGCAACCCCTCCAGCAGTCCGGTTTCCTTGGCACGCATCAACATCGACGCCACGGCAGGGGCGCTGGTGAAGGTGACGCAGTCCATGCCGGAGGTGACGATCGACTCGATGAGGTGATCCATCGGCCCTTGATCGTCCGGCGGCACCCAGCGGTACACCGGCACCGGCACGACATCCGCGCCCGCGCACCGCAGGACCTCGCAGAAGTCGGGTACCGGTTCCCACTCGGTGGTGGCACCGTGCAACTGCACGGCGATCCGGACGCCCTCCACGCCTTCGGCGAGCAGGTGATCGAGCACTTCGGCGGACGACTCGGAGGCGGGCGACCATTCCTCGCGCAATTCCGCGGCGCGGATGGCGCCCTTGGCCTTCGGGCCGCGCGCGAGCATCCGGGTGGTCCCCAGCGTCGTGCGCAGGTCCTCGGCCAGGCCCCAGCCTTCGGCCGCCTCCATCCACCCGCGGAACCCGATTCCCGTGGTGGCCACGGTGATCTGCGGTGGATCGGCGACCAGCTGCCGGGTCACTCGTTCCAGCTCGTTGTCGTCGGACAGCGGGATGATCCGGATGGCGGGCGCCGAAACGATGGTCGCGCCCCGGCGTTCGAGCAGCGTGGCGAACTCCACCGCCCGCCGGGCCGCCGTGATGCCCACCGTGAATCCGGCCAGGCTCTCGCCGGCGTCAATTGTTGTCATTGGCGTTTCATCCATCCGAGGACGCGAGCGCGGCGGCAACCGGCTCGTTGGAAATCGAAACGATGCCGTCGTCCACGCGCACCGCGTACACCGGCAGCACCGCCGATTCGTCGTCCAGGCAACGCCCGTCGACCAGAGAGAAGGCCTGCTTCAGCAGCGGCGAGGCCACGACGGGCGCCCCACCGCGGTCGCCGACGATCCCACGCGACATGACCGCCGCCCGGCCGATCGGATCGATATTGCCGACGGCATACAGCATGCCGTTATCCAGCAGGAACAGGGCGGCCTGCTGGCCGCCTTTCAGCAACACCGCAACGCCGCGGCCGGGAATCAGGTAGTCGAGACGGCAAGCCTGTGTCCACCCGGTGGTGGTAGCTGTGGCAATGCCGGGGGTATCGATCACGGTCATCGGTGTCATCCTCCAAACGCCTTACTCATTGGTACCGGCGTTCTGTTTCCAAGCGGTTAAGCGGTCATTTCCCCTGCGTGGCGACGGGAACTTTGGGCAGTCCGAGCAGGACGGGAACCTTCCGTTCGCCCGAATCGTCGAACGAAATCGTCGGATCCGCTTCCTCCGGGGCGTTGACGAACGACACGAAGCGAGAAAGCTTCTCCTCGTCGTCCAGCACCGCGGCCCACTCGTCGCGGTAGCCGGCGACGTGCTGGGCCATCGCCGCCTCCAGATCCTCGGCGATGCCGAGGCTGTCCTCGCAGATCACCTGCTTGAGGTAATCCATGCCGCCCTCCAGCGCTTCCTGCCAGGGAGCGGTGCGCTGCAAACGATCAGCGGTGCGGATGTAGAACATCAGGTACCGGTCGATGTACTTGATCAGCGTCTCGTCGTCGAGTTCACCGGCCAGCAGCACCGCGTGCTTCGGGGTGAGGCCGCCGTTGCCGCCGACGTAGAGGTTCCAGCCGTTCTCGGTGGCGATCACGCCGACGTCCTTGCCGCGCGCCTCGGCGCATTCGCGGGCGCACCCGGAGACCGCGAGCTTCAGCTTGTGCGGCGACCGCAGGCCGCGGTAGCGCTTCTCCAGCAGCACGGCCATGCCGACCGAGTCCTGCTGGCCGTAGCGGCACCAGGTGGAGCCGACGCAGCTCTTCACGGTGCGCAGCGACTTGCCGTAGGCGTGACCGGATTCCATGCCCGCGTCGACCAGCCGCTTCCAGATCAGCGGCAACTGCTCGACGCGCGCGCCGAACAGGTCGATGCGCTGGCCGCCGGTGACCTTCACGTACAGGCCGAATTCCTTGGCCACCTCGCCGATGGTGATCAGCTGCTCGGCGGTGACCTCGCCGCCGGGCATCCGCGGCACCACCGAGTAGGTGCCGTTCTTCTGGAGGTTGGCCAGGAAGTGGTCGTTGGTGTCCTGCAGCGCGGCCTGCTCACCGTCGAGGATGTGGTCGCTCGAGGTGGAGGCGAGGATGGACGCCACGGTCGGTTTGCAGATGTCGCAGCCCGCGCCCTTGCCGTACTTGGCGATCAGGCCGGAGAAGGTGCGGATGCCGGTGACCTGGACGATCTGGAACAGCTCGGCGCGCGACTGCTCGAAGTGCTCGCACAGCGCCTTGGACATCTCCACGCCGGACTGCTCGAGCAGCTTCTTGAGCATGGGAACGCAACCGCCGCAGGAGGTTCCGGCGGTGGTGCAGCTCTTGATCGCCGGGACGTCGCAGGCGCCGTCGGCGATCGCCCCGCATATCGCGCCCTTCGACACGTTGTTGCACGAGCAGATCTGCGCGTCGTCGGGCAGCGCGTCGGCGCCCAGTTCGGCGCCCGCGGGCGAGATCAGCGCGGCCGGTTCGGCGGGCAGCGGGCGGCCGACCAGCGGGCGCAGCGCCGAGTAGGCGGTGGCGTCGCCGACCAGGATGCCGCCGAGCAGGGTCTTCGCGTCGTCGGAGACGACCAGCTTGGCGTAGGTGCCCTTGGCCGCGTCGTGCAGCACGACCGACAGCGCGCCCTCGGTGACGCCGTGCGCGTCACCGAAGCTGGCCACGTCCACACCCAGCAGCTTGAGCTTGGTCGACATGTCCGCGCCCGGGAACTCGCCCGAGCCGCCCAGGAGGCGGTCGGCCACGATCTCGGCGGTGCTGTAGCCCGGCGCGACCAGGCCGTAGCACACGCCCTCGACGGCGGCGCATTCGCCGATGGCCCAGATGTTCGGGTCGGAGGTCTGCAAGCCGAGATCGGTGATGATGCCACCGCGGGGGCCGACCTCGATTCCCGCGTCGCGGGCGATCTGGTCGCGCGGGCGGACACCGGCGGAGAACACCACGAGCCCGGCTTCGATCACCGTCTCGTCGGACAGGGTGACCTTCACTCCCTGGTCGGCCGCCTCGATCGAGGAGGTGCCCACGCCGGTGTGCACGTGCAGGCCGAGATCGGTGACCAGGCGCTCCAGGATGGCGCCGCCGCCCTCGTCGACCTGGGCGGGCATCAGCCGGGTGTTGTACTCGACCACGTGCGGGGTGAGCCCGAGCAGGCGCAGCGCGTTCGCGGCCTCCAGGCCGAGCAGGCCGCCGCCGACCACCACGCCCACCCCGCCGGGACCGGCGGCTTCGGCGGCCGCGCGGATGCCGTCGAGGTCGTCGAGGGTGCGGTAGACGAAGCAGGCGGGGTCGTCGTGGCCGGGCACCGGCGGCACGAACGGGTAGGAACCGGTGGCCAGCACGAGCGCGTCGTAGGCGAGGATGTCGCCCGACGAGGTGGTCACCTTGCGCGCCGCCCGGTCGATGGACTCGGCGCTCTGGCCCAGGCGCAGCTCGACCAGCTCGTCACCGGCGTACTCGTTGCCGGGCAGCGCGAGCGCGCTCGCGTCCCACGCGCCGACGTAGGAGGAGAGGCCGACGCGGTCGTAGGCGGGCAGCTTCTCCTCGCTGAGGATGATCACCTGCCAGCGGCCTTCGGTGTCGCGCGAGCGCAGCGCCTCGACGAACCGGTGCCCGACCATTCCGTGGCCGACGACCACCGCGGTCTTACGAGCGACTGTGGGGTTCATCTGTGTGTCCTCCTGGACTGGATCGGGTGTCAAGCGCGGGCCGACGAGCCGGCGGACGGGGTCTGGGACGGGGACTGGCCCGCTTCGGCTTCGAGGACGAAGGTCTCCGCCTCGGTCACGACATCGGAGTCGGCGGGCAGGCCCCGCAGGCTGGGACGGCGCAGGAACACCGCCCAGACCACCAGGGCGCACAGCACGTAGAAGGCCATGAACACCCAGAACGCGGTGGTGGCCGACTTGGTGGACGCGTAGGAGGAGCGCAGCACCAGGTTGATGCCCACGCCGCCGAGGGCGCCGATGGCGCCGACGAAACCGATCAGCGCGCCGGAGGTGTTCTGCGACCAGGCCGACCGTTCGGCGGGCGTGGCGTCCAGGCTCCTGGACTTGGCCTCGAACACCGACGGGATGATCTTGGTGACCGACCCGTTGCCGATGCCGGAGAGCACGAACAGGGCGATGAAGCCGACCACGAGCGCGGTCATCACGGCCCCGCCCGCCACGCCGTTGTTGCTGTCGGCCATCGTGCTGGCCACGGTGACCACCACGGCCGCCGCCATCATGGCGCCGAAGACGTAGAGGGTGACGCGGCTGCCGCCGATGCGGTCGGCCCACTTGCCGCCGTAGGGCCGGGCCAGCGAGCCGAGCAGCGGACCGATGAAGGCGATCTGCGCGGCGTGCAGCGTGGCCTGCGCGACGCTGTCGCCGCCTGCCCGGAAGCTGATCTGCAGGATCTGGCCGAAGGCGAAGCTGTAGCCGATGAACGAGCCGAAGGTGCCGATGTAGAGGAACGCGATCGCCCAGGACTGCGGCACCTTCAGGGCCATGAGCATGTAGGACAGATCGGCCTTCTGGTTGGGCAGGTTGTCCATGAACAGCGCGGCGCCCAGTCCGGCGATCGCGATGAGCACCAGGTAGACCGCGCAGATCAGCGAGGCGTACCCGTTGCCGATGGTCGCGATGACCAGCAGGCCGATCAGCTGGATCACCGGAACGCCGATGTTGCCGCCGCCCGCGTTCAGGCCGAGCGCCCAGCCCTTGAGCCGCTGCGGGTAGAAGGCGTTGATGTTGGTCATCGAGGAGGCGAAGTTGCCGCCGCCGAAGCCCGCGAAGGCCGCGACCACCAGGAAGGTGGTGTACGAGGTGCCGGGCTGGTTGATGAAATACAGCGTGAGCAGCGTCGGGATCAGCAGCATCGCCGCGCTGAACACCGTCCAGTTGCGCCCGCCGAACCGCGCGGTCGCCACGGTGTAGGGAATCCGAAGGAACGCGCCCACCAGGGTCGGCATGGCGACCAGGAAGAACTTGCCCGCCGGGTCGATGCCGAACTTGTCGGTCGGCATGAACAGCACCATCACCGACCAGATCGACCACACCGAGAATCCGACGTGCTCGGCGAAGACCGACCAGATCAAGTTGCGCCGGGCGACGTCCTTGCCGCCCGCTTCCCAGGCGGCGACATCCTCCGCATCCCAGTGCTCGATGCGCGGCCTGCGGATCTTCGTCCGTCCCAGCGCTTCCAGACGGTTACGCGTCAGCGTGCTCAACGGGGCCTCCCAATGTCGGTTGGCTCCACGGTAGGAAAGGGGTATTGCCGAAATGCTGCGCGAAATGACCGTCAAATCAACGGTTGCTCACGATTACCCGCGATCGGGGGTGAGTTTCGCGGGAATGTTTCAGGCATGTGACACAACGGTTTCCATGCGTCACAAAAGGACAGAATTCGAATTCCGCGGGCGGTGAGGTGTGACGCGCGCTACGTCGCACAATTCGGATGCGCACATCCTCACCCTGTTCGCACAGTCGCGCAACCGGAGCTGTGAGATTCGGCGCCGACGGCGCCGCGCCTCAATTCCAGGTGTCTTCGAGCAGCCGCGGCTTGCACGCCTGCCAGGCGCCCGCCAGCAGGACCAGCACCGCCAGGCCGAGCAGCGCGAACGGAAGCAGCCAGCCACCCGTCGCCGTGTGCAGCACGCCGAACAGCAGCGGGCCCACGCAGGCCACGGCGTAGCCGACGCCCTGGGTGAAGCCGGACAGCGCGGCCGACCCGGCAGGGGTGCGGGTGCGCAGGTTGATCAGCGTCAGCGCCATCGGGAACGTACTCGGGCCGAGACCGAGCACGACGACCCAGAGGATCGGCGCGGCCATCGGCGCGATGAGCAGTCCGGCGAACGCGATGAAGAACAGCACCGCGCAGCCCACCACCACAGGGAACGGATTGCGGAACCGGGCGACCACGGTGGGTGCGGTGAGCGCGGCCACTAGGCCGACCACGGCGAACAGACCGACCATGGCCCCGCCGTACGCGGCGCTCGCGCCCGCCTCGCTCAGGATCTTCGGCAACCAGGTGAACATCGCGTAGGTGGTGAGCGAGGTCATGCCGAACATGCCCGCCATTCCCCAGGCGATGGGCGAGCGCCACACGCGCCCGGTGGGCGGCTGCTCCGGCACGGCCGTCCGGTCCGCGCCGTCGTGACCGCGCCTGCCGCGCAGCACCGCCAGCCACGGCACCGCCGCGGCGAAGCCGAGCACGCCCCACACCCCGAGCGACACGCGCCAGCCGTGCGCGTCCGCGACCGGGACCGCGATGAAGGCGGGCACGACCGTGCCGAGTTGCACCATCACGATGTACAGCGAGCTGATCACGGCGACGCGATCCGGGAAGTACCGCTTCACCAGCGGCGGGATCACCACGTTTCCGATGCCCATGCCCGCGAGGGCGAGGGCCGAGAAGACGAGCAGTTCGGCGGTGCCCGACATCAGTACCCGCAGCACCATGCCCGCGCCCGCCATCAGCATGGCCGTCAGCGCGGTGCGCTCCAGCCCGAGCCGGACCGCCAGGACCGGGGTGAGCAGCCCGGACAGCGCGAACATGGCGGTGGGGATCATGCCGAAGACGCCGACAACGGCTGCCCCGTAACCGATCTCGGCGCCGATCCGCTCGGCCAGCGGGCTGTACGCGGTGACGGCGACCCGCAGCGTGAGCGCCGACATCACGATGGCGGTGAGTACCAGCAGGCGGCCCTCGGTCAGCGCACGTCGACGGCGCTCGACCAGGACGGATTCCTGGCGAGCCTCGGTTCCGGGAAGGGTCACAGTCACCGAGAAATCATAGGATGACCGGATGATGACCGGCAACGATTTGTGATGGGCGGTACTCTGTCGAGGTGCAACCCGTCCGGCGCACCAGCCTCATCGCCCAGGTGACCGACCAGCTGCGTGCCGAAATTCGTTCCGGCCGTTGGCCGATCGGCTCCCGCATCCCGACCGAGCCGGAGCTCACCGAGCTCACCGGCACCGGCCGTAACACGGTGCGCGAGGCCGTCCAGGCCCTCGTGCACGCCGGCATGCTCGAGCGTCGCCAAGGTTCCGGCACCTACGTGATCGCGGCGTCGGACCTCGGCGGAACACTGGGCAAGTATTTCGCCGACGCCGAGGAACGCGACGTCCTGGAACTGCGCCTCGCGCTGGACGTCACCGCCGCGGGCTTGGCGGCGCGCCGCCGCGACGACACCGATATCGCGAATCTGCTGCGCCTGCTGGCCGAACGCGACAAGAAGTGGGACGAGGACTCCGCCGCCGCGATCGAGGCGGACGTCCAGCTGCACCGCGCGATCGTCGTCGCGAGCCACAACGCGGTGTATCTCGAGTTCTACGATTCGCTGCTGCCCATCATCGAACAGGTCATCCGCGCACGGACATCGAAGTCCGACGACTCCTATACCGAGGAGCACGCCGCCTTGGTGCACGCGGTGATCGACGGTGATCCCGAACGCGCCGCCGCGGCGACGCGGTGCTTCCTCAACTCGCTCATCGCGGAATATCCGGACGCGCGATAAACGGCGCAGGTAACCGAGTGGTCACCATTCGGGGCCGCGCGATGTGAGTCGGATTTGCCGGGAACGTCATCGAGGGCCACGGGGACGCAACACGCGGCTCCTACCTTTATCTCGACCGTAGCCAGGCACTCGACAGCCGCCGGCGGCACAGCCGCGATGAGGGCCGGTCGAGCCGAATCGAGAGGAAGCCGATGACCGTCGTAGCAGCCACCGGCCAGCAGTCGCACCCAACGACTTTCGAATACCAGAAACGTGGACGCTGGCTCGATCACTGGGATCCGGACAACGCGAAGTTCTGGGAATCCGGTGGCGCGAAAACCGCGCGCAAGAATTTGATGTTCTCCGTATTCGCCGAGAATCTCGGCTTCAGCATCTGGGTCATCTGGGGCACCGTCGTGACCAGCATGGGCGCCGCCGGATTCGACTTCCTCGCCGGTCTGGGCAAGGGCAACCCCGTCGCGGTGAGCAACGCCCTGCTGCTCACCTCCACCCCCACCCTGGTCGGCGCCGCGCTGCGCATTCCGTACACCTTCGCCATTCCCCGGTTCGGCGGTCGGGCGTTCACCGTGTTCAGCGCGGGAATGCTGCTGATTCCGACGCTCGGCCTGGCCTGGTTCGTCAACCAGCCGGGCACGCCGATGTGGGTGTTCCTGCTGCTGGCGGCGCTCGCGGGCGTCGGCGGCGGCAACTTCTCCTCCTCGATGGCCAACATCAACTTCTTCTTCCCCGAGGGCAAGAAGGGTGCGGCGCTGGGCATCAACGCCGCGGGCGGCAACCTGGGCGTCGCCCAGACGCAGCTGGTGCTGCCGCTGCTGATCACCTTCGGCACCCACCTCATGGCCAAGGACCCGGGCGGCTACCGCTTCGGAATCACGCTGTCGGTGCTGGTCTGGGTGCCGTTCATCCTGGCCGCCGCGTTCGGCGCGCTGCGCTACATGGACAGCATCAGCACCGCCAAGTCCGACGGCAAGTCCTACCGGCTCGCGCTCACCAACCGGCACACCTGGGTGATGGCGATCCTCTACATCGGCACCTTCGGCTCGTTCATCGGCTTCTCCTTCGCCTTCCCGACGCTGATCAAGGCCAATTTCCCGGACCTGGCCAAGATCGGCTGGATCACCACGCTCGGTAACCTCGCGTTCCTCGGCGCGCTGGTCGGCTCGTTCAGCAGGCCGTTCGGCGGCTGGGTGTCCGACAAGGTCGGCGGCGCGAAGATCACCTTCTACGTCTTCGGCGCCATGGCGGTCGCGGTCGCGCTGATCATGGCCGGGCTGGAACTGAAGAGCTTCCCGCTCTACCTGCTGGCGTTCCTGCTGCTGTTCGTGCTCACCGGCATCGGCAACGGCTCGACCTACCGGATGATCCCGACCATCTTCAGCGCCGAGTCCAAGAAGTACGCCTCCGAGCACGGCCTCGACGCGGCCGAGGCCGCCGCTTCGGCGAAACGCCAGGCGGGCGCGGCGATCGGCGTCATCGGCGCGGTCGGCGCCTCCGGCGGCTGGCTGTTGCAGCAGGCCCTGCGGCTGTCCAACACCCACCTGCACAGCATGGCCCCCGCGTTCTGGGCCTACGCCGGGGCCTTCCTGGTGATGGCCACCGTCACCTGGTGGTTCTACCTGCGGTCCTCGTTCGCCATCCAGCGCGTTCCCTCGCTGGCCTACGCGAACGTCTGACCGCCCCAGCCGGTCCCGCGGCCCGGACACCGCGGGACACGGGCGTCGCATCCGCCGTCCCCCCTCCGGCGGATCCGGCCCCCCAGCCGAGCGTCCGCTCGTCGCCCGGAGAGTGAATCCGGGATCCGCCACGGGTTCCGGCCCGCACCGCGGCGACGGGCGGACGTTCGGTTTCGCCGTTCCGAGAGAACGTGCCTGATCGGCGCTTTGCTCGCTCTGGTCCGCAGCGCTGATGCGCGCCGGTATCGCGAGGTGCGCGCCGTGGGCGCGGTCAGCTCTTGTTCAGCTCTTCGGCAAGCATCACGATGATGCCGCTGGGTCCGCGGACGTAGGTGAGCTTGTAGACGTCCCTGTACGTCGCCACGCCGCGCAGAGGGTGGCAGCCGTGCCTCGCCGCGATCTCGAGGGCCTCGTCGAGGTCGTCCACCGAGAACGCGACGCGGTGCATCCCGATCTCGTTGGGCCGGGTCGGGCTCGTCTCGATTGCGTCGGGGTGGATGTACTCGAAGAGCTCGAGCCGACCGTTGCCGTCTGGTGTCTGGAGCATGGCGATCTTGGCGTGGTTGCCGTCGAGGCCGACGGCGGTGTCGGTCCACTCGCCGCTGACCGTGTCCCGGCCGATGACGGTCAGACCGAGGTCGGTGAAAAAAGCGATCGTCGCTTCGAGGTCGCGAACCGCGATGGCGACGTTCTCCAACTTGATGGGCATGACTTCTACTCCCTATGTTTCGCGCTGCGGAACGGAACTGGCGCGCCGATCTCGACACGTAGGCTCGTGTGCTCTAGAGGTCTCATTGTCGTTGGGCGTGGGCCTGGCGGTGCGTGCCCATGCGGACGGCTCGGCCGTCTACTCCTGGGACGGAGCCGCCGTGGCGTTCCCGACATGTCGGCCGCACGGCTTCTGCCGAGTCGGGGCCGGTGGCGTGTGTCGCGCGTGTCGTGACCTGCCGGAGGCAGGGGCCGCGGCACCCTCCCACCGCTTCGCCTCAGGCCCCTGGAGCAGGGGCACACCCTGAGCCGGGCCTGCGGTGACGCGCGCCTGGTAGGGACGAATGCGGTGGCGGCACTGCCGGCGGCGTCGAAACGCCTCGCCGCTCGCGAGGTCAGTACGGTAAGTGAACCCCGTCGCGCACGTCCTTGACCGTTCTGGCGATCATCTGTTGCAGGGTGGCGGTGATGCGTTCGGAAGTGGTGGGTTTGATCGTCACCGGGTCGTCGCCGAAAGTGACGTACCTGCCGTCCTTCTCGACATCGTTGAGCTGGAAATCCTTGCGCCCGTCGATGTGCCGATTGTCCACACTTCCCATCGCGTAGACGCCGACATGACCGATCAAGGTCATCGCCCGGGTGAAGAACCGCTCGAACTCCTCCCGCGGCGTCGGCCGCCAGGCATCGCGCACCGGCGGACGCGGCCGCGCCAACTCCTCCGCGGAAGCCTGCAATTGCTTGCCCTGCCCCGGCCCGCAGGCGGGGAACACATCGACCACGGCCCGCGCCACCGCACCGGCGGACAGCAACGTCAACACCACATCACCGCCGTGCTCGACGTCCGGTCCCGGTTCCTGCACCGCGATCGCGCCGTGCTCGTAGTGCACCCCCGCATGCGCCCGCAGCTTCCGGTCCTTGCGCTTGCCTGCGAATCCGGCCACTTCCACCCGGGCCTCCGGCGCCAGCAGCACTTCCACCGCACGGAGCAGGTCGTCATCGATGCGCGGGCGCAACGACTGCGCCGCCGCCTGCCGCAATCGCAAACTCTCCGACCGGAATTCCGTCGTGTACTGATGCTGCAAGGGATACGGCAACACGTCCCGGCCGGTCGACTCCCACAGCGTCCGGAATTCGAGCGCGGTGAACCGCCAGCTCTGCACCTCAGGCATTCGATGACATCCTTATCGCGGGTTGTCACCGATGACCGGCGGCACCGTCCGGGGCAGTTCGTCCAGCCCCGTGAGCTCGTTGCCGTGTTCCTGAGTGATCAGGTAATCCGGGATGCCCTTGGTAGATTCCTCATCGGACTTGCCGCCCCGCGCACCGGGCGCCATTCCGCCCATGCCGCTGGTACCGGCGCGTCCGGGCGAGGCACCGGTACGTGCGGCTGCGGCGGATACGGCGTTGGGGTTGTTCGGCACGCCTTTGGATGGCACCGAGACACCCGGCCCGCCCGGACTGGAAGGACTTCCCGGACTCCCCGGCGTACTCGTGTGTGGGGTGCCGGGAGTGTTCGGCGATGTGGTCGGCGTAGGCGTCGTCGAAGCGGGTGTCGTCGCCGGTGTGGTGGAAGCCGGTGTGGTCGAATCCTCCGTCGTGGAAGCCGGATCGGTACTGGTCGACTCCGGCATTTCGGAGGTCGTGTCCGAGGGCTCGGTGCTCGACGAAGTCGTCGGCTCGTCGGTGGAGTTCGTATCGGACGGATTCGAACCAGGAGACGACGTCCCCGACGGGTTTCCGCTGCCGTTGTTCGTGCCCCGTGGATTGCTACCGTCGCCGTTGCCGTTCGGGTTCGCAGTCGACACCGGACGGGGAATCACTGGGACATTGGTATCGGACTCCATGACGACTGGGGAGTACACGGTGCGAAGCACCCGCAACGCCTCTGTTTTCGCGTTGTACTCGGCGACGTCGTCATTGCGCCAATCTCGCCCGACCACGAATCCACGCAGATTGTCCCATCCACTGCGATGTTCCGGCGCGTGCGGAACCAGTTGCTTGGTCGGCTCCAGGCCGGTCAGCAACTCGGACAGCTTGTTACCGGTCAGCCGGGCGGCGTGCGAAACTTGCGCACCTTGGGCGGCATAGTCACTGACCGCACTCGCTGCGGCATTGCGCGCCTCACCACGCCACACACTGTCATCGGTGGCCCGCTCCATCGCCGTCTTGAAGGTTTCCAGCGAGGTCTGGTGCCGATCCGCGATGGTGTTCCACGCGGCGATCAGATCGTTCACCGCATTCAGATCGATCTGATCGACCTTCTGACGCAGCGTGGCGACATCGTGCCGCTCGAACTCGTCCGCATCCAGGACCTCCCTCGGCCGGAACGCGCCCTCGAACCCGACACCGGCAGCCCGGCTGCGCACGCCGTCCCGCTGCTGGTTGTACTTGCCCTGCACCTCGGCCGTATCGACCTTCGGCTGCAACTCCTCACCGGCGATCCAATCGGTGACACTGCGCCACATAGCCGAGCCCAGCCCTTGATCGAGCTGAAACTGCGGCATACCACCGTACGGATTACCCATCAGCGCACCTGCTCAGTGGTACTCGCGATCTGCGCCGCGTTCTCGATGTCCTGCCCGGTGATCCGCTTGAACGAGATCGCCATGACCTCACGCATATTCTGCACCGTCTCGATGTGCTCTCGAATGACCTGGTCGATTGAATTGGAATCCCCCGTTGCCTGTTTCAGGAACTTCTTGCTCAATGCAGCAGCCATCGTGAAATCACCGAAACCTGAGACGTTCTGAGCATTTTGGGTCGCGAAGAGGATCCTGTTCAACTCGGCGAGACGATCATCGCATGCCTTGGCACATAGGTATGCGGCGTTCTCATCATCGAGATACAGCTCTCCTGCACGGGCCTGACCAGCCAAATTCTTCCAAGTCGCCGCATTGTCCTCGTTCATCGGAAATTCCTCCCCCAGTTATTGCGGAAATACCGGCACGATGGCCCCGCCCACCCGAGACAAGCTTGTGCAGGGTTCTTCGACACTGTTGATCGAGGCCTTGTTGGAGACACGCAGCTGAATCACACCCTGATGCGCCGGAAACACGACGTCACAGAGCAGATCCTTCGATGCGCCTTCGACCTTGAATTGCCGTCCCGCGCGACCGGCGACTGTCACGTCCCGGAAGTCGACATTGCCAGGCTTCTTCTCGAACTCCGAAACCGTACGAGCAGTGGAAAACACCGAGACAAAGTATCGGGAACCTTCCCAATTACAGATCTCCCAGCCGGACTGACGCACCCCAGCGATGCCGGGCTCCTCGGTGGCCGGGTCGACCCCGGCCGCCCGCAATGCCTCATCGGGAATCCCCGTGCACGGGTTGAACAGAGCCTGCGCCGCAGTCGTACTCGAACCCACCGTCGGCGATCCGCTCGTGGTGTCCTCACAGCCGACAACCCCGGTCGCCAGCGCACCGATAAGCAGTGCCAACATGATTCGACGACTCATCCCCACCCTCTCGACCCGTGACGACTCAAGTGCGCCCACAGTAGCAGACGGTCAACCTGATCTCTCGCTGCCTGCGCTGGGTCAGACGGCGCTGGGTAGTAAGGCAGTCCACGAGAAACCCACCGACCTGCGCGCCGAGTGAAATGGCCCCCAGAACGGCCGATGCATGGGCCAAATGTATTGGGGTGCAATGGGTTCGAGGCCGCACGGGCGGATCATCGCACGTCGATCGACTGAGCCCGCCGAAAGCTCGAGCCCACTGGAATCACGATCCTCACATTTACCGATAACCTCACGTTATTCTCTCACGCCATCCCCGCCCCCTCGTGGCGCGCCGAACGGCCGTGACGGCTTAACACATTGTTCGAATAAAGCGAGAAGGGAGAAAATAAGCGCCAGGTAGAGCGGAGCTGCCCATATCTCCCAGTTTTCAACTTTGCCCATCAAGCCTCGCATCACCGCCGCCGCTCCCGTTACCGCAACCGCCACGTACGCACTGACGAAGGCACCGCGGACCGCCGCCCGCATCCGCCCCTCAGGCGGCTGCCGTCGACTGACCGCGATCGCGAACACCTGTACCCCCAAGGCGAATACGATCGCTCCGCGCTGCACTGCCTCGATGCCCACCAATTCGCCCACGACCGTGCAAGTGAGCGCCCACCCGATCACGGTGGGTGGAACGGCTGTCACGATGAGGCCGAACAAGCGAACCCCCAGTTCCCACCTCTCGACCCGTCTACGCCTCCCCTCGGCCTCGTTCAGCTCAGCTGCCACTTGGATTCACCGTCCCCCTCTACCGACGCGTCGGCGAATGTCCACGCCTGCGAATCCGGCCATCCCCCTGGGAAGGTGCTGTTATCGGAAAGTGCGGCATTCAGCTCGCTGAATGCTTTGGCTTGCAGTCCGACGAAACCGGTCGCCAACGTGACCGCAGTCCACAGCTGACCCGCGGATAATCCTGATGTCGCAGCGATGTCGGCGATACTGATCGGTGCGCCGATGCCGCTTGCCAACTCCCCGATCGCCCTGGCGAGGCCGCCCAGGAAACTCGCGCAGATAACGAGGACCCCGCTGTAGAAGGCCAGGCCTCCGGCGGCGCATTCCATCATCGCGCTCCTGGCTTTATCGGAGACATCCCCCATTTTTCCGGAAGCCGCGCTCTGCGAGGTACTCGTCTTGAGGTACGAAAGCTGTGCCGCGCCTTTCCATGTTCGGTTGGCTTGCAGGTTGTTCGGGTCGATCTCGCCCTGGATACTCGTTACAACGTTGCGTATCGCAGCCCAGTCGTTGCTGCGCAGGTACATTTCGTACGGGGCGCGAATCCCTTGTACGATCTGGTAGACCTTCTCCCAAATCCATTTGCAGACCTCGACTATCTTGTCTGCACACACCTTGACCGCTCGCTGTACCGACGGAATCAGACGAACATACGGAAGATCGAGAGCAATGCTTTCAGCAGAGGGCACATCGACTTCGATCGACCCGTCGATCTTCTTCAAGAAGTTCTCGAGCTCGCGTACCACCAGATCGTACGACGTGATATCAAAAGTCATTACGAGATCCTCCCCTCACCAGACGTTATCGATGCGATGTTTACCCGCGGCATCCTCGGCCTCGTATGTGTCAGCACAGAAGCTGAGGGTATCGGCTACCTCGGCGAACCGCCGAGAAGCCGCGGCTGATCGGTCGGACATCTTGCTGACGAGTTCATCATTGGCGTCGACGATGAACTGAAACAACCCGGCTTGGAGATGGTTGAATCTCAATGCGTCCAACCTTCCCCCCAGATCCGACATCGCTGCCGACTCACGAGACCAGACCCTCGCGTCTGCGCGCAATGAGTCGAGCGCGACTTCGAATTTTCCTGGACTCACGATTTCCCCCTCGGCGATTGGTTCTGCAGCGATGCCAGGGCATGGATGGCATCGTTCATCAAGTTGCTCAATGTGTCGGTCGAAGCATCGGTCGCAGTGGCGAGCAGCCGATGCGCTTCGTCGTAGGCCTGTTTGACAGCCCAGGCGATGGTGCTGCCTCCGGCATCCATCCCCCACGGGAGACGGACGACGCAGTCGACGATGCCGCTGCGACTCAGGGTGACCGATGTATAGAGATCATCTTCCGTTCCGACCGTTCCAACGGACTGGTCGCGCTTTACGTCGGTTCGGCTACTCATGGCGTGAAGAGTCTCTTCTACCAGCTGCGGGGTGCCGACTATGGGGCGCCGTGGTGGTGCTGGTGGATCGAATCTCGTCGGCACCACATCGTTCATGTCCAGTGCTTCGAGCCGATCTATGGTTCCGTTGTCGACTGCGGCGGTCATCGTTGACGCGAAACGTTGCTGTTCGGCATCTTTGATCGCGTCGATCACAGCTCGGCCGATCTCACCTCGGTCGATGTGCCGCGCCCAGTTGTCGGAAATGAGGATGTCGATCAACTCGCCCGCCTCGGCGAGAGTAGCCTCGACCACTCCCGTGTTGTCACGACCGGTGGTCCGGGGCGGCGCGGCGGCGAAAACATCCTGCATCAAACCGGAAATCGCCTTCGTGTAGGCGTGGAACCGAGCGATTTCATCAAGAAGTTCTTCGTTCATGATCACCTTGGTGGCTCGAGACAAGGAATTTGATTCAAGGGTCTTGTACCGCTGTTCGCGGCTACACTTCAGCCCGCCCCATCGGTGGCAGTAGTGATCTGCGCCGCGTTCTCGATGTCCTGCCCGGTGATCCGCTTGAACGAGATCGCCATGACTTCTCGCATGTTCTTCACGGTCTCGATGTGTTCGAGGATGATCTGGTCGATCGAGTTGGTATCACCAGTGGCCTGCTTCAGAAACTTGCCGACGAGCTTGTCCGCCATGTCGAAATCACCGAAGCCGGAGACGCTTTGGGCAACAGCGGTGAACCTACGTAATCCCTCCAGGTCCGCCAGACGCTGGTCACATGCCTTCGCGCACTGATACGCGGTATTCTCGTCGTCGACGTACAGCTCCCCCGACCGAGCTCGTCCTGCCAGCCCAATCCACAGTTCCGCATTGTCCTCGCTCATATGACCCCTCCCTGATCAATGTGGTAGCGCAGGCACAATCGACACGCCGACCCGCTGCAGGATCGTGCATGGGTCCTCGAGGTCGTCCCGACCTGCCCGGTTCAGGACTTTCAACTGCACAACCCCCTGACTCGCAGGGAATAACACATCGCAATCGAGATACTTCGAAGCACCCTCGACCCTGAATTGCCGACCTGGGCGCCCTCCCACGGTGACATCCTGAAAATCGACATTCCCGGGCTTACGCTCGAACTCTGCGACCGTACGACCGGTGGAAAATACGGTAATGAAGTACTTGGGGCCATCCCAGTTGCAGATTTCCCAGCCGGACTGAGGCACCCCGGCGATTCCGGGCTCCTCGGTGGCCGGGTCGACCCCAGCCTTCCGCAACGCCTCATCGGGAATCCCCGTGCACGGGTTGAACAGAGCCTGGGCAGCAGTCGTACTAGACCCCGCTGCCGGCGATCCGCTCGTGGTGTCCTCACAGCCGACAACCCCGGTCGCCAGCGCACCGATAAGCAGTGTCAACGTGATTCGACGACTCATCCCCACCCTCTCGACCCGCGACGACTCAGGTTCGGCAACACTAGCAGACAACGACATGTTGCTCCCCTGCCCGCGCTGGTCCTGCGGTGTCCGGAGCGCGCCGGATGCGACGCGGCCTGTGGTTCGGTCGCCGCGCGCTGCCAAGGGCTCTCCGCGTTCGGGGGTAGCGGGTTTGGTTCCGGTTCTAGGGTGGCAGTGCAGTAACGAGCTGGACGAAAGCTAGGACATACGACTGAGTTCGACTGATTTTCGAAGGAGCTAATCGATGAAGTTTGGCAAGATCGTAGCCGGGTTCGCGCTGGCCGCTGCCGCAATCTCTGTCGCTCCCGCCGTTGCCTCCGCTGATGATCCGGAGTTTCCGCGCAACGGTGTCATCCCGCCGGGGACCTACCACATCGGGAGGGGCCCCTCCAATGTGATCGGGTCACCGATCGAGAACTGCGACCTGCAAGTTTTTGTCGATGGCAGGACTGTGGCGCTGGTTTGCGGCGGCTCGAGCCGGGGTGGGCATCAGACGCCGGTCGGCCCGGACGAGACCTATGTTTCGTTCGACTTCGTGCCGCTCGGCCTCGACCTGCATGACATCGACCCCCGCCAGGGGCTCTGGAGCGGAACGGTGAATATCGCCGGTACCCCGATTATTGCCCCATACCCGCTGGCAGCAGTCTGGCTCAGCCGCCGTTGATCCCTGCGTGCCGATAGCACGCCGTCCGGCGTGCTATCGGCTGTGTCGACACGACTTCGGTCCGGCCTCGGCTGCGCAGGCGAGGCCGGACCGTCGTCTGTCGGCTTCCGTAGCTTCGCAGCTCAATTTGCCTGGGTGAATACATCATTCGTGACGCAGGTGATGAAGGCGTCCCATCCACCCGGGGTGAAGGTCAACGCCGGGCCGGTCCGGTTCTTCGAATCGCGGACACCGACGTAACCGGCCTCGAGCCACGCGACTTCAATGCAGGCGTCGGCCTCACCACTATGGACAGACTTGAACCACTTCGCTCCGGATAGGTCGATGATCATTGTTCGCATCTCCTGGCCATATTTCTGAGCAAGTCTCTCGATCGTTGCTCTTCGAGTGCAGCACCGCTGACGGCTTCGTGAATCACCCGGAAGCGGTTCACCTCGTCCTTTTCCTCGAAAATCATTGTGCCTATGGCCCCTTCGGTGTAGACGACGGACGGCTCGTCATGCGGGAAGTCGATGATTATGTACGGCGGTACCGCCAGTCCTCCGGGGAAGCCAGCGGTAAACGGAACAACCCTGATCGAGACGTTCTCTCTCGTACCCATGTCAGCAAGGTGACGATATTGCGAAGACATGATTCGCGTGGAGCCGACAACAGTACGCAGAGCCGACTCGTGCACCAGGAATTCTGCTCGCATCGGCCTGTGCTTCCGAGTAAGGATCGCTGATCGTCTTATTCTCCGTTCCACGAGCCAGTCGGACTCTTCAGAGGGGTCCATCGACGCGGACGGTCGCACACTGCGGGCATAGTCTGGAGTCTGCAATAGACCCGGTATGATGAGCGTTTGGAAGAAGTGCAATTCCGTGGCGGCGGTTTCTAATTGAAGATACGTGTTGAACCCTGGTCTCACCAGGTCCCGATAATCCTCCCACCACGGTTTCGTACGCGCTTGCTCGGCAAGCGATTTCAGGTACTCGATCCGCTCGTCCGGTAGCCCGTAGTACCGGCAGATGTACTCGATGTCCCGAACTTTGATCTTCTCGTTCTGCCCCAACTCCAGCCGCCCGAGCGAGGATCGGCTGATCTCCAGGACTTCGGCTACCTGCTCGAGGGTGTAACCGCCGGCCTGACGCGCGTCGCGCAGCGCGCGGCCCAACTGGCGACGCGGCAGCGTCGTCCGGCCGATGTCCGCCTTGGTACCGACCATTTCCGTTGTGTCCTCCCCTGCTATCCCACGGTGTGACCTGCTTTTTCCCACGGCGGGAATCGATGTCCGCCCACTCGGGAAGCGCTCAGCGCGTACGCGCCGATTGCTGGGCACCGGCCGAATCGAGCTCCCCGTCGCGAGCACGTTCGCAGCATATGCACATGGCCGAACAACACGGAACAGAACTCGATTTCGTCACGAATTTCCGCGCGTCGGAGTGGATTACGGACGATCGACAACCGACGGGACACGGCATCGGGACACACCGGCACGGGCATCGCGAGGTGGTGGATGGACTACTCGTTCCGCCCGGAGTCTGCGCGCGCGCCGACGTGCGGCTGGCGCACGAGCAGATGCGGGCGCACCTGACTTGCCGGATCGAGCGGTGTGCGTGGAAGGCGGCCGCGTACCGTACGCTGGTGATCGCGGGACGGCTGACACCGCAGGCGGTGAGCCATCGGGAACGCGCCGCCGCACGCGGAATCGGGTTCCCGTCACATGACGAAAGCGGCAGCATCGACCGCGCCCTCGACGTACGGACGATCCAAGCGGTGCTGGAGCGATTGTCGGCGTTGGCGGCCCCACCCGATGGTCTGCGGGGGTGAGCCGGTTGCATCGCACCACGATCGGAGCCGCGCAGGCTGCCTGGCGGGTGGTGGGAAGTCGGATCGAGATCGTGTTCTTCCGCGACGGCTCCGACCCCACACCGGCCTACCGGCTGCGCGACAACGGCGACACCGTGCCGATTCCCCTGGGGCAGAGCGGTCTCGTCGCCTTCGACGAGCGCGCACTGCCAGATCTGGCGCAGGTCCGCGAATGGTTCCCGCGCCACTTCCGGCTGTGGGACGCGGTCCGCGCCGAGTTCTGGGATGTTCTGCTGCCCGCGCACGGCGCGCGCACCGCAGACCTCCCTGTCCCGCCCCGAGCGGATGAGTTGGCCTGATCCGCTACTTCACACAGGTAACCGAGAGCCGAATGTCCAAGCGACGAAATCGACCGCGACCCGCGACCCCCAAGCCGACGAATTCCACCATCCGATATCCACCGAGGACCACGATCGACTCGATACTCACGACGATGATGGCCGAACGCCGCGCGGATTCCGCCGGCTCCGACACCGTGCACTTCTGGGGGTTCGCCCACGCGGAGACCTCCACGGCACAGGACGCGGCCCACACCGCGATAGTGCTCGATCCCGACGCCGAACGCTCCCCCATCCTGGATTCGGCCGAATGGCTGATCCGGCGATTCACCCGCCGCGTGTGGGGTTTCGGCCTGGCATACCTGACGGTGGGCGAGATATTCCCCGGAGCCGACGGCGTCCCGCCGGATGCGATCCAGGCCGCGGAGGCGGGTCTGCTGAGCGAACGCGCGACCGCCGACCCCATGTGCGCGGCAACGATTTTCGATGGCCGAGCACGCGCTTACACGGCGCTGACCTACACGCACCTTCCCGAACTCGGACCGACGCCCACCTGGGTGAACGACACCCGCGCGTCCACCGACGCCTGGGTCGCCCTGTTCGACCAGCGCGCCGTCGCGGCACACGTGTGGGCGGCGGCCATAACGCTGGATCCGCGGGCGAACCACGCCGCCATAACACGCCTGCGGTCGCACTGAAGCACCGGGACTTTCGGTCCGAAGGCGAATCGGTAATTGTGTTGGTCCCGCCCGGGCACGTTGTTATGGTGTGGGCGTGAATTCCCCGGATGCGTCCAGACGATAGCCGCCCGGCATATGCGCTGGGCGGCGTTGTGAATGCAGAAACTGCTGGTCGTAACGCGACAGGCAGATTTTTCGCGACGCCGGACGATGTTCGTTTCTCCGCGATCGGGCGACGGTTCGCCCGATTCCGCGACCATCTCGGGCGCCGTGTCGGCTGCGCGGCGCCCTTATCCGGGGAGTTGTCCTTCTATGCCCATTGTGGTGTTCGTGCTGGCTGTCGCGGTGTTCGCGCAGGGCACGTCCGAATTCATGGTGTCGGGGTTGCTGGAGCGGATCGCCGAGGATCTCGGGGTCTCGCTCGGCACGGCCGGCCTGCTGACCTCGCTGTTCGCGGCGGGCATGGTGCTCGGCGCACCGGCGATGGCGGTGGCGGCGGGCCGGTTACCGGTCCGGCATTCGGTAGCGGCGTTCTTGACGGTGTTCTGCGCGATTCATGTCGTCGGCGCGGTGACCAGCGAGTTCGCGGTGCTTCTGACGACCAGGATCGTCGCGGCGGTCGCCAACGCGGGGTTCCTGGCCATCGTGCTGGCCGCTCTGCCGCGCTTGGTCGACCCGGTCGTGGTGGGCCGCGCGACCTCGGTGGTGGTGTCCGGGGTGACCGTGGCCTGCATCGCAGGTGTGCCGGCCGGGACTTTGCTGGGACAGGTGTGGGGTTGGCGTGCCGCGTTCTGGGCCGTCGCCGTCATCAGCGGTGCTGTGGTGATCCCGGTATGGGCGCTGGTGCCTCGCACTGTGCGCGCCGGTGATCGGCAGACACCCGAGGAACCCTCTTCGATGAAGGAGTGGGCGGTGCTCGGCACACGCCCGGTTCTCGTCGCGGTCCTGGTCGCGGTACTGGTGAACGCCGCGACGTTCGCGGGGTTCACGTTCCTCGGTTCGATCACGGCCGGGCTCGCCGAGCCGGGCAGCCGCTGGGTTCCGATCGTGCTGGCCCTGTTCGGCATCGGATCGTTCGTCGGCGTGACGTCGACCGGCCGCTACAGCGACGATCACCGAGAGCGGATCATCACGCTCGGTACGAGCGGTCTCGTCGGAGTGTGGCTGCTGGCCGCTTCGACCGCCCACACCCTGCCCGGGGTGGCGATCATGGCGACGGCGTCCGGGGCGATCGCGTTCGGGGTGGGATCGACGCTGATCGCGACGATCGTGCAGACCGCAGCGCCCACCGCGCCACGGCTCGCGGGCGCGCTGGCCACCACCGCGTTCAATATCGGCGCCGTTCTCGGCCCCGCCACCGCCGCCGTGGTCGTCGACCACACCGGTCAGCCCGCGGAGGCGTTGTGGTGCGGCACCGCCTTCTCGATCGCCGCGATGGCTGTCATCCTGGCCGCGCGAAGGCCGGTCGCACCACGAGCGGCCGACGCCGCGGCCCTGGCAGGAGACCCGATCGAGTAAAGCTGGCGAATTACCGCTAATAGACTTGACGAACCGCATATCGAGATGTCACTATCAATATGGGAAGACACGAGAAATCATGTGTCTATTTCTTGATGTCCTCGACATCGGCCAAGTTTGGGTGTAATTTAAGGCTTCGCGCCGGGTCGCGTGCTGTCCAACTCTCGAAATACGAAATGACTGTGGAAAGTGGCACTGTCGGCGTGCCACTTTCCACCCGTTGTTGTCGAGGCATGTTCGGGCACAGTCCAGCACGGTGCGTACAGGAGAACTACCGCCCACAGGACAAGCAGATACCGCGACGACCACGCGAACGCGTGGGCGGCGCGAGGTGCTGGAAGGACGCATCTTGACAATCTCGAGTCAGGCCGACGCCGATACAGGAATGCCCGTCGAGACCGGGGTCTCCGGGGCGTCGAAGCGGGTCTCGTTCGCCAAAATTCGTGAGCCCCTCGATGTTCCGGGGTTGCTGGATATCCAGCTCGATTCTTTCGATTGGTTGATCGGCGCGCCCGGCCGCCACGAACGGGCGGCGGCGCGCGGCGACGCGCGGGCGGGCGGATTGGCGGAGGTGCTCGAGGAGCTCTCGCCGATCGAGGATTTCGCCGGGACGATGTCGCTGACCCTGTCCGATCCCCGTTTCGAGGAGGTCAAGGCCTCGATCGATGAGTGCAAAGACAAGGACTTGACGTATGCGGCTCCGCTGTTCGTGACGGCGGAGTTCATCAACAACAACACCGGTGAGATCAAGAGCCAGACGGTCTTCATGGGTGATTTCCCGATGATGACCGACAAGGGCACGTTCATCATCAACGGCACCGAGCGTGTCGTGGTGTCGCAGCTGGTGCGTTCGCCGGGTGTGTACTTCGACCACAGTGTCGACAAGGGCACGGAGAAGGACCTGCACAGTGTGCGGGTGATTCCGTCGCGCGGTGCGTGGCTGGAGTTCGACGTGGACAAGCGCGACACCGTGGGTGTGCGCATCGACCGCAAGCGCCGCCAACCCGTGACGGTCCTGCTCAAAGCGCTCGGCTGGACGGATGAGCGGATCCGTGAGCGGTTCGGTTTCTCCGGGATCATGATGACGTCGCTGGAGAAGGACAACACGCCGGGCACCGATGAGGCGCTGCTGGACATCCATCGCAAGCTGCGTCCGGGTGAGCCGCCGACCAAGGAGTCCGCGCAGACCCTGCTGGAGAACCTGTTCTTCAAGGAGAAGCGCTACGACCTGGCGCGCGTCGGTCGCTACAAGATCAACAAGAAGCTCGGCATCCACTCCGGTGAAGTCATCGGCTCACCGGTGCTCGCCGAGGAAGACATCGTCACGATCATCGAATACCTGCTGCGCCTGCACGCGGGTGACAAGACCATGACCGCCCCCGGTGGCATCGAGGTTCGGGTCGAGGTCGATGACATCGATCATTTCGGCAATCGTCGCCTGCGCACTGTCGGCGAGCTGATCCAGAACCAGATGCGAATCGGTCTCTCCCGCATGGAGCGTGTGGTCCGTGAGCGGATGACCACTCAGGACGTCGAGGCGATCACGCCGCAGACTCTGATGAACATCCGCCCGGTCGTCGCCGCGATCAGGGAGTTCTTCGGAACCTCGCAGATGTCGGTATTCCTGGACGAGCGCAACCCGCTCGCGAGTCTGACCCAGAAACGCCGCCTTTCTGCGCTGGGCCCGGGTGGCCTGACCAGGGAGCGCGCCGGCCTCGAGGTCCGCGATGTGCACTACAGCCACTACGGCCGGATGTGCCCGATCGAGACACCCGAAGGCCCGAACATCGGCCTGATCGGTTATTTGTCGGTGTACGCGCGGGTGAATCCGTTCGGCTTCATCGAGACCCCGTACCGGAAAGTGGTCGACGGCCGGGTGACCGACGAGGTCGACTACCTGACCGCCGACCAGGAAGACCTGCATGTCGTGGCGCAGGCGAACGAGCCACTCGATACCGAGGGGCGCTTCGTCGAGCCGCGAATCGCGGTGCGGCGCCGGAATTCCGAGGTCGAGCTCGTCGATTCCGCCCAAGTCGACTACATGGACGTGTCGCCGCGTCAGATGGTGTCGGTCGCGACCGCGATGATCCCGTTCCTCGAGCACGACGACGCCAACCGGGCTCTCATGGGCGCGAACATGCAGAAGCAGGCGGTTCCGCTGATCCGCTCGGAGGCCCCGCTGGTCGGCACCGGTATGGAGTCGCGTGCCGCGATCGATGCCGGTGACGTGGTGGTGAACGAGAAGCCCGGTGTGGTCGAGGAGGTTTCGGCCGATTATGTGACGGTGATGGCTGATGATGGGACGCGTAAGTCCTATCGGATGCGGAAGTTCAACCGGTCGAATCAGGGTACGTGCTCGAATCAGCGTCCGATTGTGGATGAGGGTCAGCGGGTGGAGCGTGGTCAGGTTCTGGCTGATGGTCCGTGCACCGAGAACGGTGAGATGGCCCTGGGTAAGAACCTGTTGGTGGCGATCATGCCGTGGGAGGGTCACAACTACGAGGACGCGATCATCTTGTCGCAGCGCCTGGTGGAAGAGGATGTGTTGACCTCGATTCATATCGAGGAGCACGAGATCGATGCGCGCGACACCAAGCTGGGGGCGGAGGAGATCACTCGGGATATTCCGAATGTGTCCGATGAGGTGCTCGCTGATCTGGATGAGCGGGGCATCGTGCGGATCGGTGCGGAGGTCCG